>DASXZD010000084.1:0-3392 GCA_036502085.1 Streptosporangiaceae bacterium
CCGCACGCCGGGTTGTATGTCCCGTAGCTGGTTATGTTGAGCAGCATCGGTCTGGCAGCGGGATCTTCCTGCTCAACGCGATGCCCGGCCGCTGGCCGCTCAACATAGTCACAGGCCGTCGAGGAAGGCGAGGAGGGTGTCGGAGGGTCGGTATCTGCCGGGCTTGATGCCGAGCGGCGCGGTTCGGGCGATCGCTTCTTCTTTGAGCGCCGGGTCGGCGTGCTCGTAGATGTGAGTGGTCTGGCTGCTCTCATGACCTAGAAGCAATGCAATGGTTGCGATATCGACTCCTTTGCCTCGCCAGAGCATCGCGGCCGTATGTCGCATTGTGTGCGGAGTGACTCGCTTGGCCGTCAGCGACGGGCAGCCGGCAACCGCCGCGTCGGTGTACTTGCTGATAAGCAGCCCGACGGTGTAGCGGCTGAGTGGCCGGCCTTGGCGGGTTGGGAATAGCGGGTCCCCCGGCGCGCCGGCACGTTCGGTGAGCCATTGCCGCAGGAGTGCCACGGTCTCGCCGGTGAGCGGGGTCGCGCGTCTCTTGCGTCCCTTTCCCGTGACCCGGATGTGGCGGCCGGTGCCGAGGTGGACGTCTGCGACGTGCAGGCCGGTGAGTTCGGAGACGCGGACACCGGTCTGGATCATCAGTGCCAGCAGCGCACGGTCGCGGCGGCCGAGCCAGGTTCCGCGGTCGGGCGCGGCAAGGAGTGCCTTGATCTCGGTGAGGTCGAGGTAGCAGACGGTGCTGCGCTCGTGGCGCTTGGTCGGGATCGCCATCACCCGCGCGATCGTGTGCGCGTGCTCGGGGTGTTCGAGCGCAGCGAACCGGTAGAAGGAGTGAATCGCGCCGAGCCGCGCGTTGCGGGTCCGCGGACTATTACCGCGGTCCCGTTCGAGGTGGGTGAGGAAGGCGCCGATCAGCGGCGCGTCCAGGTCGTCGATATCCAGCTCGAACGGCTGCTTGCCGGTCTGGTCGTGCGCGAAGCGCAGCAGCAGCCGGAACGTGTCGCGGTAGGCGGCGATCGTCTGCGGGCTGGCGCTGCGCTGGGTGATCAGCCGGTCGGTGAAGAACGCTTGCAGCGCGGGCGCGACCGCCGTCATGACAGGATCCCGGGAAGCTGTTCCAGGCGCAGGCTGACCAGCTCGGACAGTTCCGGGACTGCTTCCAGATACCAGTAGGTGCTGGCCGGGTCGGTATGCCCCATGAATGTGGACAGCAGCGGCATCCGCCGGTCGATGTCCTCGCCGGCGCGATACCAGTCGAGCAGTGTGTGCACGGCAAAGCTGTGCCTGAGGTCATACGGGCGCGGGCGGGGCCGCGAGCCTCGGCCCTCCAGCCCCGCCTGCCCGATGAGCGTGGTGAAGGTCCTGTTCAGTTCTTCCCGGCCCATCCGCCGTCCCCTGGCGGACAGGAAGAACGCCGGTGCTGACGGGCTCGGGCAGGCAGCGTCGCGCTGGGCGGCGTAGGCACGCAGCGCGCTGACCGTGCTTTCGTGCAGCGGGATCTCGCGCTGCTTGCTCTGCTTGCCCGCGCGGACGTGGATTCGGCCGTGAGTCAGGTCGACGTCCTGGTGGTCGAGCGCGAGAAGCTCCCCCGGGCGGCAGCCGGTGACGGCCAGCAGGCCTATCAAGGTCTGGTGGCGCGCCGCCCGCAGCGTCGGCCGCAGCCGCCTGGCGGCCTCCAGCAGCGCCGCGATCTCCTCGCCGGAGTAGATGAACGGCGTGACCCGCGGGCGATGCCCGGGCAGCAGGTCCGCAGGCGGGACCTCGCTGGCGGGGTCGATCGTGGCCAGATGCCGGGCGAACCCGCGCAGAACGATCAGCCGCTGGCGCCACGTGTGCGGGTGCACGTTCACCGGAATCCGCGCCCAGGCGAGCGCGAGGCTGGTAGTAATCCGCTCGGCGCCGGCCCGTTCGGCGAACCCGACGAACCCCTCGAGCAGCCGGCCTTCCTGGGGCATCGTGAACCCGAGCTGACGGCGGATGCGCAGATAGTCGCCCAGCGCCGCCCGCAGCGCGCTCATGCCCGATCTCCTGACGGCCACGGGCGCGCGAGCATCCCCAGCGAGCGATGGTCGACCTTGGTGTAGATCGCGGTGGTCTTCGCCTCCCGGTGCCGAAGGACCTGGCCAATCTCCGGCAGCGATGCCCCGGCCTGCAGCATCTGGCTGGCGGCGGTGTGCCGCAGCCGGTGGGCACCCACGCGGGGCAGCCCGGCCCGGTCACAGGCCGCGCGGACCACCCACGCGACCGTGCACCGGTTCAGCTCCTGCCGCGGCGCGGTCACCCGCAGGAACAGCGCCCGGCACTCGCATCGCGGGCGACGGCGAAGATAGGCCACGATCGCCTCGCCGACATCGACCGGCAGCGGCAGCGCATCCTCGCGGCTGCCCTTGCCGTGAACCAGCAGCAGACCGGCACGCCAGTCGAGGTCCTCTAGGGTGATCGCCGCGACCTCACCGGCCCGCAACCCCAGCCGCGACAGCAGCAGCAAGATCGCAAAGTCACGCAGGCCGGTCAGCGTGCGCCGGTCACAGCTGGCCAGCAGCCTGCGCACCGCGGCAGGGTCCAGGCCGCGCGGCAGCGTGCGATCACGCAGGTCGGCGACGGACGGCACCGCCCATACCAGCGGCACCTCGGTCAGCCCCGCCAGGTGCAGGTAGCGCAGCAGCGACCGCAACGCACAGACCAGGTCCCGCGCACCCGACATGCTGCGCCCGGGGCACTCGCGGGCCAGGAACGAGCTCACCTCCGATGCCGACAGCCGGTCCAGTCCCAGCCCGTCCGGAGTCTCCAGCCCGGAAAAGAACAACCGCGCGGCCGGGAAGTAGACATCGAACACCGTGTGATCTGAGAGCCTGCGCTCGACCGACAGATAGCGGCAGTAGTCAGCGAGCAGCTCTTCCAGCGGGCCCTGCGGGATTACCGGTGCCGACGTCGGCGCCACACCCAGCTGACGCAGATACTCAAGCGGTAACGCCACGCTGTGCGGTGACGTCCACGACTTCAGCCCCGCGGCACGGCGCCCAGCAGCGAACCGCACGGCGTGCTCGCCGGTCAGCTCGCTCGCGCTGAGCCCTTCACGCCCCAGCCAGCGGCTCAGCTGATCAAACTGATACAGCCGGCCGGCTGCCGCGGACGCCGAGTACGCCCGAGACGCCAGCCACGACTCGAACCCCTCCGCATACGGTGCCAGCGGTCCCGAGACCACCGGCACCCACACCATCCTGCCGCCCATCGCTGCCTCCTGCGAGCTCGCGGAACACGATGGGCACAGCATCGATCAGAGCAGTGATTATGTTGAGCGGCCAGCGGCCGGGCATCGCGTTGAGCAGGAAGATCCCGCTGCCAGACCGATGCTGCTCAACATAACCAGCTACGGGACATACATCCGT
>DASXZD010000085.1:0-1630 GCA_036502085.1 Streptosporangiaceae bacterium
CAGGAGTTCGTGGACGCGAAGGGCAACCCGCTGCCGCAGTATTTCCAGCCGCGGCCGTCCAACGCGTCCAGCTCGTCGGTGAAGAACGACTACGGCTGCGACGCGAACTACTCCGGTGCCGCCAACCTCGGCCCGAACAACACAACCCTGCTCAAGACCATCCAGCAGCTGCAGCAGCAGATCGCGGCGTTCGACCACGTGAAGGTCTCGCAGATCCCGCCGGACGCGGTCACGAGCTCGGGGTCGGGACTCGACCCGGACATCTCGCCGCAGTACGCGGCGATCCAGGTCAGCCGGGTCGCCGCGGCGCGGCACCTGCCAGTGTCACAAGTCCAGGCGCTGGTCAGCAAGTACACCCAGGGCCGGGTCATCGGCTTCCTCGGCGAGCCGCGGGTGAATGTGCTCAACCTGAACATCGTCCTCGACGAGTTGCCCGGCCAGGCACAGTATGCCCAAGCCGGGGCCTGAGCCTGCGGTGACGACGGTGGCGTCCGGCCGGCCGGAGAACTCCTGGCCGGCCGGGCGCCCCGTGCCGCGGATCCTCGTCGTCGAAGACCAGATGCAGCTGCTGCGCGCGCTGGAGATCAACCTGCGCGCCAGGCAGTACGAGGTGGCGACCGCGCGCACCGGCCGGGAGGCGCTGGCCACCGCGGCGGCCACCCCGCCGGACGCGATGATCCTCGACCTCGGCCTGCCCGATGTGGACGGCACCGAGGTGATCGCCGCGTTCCGCGGCTGGTCACGGGCGCCGATCATCGTGCTGTCCGGGCGCACCAGCCCCGGCGACAAGATCGGCGCGCTCGACGCCGGCGCCGACGATTACGTGACCAAGCCGTTCGCGATGGGCGAGCTGCTCGCCAGGCTCCGCGCCGCGCTGCGCCGCGACGAAGGGGCCGCCCATGACGCGGCGCTGGTCGCCACGATCGGTGACTGGAGCATCGACCTCGCTGCGCACACAATTCAAAATCCAGCATCAGGAACGGTCCCGGCCGGCTCTTCCCCGCCACGCCTGACTCCCACCGAATGGCGGATCCTGGAAATCCTGCTGCGCCGCCCGGGCCAGCTGGTCAGCTCCGCCCAGCTGCTGTCCGGCGTGTGGGGCCCCGGTTTCCAGGACAGGACGAACTACCTGCGTTTTCACATGACGCGGCTGCGCCGCAAGCTCGAGGAAAACCCGTCCCGTCCCAGGCACCTGCTCACCGAGCCGGGCATGGGCTATCGCTACCAGCCTTAGCACAGCTATTTCCTGACGGCTTCTTACCGTCAGCCGGCTGCCCGCAAGGGGCTCATCGGGTAATCTCAGCGTGCGGTCTCGCTGGGCGTCTTGGGTCTTGGGAGCAGGGATGGAACCGCTTTCCGCGAACGACCCACATTCGGTGGGGGAATTTCAGCTGCGCGCCCGGCTCGGCGTCGGCGGGATGGGCCAGGTCTACCTCGGCTACTCGCCCGCAGGACGAGCGGTGGCCGTCAAAGTGGTGCACTCAGAACTGGCGAGGGACGCCGAGTTCCGGCGCCGCTTCGGCCGCGAAGTCGCCGCCGCGCGGGCGGTCGGCGGCATGTACACCGCGCCTGTTGTCGCCGCGGGCCTCGACGACGACCCGCCCTGGCTGGCGACCGCGTACGTGCCGGG
>DASXZD010000086.1:0-1639 GCA_036502085.1 Streptosporangiaceae bacterium
GGGCGGTCGACGCGAAAGGAACGGCACCCATGCCTAACGAGCGAGCAGCCGACCCTGGCAACCGGGGAAGCACGATCGCGGACCCCGCCGGGGCCGCAGGTCCCGGCTCAGTCGATGGCCGCCACCTGCTGCTGGTCGGCGCGGGGCCTGGCCTGGGAACGGCCGTGGCACGTCGCTTCGCCGTGGGCGGCTACCGGGTAACCCTGGTGGCGCGCAGCACGGACGGCCTCCGCGACCTCGCGGGCACCTTGGCCGATACCGGTGCCGAGATCAGCACCGTCGCGGCCGATGCCGGCGATCCCGATGGTCTGGGCGCCCGGATGAGGGAGCTGTATCGCGGAGATGGCGCACCGGGCGTCATCGTCTATAGCGCCGTCATGGGAGCCCCGGACCGGCTGCTGAGCTCAACTGCCGCCCACCTGCAGGCGGCGTATTCAGTAGATGTCATCGGCGCCATCGTCGTGGCGCAGGTGGCCGCCCCGGCCATGCGGGCCGCCGGCTTCGGGACCATCCTCGTCACCGGGGGCGGGTTCGCCGACCACCCGATCCCGGCCCTGGCGACCGTTTCCCTCGGCAAGGCGGCTCTCCAGTCGGCCGCGACAATGCTCGGCGCTGACCTGGCACCGGACGGCATCCGGGTGGCCACACTGACCATCGCAGGGCAGATAGCCGCGGGTACTTCCTTTGACCCGGAGCGCATCGCCGAACGCTACTGGGAGGTTGTCCACGTGGACGGTCCATGGCAGCCAGAATTCCGGTTTACCGGCGAGTAGCCGACGTCTCACGGAAGCGGGGGGTGTCCTATGCCGCCGGATCATGACCATGTCAGCGGCAGCGCACCGTCCAGCCGAGCGGGCGCCGGGCACCAGAAGACTTCGGGAGCGACGGATACACCAAGATCGGGACGGCCGTCAGCGGCCGGCGAGCTCACGTGGCACACGCTCGGCGCCGATCAGGTCCTGCGCTCCGAAGGAGTGGACGGGCAGCGCGGTCTCAGCTCAGCTGAGGTGGCCGAGCGGACACAGCGGTTCGGCCCGAACGAGTTCGCCGCCGGACGGGCCGAGCCCCGCTGGCACGCATTCCTCCGGCAGTACCGCGACCCGATGCAGCTCGTGCTGCTGGCGGCCGGCATCGGCAGCCTCTACCCGCTCAAGCAGCTCGGAACGGGCATTCTGCTGATTTTGCTGACGCTGTTCAACGCGGTCGAGGGGCTGCACCAGGAAGGGAAGGCGACCGCGGCCGTCTCCGCCCTGCAGAAGATGGTGATCATCACGGCCAAGGTGCGGCGGAACGGCCAGCTGGCAGAGATCCCCGCCGCGCAACTGGTTCCCGGCGACATCGTCGCGATCGAGGCGGGCGATATCGTGCCCGCGGACGGGCGGCTGGTGAAGGCGGCCACGCTGGAGGTCGACGAGTCCGAGCTGACGGGGGAGAGCCTGCCTGCCGCCAAGGGCACCGAGCCCGTGGAGGGCGCCGACACGCCGCTTGGCGACCGGACCGACATGACGTACATGAACACCAACGTCACCCGCGGCGCGGGCGAGTTCGTCGTCACCGCGACCGGGATGGCCACTGAGGTCGGCCGGATCTCCGGCATGCTGGCCGAAGAGCAGGCAGTCAAGACCCCGCTCACCCGCCA
>DASXZD010000087.1:0-51925 GCA_036502085.1 Streptosporangiaceae bacterium
CGGCTAGGAAACTAACAGCGGCTGGGCCCGTCGGTGGCTTGCCTGCAAGACCGCCGGGGCCGAGAAAATCAGCGCAGGCTGCGCCCGGAGAAGCCCTGGTAAGTCGCCGAAGGACGCGGGTTCGATTCCCGCCACCTCCACCACGACATCCTTACTCCAACCATGCCCCAAGTCATGGCTGAGTGAGGCAATCACGACGCTTCGATCAAGCGCGCTGTCTCCGGTCACGGAGATGGCGCGCTGTTCTGTCTCTAGGGTGCTCACGCCACCACTGCGCCGGTAGTAGGTCGCCGCCCCGGTCTTCGGTGTGGCTGCCTGGTGCCGCTGCCGCTCCTGCCGCGCTTCGTACGCTGCCACCAGGAGGTCAAACGGCTCGCGCAGCTCGTGACCGCTGACCTTGCGCCCGTCAAGGTAGAGACGAGTGAAGAATGCCTTGTTGAGGATGCTCCGCACCTTCTCACCGGAGCGCGTGTACATGGCTTGCGGGTTGTCGCGCACCCAGACCTCATATCAGGGGTGCCGTCAAGTTCATACGTCATTTTTGGCAGAGCCCCCACACCACCTTCCCACCCCCACCCTCCGGCACAAACGCTCCCCACTCCGCGCACAAGCTCTCCACGAGCAACAACCCCCGCCCGCTCTCGGCCATAAGGTCAATGCCTTGTGGTTCCGGCAGCCGATCATCTCCGTCCCAGACCTGCACGAGCACCTGTTCTTTACCTGCGTACAGCCAAAACCGCACGGGTGGCGTTCCCGGTATCCACCGCCCGTTGTACCGACTGCCCGTAATCCCTGCCGAGGCTCGCTGCGCATTGGTGACCAGCTCGGACACCACCAACTCGACCGTGTCGCTTAGTTCCTCAAGCCGCCACTCCCAAAGCACGTGCTTCGTGTGGAGCCGGGCACACGGCACGGCACTGGGCAGTGCGCCTAGCTCCAGGTAGCTCCTGAGCGGCCAGTCGGTTTGTGTCAGGTCCGACCCTCTCGTGGTGGCAGAGCCAGCGTCGGAGCCGTGCTCTCGGGAACCGCCAGCCGCTGGGCTGTGGGGTTGCGGTGATCGACAACGCTGGCCCTGCGTCTCGGGCACGGCTGACAGGCGGTTGCTCTCCATTGGCCGCTTGCCAGCCGTCTGCATCGTTGGGTAGGTGGCTGCCCCGGACGACCATGGGGAGAAGTTCGCACTGCTCATCTGCATGACAATCGTCCACCTCTTCGCGTGTTTCGCTCACAACCTGATGCCAGTTCATGGCAGCCTGTTGCTAGCATCCAGCGTCCGAGCGACTTTGGCAAGCCTCCAACGGAGGAGTGCCAACATTGAGAGGAGACACGATGGGCGTTCGCCCCAGCCCGACCGTGCGCAGCAAGCGACTTCGCCGCGAGCTACGCCGTCTCCGTGAAGAGCGCAGCCTGACCATCGAGCAGGTGGCAGCTCAGGCAGGCAACGAGTGGAACCCCAGCACGCTTGGCCGCTGGGAGAACGGCGACCGGCGCATCCGTCCCGCTGACTTGCGCAGTCTGCTCGACGTCTACGACGTGCAAGGAGAGCAACGCGAAGCCCTCATGACCTTGGCGCGGGAAGCTCGCCAGCGTGGCTGGTGGCAGGCGTACGGGGATGTCCTGCCCTCGGAATACAGCTCCTACATCGGCTTGGAGACCGAAGCCGTCTCGATGCACACCTACCAGCAGCAACTCATCCCCGGCCTGGTGCAGACCGAGCACTACGCCCGTGCCGTCATCAGGGCCACGCGTCCGGACGACACCGACGCCCAGATCGACCGGCGCGTGGCCGTCCGGCTCGACCGGCAAAACGTGCTGGCCGACGATCGACCGATGAGCCTGTGGGCGGTCATTGACGAAGCTGCCATCCGCCGTATCGTCGGCAGCCCCGAAGTGATGCAAACCCAGCTCAACCATCTCGCCGACATAGCCGAGCGTCCCGGCGTCCAGCTTCAGGTGCTGCCATTCACCACCGGAGCGCACGCTGCCATGGCCGCATCGTTCGTCATCTTGGGGTTTGAGGCTCCCGATCCCGACGTGGTGTACCTCGACACCGCCACGAGCGCACTGTTCGTGGAGGAGACGCCGGACGTGGACGCCTATAGACTGATGTTTGATCACCTCAGGGCATCGGCGCTCGCCCCGGGCGAGTCGGTACGACTCTTCAGGGCGACCGCCCAAGCGTTCCCCTAGTCACCAAGCAGTAAGGGAGGTGCGGGGATGGCCACGAACGATCAGCACGTGGACTGCTCCCGTGCCACATGGCGTAAGAGCACCCGCAGCAGCGGCAACGGTGAGTGTGTCGAGATCGCCACCAGTGCCGAGACCGTCGCCATCCGAGACTCCAAGGACCCAGACGGGCCGAAGCTGACGATCACGCGCCCGGCCTGGGCAGCCTTCATCCACAGAGTGAAAGACGGCCGGTCCGGGCTGTAGGCCGGAGCTACGCGGCGTTGCCTTGATCCTTCCGCCGGACTTTGCGCTCCCGTAGCAACTGCTTGATGGTCGTTTGCCCCAGGCCGTAGCGCTCGGCTAGGTCACGGGCTGACGTGCCAGCCTGGTAGCAGGCGATGAGCGCGTCTATCTCCTGGGCGGTCAGTCGGTCTGTGACGCGGTATGGCCGCGACGGCTGCCCGGCCTCTGAGGCTACGGAGCGTCGTTCGCTGTCTGTCTTACCAGCGTTGGTGCTGAGCCGGTGCTGCACCGTGGTCAGCTCGTCCAGGAGGTCGGGGCGGTTGGAGTAGTGGGCGAGGACGCCCACGAGGCAGCCGACGCTGCTCGCCGGTCTTCGACCGGCTTCGCCGATGCCCGCGGTGTCTTCCCGGGGGCTCGAGTCCCCCGGACCCCCACGCCGCTGGCTGGGGTTCCCGGTTCGAGTAAGGTCCGCCTACCTCCACGCGCCGGCTTGGGTGCTCGCTGATCTTCGATCAGCTTCGCCGTAGGCCGCTGATCTTCGATCAGCTTCGCCGTAGGCCAGAGTATTTTCCCGGGGGGACGCCCCCGGGAACCCCCCGATGCCGGGCTTCGCCCGGCCGGGTGGGCGGGGCTAGCGGGTTAGGGGGGCTGCTTGGGCTAGGCGGGTGAGCTTGCGGGGGTTGCGGACGGCGTAGATGCGGGTGATCCGGCCGTCTTCGATCAGCAGGCTTGCCACCGTGTTGAGTTCGCCGTTGAGGTCGAGCCGCATCCCTGAGGAGCCGTTGAGCCAGATCGGCGTCACTTCGAAGCTCCAGGGCAGCTTGACCAGACCGCACAGTAGCGAAGCCACCCGGTCGGCGCCCTCGATCGGGTGACGGGCCGCCGGTACCAGGCCGCCGCCGTCTGCCACCACGACAACATCGGGCGCGAGCACGTCCAGCAATCCCTCCAGGTCACCACCGCGGACTGCGGCCAGGAACCGCTGCACCACGGCCTCCTGCTCGGCCCGGCTCACCTGCACTCGCGGCCGCCGCGCGGCTACGTGGTCGCGGGCGCGGCGGGCGATCTGCCGTACAGCCGCTGGCGTCTTGCCGACCGCATCCGCGATCTCGTCGTACGGCGTCTCGAACACCTCGCGCAGCACGAACACCGCCCGCTCGGTCGGGCCCAGGGTCTCCAGCACGGTCAGCATCGCCATCGAGATGCTCTCCGCAAGCTCGACGTCCTCGGCCACGTCGGGGCTGGTCAGCAGCGGCTCGGGGAGCCACTCGCCGACGTACTCCTCGCGCCTGCGCGCCAGCGTGCGCAGCCGGTTGAGCGCCTGCCGGGTGACGATCCGCACCAGGTAGGCCCGCGGGTCGCGTACGTCCGCCCGGGCCGCCGTAGACAGGCCCGCCCACCGTAGCCAGGTCTCCTGCACGACATCTTCGGCGTCGGCGGCGGAGCCGATCATCTCGTACGCGACCGTAAACAGCAGGCTCCGGTGGGCGACGAACGGATCGTCGGTCACGCTTGCGACGTTACGCCGTTCGGCCGCGCCAGGGGCGCCCGGGCCGCCAGGGGGGCCAGATCGCACGCCGCCGAGAATCCCTGGGCCTCGATGCCGAGCGCGACGTTCATGCGCGCGGCCTGGTTCGCGAATGCGATGAACGCGGTCAGCTCGATCATGGCCGGCGCCCCGAGTTGCTTGAGCAGCCGGGCGGAGAGCTCGTCGGTGACGGTCGGCGGCGTCTGCGACATCGCCTCGGCATACTCCATGACGTCGCGCTCCAGCGGCGTGAAGACGTCTGACTCCCGCCATCGCGGCACCTCGCGGGCCTTGGCCACGTCGAGCCCCTCGTTATGCGCCTGGAAGTACCCCAGGTCGAGGCAGAACGAGCAGCCGATCAGGGAAGCCACCGCCATGTGGGCGTAGGACTTCAGGCTCTTGTCGCACGCGTTCCACTTGGCGACCTTCCGGCCGACGCCAAGGCCGGACCTGAGCACCGGCCGGTTGTGCCACATCACCCCGAGCGGCTCGGGCACGTCGCCGAACATCTTCTTGGTTATCTTCTTCAGCACCGCGCCGTAGACGCCGGTGATCTCAGCCGCGGGGACCCTGGTGTTGCGGGTCATGTCTACTCCTCCTCTGCTGGTCTCAACATCTAGACACCGGCCGAGGCCGGCCTGTGACAGCGCAGCGGTGAGGTTCTTCAGGCTGACGGGTAGCTAGCGGGCTGAAGAGCGAGGGGGCATGCGGACGGCACCCGGTGGTAAGAGCATGCTCGTAGCAGTAGCACCCAACAGCGCGAGGCAAAACATGGGCGAAGCCACTGACCAGGCCAGCGAGCGCTCCGGACCGGGGACGGACGACGCGGGCGCCGAGCCGGACGCCAGGTTCACGTTCGCCAACGAGCGAACCTTCCTGGCGTGGAACCGGACCGCGCTCGCCCTGGTCGTGGCCGGACTCGGGATCGTGCAGCTGCTTCCCCCGTTCCCCGGCGTCCCGTGGGGCCGTCACCTGATCGGAGTCCCGCTGATCGCGCTCGGCGCGGTCGTCGCCGTGGCCGGATACGCCGAATGGATACTGAACCAGCGGGCGCTGCGGCGAGGACAGCCGCTGCCCCGGTCCTTGCTGCCGGTGATCCTGGCCGTGACCATCACCAGCATTGCGCTGCTGTCGGCCATCGTCTTGCTGCTGTCGGCCATCCGATGACCTCGTCGAACGATCCCGAAGATGTCGATCCGGTCTCGTCGCGGGCGCGAACCAAGCTGGCGTGGACCCGGGCCGCGATCGCGTTCGCCGCGCTGGGCGTCGCGGTGCTCAAGACCAATGTGGCCGCGGGCCTGACCGTCATCGCCCTGACCCCGCTGGTCTGGCACATCGGGCGGCTGTCCCAGGGCGGCCCTGGCGGCGCCGGCGGGAAATCCCGGCCCCGGCAGCTGCTGCTGATCAGCGTCGCGGTTGCCGCGGTCGCCGTTACCGTCCTGGTGCTGGTGATCCTGGGGCACGGCAGGTCATCCGGCTTCCACCCCCCGCGTGGTTAGAGGTCGAGGCGGAGCGGGGGCTCGGTCCGCTGCTGCACTTCCTCGGCGGTGACCCCGGGAGCCAGCTCGCGCAGGACCAGGCCGTCTGGCTCGATGTCGATGACCGCCAAGTCGGTGATGATGCGCTGCACGCAGGTCTTGCCGGTCAGCGGCAGCGAGCAGTCCCGAACGATCTTCAGGCTGCCGTCGCGCGCAGTGTGCTCCATCATCACCAGGACCCGCTTGGCCCCGTGCACCAGGTCCATCGCCCCGCCCATGCCCTTGACGACCTTGCCGGGGATCATCCAGTTGGCCAGGTCGCCCCGCGCCGAAACCTGCATCGCCCCCAGCACCGCCACGTCGATGTGACCGCCGCGGATCATCCCGAAGCTGGTGGCCGAGTCGAAGTAGGAGGCGCCGGCCAGCACCGTCACGGTCTCCTTGCCGGCGTTGATCATGTCGGGGTCGACCTCGGCCTCGGTGGGGTACGGGCCGACGCCAAGCACGCCGTTCTCGCTCTGCAGCGTCACGAAAACGCCGTCGGGAATGAAGTTGGGCACCAGCGTGGGCAGCCCGATCCCCAGGTTGACGTACGAGCCGTCGGGCAGCTCCCTGGCTACGCGGGCGGCCAGCTCGTCTCGGGTCAGGGTCATCGGCTTCGCACCGTCCGCTTCTCGATCCGCTTTCCCTCGCTGCCCACCTCGACCACTCGCTGGACGAACACGCCCGGCACGTGAACCGAGTCTGGGTCGAGTTCGCCCGGCTCCACTAGCTCCTCGACCTCGGCGATGGTCACCCGGCCCGCCATCGCGCACAGCGGGTTGAAGTTGCGGGCGCTGGAATGGAAGGCCAGGTTGCCGTGCCGGTCACCGCGCGCGGCCCGCACCAGGCCGAAGTCGCAGACGATGGCCTCCTCGAGCACGTATTCGCGGCCGTCGAACTCGCGCGTCTCCTTGCGCGGCGAGGCCAGCGCGATTCCGCCGGCGCCGTCGTAGCGCCACGGCAGGCCGCCTTCGGCGACCTGGGTGCCCACGCCGGCCGGGGTGTAGAAGGCCGGGATGCCGGCCCCGCCGGCGCGCAGCCGCTCGGCGAGCGTCCCCTGCGGCACCAGTTCGACCTCCACCTCGCCGCCGAGGAACTGCCGCTCGAACTCCTTGTTCTCCCCGACGTAGGAGGCGGTGGTGCGGCGGATCCGCTTGGCCCGCAGCAGCTGGCCCAGGCCCCAGTCGTCGACGCCGCAGTTGTTGCTGACCGTGGCCAGGCCCGTGGTCCCGCGGTCCAGCAGCGCGGCGATCAGCGCGATGGGAACTCCGCACAGCCCGAAACCGCCCACGGCCAGGCTGGCGCCATCAGGGATGTCGGCGACCGCGACGGCCGCCGAGGCGAGCACCTTGTCCATGCCGCCACCGTAGCGGGTGCCGGGCCGGCGGGGGAGAGGCGGCCGGCCCGTGATCCCCCGCCCGCGGGAGAGGGATCACGGGGGGGCCGGTAGGTCAGGTGCTCCGCTTCCAGGTGACGGTGAATGCGTTGCCGGTCGCGTTGAGCGGGCCGGGCTGGGCCTTCACCTGCGAGCTGCTGTTGACCATCGTGATCTCGTCGTCGGGGAACGAGAAGATCTTGCCGAGGGTGGTGCCGGACTTGACGGTGGCGCTGGTCAGCCTCCAGGTCTTGAAGTTGGGCAGCGGGAAGAGCCCGGCCGATCCGCTGGGCGCCTCCGCGATCCACTCGGCGCTCGAGTCGACGCAGGTAGTCGCGGCGCAGGTCTGGGTGGTGGTGAAGCTGTTCGCCGTGTTGGTGGAGTCGGTGACCTTGAGCGCGTACTTCGTGCCGCTCTTGATTACCGAAGCGGCGATCTTGTCACCGGGCGCCACGGTGCTGCCCACGACCTGGATGTTATTGCTGGGGAACATCTCCCACCAGGTGAAGTAGAAGGCCGATCCGCCCGAGCATTCGGCCAGGGTGCCGTCCTGCTCCACCGTGTTGCTGGTGAAGCCGTCGATGCCGACCCAGAAGACCGCGATCGCGGTCGTCGACGTGCAGGTGACCGCGGGCTCGGTCCACTTGCCGGTGATCTTGCTGTAGGTGTTGCCGCTGGTGTTGTCGTCGGCGTAGCCGGACCAGTTGGTGCTCTGGTCCTGGGTCAGGGCCGGGGTCCGGACGTCCGGGACGCCGACGCGGTGGTTGGTCGCGTGCTGGCCGACCATCAGGTGCTTCAGCGTGGCGATCGCGGCAGCGCGGGCGGCCGCGTAGTTGTGCGACGCCGTGGTGGTGCTGGCGCCAGCCGGCTGACCGATGGCCATGAACAGGCCAAGCACTGGAACAGTGGCTATAAGCAGGGATCGGACCAACCAGGGAAGACGTCGATGCATGGCGGGGGATTCCCTCTCGCTATGGCGGCCTATGTAACCGCTTGCGCCGCGATTCTAACTTTCAGCATCTTGATCCTCAATGGGGTCTTTCGGACACATTGAGCAGACCAGGCAGCGAATGCCCCGTGTTGCGCCCCGAATCCCTTGCCCGGTCGGCTGCGCGGACCTGCCGCAGGCGTTCGCGCACCCGGACTTCGTGCCCGCCAACGCCATCGAGACGCCGGAGGGTGACCTGATGATCGTGGACTGGACCGGCGCCGGCCGCGGGCCGCAGGTGTTCTACTCCGGCAACCTGTCGCCCAGTCGCGGCGCCAGCTGAGCAGCGTAAGAGCGAAGCGTTCGCCCTGGAACCGTTCGGCAAAAATTGTCTTCGACGATAGCCGGTCAGCCGGCCGGCTGCAGCAGTTCGATCCGGTTGCCGAACGGGTCGTCGACGTAGATCCGGTCGTAACCCTCCAGCGGCTCGTCCCGCTTGATCTCCACGCCGGCCGCGGCCAGCTTCGCGGTCAGGCCGGCCAGGTCGGCGACGAGCAGCGCCGGATGAGCCTTGCGGGCCGGCCTGAAATCCTGCTCCACGCCCAGGTGCACCTTCACCGCGCCGTCGCCGAACCAGCAGCCGCCCCGCCGCGCCAGGTGCTCCGGCTTGGGCACCCAGGCGATCCCGAGCAGGCCCTCGTAGAAGCCGCGCGCCCGCTCCTCCTGGCCAGGCGGCATGGCCAGCTGAACGTGGTCGATACCGGTCACTGCCATGCGCCAATCGTGCCACGGCCGCCCGGCACGCAGGAAAACCATATTTTTCCGAACGGGGAGGCGTCAGCCTGGCCGCTCCCAGGCCGGCCTCAGGCTCACCAGGCCACCGGGCCGCGGTCGGCCTGCCGTTCCAGGTCGAGCAGGCGCTTCTTGCGGTCAAGGCCGCCGCCGTAGCCGGTCAGGCTGCCGTTCGAGCCGACTACCCGATGGCACGGCACGATGATGCTGACCGGATTGCTCCCGTTGGCCATCCCGACCGCCCGGGCGGCGGTCGGCCGCCCGATCTCGTCGGCCAGCCGGCCGTACGACGTGGTCTCGCCGTAGGGAATGTCCCGCAGGGCGTCCCAGACGCGGCGCTGGAACGCAGTGCCCGCCAGCGCCAGCGGCAGGTCGAAGGCCTGCCGCTGGCCGGCGAAGTATTCCTCGAGCTGGCAGGCCGTCTGCTCCAGGACCAGCGCGTTCGCGTCATCGTCGGAGTCCGCCGCGGGCGGCCCGTCCGGTCCGGAGGGCTCCCTGTCCTCCATGTACAAGCCGGTCAGCGATCCGTTCTCGGCCAGCAGGGTGAGCGGCCCGATCGGGCTGTCGATCACCGCGCGCGTCCGGCGCGGGGAAGCAGCAGGCATCACAGGGTTCCTTTCGCACAGCTTGTCGCACAGCTTGTCGCACAGGTTGAGATAGGGGAAATGAAATCAGGCCGGTAGGACATTTATGGCGTGTTCGCCGGTGGCCCACAGGTACTGCACCGCGTACGCGCGCCACGGCCGCCACCCGGCCGCGCGTCCGGTCAGCGCGGCCGGCGAGCCCGGCAGGCTCAGTTCCCTGGCCGCGTGCCTGACCCCGAGATCGGTGGCCGTGAACGCATCAGGGTCGCCCAGTCCGCGCATCGCGATCGTCTCGACCGTCCACGGCCCGACCCCGGGCAGCGCGGCCAGCTGCGTCCGGGCCTGCTCCCAGTCGCTGCCCGCCCCCAGGTCGATCTCGCCCGACGCCAGCGCGGCCGCCATCCGGCCGAACGTATCGCGCCGGGCCTGCGGCATCGCGAGATCCGCCGGATCCAGTGCCGCCAGCGCCGCAGGCTCGGGAAACAGGTGAGTCAGCCCGCCCGCCGGATCGGCCACCGGCTCGCCGTGCGCCCTGACCAGCCGGGACGCATGGGTCCGCGCGGCCGCCGTGGACACCTGCTGGCCGAGCACCGCGCGCAGCGCGAACTCGTCGGGGTCCACGGTGCGCGGCACCCGGCGGCCAGGTGCCTTGGCCACCAGCGGGGCGAGCACCGGATCCGCTGCCAGCAGGTCGCAGGCGGCGACCGGGTCCGCGTCCAGGTCGAGCAGCCGCCGGCACCGGCTGACCGCGGTGGACAGGTCCCGCAGGTCGGTCAGGGCGAGCTGGCAGGCCACATGGTCGGGCAGCGGCCGCAGCGTCACCACGCCCTGCCCGTGCGGCAGCCGCAGCGTGCGCCGCAGCGCCCCGTCCCGCCATTCCTCCACGCCCGGCACCGCCGTCGCGGCCAGATGGCCGAACAAGTTGTCAGGGAAGAACGGCGCCCGCAGCGGCAGCCGCAGCGACAGCGTGCCCCGGTTCGTCGCCGGATGCCCGCGCCCGGCCCGGTCTCGCATCTGGGTCGGGGACAGCGCGAACACCTCCAGGACGGTGTCGTTGAACGCCCTGATGCTGGCGAACCCGGCTGCGAACGCGACGTCTCCCATCGGCAGCCTGGACGTCTCGATCAGCAACCGCGCGGTCTGCGCCCGCTGCGCCCTGGCCAGCGCCAGCGGCCCGGCGCCCAGCTCGGCCAGCAGCTGCCGCTGGATCTGCCGCGTGCTGTAGCCCAGCCGCGCGGCGAGCCCAGGTACGCCGTCGCGGTCGACGACCCCGTCGGCGATCAGCCGCATGGCCCGCGCCACGACATCGGCCCGCATGTTCCACTCGGGCGAGCCGGGGCTGGCGTCCGGGCGGCATCGCTTGCACGCCCGGAATCCGGCCTGCTGCGCCGCGGCGGCACTAGGATAGAAGCGCATGTTCCTGGCCTTCGGCGGCACGGCGGGGCAACTCGGCCGGCAGTAGATCCCGGTGGTCGCCACCGCGGTGAAGAACCACCCGTCGAAGCGCCCGTCCTTCGACTGCACCGCCCGCAGGCACCGCTCGAAGTCCTCATGCATCCCTTCAGTATCCCCCGTGCTAGCAACCCCGCGCTAGCAAAAAACCGACACCACAGCTTCCGCTGCCTCTCGCCTGGCCTTCGGCCCCGGGTTCCGCGCCTGCTTCCGCGCCCGCGCCTACGCCTGCTTCCGCGCCCGCGCCCGCGCCTGCTTCCGCGCCCGCGCCTGGCCTTCGGGCCTGGGTTCCGCCATGCTGCCGCCCGCCCTACTTCCTCAGCCACTCCACTTCATGATCGTTTCGCCTTATCATGCGTTCTGACGGGTTCGTGACCGACTTTGTCCGGGTTTGTGGGAACAGAACGCATGCAAAGCCTTCTCATCGGAGGGGGATGGTCGCGCGGGCGTGAAAATTGTCCGGGGTGCCACCATGATCACTTTCACTTTGGGTTCGCCGCGGAATAGCCCGTTGGTTCCTGGTGCACCGGCGCGGCTGTGAGCGGCGCGGGCCGGCCGTACTGAGCAAGATCAACCTGCGGGTTATTGGTCGGTGCCTCCTTTGCGCACGGTGCGACCAAAATGGCGGTGGATTTGTCCCGGTTTCATGGTCGTAGCATGTGCAAGGTCATGATCGGCGGCGGTCGGCCAGGTTGGTGATCTTGTGGGCAGCTGTAGCGCTAATTTCCGCCGGTCCGGCGCCAGCCTGGCCGGGGCGGCGTGAGCGCCGCCCGCGGCGGCCAGTCCCAGGCCGCGGTCACGTTCGACTGGGGGCTGCCAGGAGCGCAAGCCGCAGCTTGGCCCGGTGGCGCGCTCGTGATCGTCGATGTCCTGTCCTTCAGCACGGCCGTCACCATCGCCGTCGGCCGCGGCACCATGATCTATCCGCACTCCTGGCCATCCCCGGGCATCGAGGCATTCGCCGCTGCCCGCGACGCCGCCCTGGCCGTGCCCCGTCACCAGGCCAGCCCGGACCGGCCCTGGTCGCTGTCACCGGCGAGCCTGCTGCGCACGCCACTGCCGAGGCGGCTGGTCCTGCCGTCGCCCAACGGCTCGGCGATAGCCGCCGCCACCAGCAGCGGGCGCGTGCTCGCCGGATGCCTGCGCAACGCCACTGCCATCGCCCGCTGGCTCGAACACCACGGCTACGGCACGCCACGCCGGCCCGCGGCCGTCATCGCGGCAGGCGAGCGCTGGCCCCGCGGCGAGCTGCGGCCGGCCCTGGAAGACCAACTCGGAGCGGGCGCCATCATCGCCGCCCTCACCCCGGACAAGGCCCGGACGGCCGAAGCCGCCGCGGCCGAAGCACTCTGGAACGCTTGCCGTCATCGAGCCAGCGAGTTCCTCAGCACCTGCGTCTCCGGCCAGGAGCTCACCCAAGCCGGCTACGCCTCAGACGTCACGCTCGCTGTCGAGCACGACGTCCAGGACACCGTCCCCCTGCTCATCGGCTCCGCCTTCAGTAACGACCCCCAACCCCGCGATCAGGTTGGATAGAACACGGACGGGGTTAGGGGCGGCCCATGACGCGCACGGTCCAGCCGGCGGCGCGCCAGAGGTCCGCGTCGAGGGCGCTGCGGGCGTCGATCAGGTTGCGCTGCGCCGCCACCTGGGCGAGCGCGGCCGGGTCGATGGCGCGGTATTCGGGCCATTCGGTCAGGTGCAGGACCAGGTCGGCCCCCGTGACCGCTTCGGTGACCGACGGGCAGTAGCGCAGATCCGGCTGCAGCCGGGCGGCGCTGGCCATGGCCACCGGATCGTGCACGGTGACGATGGCGCCCTCGGCGGCCAGCCGCCCGCATACATCGAGGCCGGGGGAATCGCGCACGTCGTCGCTGTTGGGCTTGAACGCGACGCCTAGCACGGTCGCGCGACGGCCGGCCAGCGAACCGCCCAGCGTCTCGCGCGCCAGGTCGGTGACCCGGGCGCGGCGGCCCAGGTTGATCGCCTCGACCGCGTCGAGCAGGCGGACGAGCGAGTCCAGGCCGAGGTCCAGGCCGGTGGCCCGGAACGCGCGGATGTCCTTGGGCAGGCAGCCGCCGCCGAACCCCAGGCCGGGGGTGAGGGACCGCCGGCCGATCCGCTCGTCGCGGGCCAGCGCGTCCGCGAGCGCCACGACGTCGGCCCCCACGGCCTCGCAGACGGCCGCCATCTCATTGATGAACGAGATCTTGGCCGCCAGGAACGCGTTGGCCGAGAGCTTGACCAGTTCGGCCGTCTCAAGGTCCATGACGAGCGCGGGGACCCCCGCGGCCAGCGGCGGCGCGTACACCTGCCGCAGCACCTGCTCGGCCCGGGGGGACGTCACTCCGAAGACCAGCCGGTCGGGTCGCAGGCTGTCCTGCACGGCGAAGCCCTCGCGCAGGAACTCCGGATTCCAGGCCAGGTCGACCGCCGCTCCGGCCGGCGCGGCCTGCCGGATCCTGGCCAGCGTCCGGCGGGCCGTCCCGACCGGGACGGTGGACTTGCCGACGATCAGGCATGACCGGCGCAGGTACGGGGCCAATGCGTCCGCGGCGCCGAATACGTGGGCGAGATCCGCGGCTCCGGCCGTGCCCTCCGGCGTGGCCACGCAGAGGAAATGGACGTCGGCGAATCCGGCGATCTCTGCATATGACGTGCTGAAGCGGAGCCTGCCGGAGTCGAGATTCTTATGCAGCAGCGGCCCGAGTGACGGCTCGAAAAAGGGCACCTCGCCCCGGCTGGCCATCGCTATCTTGTCCCGGTCGACGTCGATAGCCAGGACTTCGTGGCCCACGTCCGCCAGGCATACGGCCTGGGTGAGGCCGAGGTAGCCGATTCCGATCACGCTGAGACGCAGCCGCGGGACAATGGCGTCCGCGCCTCCAGTCGGGGCCGGTGGATATGCGGTCACTCTCTCACCCCGGCTCCCCATTGAATACCTGCTGTGTGCGGACGAGCACGCTACGCTATAGGGCCGTGCGCCCGCGCCGACCAGCCTAACTATCAATAGGACGGTCTCGGCGTTCTCCTGGATTACCCGGCTTGATGCCGGAATCCGGATGAAAGCGGCGCGGAAATACGTTTGCCCGGGTGGAGCGGCCACGGCTAGCGTCGAAGGCTATCCCTACGAGACAGAAACGGATGAACGACCATGCCTGCGCGCGCGCTGACCAGCCGGTTCCCTGTGCTGGCGCTGCGGGACTTCAGACTGCTGCTGGCCGACCGGCTACTCGCCCCGGCGGCGTTCGCGTTTTCTCTTGTCGGCGTGGCCTTCGCGGTGCTCGACGCGACCGGGTCGACCGCCGACCTGTCCTACGTGCTAGCCGCGCAGATCGCGCCCTCGCTGATCATCACCTTCGTCGGCGGGGTCTTCGCCGACCGGCTGCCGCCACAGCGTGTGATCATCACTGGCAATCTCATGATCGCGCTGGGCGAGGGGATCTTCGGCGGGCTGGTGCTCACCGGTCACCCCCGGCTGTGGCAGATGATCGTCCTGGAATCGATCACCGGCACCGGCATGGCCCTGTTCTACCCGGCGTCGCAGGCACTGCTGCCGAAGATCGTCCCCGGCAGCCTGCTGACCGAGGCCAGCGCGCTGAGCCGGCTGGCGATGAACGGCGGGCAGATGGGCGGGGCCGCCGTCGCCGGGCTGGTCGTGGCGGCGGTCGGTCCCGGCTGGGCCCTGACCGCGTGCGGCATAGGCATGCTGGGCACGGTCCCGGTGCTGCTGAGCCTGCGGACCAGCGCTACCGAGCGGCAGCAGGGCGGGGGAATGCTCAGCGAGCTTCGCGATGGCTGGTCGGTGTTCATCTCCCGGACCTGGCTGTGGACGATCGTCGCGCAGTACTGCATCGTGCTGATGGCCTGGTTCGGCGCGTTCCAGGTGCTGGGGCCCGCGGTCGCGCGTGCCCACCTGGGCGGCCCCGCGGCCTGGGGTGCCATCACCGCCGCGGAATCGGTGGGGCTGATCGCGGGGGGACTGGTGGCGCTGCGGTTCACGCCGCGCCGGCCCATGCTGTTCGTCGTGCTCGGCGGCCCCGCGATCGCGCTCCCCGTGCTGGCCCTGGCTATGCTGTGGCCGCTGCCGCTGGTCTGCATCGCGGCGGCCGGCGAGGGGCTGATGCTCGAGGTCCTGATGGTCCAGTGGACCGTCGAGATGACCAGGCGGATCCCGCCCAGCATGCTCGCCCGGGTGTCCTCCTACGATGCGGTCGGCTCGTTCCTGGCCACCCCGGCCGGCACCCTCGCGGCGGGTCCGCTCGCCGCCGTGGTCGGTGTTTCCGCGACGCAGTACGGCGCGGTCGCCCTGATCGTGGCCGCCACCGCGTTCGCGCTCATTCCGCGTTCGATTCGTGGTACCCGTTCGGAAGTGGATGTTCTTGACGAAGCGATGAGTCGTGGCGAGACCGCGCCAGCCCGCCGGGACGCGGCCCTCGATCTGGTCGCGGCGGCCGCCGGGCGGTCCGAGGCGGGCTTCGCCGAGGGCGCCGTGCCACCCGCCGCCGATGTTTAGCATGTCCATGTGATCATCGACGTGGACGCAGCGAGGAACGACATCTGCGTGCCACGGCCCGGCCAGTCGGCCGTGGCCGTGGCACCGCCGGGAGATGGCCCGGGGTACTGGGCTGGCGCGCCGAGCGCCGTCGAGTGCGACGAGGACATCTACCTCGCGTACCGGCTGCGGAGGCCGATCGGCCGCGGGCGCGGCTACGCGGTGGCGGTCGCCAGGTCGGGTGACGGCGAGCATTTCGAGACCGTGCTCACCATCGCCAAGGAGGAGATGAGCGCCGAGTCGCTGGAGCGGCCGGCCCTGATCCGGACCCCCGAGGGAACCTGGCGGCTGTACCTCAGCTGCGGCACGTTCGGCACCAAGCACTGGCGGGTCGAGCTGATCGAGGCGGCCGGGCCGGCCGGGTTCGACGCCGGCCAGAGCCGGGTCGTGCTGCCCGGCGACGCGAAGACCGGCGTCAAGGACCCCGTGATCATCCACCGGGACGGGACCTGGCACCTGTGGGCGTCCTGCCACCCGCTGGAGGATCGGGCGGCCACCGATCAGATGGTGAGCGACTATGCCACCAGCACCGACGGGCGGGCCTGGGCGTGGCAGGGCACCGCGCTCTGCGGACGGCCGGGGGCATGGGATGCGCGCGGCACCAGGATCAGCGCGGTGCAGTTCGCCGACGGCAAGGTCTTCGCGTACTACGACGGCCGGGCCAGCGCCGAGGAGAACTACGAGGAGCGCACCGGGATCGCCGTCGGATCCGAGCCCACGGCGCTGACCGCGCTGGGCGACAGGCCGCTGGCGCAGTCGCCGCATGGCCGCGGCGGCCTGCGCTACCTGAGCATCGTCACGCTCGCCGACGGGCGGCGCCGGCTCTATTACGAACTCGCCAGGGAAGACGGCGCACACGAGCTGCGGACCGAGCTGGTCTAGCCCGTCGACGGGTCAGCGTACGAGCTGGTCCAGCCGTCGGCGGGTTAACGCAGGGCGGCGCGGCGCTGGCCGTTCCTGGCTTGGCGCTGACCTTCGGGCCTGCTGCCCACCATTCCGCCTGACCTCTCCCTGGGACGGAGCCAGCCGCTGAAGTCGTCTCCGGTCAGGCTCTCAAGCCGCGCGATGTCCGCCTCGAAGTAGGGCAGCAGCGCCTCGCGCTGCTGCCAGGTGAGCGGTTTGCGTGGCGGCGCGCTGCGCTGCAGCATCCGTTCCAGCGGGTCGGTCAGCAGCATGCCCGAGGTGCCGGGCATGAACTTGCCCGCCGCCGACACGGTCCGCAGCGCCCGTGACACCGCGTGGTAGCGCAGCGTCCGGTCCGGGTGGGCCGTCACGTTCTGCCTGGGCACGGCGGAGATGATCCCCTGCCGCACGCCGAGGAACCGGCAGATCCGGTCCAGCGTCTCCGCCGGGCTGTCCACTAGGGGGAGGTAGCGCAGGATGAGTACCTGCTCGGGCGGAAACTGCGTGTACAGGTGCTCAAGCTGCTCGCCGTAGCGGCCCAGGCCGATGTAGCGCCAGAAGCTGGCCCAGCCGGCCTCGATCCTGCGTTCCTCCTGCGCGCACGCGCGGACAACATCGCCGATCGGCTCGAGGCCGGCCGACCACATGTGCGTCCAGTTGGAATGCGCCCGCTCGACCGGATCCCGCAGCACCATGATCAGCCTGGCGTGCGGGATGAGCGCGCGGATCCGGTGGTGCGCGGCCGGGTCATGCAGGTACAGCGGGGTCGACTCGCCACGCAGTGCTCCGGCCGGGGCCTGCCCGAACAGCGCCTCATAGTCGGGCCTGCGCCAGACGTGCTCGCGGTAGGTCTGCACGTCACCGGGGCCGCCGCGGGTTGGCGGCGGCCCGTCGGTGAGGAAGAACTTCGGCTCCTTGACCTCGGACATGTACAGCTCGGGATGCCGGGCCAGCGCAGCATGCAGGGCCGTGGAGCCCGCCTTAGGCGCTCCGATGACGAGGAAATCGGGCAGAGCCATGGTGTCTCCCTGACAGGGGGGCAGCAAAATTAATCTCAACTATATTGATCTGTTTGGTAATAATAGGAGTAGGATACGGTTCTGAGCTTCGCGGCTACCCCCCTGCCAGCTAGTTACCCCCCGCGCCGCGGTTCCCGTTCCGAGTCCCTGGCAGCCAGGCCCCTGCCGGCCGGCCCGGCGCGCTGTTTCCCGAGATCCTTCCGCAGTCTCAGCACCTGATCCCGCAGGTGGCCGGTCTAGGATCGGCGTGATGCCCCGGCTGCTGATCGTCCACCACGCACCGTCCCCCGGCATGCAGGCGATGTTCGAGGCGGTGCTCTCCGGCACGGCCGCCGAAGCGACGACGGCGCCAGCGGCGCGGGCTGAGCCGTGATCGTCACCGTCACGCTCAACGCCGCGCTCGGCGTCGTCTACCAGACGCCGCGGCTGACCCCGGGCGCGGTCAACGAGGTGACTGGCGTGCGCTACCTGGCGGCGGGGCGCGGCATCGGCGTGGCCAAGGTGCTGCACACCTTCGGCCACGAGGTGATCGCGGCCGGGCTGGCCGGGGGAGCGGCCGGGGAGATGATCCGAGCCGACCTGTCCAGGGCGGCGATACCCGCCGATTTCACGTCGATCGGCCGGGAGTCGCGCCGGGTGGTCGAGATCCGGGATGAGGCGGGCGGCCTGCGCACCAGGCTCGGCGAGCCCGGCCCGTACATCACCACCGAGGAACTCGGCCGGTTCGCGGCCGACTACCGGCGGCTGCTGGCCGGGGCGACCGCCGTCGTGCTGTGCGGCAGCCTGCCGGCCGGCATGCCGACCGAGATCTACGGGACGCTGGCCACCTACGCGGCCGAGGCCGGGGTGCCGGCGATCATCGACGCGGCCGGCCCCGCGCTGCGGTACGGCGCGGCCAGGCGGCCCGCGCTGGTGGTGCTGGAAGCCGCGGACGGGCTGGCTCCGGCGCGGCTGGTGGCCAACGGCGCCGGCGCCGCCGCGCTGCTGGCCGACCACGAGATCCGGGCCGTCACGGCCGAGGGACAGTGGCGGGCCTGGCTGCCGAGCGCCGCGCAATCCGGCTGGTCGCGCGAGGCGCTGGTGGCCGGCCTGGTGCCCGGCGTGCTGCTCGCCTGGTCCTGGCAGGACCGGCTGCGGCACGCGGTCGCGCTCGGCGCGGCCTCGAACGGCGGCGGGGCGGTCGACCTCACGGCGTATGAGCGACTGATGGCCAGCGTGCGGGCCGAGCCGCCGGACGGCGGCCGCGCCGGGCCGCCAGGCGTCGTGTCGGCCGAGCCTGCGGCCAGCGTGCGGGCCGGGCCGCCGGACGGCGGCCCCGCCGAGCCGCCGGACGGATTGCCTGGCTGAGCGCGAGCATGATCTACTCACGATCGGCGGGCCTATCTGCGGGCCGCGCCGACATGCACAGGGAACACGCCGGGAAACGCGCCAGGAAGGTGTGCAGCCCATGGGGTCGATGGGTTTCTGGAGCCTCGCGCAGGCGAGCCCTGACTGGATCGCGGCGGTAGCGCCGGACGGCACCGAACATCGCGCGGCGGATCTGCTCGGCCGGGTCAACCAGATCACGCACGGCCTGCGCCGGCTCGGGTTCAAGCCGGGGGACGGGATCGCCTGCCTGCTGCCGAACGGGATCCCCCCGCTCGAGGTGTACCTGGCCGCGCTGCAGTCCGGCTGGTACTTCACCCCGATCAACTGGCACTTCACCGCGCCCGAGATCGCCTACATCATCCGGGACTGCGAGGCCAAGGCGTTCTTCGCCGACGAACGGTTCGCCCAGACGGCGGCGAAGGCGGCGGACGAAGCCGGGCTGATGACCGGGGCCAGGTTCTGCTACGGGAGCGTGCCCGGCTTCACCCCGGTGACCGAGCTGCGGGCCGGCCAGCCCGACAGCGCCCCCGACGACCGCACCGCGGGCATCACGATGCACTACACCTCGGGCACGACCGGCCGGCCCAAGGGCGTGCGCCGCCAGCTGGCCAGCCTGTCGCCAGAGGACGCCGTGGAGCTCACCTCCGCGCTGCTGCAGTTCTTCGGCGTCCCGCCGGGCGAGCCCGGCGTGCACCTGGTTACTTCGCCGAACTACCACACGGCGGTCACCCAGTTCGGCGGGATGGCGCTGCACATGGGCCACGGGCTGGTCTACATGGACAAGTGGGATGCCGAGGACACGCTAGCCAAGGTGCAGCGGTACCGGGTGACGGACACGCACATGGTGCCGACCCAGTTCAAGCGGATGCTGTCGCTGCCGGACGAAATCCGGCGGCGCTACGACCTTTCCTCGATGCGCTGGCTCATCCACGCCGCCGCGCCCTGCCCGGTCAAGATCAAGCAGGCCATGCTCGACTGGTGGGGGCCGTGCGTCTATGAGTACTACGCCGCCACCGAAGGTGGCGGCACGATCGCCAGCCCGGCCGATTGGCTCGCCCACCCGGGAACGGTCGGGGTGCCGTGGCCGGTCAGCGAGATCCTGGTGACCGATGATGACGGCCGCGAGTGCTCGCGCGGGGTAGCGGGCACCGTCTACATGAAGATGGGCCTGTCCGACTTCGTCTACAAGGGTGACCCGGGCAAGACAGCCGCCGGGCGGCTGCGGGGATTCTTCACCGTGGGCGACATCGGCTTCCTGGACGATGACGGATTTCTGTTCCTTTGCGACCGCAAGGCCGACATGATCATCTCGGGCGGTGCCAACATCTATCCGGCCGAGATTGAGGCCGAGCTGATGGCGCACCCCAAGGTGGCCGACGTCGCGGTATTCGGCGTGCCGGACGAAGACTGGGGCGAGCAGGTCAAGGCCGTGATCCAGGCCGCCGACGGGGAGCAGCCCGGCCCCGGGCTGGCCGCCGAGCTGATCGCCTCGCTCGATGGCCAGCTGGCCCGGATGAAATGGCCGAAGACCGTCGACTTCATCGACGAAATGCCACGGGATCCCAACGGCAAGCTGATGAAGCGGCGGCTGCGCGACCCTTACTGGGAAGGCCACGACCGCGCTATCTGAGCCCGCCGCGGGGCTGTCACCAGGCAAAATGTTAAGTGATCATGTTTGAACACGAACAGTAGCCGGGTAGGTACGCCGCGTGTTCGGGGGATCACGTAGCGGCATATCGCGACGCTTGCGTCCTCCCATCTCATTCGGAATGGAGTGTGTCGTGAGCAAACGACGAATCGTTTTCGCGGGCATTGCCTCGGCGACCGCCCTGGCCAGCGCGATCTTTACTTCGGGAGCGGCGCTCGCATCGAGTACCGGGGCGCCCGCCGCACCTGCGGCCGTGTCCAGAGCGGCGTCCGCCACCGTGCCGGCCACCGGAGCGGCGGGAGCCGCCACCAACGCGGCGGGAGCCGCCACCAACGCGGCCGGCGCCGCGACCAACGCGGCGGGAGCCGCGACCAACGCGGCGGGAGCCGCGACCAACGCGGCCTCGCAGGCCACGTCCGGCCTGTCCGGCCTGACCGGCGGCCTGTCCGGCCTCACCAGCGGCCTGACCGGCAGCCTGTCCGGCCTGACCGGCGGCTTGTCCGGCCTGACCAGCGGGCTGACCGGCAGCCTGTCCGGCCTGACCGGCGCGGTGCCCGGGCTGTCCGGGCTCTCGTCGCTGGTGAGCAGCCTGCTCAGCACGGTGCTTGGCCTGCTCAGCGGCCTGCCGATCGTCGGCGGCCTGATCAGCAGCCTGACCGGCAGCCTCGGCTCGGTCACCGGCGCGCTCGGCGGCGTGACCGGCGGGCTGGGCAGCGTGACCGGCGGGCTGGGCGGCGCCACCGGCGCGCTCGGCGGCGTGACCGGCGGGCTCGGCGGTGTCACCGGCGCCGTCCCCGGCGTGGGCAGCGCGGCCGGCAGCGCCGCGCCGGCCCTGCCGCTCGGGCTGAGCAAGGAACTGCCCAGCCTGCAGCGGCTGAGCAAGGAGATGACCAGCCTGCGCTCGGCAGCGCGGCAGCTGGAGACCGTGAAGAACGCCGTCCAGCGGGCGCAGGCGGCGGGCGTCGTGTCGGCCAGGGCCGCTACCTCGTCGAGGTAGCGCCGGGCAGCGCTGCCGCCCGCACCGCGCGGGCCGGCCCGGGACGGGGCCGGCCCGCGCGGTGCTCTCGCGCCCCAAGGCAAGATCGTTTCGACTTATCACGCGTTCTGCTCATTTCGTGACCCGTTTTGTCACGTTCTGTGGAGACGGAACGCATGATAAGTCAGCGCGTCTGGCGGGCAAGGGCCGGCGGGGCACGGGTGGGGTTGCTTGGTCGGCGGGGGCGCCTGGCGGGGCGGTCGCTTCCGCGGGGCGGCGCAATCTCGGAGAGTCACTGGACAGCTACGCTAAGTGTGCTAGCGTCCAGTGGCGCGGCTCACAGCGCCGGGAAACGGCGAGACCGCGCCCATCGCTCGCGCTCGGGCCACCCCCCAGGCGGCCAGGCACGAGCGCCCGGAATATCCGGGTGCTGCGAGGCCGGCGGTTTCCGCGCGGCCCCGAGCCACATAATCCTCACGTCCAGCTGGAAATGGAGTGTGTCGTGAAAAAACGACAAGTCGTCCTTGGCGGTCTCGCCATGGCATCCGCGATAGCGGTAAGCACGCTCGCGGCCGGTGCCGCGTTCGCGCAGGCCGGCGCGCCGGTCAAGACCCTGCCGTCGCTGAGCGGACTGGGCAACGTATCGAACGTCTCGCAGGAGATCCAGGCGCTGACCAGCGGTCTCGCCCCGGTCAGCGGCGTGATGCCCGCGGTTAACGGGGTGGGCGGCGCCACCTCCGTGCTGAGCACCCTGACCAACGTGAACCGCCTGACCGGCCCGATGAACGGCGCGCTCCCCGGCGTCGGCAACGTGTCCGGAACCCTGCATGGGGTTAGCAGCGCGACCAGCACCGGGCAGGGAACGCTGTCGAACGTCAGCGGCGTGGTCGGCAGCCTTAGCTCGGTTGCGTCCAGCGGGGGCAGCGCGAGCGGCCTATCGGGGGCGCTGCCGAACGTGTCCAGCGTCACCGGCGTGCTGCAGGGCGTCAACGGCGTCGTGCCCGGCCTGGGCAACGCCGGCAGCCTGGCGAACCTCGGCGGCTAAGCTGCCGCTTCCGGCCCGGGGCGGCACGTGCCGCCCCGGGCCGGCGGCTGCCCGCCGGTGTTCGCGGCCGACAGCACCTCAAGCAGCAGCGAGGTGGCCGGCGGATCCGGCGCAGCCCCGTAGACCAGCGCGTATACCTGCCGGCGGTCACCGGGCAGCGGCTCGGCCCGCACGCCCGGATGCCGGGCGGCCGCCAGGGTCAGGCCCGGCAGTGTGGTGACCCCGAGGCCGGCCGCCACCAGGGCCTGCACGGCCACGAAGTCATCGGTGGTAAAAGCGATCTTGGGCACGAAGCCGGCCGCGGCGCACTGCCGCAGCAGGTGATCACGGCAGCGCTCGCAGCCGGCGATCCAGCGTTTGGAGGCGTAGGCCGCCAGGTCGGTGCCGGCCGCCGGGGCCGAGGCCGGAGTCACCAGGTAGACCGGCTCCTCGAGCAGCAGGATGCCCCGCGTGCCCGCCTCCTCCGAAGCACCCGAAGAGTCAGAAGCACCCGAGGATTCAGAAGCAGTCTCGGCGTGCCGGAAGATCACGGCCACGTCCACGTACCCGGCGCGCAGCATCCGCAGCGCTTCCGGCGGCTCCGCTTCGGTCAGCATCAGGTCGATGCCGGGATGCCGGGCCGCCATCGCGGCCGCCGCCGCAGGCACCAGGGTGCCGAGCGCGGACGGGAAGGCGGCCAGCCTGACCCGGCCGTCGCGCAGCCCTACCTGCGCGGCCAGCTCGGTCTCCGCCGCCTCCATCCGGCCGAGGATCTCGGCGGCGCGTTCGGCGAGCATGCGGCCGGCGTCGGTGAGCCTGATCCCCCGGCCGGCCCGCTGGAACAGCGTCGCGCCGGTCTCCGCCTCCAGCCGGGCCAGGTGGTGGCTGACCGAGGGCTGCGCGTAGTTGAGCTCCCTGGCAGCGGCCGTCACCGACCCGTTCCTGGCCACCGCCTCGAGCACGCGCAGCCTGGTCAGATCCAGCATGGACCAAGCATAGAGACAAACCATAGACGGGATTGATCAGTATCGTCACCGTTCGGGAAAAGGGTTATGAATACCGCTCCCCAGATGCCCGATCGGCTATCGGCAGGGTCTGGGGGCAAGTACTCTGCCTGCGTGAACCGGTTGACGCTGTCGCGGCGACCAGCGCCGTCAGCGTCGCGGACGCGGTCGGGCGCCGTGGCGCTCATCGCGCTCGCCGGTACCACGATGCTCGTGCAGGGGGACCAGTCGGCGCTGGCCCAGGCCGTGCACGGGATGGAGCAGCAGTTCGGCCTGTCGGACCAGGTAGTCGGGCTGATCCCGCTGGTCATGGCGGGCTGCGCCTCGATCGGCGCGATCCCGGCCGGCGTGCTGGCCGACCGCAGGCGCCGCACGCTGGTGCTGGCCGGAGTGTGCGCGCTGTGGGCGCTCGGCATGGGCGCGGGCGCGCTGGCCGGCACGTTCGCGCTCCTGTTCGCGGCCCGGCTGCTGACCGGCGCGGCGGAGGGAACCCCGCCAGTGGCGATCAGCCTGCTGTCGGACTACTTTCCGGTCCGCCGCCGATCCGAGGCGATGGGCGTGTACCAGGCCGGCGCGATCGTCGGCGCGTTCATCGGCCTGCTCGGCGGCGGGGTCGCGGTCCAGCTCGGCGGCTGGCGGTGGGCGTTCTGGATCTGGCTGCCGGTCGGCCTGGTGGTCGCGATCGGCTACCTGTTCGTGCACGAGCCGATCCGCGGCCACCAGGACGCGAAGTTCGGCCGCGAGATGGGCGAGCGGGCCGCCGCCGCCCGGCGGCGGGCCGCCAGCACCCAGGCCGGGGTCGGGCCGAGCGGACCGGACGCGGCCTGCCTCGTGGTCGGCGGCCATATCGCGCTGCCACCGCCCCGGCACGGCCCCCCGCCGCCGGCCGAGGACGTGGGGCTCGGCGAGGCGCTGCGGTACCTGATGCGGATTCCGTCGATGTGGTTTGGCACGGTGTCGCTCACCGTCTCCCAGCTGCTGCTCTTCGGGCTCTCCTTCTGGGGCGTCACGTACTTCGAGCGCGTGCACCACGTCGGGCCCGCCCTGGCCGGAGCCCTGGTCACGGTGCTCGGCGCGGGCTCGGCCATCGGCATCCTGTCCGGCGGCTTCCTGGCTGACCGGCTGCTGCGCCGCGGTCACGTGAACGCCCGGGTGTACGTCGTGGCCTACGGGTCGATCGCCGCGACGCTGGTGCTGGCGCCCGCCTTCGCCAGCACCAACCTGTGGGTCAGCGCCCCGCTGATCTTCATCGGCGGGATCCTGCTCACGCTGCCGGTCGCCCCGGCCGAGGCGCTGTGCACCGACGTGGTGCCGCCCCAGTTGCGCGGCCGCGGCGCCATGGTCAGGCAGTTCGTGCGGACCGCCTCTTACGCCGGGCCTTACCTCATCGGGGTCGTCTCGGACGCGATCGCGTCGCACGCGTCCTCCGCCTCCACCACGGTCGGGCTGCACTGGGCCATCGTCGCGGTCTGCCCGCTGTACGCGCTCGGCGGCGTGATCATGTTCGCCGCCGTGCGGCACTATCCGCGTGACATCTCGACCGTGGTGTCGCAGGCGCACGCGCAGGCGATCGGTCAGCATCCCGAGGCGGACGTCGACGTGGTGATCGAGCGGGAGCCCGTCTCCTCCGAGGCCGCGGCCGACGGGCCCGGCGAGCCCGCGCCGGCGCCCGCGCCCCCGTCCGAGCCTGAGCCGTCCGAGCCCGGCCCGGCCTGACCGCGGTCTGACGCCCGCGGCAGCAGCCGGGCCAGCGGCGCGGGCAGCCACCAGTTGGCCTGGCCGAGCAGTTCCATCACGGCGGGCACCAGCACCAGGCGGACCACCGTCGCGTCGATCAGCACGGCCACGGCCAGCCCGAGCCCGATCTGCTTGACCGAGACGTCCGCGCCGAGCAGCACCGACAGGAATACCGCCACCATGATCGCCGCCGCAGCCGAGATCACCCGGGCCGTGCCGGCCAGCCCGCGGGCCACCGAACGCGAGTTGTCCCCGCTGGCCAGGTACTCCTCGCGGATCCGCGACAGCAGGAACACCTCGTAGTCCATCGACAGCCCGAACAGGATCACGAACAGGAACATCGGCACCCAGGTGGTCACCGGCATCTTCTCGGGGAAGCCGAACAGTCGTCCCAGCCAGCCGTTCTGCGTCACCATGACCAGCACGCCGTAGGCGGCCGAGATCGACAGCAGGTTCATCACCGCCGCCTTGATCGCGATCGTGACCGACCGGAACACCACCAGCAGCAGCACCATGGCCAGCGCGACCACGATCCCGATCAGCCAGGGCAGCCGACTGGAGATCTGGTTGGCGAACGTGACGTTGCCGGCATTCGGCCCGGTCAGGTAGGCCCGCACGCCGGTCCCGGCGGTCGCCCGCGGCAGCACGGTGCCGGTGATCCGGTTGACCAGCGCGTTCGTGGCCGGGTCCTGCTCGCTGGTGGCCGGGTAAGCGATCATCATGGCGGCCCGGCCGTCCCGGCTGCGGACCACCGGCGTCACCCGCGCCACGCCCGGCGTGCGGCGGATCGCGCTGGCCAGGCTGGTCAGCGTTCCGGCAGGCGGGCCGGCCGGGGGCAGCGCGGCCGCGACGATCAGCGGCGCGTCGAAGCCGGGCCCGAACCCCCGAGCCATCGCCGTGTAGCTCGCGTACCCCATCGTGCCCCTGGCCTGGGTGGACTCATCCGGCATGTTCAGCTGCAGGCCGAGAGCCGGCGCCGCCAGCAGCGCGATCAGGCCGGTGGCGGCCACGGCGGCGATCACCGGATGGCGCTGCACGACTGCGGCCCACCGCTCGGCCACGGGGCGCGCCTCAGTTCCAGACCTTGCATTTTCCGAACGATGCCGGGTGCTCGCACTGCGCCCAGGCCACCCCAGCCGCGACGGCCTTGCCAGCCGGGTGCCGGTGAAGCCGAGCAGCGCGGGCAGCAGGGTGAGGGAGGCGAGCACGGTCATCGCGACAGTGGCCGCGGCGGCGACCGCGACCCCGGTCATCAGCGGCTGGCGCAGCACGAGCAGGCCGAGCATGCCGATCACCACGGTCGTTCCGGCGGTGAGCACCGACCGCCCGGCGGTCTGCATGGCCAGGACGGTCGCGTCTTGCGGCTGCCTGCCGGTCTTTAGCGCTTCGCGCGGTGCTAGCCCGGGGGGACGACCCCCCGAAACCCCCCGCAGAGCCTCCCGGAACCGCGTGACGATGAACAGCGCGTAGTCGACGCCGACGCCCAGGCCGATCAGCGAGGCGACGATCGGCGCGAACGACGGCGCGGGGAAGAGGTGGCCGAGCAGCGCGATCAGCGACAGCCCGGCGCCGATGCCGAGCACGGCGGTGGCCACCGGCAGCCCCATGGCCAGCAGCGAGCCGAACGCGATCAGCAGGATGATCGCGGCCGCGGCCACGCCGAATCCGTCGGTCGAGCCGCCGTACGGCGTCTCCGCCGCGTCGACCAGGTCGCCGCCCAGGCTGAACGTCACGCCGTGACCTGAGGCGGCGGTCGCGTCCGCCATCAGCGCCAGCGCCTCGCTGTTCGCGATGCTGGCCGACGGCAGGTCGAACTGCACGGTGGCGAACGCGATGTGCCCGTCCCGCGAGACCTGGCCTGGAGTGGCATACGGGTCGCTCACCGCGGTGACGTGCGGCGCGCGGCGCAGCGGCACGAGCGCGCCGGTCACCCGGGCGCGCACGGCCGGCGAGGCGAGGCCGGCCCGGGAGGTGACCGCGAGCGTGAGCGTGTCGCCGGACTGGCGCGGGAAGTGCTGGCCGAGCACGGCCTGGCCCGGATCGCTGCCGCTGAAGTTGTTGTCGGCCGCCGCGCCGAACTGCATCCACAGCACGACCAGGCAGGCCACACCGCCGATCCAGGCCAGCAAGGTAAGCCAGCGGTGCCGGTAGCAGGCGCGCCCGAGCCCGCCGATCAGGCCGGCCCGGCCGGCGTCATACGAGCGCGCCATATCAGTGCTGGTCATATCGGGGCTGGTCATATCGGGGCTGGTCATATCAGGGCCAGTCATGGGAAGTGTCCCCTCGCGTCGCTGCGAAAAGCGGTCACTTCGATCCTGCTGATCGTGCGGCTTCGCGGCGTCGTACCGGGGGAGACACCTGGCGGCCAGGCATACGCGGCCCGAGTACTCCGTAAGGAGTACGGGTATCAAGCTCTCCCCGGGCAACTCCTGCAGAGCAAGGAGGAAGCGTTCAACGGCAGCAAGGCACGCTGACGCTTGCCCCCGCACCATGAGTATCTAGAGCCTCGTCAGGCCCACGTAATGTTACGCATCAGGCAGTCCTCCTCTTCTGGTCGGCTGTGACTGTGCCTATGGCGTGCCCCGCCGCGTACTTGCCGCGCTGGTCGCGCTCGCCGTGCAGCGGGCGGCCCTCCGGTCGCAAATTTCTACGCCTATGCCTGAATCATCCCTGTTCGGGGGTTCATTGGACAAGCTTTGCATTCTTCTCGGTCCTGGGCCCTTGACACCAACTGTTCTCAACCTGTAACAAACTGGTACCACTTATTGACGTAACGCATGCACGAAGGGTGTACCCCGGATATGACCCGGGCACCGGCAGACTCGAACACTGCCACACGTCCCCGCTGGCCAGAGGCTGTTCGAGCCTGGCCGGTCTGGCATCTTGAGTCCCGGCTGCGCGCCTACGTCATCATCGTGATCGCGGCCGGCGCGGCCGCTCTCGCGGTCGCGGTCGCGCTGACCCCCTGGCGGCTCAGCGACGCGATCCTGTACGCGTTCCTGCTCGCCTTCGGGGCGATCACAGTCGAGGCCATCCGTCCGGTCGGTGAGTCGGCCGGCAGCAACAAGGACGCCCACGGGGTCTGGCAGCTCGCCGCCGCGATCCTGCTGCCGCCGTTCTACGCGCTCGCCGCGGCCGTGCTCGTGATCGCGCTCAGCCAATGGCGGGTCAGGCGCAGCCTGGCCTACCGGCGGGTGTTCTCGGCCGCCGCCGTCGGCCTGTCCTACGGCGCCGCCTCGCTGGCCTTCCACGCCGCCTGGCACCGGCCCGCGCTGGCTCCGTCCGGTCACGCCGGGCTGCTGGCCTGGGGTCCGCTGACCTGGATGCTGCTGGCCATCGCCGTCGGGTGCCTGCGCTGGACGCTCAACAGCGCCCTGGTGCTAACCGCGGTCAGGCTAGCCGAGCCGTCCGCCCGCATCCGTGACCTGCTCGGCGGCAACGACGGCCTGTATAACGACATCGCCGAGGGCTGCGTCGGCGTGCTGGTCGCGCTGTCCGCCGCGGTCAGCCCGCTGATGCTGATCGTGGCGCTGCCCTGCGGCACGCTGCTGCAGCGCTCCGCGCGGCACTCCCAGCTCGTGCAGGCGTCGCGGACCGACGCGAAGACCGGGCTGCTGTCCGCCGTCACCTGGCAGCGGGAGGCCGCGGTCCAGGTTGCCCGCTCGATCAGGACCCGCACGCCGCTGTCGGTCGCGATGGTCGACATCGACCACTTCAAGGCGGTCAACGACACCTACGGTCACCTGGCCGGCGACGGCGTGCTGCAGGCGGTGGCCCGGATCCTCACCGCCGGGATGCGCGAGTACGACCTGGCCGGCCGGTTCGGCGGCGAGGAGTTCACCCTGCTGCTGCCGCACGCCGACGCGGCCGAGGCCATCCGCATCGCCGAACGGCTGCGGGTCGCGCTGGCCGCGATCCCCATCCTGGCCGCGGCCGAGCAGCCGCCCGACGATCCACCGCACATCACGGTCTCCATCGGCGTGGCCTCGATCGTCGAGGGCGTCACCGACCTGACCGACCTGCTGGCCGCGGCCGACACCGCGCTGTACCGGGCCAAGCGGTCAGGCCGCAACGCCGTCCGGCTGGCCGGCTCCCCGCCCCCGGCGAGCTGACCCCCAGCGCGAAGCGTTCCCGCGGGAACGCCCGGACGCGTCTGCGCGGGAACGTCAGCTGCGGCCGGGCTGGGCTAGGCCGTGCTCGTAGGCGAACACGACAAGCTGCGCCCGATCGCGTGCGCAGTAGCGCGCGCTCCTGCCACGGCGTCAACGTACGCCGATCCAGGCGGCAGAGTGAAATGATCTCGGCCGTGGGGTGCGCGATCGGCTGGCCCCGCTCCGTTCGGAAAAATAATAAGTAAGGCTTGGAAGTGGAAGGGGGCAACTCGTGAGCCTCGATGACCTCGACAGGATGATCATTGCCGCTCTGGTCGAGGACGGCCGGTCCAGTTTCGCCCAGATCGGGGCCAGGGTCGGGCTGTCCGCGCCCGCCGTCAAGCGGCGGGTGGACCGGCTGCGCGCCTCGGGGGCGATCACCGGTTTCTCCGCCCGGGTGGACGCGGCGGTGCTCGGCTGGACCACCGAGGCCTACGTCGAGCTGTTCTGCCGCGGGCACACCTCGCCCGCGGAGATCGGCACCGCCGCGGGCCGGCATCCGGAGGTGGTCGGGGCCTGCACGGTCACCGGGGAGGCCGACGCGCTCATCCATATCAGGGCCGCCGACATGCAGCACTTCGAGCAGGTCGTCGAGCGGATCAGCGCCGAGCCGATCGTGCTGCGCACCCGGAGCGTGATCGTCTTGTCGCGGCTGGTGGAGCGGGGCGACGCCGGGCTGACCCGGGTGCTTCCCTGAGCCGAGGCCGAAGGCCGAAGGCGCTGACCAGTCGCGATGCCGGTCCGGGGGCCGCGCCGATATGGCGATGCCGCAACACGGCGGGTCATGAGCCGTTACAGTCATCGGCATGTCTGAGAACATGACGGACCCGAGCCGGAGCACGGCGGCGTTCCGCGCCTTCGTCGAGAAGACTCCGGGCGAGCCGGAGCCGAGCTGGAAGATGAAGGCGCCGCGGAACAGCGTAGCGGTGCTGGCCGCCATCGTGGTCGGCGTGGCCGTCCTGCTCGCGATCATCTCGCTGACGGTTCTCTAGGCGCCTGCTCCCATCCGCCGCGGTCGGTCGCCGCGGTCAGCCGCAGCTGCCGGGCGGGATCTCCCCGGAGCCGCGGACGATCAGCCGGGTGGCCAGTTCGATCCGCCGGGCCGGGCCGCCCTCCCCGGTCAGCCGCCGGAACAGCAGCCCGGCCGCGATCCTGCCCATCTCTCCCGGATCCTGGGCGACCACGGTGACTCCGGGGGTCAGCAGGTCCGCCAGCTCGAAGTCGTCGAATCCCGCCAGTGCCAGCCTGCGCCCGGTCGCCGCGAGCTCGCGCAGCGCGAGCACGGTGATCCGGTTGTTGCCGCAGAACAGCGCGGTGACCGGGGCCGGCCCGGCGAGCATCCGGGTCAGCGCCTTGCTGATTCCGGCCGCGTCCGGCGGTGCCATGCTGTGCCAGGACGCCTGCGCGGCCAGCCCGGCGGCGGTCATCGCGTCAAGGTAGCCGCGGTACCGCAGGGCCGCGGTGTAGATGCCGGGCGCGTCGCCGATGAAGCCGATCCGCCGGTGTCCCTGTCTGATCAGGTGCGTCACGCCCAGCTGCGCCCCGCCGGCGTTGTCGGACAGGACCGCGTCCGCCTCGATCAGGCCGGCCGGCCGGTCCACGAACACCGCGGCCACGCCGGCTGCGATCTCTGGCGTCAGGTACGTGTGGTCCGCCGAGGCCGGGATGACGATCAGGCCGTCCACTCGCCGGGCGCAGAAGGCCAGCGCCAGCTCGCGCTCGCGGGCCGGATCCTCGTCGCTGGATCCGGTGAACAGCAGTGAGCCGTGCTGATGCGCGATGTCCTCCACCGCACGGGAGAGCGTCGAGTAGAACGGGTCGCCGATGTCCTCCATGATCAGCCCGATCGAGGCGGTCTGGCCCTTGCGCAGGATGCGAGCCCCGTCGTTGCGGCGGAAGCCGAGGGCGTCGATGGCCGAGCGGACCCGTTCGGCGGTATCAGCGGTCACGCCGGGCTCGTCGTTGACCACGCGGGACACGGTCTTGAGCGCGACGCCCGCCCTGGCCGCCACATCCTTCATCGTGGGCCGTCCCCGGCCGTCAAGATCCCGCGCCGTCACGTCGGCGGGAGGTGTTCGCCCGATGGCTGGTTCCATAGGAGTTGCATATGACAACGTTATCTAGGCCGGCTGCGGTGGTTATCGTATCGTTACAACGTGGGATACCGCCAGATTGGACGAAACCTCTCAGTGACGGACGTTTCGCCGTCGCAGTTGGTAGGTATCCCACCATCATGCCGGGCCGCCGGGTGAGAGTGGTCAGCGGCCAGACAAGGCGCAGATGGTCCGTGGTTGCGGGTGGCGTGGCGTTGCTGTGCGCGCTTCCCGCCGTGCATTCCGCGCTGCCGGTCAGCGCGCCGCGCGTCTCCGCCGGCCAGTTGCGGGCCCGCATCCTGACCGCGGCAAGCCTCCCGTACGCCGGCTACGCGGAGAGCAACGCGACGTTCGGGCTGCCGCCGCTGAACGGGTTCACCGTGGTCACCTCGCTGCTGGACGGCGTCACGCGGATGCGCGTCTGGCAGGCGTCGCAGGACAGCTGGCGGGTCGACGTTCTCGCCGACGTGGGCGAGAGCGACACCTATCAGACCCCGCGCTCCACCTTCATCTGGGATTCCGGCAGCGACCTGCTGACCGAAGTCTTCGGCCAGTACCCGGTCCGGCTGCCCCGTCCGGCCGACCTCGTGCCGCCCGCCCTCGCGGCCCGGCTGCTGCGCACGGTCGGCCCCGGCGCGCGGTTCACCGGCCTGCCGCCGCACCGGATCGCCGGCCTGACGGCCGCCGGGCTGCGGGTGATCCCCGGCGACCCGGCGTCCACCGTCGGGCATATCGACATCTGGTCCGAGCCCGGCAGCGGGCTCGCGCTGCAGGTGGAGATCTACGGCCGCGGTGCGGGACGGCCCGCCCTGGCGAGCCAGTTCCTCCAAGTGAACGCGTGGCATCCGGCGAAGAGCATCCTGACCCCGCAGCGCGGTCCCGGCACCGCGTTCACCGAGACCGACGCCGCGGACCTGGAGGGCGCGCTCAGCAATCTCGGCCCGGCGGTCCTGCCCCGCGAGCTGGCCGGCCGGTCCCGGGTGCCGACGCCCGCGGGGTTCGGCCAGATCGGCATCTACGGCCGGGGCCTGGCGACGTTCGCCGTGCTCGAGCTCGGCACCGGTAGCGGCACGCAGCTCATCTCGGACGCGGAGCTGGACGGCGGCCTCAGGCTGAGCCTGCCGAACCACGCGACGGCCGTGATCGTCCGAACGCCGCTGATCACGGCCATCCTGCTGCACCCGCGCAATGCCATCGGCACGTTCGTGCTGGCCGGGCTGGTCGTCCCGAAGGTGCTGGAGCAGGCGGCCAGGGACCTGGCGGCGGAGCCGTGGTGACCGCGTGATCGTCACCCGGTCCCTGACCAAGCACTTCGGCGCCGTGCTCGCGGTCGACTCGATCGACCTCGACGTGCGCGAGGGTGACCGGTACGGACTGCTCGGCCCGAACGGCTCGGGCAAGACCACGCTGGTCCGGATGCTGCTCGGCCTCGTCTACGCCACCAAGGGCGAGATCGAGATCATGGGCCAGCCGGTGCCGCGCCGGATCGGCCAGGTGCTGCCGCAGATCGGCGCGCTGGTCGAGGAGCCGGCCGCGTATCCGCACATGTCCGGCCGGGCCAACCTCCGGCTGTTTGACGCGGCGGGGCCCGGCGGCCCGCGGCGCACCAGGAGCCAGCGGGTGGACGAGGCGCTGGAGCGCGTCGGGCTGGCCGGCATCGACCGCCGGCCGGTCAAGGCGTACTCGCTCGGCATGCGGCAGCGCCTGGGCCTGGCCGGAGCGCTGATCCGCCAGCCCCGGCTGCTGATACTCGACGAGCCGGGCAACGGCCTGGATCCGCGGGGCATCAGGGACATCAGGCGGCTGCTGATCGAGCTGAACGACACCGGCACCACGATCTTCATGTCCAGTCACCTGCTGGCCGAGGTCGAGCTGCTCTGCACCCGGGTGGGCATACTCAACGCCGGCCGCCTGGTCCTGCAGCAGGACCTGGCCGAGCTGCAGGCGCCGACCGGCCGGATCCTGGTGGACACCCCGGATCCCGCCCGCGCGGTCGCCCTGCTGGACGGCCGGGTGGAGGGCCGGGCCGAGTGCGGTGAGGGGGTCCGGCTGGTAGTGCGGTACGACGACCCGGCCGAGCTCAACGTCCGCTTGGTCGGCGCGGGCGTCCGGGTCACCGAGATGGCCAAGCAGCGGCACTCGCTGGAAGAGGTCGTGCTCAAGCTCACCGGCGCGGGCAGCGACGAGATCGGGGGAGCGGGGCAATGATCGGCGTCGAGCTGTACAAGGTGTTCCGCCGGGCGCGCACCTGGATCAGCGTCGCGCTGCTCTGCTCGCTGCCGGTCGGCGTCGCGATCTTCGTCGCCGTCACCCACCTGGCCCCGCCGCCCGGCAACGGGACGGCCTTCCTGTCCGCCGTGCTGCAGGACGGCTCGCTGTATCCGGCGGCCGCGCTCGCCCTCGTCCTGCCGGTCTTCCTGCCGGTAGCCGTGGCGCTCATGGCGGGCGACTCGGTCGCCGGCGAGGCCACCGGGGGCACGCTTCGCTACCTGCTGATCAGACCGGTCGGCCGGACCAGGCTGCTGGTGGCCAAGCTCGCCGCGATCCTCGCCTTTGTCCTGCTGGCCGTCGTGTCGGTCACGGTCACCTCGTACATCACCGGGATCGCGCTCTTCGGGTCGACCCCGGCGGCGGCCGTGGGCCGGTCCGGCGTCCCGCGCGGCGGGATCCAGGCCGGCGGGGCGGCGACCTCGCTGTCTGGCGCGCCGCTGACCCTGATGCAGCTGGCCGAGCGGATCGCCGGAGCGGTCGCGCTGATCACCGTCTCGATGCTCGGCGTGGCGGCGATCGCGCTGTTCCTGTCCACGGTCACCGACTCGGTGCTGGGCGCGGCGTTCGGCGCACTCGCCGTCCTGGTGGCCAGTGAGGTCCTTGTCACGCTGAACGCCGCCACCTCGGTCCAGCCGTACCTGCCGACCCGGTACTGGCTGGCCTGGATCGACTTCTTCCGGCAGCCGGTGTTCTGGCGTGATATCGAGCGCGGCTTCGGCATCCAGGCCGTCTACGTCGCCATCTTCCTCGCCGCCGCCTGGGCCAACTTCAGCACCAAGGACGTCACCGGCTGAGCTTCTTGGCTGTCTGTTTGTCGGCCCGGCGTTCCCGCGGCGGCCTGTGCACCGGAGTGCAGGCGCCGGTTCCAGACGGCGAGGACGGGGGCGGGGGCGATCCGCTGCTTCCGGGCGGCGGGCCGCGGCGGGCTGGCCGATGACATCAACTTGTACGTGAGCATGGCTACCGGGCCGCGGCTCGGGCGAGCTGGAGCAGGGTGTGCAGGTCGCGGGCAGCCTCGAGGGCGGCCGTGCCGGCCAGGATGACGATCGCGACGCAGGCGAGCAGCAAGAGGGTGCGCCGCCGGGGCGGCGGCATGAGCAGGGCGGCGACGCGGCGGGGCACCGGCCCGGCCCACGCGACCGATACCCGGCGGACGCGGGGCCCGGTGATGGCCAGCGTGGCGGACCGTCGGCGTTGGGGAGTGGCGCGTCGGGGGGTGGCGAGGAGGGCGACCTGGCCGATGGTTTCGGCGACCAGGCGGCGGTCGCCGGTGGCCGCGGCGGCGTGCTCGTCGGCCCATCGCTCGACGGTGTAGTCGACGGCGCGGGCGAGGGGGAGCAGCAGCGGGCTGGCGGCGGCGGCGAGCCGGGCTGCGCTGGTGAACAGGTGGTGATGGCCGGCCAGGTGGGCCTGTTCGTGGGCGATCAGCGCGGCCTGGCGGCGGGTGCCCAGCTGATCGAGCAGGCGGCCGGAGATGACGATGCGGCCAGGCCAGCCGGGCAGTGCGTACGCCTCGATGGCCGGGCCGGGCAGCACCACGATCAGGTCGCTGTCGTGCAGGGCGGCGGCGCGCCGGTAGGACTCGGCCAGCGCGCGGGCCCGGCGGCGGGCCCAGACGGCGGCCGCGACCGCGGCGGCTGCCAGCGCCAGGGCGGCGAGGGCGCCGGCGGTGGCGGGAACCGGGTCACCGCGGCGCAGCACGTGCGCGGAGTAGCCGCCGGCCGCGGCGAGGACCGGAGCGCGGGCGGCGGCGAAGGCAGCGAGCAGGGCGAGCGCGGCGGTGCTGCACCCGGCCAGCGCCACGGCGGCGGCGGTGAGCAGCCAGGTGGCCTGCCGAGGGTCAAGCCGGGCGGTCAGCGGACGGGCGGCGGCCCCGGCCAGCGCGGGGATGATCAGCGGCAGGCACAGCAGCCACATCCGGGTTACTCCTGCGGCTGGGCCGGGTCCCCGGCGGCGGGGTTGGCGGCAGCGGGGTCGGAGTCGAGGAGGCGGCGCAGCCGCTGGGCGTCGCGGCGGGACAGACCGGAGACGAACCTGCTGAGCACCGCGCCGCGGTCGGTGCCGCTGCCCAGCGCGTGGCTCATCTGGCCAGCCGCGATGCTGGCCTCATCCAGCGGCCGGTAGGCGTAGCCGCGGCCCGCCTGCTGCCGGGCCAGCAGGCCCTTGGCGTGCAGCCGGAACATGATCGTCACCACCGTGCTGTAGGACAGCTCTGCCCGCCGGCCGGACGCGAGCTGGTCGCGGACCTCGCCCGGGGTAAGCGGTCCGGCCGCCCGGCGCAGGATCGCGAGGATCTCCGCTTCGAGCTCCCCGGCGCCGCGCCGGCCGCCGTCGGCCGGGCGGCCGGTGGCGTGCCGGGGGGCGTGGTCGGTCATGCGGCTGCCTTTCTGCCCGATTAGCATCTACAAGTCCTGTAAATGTTCTACGGTTCCTGTAGAACACCGACGGTCTGAGTATGCCACCGATCTGAATGCGAAGGGATCACTCTCGTGACGCACCTGACTTTCCTGGAGGCGGGCGTGATCGGCCTGATCCAGGGTGTTTCGGAGCTGTTCCCGATCTCCAGCCTGGGTCACAACGTGCTGATCCCCGCGCTCGTCGGCGGCCAGTGGGCCCGCGACCTCAACGTCGCCGCACCCGAGTCGCCGTACCTGGCGTTTATCGTCGGGCTGCACGTGGCCACCGCTATCGCCTTGATCATCTACTTCTGGCACGACTGGGTCCGGATCATCCGCGGGTTCCTCACCTCGGTCCGCTACCGCGAGATCTACACCGTGGACCAGAAGCTCGCCTGGATGATCATCTTGGGCACCATCCCGGTCGGCTTGGCCGGCCTGCTCTTCGAGCACGAGTTCCGGGTGGTGTTCGGCCAGCCCCGCTACGCCGCGGCGTTCCTCGCCGTCAACGGCGTCATCCTGATCGCCGGGGAACGCTTCCGCCGCCGCTCCTCGGTGGCCGCGGACGCGGCCGGCGCGCGGCAGCGCGAGCACGCCGAGCTGGTCGCCGTGGGCCGGCACTCCGCGTCCGTGCCCCGGGCCGGCCGGCTGCGCGAGCAGGCCGCGGTCGAGGTGTCGGACCGGCGGCTGGCCACCCTGCCGTTTGTCCCGGCGGTGCTCATCGGCGCCGCGCAGATCCTGGCGCTGATGGCCGGGATTAGCCGGGACGGGGTGACCATGGTCGCCGGCCTGGCCCGGGGGCTGTCCCGCGAGGACGCGGCCCGGTTCGCCTTCCTGCTGGCCACGCCGGTCATCCTGGCCGCCGGGGCGCTGAAGCTCCCCGACCTGGCCGGCCCGCTCGGCAGCGGCATCCACGGCCAGATCCTGCTGGCCAGCGTCCTGTCCGGAGTCGGCGCCTACTTGTCGGTCCGGTTCCTGGTCCGCTACCTGCGCACCCGCACCCTTACCCCGTTCGGCATCTACTGCCTGATCGCCGGACTAGGCAGCCTCGCGTACCTCACCCTAGTCAAGTGATTGCCCTGGCCAGGTGATCGCCCGGCGCGTCCCGATCCTGGACGCGGCGGTCATGCCTCGCTCGCGTCCGGAGCGGGCTGCCAGGTCACGGTGAGCGGATCGCGCCGGCTGAACCGGTCGAGATGGCTGGTGAGGAGATCCTGGATCCGGCGCAGGTTTTCCTCGTCGGCCGCCCGGGCCTGGAGGGTCAGCGTGCCCGCGGTGGCCTGCAGGGTGGCCTGGCCCCAGCCGAGGCGCACGAGCCCGCTGGTCGCGGACCATTCGACCCGCGCCTCGGTGGCCGGGTGGGTGGCCTGGATGTCGCCGTCGGCGTGTGCGCGGGGACGGTGGCCGAGGTGGCGGCCTTCGTTGCTCAGGTGCTTGCAGATCTGGGTGAGGTAACGGCCCGGGCGTTCGGTCTGGATGCGGGCTTCAGCGGTCGGCATCGTCGTGTCCCCTCTTGTGGGCTTGGCTGCCGGCCGCGCCGGCCGGGTGGTGCGCCTGCGGGTGACCGCCCGCCTGGTCACTGGCCGGTGCGGCATGCGGCTCATGGTGCTCGTGGCCGTCGGGGCTGCCGCCCATCATCTTGAGCATCGGGCCGGCTCCGGAGCGGTAGAAGCGCGTCACGAGTGCCGCGGCGAGCAGCAGGAAGACGATGTTGAGGACGGTGGTGTAGTTCCAGCTGATGCCCTCGGCGCTGACCTTGGCGTGCCGGGCCGCCGGGATCAGCCCGAGGCCGCCGAACGCGAACTCGGTGACGTAGCCGGCCAGCACCATCGCCGCGTAGAAGATGCCGAGCAGGGTCAGCACCATCGCCGTGCCGTAGTACTTCCGGTAGATCAGCAGGATGGGGATGATGATCAGGTCGGCGAAGAGGAACGCGACGACGCCGCCGAAGCTGATCCCGCCGTTCCACAGCACTCCGGCCAGCGGCACGTTGCCGATCGAGCAGACGAAGCTGAGCAGCGAGATGACCGGGCCGATGACCGGCCCCCAGAGCCGGGCGGCGAGCGGATGGCCGACCAGGAACAGGTGCCGCCAGAACGCATCCGGCACCCAGGCGCCAACCGCTCCCGCGATCAGCAGCCCGATGACGATGTCCCAGATGACGGCGGCCCACTCCATCACGAAGATGTGGCTGACCGAGGTAATGCCGCCGGGGCTGGCCAGCCGCCGGCCGAGGCTCCCCCCGGCCGGGATGCTCATGTCCATCGCGGCGTGGCCTTCCATCGACCCGGCCAGCCCTTTGCCGGCCTGCTGGCGGGCCGCCTCGATCAGCCGGGCGCGGACGAACAGCCGGAACGCCAGTGCCACCGCGACGATCATGATCGGGCCGCCGATGAACTCGGCCAGGGTGAACTGCCAGGAGATCAGCAGCGCCAGGATGATGCCCAGCTCGACCACCAGGTTGGTGCTGGCGATCTCGAACGCCATCGCGGCGGTGAAGTTAGCTCCCTTGCGGATCAGGGACCTGGCCAGGGCCACGGCCGCGTACGAGCAGGATGACGACGCCGCGCCGAGCCCGGTGGCCAGCGCCAGCGCCCTCGGCTTGTCACTGCCCAGCAGCCGGGTGATGGTCTGCCGTCGCACGACCGCCTGGATGACCGCCGACAGGGTGAAACCGAGGATGAGCGACCAGGTGATTTCCCAGGTCATCGTCCCGGCGACGGCCAGGGCGTGGCCCAGCGCGTCCAGCGCTCTCATCAGTGCTCCATCTCAGGAGCGGCGATGGTCAGCAGTTCGCGCAGGCAGTGCTCCAGGAGCTGATGCGGGAAGCCGTCGCTGAGCCGGTAGAACACCATCCGCCCGTCTTTGCGGAAGCTGACCAGCCCGGCCAGGCGGAGCATCTTCAGCGCGTAGGACACCTGGTCCTCGGTGATGCCCAGCGCCAGGGCCAGATCCCCGACACACAGCTCCTCCACGGTGACCAGCGCGAACAGGATCCGGGAGCGTGTCGGGTCGGCCAGCATGCCCAGCAGGCCGGCGAGCCGCCCGGCGTCCTCGACCGACAGCAGGCCGGCCCGCGCAGCGCTGACGCGCTCCGGGCTGACCGGGTGATCATGATCCTGTGGTGACATAGCCAACCTCCGCACATCCGTATAGTTGCACGGATATACGGGAATATCAAATGCGGCCGGAGTCCGGGCGGGTCTGGGCCGGGCGGGGGTCTGGGCCGGGCGGGGGTCTGGGCCGGGCGGGTCTGGGCCGGGTGCGGTCTAGGCCGGGGGCGGGACCGGTCCGGGGGCGGGACCGGTCCGGGGCTGGGCTCGAGGAGGATAATCCTGCTAGTGACGGGCGAGGAGAAGCTGGAGCCGGTTCACCCGGCCGGGCACGGAGCGGGTGATGCGGCGGCGCTGGCCCGGTGGTCGCACCGGCACCGGGATGTGTCCGGCGGCTGGCTGCGGCCCACGGTGTTCGGGGCGGTGGACGGGCTGGTGACCAACGCCTCACTGATCGCCGGGGTCGGCGGCGGCGGGGCGGCGGCGCACGTGGTGGTGCTAACCGGGGTGGCCGCGCTGGTGGCCGGCGCGTTCTCGATGGGCACCGGGGAGTACGTGTCGGTGACTAACCAGAATGAGCTGGTGCACGCCGAGGTCAGCCTGGAGCGGCAGATGCTGGCCCGGTTCCCGGTGATCGAGCAGGCCGAGCTGGCCGGGTATTTCCGCGGTTACGGCGCGGACGCGGACACCGCGGGACGGATGGCGGCGGCGGTGTCGCGGGATCCGGATATCGCGCTGCGGGTCCATACCCGCGAAGAGCTGGGCGTGGATCCGTTCGACCTGCCGTCGCCGGTGCTGGCTGGGGTGGCGTCGCTGCTGGCATTCTCGCTGGGGGCGCTGGTGCCGCTGCTGCCTTACCTGGCCGGGTGGCCGGTGCTGGCCGCCGCGCTGGGGATCACCGCGGTGGCGCTGGTGGCTGGCGGGATAGGGGTGGGCCGGCTGACCGGTCGGCCGGTGCCGTGGTCGGGCCTGCGTCAGCTCCTGCTAGGCGGCGTCGCCATCGCGGTGACCTACGCCGTCGGCACCCTGATCGGCAGCGGCGTCCACTAGCCCCTCCATGATCATTTGACCGGGTATGCGGAGCGCGAGCGAGTGATTAGCGGGGTTCTCCTCATGATCATCGCGACTTTGCACGCAGTATGACCAAAATCGGGGGTGGTTTGTCCCGGTTCTATGGTCACAGCGCATGATAAGTGCTCTCTTGTCTCACCATGTGAGACGGGTGACCGAGACGTTCGCGGAGCTGCCCAGCTCGGCCAGCAGGTTCTCGTCTATCGCACCGACGAGGACAACCACCGTGGAAGACTCACGCCGCACCGGCAAGCTCCCGTCGGCTTGAATATTGGTCTGCTGCGCGCCTGAATACTATGGCCGGCATGACGTCCTCCACTCCGGCCAGCCCGGTTTCGCGCAGCGAGCTGGCCGCGATGTTCGCTCATCGGGGCGTTGCCGACGCCTATCAGCACCGGCCGCCGTACCCGCCCGAGGTATTCGACCTGCTGGAGCGGATCACCGCTGACCGGCCCCGTCACGTGCTGGACATCGGGGCGGGCGAGGGAGCGCTGGCGCGCCCGCTGGCCCGCCGGTTCGACCGCGTCGATGCGCTGGACATCTCCGCGTCGATGGTCGAGGTGGGGCGAGGCCGCCCGGGCGGCGATCACCCGCACCTGCGCTGGCTCGTGGGGGCGGCGGAGACCGCGGAGCTGGACGGTCCGTACGCGCTGGTGACGGCCGGGGCCAGCCTGCACTGGATGTCCTGGCCGCAGACCCTGGACCGGCTGGCGCAAGTGATGACCCCGGGCGCGTTCCTGGCGATCGTCGGCCACGACCACGGCGACGTCCCGTGGCACGACGAGCTGACGAAGGTCATCGTCCGGCACTCCCGCAGCCCGGACTTCGATCCCAGCTTCTCCCTCACCGGCGCCGGCTCACAGGGCCGGGTTCACAGGGCCGGGCGGGTGAGGGCGAAGCGCAGGCGGGGGATGCGGGTGTCCTGGCCGAGGGCCAGGTCGGCGAGCATCTCGCCGAGCAGCGGCCCGAACTTGAACGCGTGCCCGGAGCCGCCGCCGCCGACCACGACGGGTCCCTCGCGATCGAGCACGAAGTCATCGTCGGCGGTCATCGTGTACAGGCAGTTCTCGGCCCCCAAGCCGTCCGGGACCAGGCCGGGCAGGCGCTCGCGGACGTACTGCGCGGCCGCGTCCTCCGGTGCGCGATCGATCATGGCGAAGGGCTCCTGGCGCGGATCGACGACCGGGCCCGCCGCGTGCGAGGCGACCTTCACCCCGGGCGCGCCGTCGGCCGCGGGCACGACGTACCAGCCCATGCTGTCCGAGGTCCAGTCGATCAGGGTCGGCCAGTCGTCACCGGGCGCCCGGGGCGAGAAGTACCGCACCGACTGCAGCGTGGCGGTCAGCCGCGGGACACGGGCGACCGCGCCGGCCAGCAGGCCCGCGCACCAGGCTCCAGCCGCGATGACCGCCGCCCGCGCCGAGATTTCTCCCCCGGACGTGGATAGGCGCACGTGACCTTCGCGGGGCTCGATGCCGAGCACCGGGGTCTGCGGGCGTATGTCCACGCCGTCGCGGCGGGCCAGCCGCTGCAGCGCGGCGACTGTCCGCCCCGCGAGCAGCACTCCCGCATCATCCTGCAGCAGCATCCGCTCGCCCGGCCGCGCCGCGATCCCGGGGAAACGCTCGGCCACCTCGCCGGCTGTCAGCCAGGTGTGCGGCACGCCGCATTCGCTCAGCGCCGCCGCGCACCCGGCCGCAGCCGGGCCGGCGTCCAGCCCGCCGGTTGTCAGCAGCAGTTCCTCGTCCGCGTCGTCCTGCAGCCGTGCCCATTCCTGCCGGGCGGCGACCGTCATCCGGACGTAGCCGGGATCCGGGTACGAGAGCCGGAAGATCCGGGTGGCGCCGTGCGAGGAGCCGCGGGCGTGGCCGAGATCGAACTGCTCGAGCAGCACGGCCGAGACGCCGCGCGCGCCGAGCGCCCGCGCGGTCGCGGAGCCGATCACGCCAGCTCCGACGACCGCGATGTCCACCTGCTCCACGGCCGCGACGATACCGGGCACCGCCCCGCCCTCGCGAGCGGCACGACCCCGCTTAGTCAGCTGCGGCCGTTGATTTCGCCGCTGCCGAGGGCCTGCAGGGAGGCGCAGTCCAAGATGCCGGGCACGGTCAGCGGGCCGGGGCCGAGCGCGTGCAGCACGAGCCCGATGACCAGGGAGTTCGTCGGCAGGTCGCCGTGCTGGATCACGGCGTCGGGGCAGACCGCCTGGAGCGGGAAATTGACCGCGCCGGGCAGCAGCGCCGAGGTGGGCGGCCGCACCACCTGATCGTCCATGGTCCACACCGACAGCCAGGACGGCCGCCCGGCAAAGGAGGCCTTCTTCAGCTGATCGAGAAGCCTGCTGCCCGGGACGAGTTCCTGGCAGGCGGCGGGGCAGGCGCCGGGGTCGGCGGCGTTTCCCGCCGCGGCGATCCTGGTGCCGTGCAGCGGCGATCCGAGCGTGATGATCCGGCGCGCCTTCTGCGCGCCGTTGTCCTGTATGTCCCACAGTCGCGCGACGACACCGCCGGCCGAGTACCCGATCACGTCGACCGGGGCGTTCAGCCGCTGCAGGGCCCGGTTCACGTACCCGTTCAGCACGGTCGCCTGGGCCTGCAGGTCCCCGGTCCCGTTGCCGGGCAGCCGGACCACCACGGCAGAGCGGTCCAGCTCGCGGATCCGGGCGGCGAGCAGGTTGAGCGCCCCGGTGTCGCCGCCGTAGCCGGGTACCAGCAGGACGGTGCCGGGCACCGCGGTGTCCAGGCCGGCCGTCGGCCGGGCGAACGCGCCCGCGGCCTGCAGCCCGCTCAGCGTGGCCAGGGCGGCCAGCGCGGCCGAAGTCCCGGCGTAGAACTTCTGGCGGCGCGGGCTCAGCCCGGCAATCCAGCCTGCCCCCGGGAGTCGCATGCTCTCATGGTGAGCCGCGAGGGCACCGGGTGCAATGCGCGGGCCCGGCATCGGGCCCGGCATCGGGGCCGGTCGGCTCGGCGTCCGGGCCCGGCTGGTAGCGGTAGCCCATGCCCGGCTCGGTGATCAGCCAGCGCGGCCGGGCCGGGTCCGGCTCCAGCTTGCGCCGCCCTTCCGCGAAGGGACACAGCGCGAGCGCGGAGAAGTAGGTCAGGCCGAAGTTCTCCACCGCGCCGCCGGCCACCAGGATCAGCTCGCGATAACGGCCAGCGGCAGCAGCAGGCGCACCATGCAGTGCGTCAGGTCGCCTCCCAGGCACGAGAATCCCGGCCGGCCGTTTCACAGCCGGACAACCCAGTGATATCTGCCAGAACGCCCGCGGGATCGGGCCCATGCGCCATCCATGCGGGCGAGCGGGAACCCCTAACAGAACCCATGCAGGCGCGAGCGGGTCCGGCCGCGCAGAGCGGGGGGTTGTAGGCTCGCGCCATGTCCAGCCCGACAGCAGGCGCCTCGGAAGACGTCCAGGTCATCTCCGTAGTCCCGATCCTGCGGATGTTCGACGTTGCCGCGACCATTCGCTTCTACGTCGAGTACCTCGGCTGTTCGCTGGACTGGCAGGACGGCGAAGGTGACCGGCCGGTGTACCTGGAAGTCTCGCGCGACGGGCTGCGGCTCCACCTGTCGTCGCATCACGATGACGGAACGCCGGGGACGGCCGTTCTCGTGGTGGTCCGCAATCTCGGCGCGCTGCACGCCGAGCTTCATACGCGCGGCTATCCGTTCTTGAATCCCGGGATCGGGCCAGGTCCCGGCAACGGCAGGGAAATGCAGCTCATCGACCCTGCTTCCAACCGGATCCGCTTCTACGAGCCCGCACCGGGTGAGGGCCCGTAACGAGCTCGGCCGGGCCCGTGCTCACTCAGCTGGCCCGTGCTTACTCGGCAGGACTGCGGACGCCGGCCTCGTGGATCCGACTGAGCAGGTCGGCCGGGTCGGCGTACACCCGGTAGGCGCCGGCCCGCTCCAGCTCCTCGCGGCCGTAACCGCCGGACAGCACGCCGATGCCGAGCGAGCCCGCCCGGCGCGCGGCGAGCAGGTCCCAGACGCTGTCGCCGACCACCATCGCATGCCGCGGATCGATCTCGAGCAGCGCGGCCGCGGCCAGGAACAGGTCCGGGTCCGGCTTGGCGTAGGCGACCATGTCCCTGGTCACCATCGGCGCGTCGTCGGGCAGGCCGAGCAGCCGCAGCGCCGGGCGCGCGGTCACCGCCAGCCCGCTGGTCGCGATCGCCCACTTGATCCCGTGCGTGGTCAGCGAGGCGAGCAACTCGGCCGCGCCGGGCAGCGCGGTGACCGAGTCTGCCTGCGCCAGGTACTGCTCCGCGTGCGTCGCCTGCAGAGCCGCGATTTCCCCGGCTGTCAGCGACCGGCCGGTCTCGCGCAGCAGCGCCGACACGAACAGCCCACCGCTCATCCCGATCCGCCGGTGCACCCGCCACACCGACAGGTCGATGCCGACGCTGGCCAGCGCCGCCCGCCAGGCGATCACGTGCTGGTACACGCTGTCGATCAGCGTGCCGTCAAGATCGAAGAGGAACGCGGGCGGCGGCGGTGGCTGGTACGTCACGGATGAGGCCATGGGGCAAGTCTGGCCGGCCCGGATGACCGCCTGGTGAAATCCTGAGGCCGTTCTGCCGGAAGTCAGGCGGCGCGGTCAGGCGCCGGCGACGGCGGCGACTCCTGTCATCGTGCCGATCACGGCCAGGTTGCCGGTCAGCGACGGCGAGGCGAAATGCGGCAGCGGGGTGCCGAGGCTGACCTGGTGCCGGACCCGCCCGGTGGCCGGGCTCAGCTCGTACAGGACCCCTGCGTCCCAGCCGGCCACCCAGACCGCTCCGCCGCCGGTCACCGGCGAGCCGCTCGCTTGCGCCGGTCCCCGCCACAGCACGCGCAGGCGTCCGCCCGCGGTGTCCACGGCGGCCACCCCGCCGCCTTCGCAGGGCACGTAGGCCACCGTGCCGCTCACCGCCGGGCCGCCGAAGGCCCGGCAGACCGGAGCCTGGGCCAGCTGGCCGCCGATCCCGCCCAGGTGCGCGGCGTTCAGCAGGTAGGCGGTGCCCCGCTTGCCGTCGGCCAGCACCCGGCCGGCCAGCACGGCCGGCGACATCGAGCCGAGGTCAAGGTCGCCGGGGTTGTCGGCCGCCCAGGTAGCCGGCGCGAACAGGTCAGCCCGGCGCAGGCCGGGGGTCAGCGCGATAACCGAATCGCTGCCGTCGTACCGCCCGCTCTCCGCCGCTCCGTTGCCGACGCTCAGGTACAGCAGGCCGCGGCCGAGCACGGGCCCGGCGGTGCCCCAGATCGCGCCTTCCCGGCTGGTCGGCACCCGGTAGGAGATCAGCGGACCCCGGCCGGTGACGGGCACCCCGATCACCGAGCCGATGTACGGGCCGCAGTCGCCGAAAAGGCCGCCGAACGCGACGTATGCCCGGCCGCCGACGATCGCCAGCGCGGGCCGCTGCTGGTCGTACCGCGGCTCGCCGTCCGGAGTCGGCAGGTCGCGGGTGACGCTGACGCGCCCGGTGAGCGAGATGCCGTAGAGCACATGACGGAAGCCGGTTTCCTCGGCGACCGCGTAGACCAGCCGGGTGGCCGGGTCATACGCCGGGGTCCCGGTGATACCGAGCGGGTCGATGTCCCCGCAGGGCAACGCGGACAGCGGCACCGGCATGCCGAGGTGCGCGCGCCACCTGAGGCGGCCGGTGCGGCCGTCCAGCCCGTAGACCGAGTCGTTCTCGGTGGCGGCGATGACCAGGCCGCCGATGATCAGCGGCTGCCCGTAGACCGCGCCGTCCAGGCGGCGGGTCCAGGCCAGGCTGAGCGGCCCGGCCTCAGGCAGGCCAGGCGCCGCCCCGGTGCGCGCGGCGTTCTGGTGGTAGACGGGCCAGTCTGCGCCGGGGACGGCGGCCGGCCGCGACGAGGCGGCCGGGCTGGCCGAGCCGGGCGGTGACTGTGCGCCCGGGCCGCGGGCGGCCGCGCTCGAGCAGCCGCCGATGGCCAGGATCGTAACCGCCAGCAGCGCCGCCGGACGCGGGACCCGCATGGGCTCATTCTTCACCAGACATTCATTTTTTTTCCGAACGACTGACGTCACACTCCAGGCGCTCACCGCGTACCGTTCGGAAAATTAATCGTCAAAGGTCAAAATGTGACCGAGCCGCTACCCGTACTGAAGCACCGACAACACGTTGCCGGCCGGATCCTTGAACCAGGCGATGAACGGCCCGCCGCCCCGGTTGATCCCCTTCTCGTCCTGCGCCATGCCCTCGTACCGCTCGAATTGCACCCCGCGGGCCGCCAGCTCATCGACGGCCGCGCCGATGTCGTCGACCGGGAAGTTGAGGATCGTGTAGGTCGCCGGCACGTGACCGGGCCTGGGGTACACCAGGGTGTCCCGGCCGCCGGCCAGATGCAGCGTCATCAGGCCGTGCTGCTCGGAGGTGCTGATGCCGAGCGTCTCGCCGTAGAACTTCCGGGCCTTCTCCAGGTCATCCACGGCGAATCCGCTGAAAGCCTTGGTGTCCGCGAACATGATTGCTGTGCTCCTCTCGTTCGGGCATCTCCTGGTGAAGACCGCCCCCGGCCGCAAAGCTAACCGGACCCGCCGCCAGATCCCGACCTGCACCGTGCGATCTACGCTAGCCGCGCCATCTACTCCCACCAAAAGCGGTGAAAGCGCTTGTCGACCGCGCCCTTGGCTCTATCGGTAATGGGGGTTCCCGCGGGAACGTGGCCGGACCTTCCCGGGGTTCGGCGCGGTAGCGGTGGGGGCCGCCGCGTGTCGGCGGCGAGTATCTCCTGGTGCAGTTCGTCGGGAGATGCCGCGCAGATGTGCGCTTCGCGCACGGCCATGCCCTGGTAATCGGCGCAGAACTGATTGCGCCGGTCGTCGTGGATGACTCGCCACAGCGGGTTGACGTGCTGCACGTCCCACGGCGTCATGGGTCTGTCGGTCATCATCCGGTGCTCCCGTCGCTCTCCTGTTCGGGCTGGGTGCGGAGTTCGCGTTCGGCTCGGTCCATGAGGGCGATAAGCGTTTCGGGGTGGTCGGCGTGCAGGATCACCCGGCGGCAGGCGGGGAAGAGGGCGTAGGCCCAGTAGCGGCGTGTGTAGCAGCCGAAGATGATCATCCAGCCGGGGCGGAGCTGCTGGATCTCCTCGGGGGTAGCGGGGGGCCTGCTGTCGTCTCTGCGGGGGATCGGCGGGTCTGCGTGGCTTGGTGCCCGCGCGGTGGAGTGCGCTGGGTGCATGCGGTGTCGGGTCCGGGACGGCTCAGGTGGTGCGGGCGCCGGGGGTGGTGACGGGCAGGTCGTGATGCTGCTCGTGGCCGATCTGGGGCGCGGCGGTGTCGGCGCGTAACTGGTAGCCGCTGCGGCGAGAGTGGGCTCGTACCCGTTGTGCTCATTCACTGGCGGGCTCCGGGATGGCCAGGGCGCGGGCGATGGCGCGGGCGGCTGCGGCCGGGTGTTCGCGGGCGGCGATGACCTGCGCCCACGGCCACCAGTACATGCCGGCCTGGGAATAGACGCGTTCGGTGATGGCCGGGGCGTCGGCGTTGACCACGTCGAGGTGGGGCAGTAGCCCATCTCTGGTGATCAGGACGGTTTTGCAGCCGTGGGTGCCGAGCTCGGCGGCGAGGGTTTCCAGGTCGGCCTGCTCGGCGTGGGTGTCGGTCGTCTCCGGGTGGTAGGGCATGGCGGGTCTCCTGGGACTGCTGGGCCCCGCGCGGCCCGGCTCCAGGGGGCGGGCAGGCCGCGCGAGAGGGGATCAAGGCCAGGGCCGTCAGTGATGGTCCTGCCCCACTGTTAGCAAGCGCTGATCGGCTTTGTAATGTCACTGTCTCGCCGTGATGAGAGCTTGACTGGCGGGGCCTGCCTGGCCAGGCTCTATCGATATGACCCTCAAGAGGGTGACCGATGCGAGCTTCGACCAAGACGTCCTGCGGAGCGACCTGCCCGTGCTCGTCCTGAAATCCTGTGCTCAGCCAGGCGCTCAACGCGCTCGGCATCCCGGCCCGGCGGCTGGCGCTGCGCCAGCAGGATTATCACGTGGGCCTGGGCCGGGCGCACGCCGTGTCCGAGGCGTGGATCGACGACCTGTGCCGGTGGGTCGTGCTCGACGGGCAGAACGGGCTGTACTGGCGGGGGAACGACGGGCAGCCGCTCGGGGCCGTCGCCTTGCAGCAGGCGGTCAGGACCGGGGCGCCCCGGCCGGGGTACGTGACGGCTCGCGACGATATGAGCGACGCCGACGCGGACGTGTGGTTCAGCCATTTTCCGGCGTCTCGTCGTCGGCCGGGACGTGGGAGCCCGGGGCGTTCGGCATGGTGTTCCAGCGCAGCCGACTCGCCAGCTCGGGACGTCTGGAGCACCAGCCGGACGCGCTGTACCCGGACCTGGCGCAGGTCGGCATCGCGTCTGCGCTCGACGGCGACCGGCCTGCCCTGCGGCTCTCATCGGCGCACCCGTACGCCCGGGGGTTCGTCGCGGGCGGGGAGCAGCTAGCCGGTGACCTGCTGGCGTTGGATCTGGCGCCTGGCGACCACGAGCTTGAGATCGCGGTGCGCACCGGCTACGGCATCTTGCCGGGCTGGCCGCTGCGGTACCGGGCCGAACCGTAGCCGAAGGCCGAAGGCCGAAGGCCCGCAGCCTCTGCGGCCGGGCGCGGTCAGGCGCTGCGCTGCACCTGGAGCAGGAACTCGGAGTTCGAGGACGTTTCGCGGGTCTTGTCGAGGAGCAGTTCGACGGCCTGCTGGGCGTCGAGGCCGGCCAGCGCGCGGCGCAGCCGGCCGACGGCCGCATGCTCATCGGCCGGCATCAGCAGGTCGTCGCGGCGGGTTCCGGACGGCGTCACGTCGACGGCCGGGAAGATGCGCTTTTCGGCGAGGTCGCGGCGCAGCCGCAGCTCCATGTTGCCGGTGCCCTTGAACTCCTCGAAGAACACGTCGTCCATCCGCGCGCCGGTCTCGACCAGGGCGGTGGACAGGATCGTCAGTGAGCCGCCGTCCTCGATGTTGCGCGCGGCGCCGAGGAACTTGCGCGGCGGCTGCAGCGCGGAGGTCGCGACGCCGCCAGCCAGGATGCGGCTGCTGGCCGGCGCGGCCAGGTTGTAGGCGCGGCTGAGCCTGGTGATGGAGTCGAGCAGTACGACGACGTCGCAGCCTAGCTCGACCAGGCGCTTGGCCCGTTCGATGGCCAGCTCCGCGATCATGATGTGATCGTCCGCGGACTGGTCGAAGGTGGAGTAGACAACCTCGCCGCGCACCGACCGCCGCAGGTCGGTGACCTCTTCGGGTCGCTCGCCGACGAGCACGACCATCAGGTGCACCTCGGGATGGCCGGCCGCGATCGCGGCGGCGATGGCGGCCAGCACCATCGTCTTGCCGGCCTTCGGCGCGGACACGATCAGGCCGCGCTGGCCCTTGCCGACCGGGCTCACCAGGTCGACGATCCGGGCCGTCGGCGATCCGGTGCCCGACTCCAGCCGCAGGCGTTCGGCCGGATACAGCGGGGTCAGCTGGTCGAACTGCGGGCGGGCGCTGGCCTGCTCGGGCGGCATGCCGTTGACGGTATCGACGCTGACGAGCACACGGAACTTCTCGCGCGCCTTGGCATCGCGGGCCTTGCCCTCGCGAGCGGCGCGGCCGCCGGCTCCCCGCCCGGGCGGCCGAGGTGGCCGGGCTGTGCCGGTGACCTGATCGCCCTTGCGGAGGTCGTACTGGCGGATCTGGGATATCGGCACGTAAACGTCACTGGAATCCCGCCGGTATCCGACGGTGCGCAGGAAGCCGTGGTTATCGCCGGGGTCGAGGATTCCCGACACGGATACCGGGTGATCGGCGGGATGGGCGGGATGGGCGGGATCGGCCGGTATCTTCGGCGTGCGCGGCACGGCCATGCGTTCTTGGGTCATGGTGGACATAGCAATTTTCCTTTCGGGGGCAGCGTAAATTTAGGTACGCCGAAATAAGGGCCGGGCTCGCGTAAGAGAAATAACGCACTGGCCCCAGCACCTGGGGAGACGGCAATCGCCGGAAAGGCCCGGTATCTTTGGGAAGCGCTCTACACTCGAACCCGGATATCGATCCGGGCGGTGGAGCCGTCAGGCAACCCTCGGGGGAGCCTATCCGCGATCGCGGAGGAACTTACTAATCGCGACTGTACACCACAACGCGGGAGTGCTGTCAATTATGCCCCGGCCGGGAACAGCCCTGTCAGCTGCCTCCGCGCCGGAGATGAGTAATCGCTACTCATGACGGCGCGGCGCGGCCCGCCTAGGTTGCCGCTGACGGGAAGCCGATGCGGAGGGACCAGCCAAATGAACAGGATGTACGCCGCGATGCTGGCGGGCGCGGCAGGCGGCACGCTGCTGCTCACGGCCATCGCCACGGTCGCGGCCCCGGCAGCCGGCGCGACGGCCGCGCCGCGACATGTGCCGGGGGAACCTGCGGGCCAGTTCCCGCCGAAGGGGTACGAGATCATCAAGGCCGGGCCGCTGACCGCGCCCGGCGGGACGCAGACGCAGGGCACGGTGACCTGCCCGGGCAAGAAGCAGCCGTCCGGCGGCGGCGCCTACGTCACGTCCAGTTCCCTGTCGGCCGGGGTCAACAGCTCCTATCCGAGCGGCCAGAGCTGGGACGTCTCGATCAACAACGGCAGCGGCGTCAGCACCGACTTCTACGTGTACGCGGTCTGCCTCAACTATTCGCCCGGCTACAGCGTGGCCACCAGCATCCCGTACCTCGTCGGCGACGGCACGCTGTCGGGAACGGCGCAGTGCCCGGGTAAGACCGGCGTGCTCGGCGGCGGCGCCGAGTCCGCCACGCTGAGCACCGGCGTCAACATCAACTCGACGCTGCCCGATCAGCTGTCCGGCGGACGGACCGCCTGGCAGGCGGCGATGACCAGCAGTGACAGCACCGCGTCGCGGTTCACGGTGTACGCGGTCTGCCGGCCCAAGCCGGCCGGCTACACGATCGATTTCGGCCAGATCGTCACCAACGGCCCGGGCGCGCAGACACTGGCCGGGGCCGACTGCCCGGGCGCCAGCGTCCCGATCGGCGGGGGGCACGTCACCGGCTTCACCGCCTCCGACACCGCGGTCGGCACCAACGCCACCTGGCCGCAGACCGACGCCAACTGGGCCGCCGTGGAGAACAACGGCGGGACGGCGAGCCGGACGCTCGAGGCGGCCGTCGTCTGCGCCGGCAGCTGACCGGCCGGAAACCACGAACCGAAAGATGCGAGGCACCCGCTGATGAACACCATGCGTTCGGCCATGCTGGCCGGCCTTTTGGGTGGCGCCCTGCTGCTGCCCGCGACGACCGCGGCTGCGGCGACCACCGGGATCCTGGCCGTGCCCAAGGGCTACACGATCGTGACCGCGTTCCTGGACGCGCCGACCGGGAAGCAGACGCACGGATCGGTGACCTGCCCCGGCAAGGAGCAGCCGTCCGGCGGCGGGGCCTTCATCGAGCACGACGACCTCGCCGACAACATCAACAGCTCCTACCCGAGCGGCCAGAGCTGGGACGTCGACATCAACAATGTCAGCGGCAGCGACACTACGTATTACGTGTTCGCGGTCTGCCTGGCCTTTTCGGCGGGTTACACCGTGGTGAGCAGCTCATTTCCCGGGACGGTCGGCGACGACACGGCATCGTGGGCAGTGACCTGCCCGGCGGACACCAAGGTCGTCGGCGGCGGCGCGGTGTCCAACAGCTCCAGCACCGCGGTGGACATCGACTCCACGGTGCCCAATCAGCTGACGGGCGGCCACACGGCCTGGCGGGTGGCGATCAGCAGCAGCGACGCCATGCAGTCGGACTTCCAGGTGTACGCGGTCTGCCGGCCGAAACCCGCGGGCTACTCGATCCAGTTCGGCAGCCCGGTCCTGGCCGGGCCGGACCGGGAAACCGATGCCTCGGTCAACTGCCCGGGCGCCAGCGTGGTCATCGGCGGCGGCGGGTTCGCCAGCTTCGCGACGGCCGACGACGCCATCGACATGAACTCCAGCTGGCCGACCGGCAGCTCGCAGTGGGCGATAGCGGAGAACGACGGCGAGACGATCGGCCGGGACATCGAGGCGGCCGTCGTCTGCGCGGGCACCTGACGCCGATG
>DASXZD010000088.1:0-13250 GCA_036502085.1 Streptosporangiaceae bacterium
GACCAGCGATCCGTGGTCCGCTGCATCGGGTCCGGCACGGCGGTCAGGGCGGCCGTCACGGCCTCGGGCCCTGCGGCGACAAGCTCGATCGCGCTCTGCCGAGGCAGGGTCCAGTCGAAGCCGCACTCGGTGCACGCCGGACCGTCCGGCTGCCATCTCATGGCCGAACCGTATCTGACCGCCGCGGCCGGCCGGACGCGGCGGATCAGCTGGCGGGCATCTCCCAGATGGAGACGTGCTGACGGCTTTCGCTGGTGAAGGGCTCGCGGGTCCAGCCGTCCCACCGCTCGCGCAGCCGCAGCCCGGCGAGCTGGGCCATCAGGTCGAGCTCGGCCGGCCAGGCGTAGCGGAACGGGATCGTGGTGTACTCACCACGGCCGTCGGCAAGCTGGATGTAGTTCGAGCTCATCGCCTGGGTGGCTACGTCGTATACGTCGAAAGCCCACACGGTGGGGCTCACGGAGAACGGCACGGCCTCCTGACCGGGCGGGAGCCTGCGCAGGTCGGGGACCATGACCTCGATGACGAAGGTGCCGCCCGGCTCCAGGTGCGCGGCGGCGTTGCGGAAGCAGGCCACCTGCGCCGCCTGCGTGGTCAGGTTCATGATCGTGTTGAAGACCAGGTAGGAGACGGTGAACGTCCCGTCCACTCTGGTCGTGGCGAAATCGCCGATCGTGACACCGACCGCATCGCCGCCCGGCTTGGCCCGCAGCCGGGCCACCATGGCCTGCGACAGGTCGATGCCATGCACCGGGACGCCCCGGCGGGCCAGCGGCAGGGCGATGCGCCCGGTCCCGATGCCCAGCTCCAGCGCCCGGCCGCGGCCGGCCAGTCCGGCCAGAACCCCGACCGTCACGTCCACGGCGGCCGGCTCGAACATCTCTCCTGACGACTCGTCGTACGTCGCAGCGACATCTTCCCCGAAGTACCCGTCCGCATCCTCCATCGGCGGACCTTACCCCGGATAACCTGCGGAACGCACCCGAGTAAAAACTGTCGGTGCCCGCTGCCAGACTGTCAGGCATGACCGAATCGGATCCCAAAGCGGATCTTCACTACTACCTGCAGGACAGCCGTGATGCCCTGCTCTGGAAGCTGGACGGGCTCTCGGAGTACGACATTCGCCGGCCGATGACGCCGACCGGCACCAACCTGCTGGGGCTGGTCAAGCACGCCGCCGGCACCGAGCTGGGGTACTTCGGCGACACGTTCGGGCGGCCATTCGGCGAGCCGTTGCCCTGGCTTGACGAAGACGCCGATCCGAACGTTGACATGTGGGCGACCGCCGACGAGTCACGCGAAATGATAACCGGGCTGTATCGCCGGGTGTGGGCGCACTCGGACGCGACGATCAAGGCGCTGGCGCTGGACGCGCCGGGCCGGGTGCCGTGGTGGGGCGAGCGGGGCGAGGTGACGCTGCACCGCATCCTGGTGCACGTGATCGCCGAGACGGACCGGCACGCCGGGCAGGCCGACATCGTCCGGGAGCTGATCGACGGGGCGGCGGGGCTGCGAGCGGACAACAGCAATCTCGCGCCAGGCGACCAGGCCTGGTGGGATAACTACCGACGCATGCTGGAGGGGGTGGCGCAGGAGGTCGCCCAGCGCTGAAGTCCGTCCTGCTGAGCCGACGCGGTGGGCGGGGCGTAGCACGCTGGCGGCCGGGCTGCTTCTCCAGCTCGACTGCCGGGCTACTGCTTGATCGTCGGGCTACTGCTTGATCGTCGGGCTACTGCTCTCGTTTGGCGGCGGGGCTGCCGCCGGGGTGGAAGACGCCGAGGACCCGGAGGGTGGCCTGGCCGGTGTTTTCCAGGCAGTGCGGCAGGCCGGGCGGCAGGTGCACGCAGCTGCCGGGAGCAAGCGGATGATCATCCGGGCCGGCGTGCAGCACGCCCTCGCCGTCCAGAATCAGCACGACCTCGTCGTAGAGGTGGGTGTGCGCCGGCGCGCGGCCCGGCGGGATCTCGCCCGCGAACTGGGTGGCCGCGCTGCACCCGCGGCCGGGCCCGAACAGGACGCGGAAGCGGCGTTCCCCGGTGACCTCAACCGGGCAGTCGCTCAGCTGCGACAGCCGCGGCACAGGCGCGCCGTCGGCCGGCCCGGCGCTTCCGTCCTGGCCCGCGGCGCTCCCGTCCGTATCGGCGGCGTCGCCGACCCCGGCAGGCAGCGAGACAGTGTCGAGGCGGACCACCTGCTGGCGATCGGCCTGCAGGCAGTAAGGCGTGCCGGGCGGCAGCCAGAGGGCCGAGTCGGGCCGGACCGGCTGGCCGGGCACGCCGGGCACGCCGGGCACGCCGGACGAGCTAGACAGGCTGGGCAGGTCGGGCCCGACCGGCAGGCCAGACGGGCCGGGCAGACCGCCGGACTCCATCTGGCCCGTCCCGGCGATCACGAACCAGAGCTCGCCGCCCGCGCCCGCCGTGCCCGTGAACCGCGACCCGGGCGGCATCTCCACGAGGCAGCGGACCAGCCCCTGGCCGCCTGCACCGGAATGCAGGACCGTGCGGACCACGCCGCTTTCGACGTCACTCATCCGGTTCTCTCCTCTCTGCCGCCGCCGCGCTACCGCCGCCGCACCGCCCGCCGCACCGCCGCCGCACCGCCCGCCGCACCGCCGCCACACTGCGGCCGCTCGCCGGCCCGGGCAGGCGGCGCTGTAGCTTTTAGCTGCAACGTAGAACACCAGCGGCAGCAGCGAAAGAGGAGGCGCCGATGACCGGAACGCCCGGCGGCAGCCTGGACGTACCCGCAATCCGGGCTCGCTTCTCGTCGTTGCGGCAGGACTTCGCGTTTCTCGACGCCCCAGGCGGGTCCCAGGTGCCCGATGAGGTCGGCGACGCGATCTCGGCCGCGCTGCGCGAGGCCAGCGCCAACCTGGGCGCGGGGTACGCGACGAGCCGGCGGGTCGGGGAGATCCTCGAGACGGCCGAGGCCAGCGCGGCGCGGTTCCTCGGCTGCCGGCCCGATGAGGTGACCTTCGGGCCGAACATGACCTCGCTGAACTTCGCGCTGTCCCGCACCGCCGGGCGCGAACTCGGCCCCGGCGACGAGATTCTCGTCTCCTCGCTGGATCACGACGGGGGCGTCGCGCCCTGGCTGGAGCTCGCGCACGACAAGGGGCTGACCGTCCGGCACATCGAGCTCAACGACGACACCACGCTCGACTTCGCGGATCTGGAGCGCAAGCTCGGGCCGCGCACCAGGGTGGTCGCGTTCGCCTGGGCGTCGAACGCGGTCGGCACGATCACCGATGCCCGGCGGGTCTGCCGGCTGGCGCACGAGGCTGGCGCGCTGGCGTGGGTCGACGCCGTCCATTACGCGGCGCACGAGCCGATCGATGTGCGCGAGATCGACGCCGACGTGCTGCTCTGTTCGCCGTACAAGTTCTGCGGGCCGCATCTCGGCGTGGCGTTCGGGCGGGCCGAGGTCACCGGGCAGTGGCGGCCGTACAAGGCACGCCCCGCGCCGGGACGGCCGCTCGGGCGCAGCTTCGCGACCGGCACGCAACCCTATGAGCTGCTCGCGGGGTTCAGCGCGACGATCGGCTACCTGGAGTCGATCGGCGGCTTCGCCGCAGTCGCCCCGTACGAGCGCGCGCTGGGCCAGCGGTTCCTGGACGGGATCTCCGATGCAGTGACGGTCTACGGGCGGCCGGGGATGGACGGCCGGGTGCCGACCTTCCTGATCAACGTCGAGGGGGTGCCCGCGGCGGAGGTGGCCCAGCGGCTGGCCGATGCGCAGATCGGGGTCTGGGCGCACGATTCATGGTATTCGCTCGATCTGTACCAGCGGCTCGGCTATGCCGACAAGTCGGTGCGGATCGGCTTCATCCACTACAACAAGGCCGACGAGGTCGACCGGCTGCTCGAAGCGCTGGACGCGGCGCGCGGCCAGTGAGCGCCGACCGGCTGCTCGAAGCGCTGGCCTCGCGGCCGCGCGGAGGTTAGCGCCGCACCGTTAGGAAAATTCGCCGTTAAGAATCTCGGCTAGCTTGCTGGAGTTGATGTTGCCGCCCGAGACCACGCATACGATCTTTCCCGGGCCGGCCCGGCCGGTGAGGGCGGCGGCGGGGGCGAGCGCGCCCGCGCCTTCGGCGATCACCCTGACGCGCTCGGCGAGCAGGCGCACGGCGGCGGCCACCTCGCCGACCGGGATGGCCACGGCGCGATCGACCAGCGGCGCGACGATCGGCCACATGCTGTCCAGCACGCGGCGGCTGCCGGAGCCGTCAACGAACGACGCGCGATAGTCGACGTCGGCCGGTTCTCCGGCGGCGAGCGCGGCGGCCAGGGCGGCCGCGGTGTCGGGCTCGGCGGTGATGATCTTGGTCTGCGGGCGCAGCGCCTTGATCGCGCTGGCGATCCCGGCGGTCAGGCCGCCGCCGCCGTACGGGATCACGACCGCGTCGGGGTCGGGGAGATCTTCGAGGATCTCCAGCCCGATCGTGCCGTTGCCCGCCATCACGCCCGGATCCTGGACCGGGTGCACGAACAGCCCCTCGACGCCGTCGACCCGGCTGGTGACGATCACGTTCCACCAGTCGTCGTAGGGCAGCTTCAGCACCCGGCCGCCGAGGCGCTCGATCGCCGCGAGCTTAGCCTGCGGCGCGTGCTCCGGCACCGCGATCGTGGCGGGCAGGCCGAGCTCGCGGGCCGCCCAGGCGACCCCCTGCGCCATGTTCCCCGCGCTGGCGGTGACGAGCCCCTTCGCGCGTTCGGCGGCCGAGGCCAGCATGATCGCGTTGGTCGCGCCGCGGATCTTGAACGAGTTGACCGGCTGGAGATTCTCCAGCTTGAGGTAGATCTCGGCCGGGGCGTCGGCGACGTGCAGGCGCAGCAGCGGCGTGCGGACCGCCGCTCCCGCGATGCGCTCGCGCGCCGCTTCGATCTTCGCCAGCTCGATCACAGCTCGACCTCCGTGCCCAGCGCCTGCTCCGTTGCCGCCGCGACCGCGCATTCGGCGGCGGCGAGATCCTCGATGGCCAGGCCGAGCGAGCGGAACAGCGTCAGCTCGCTGTTGTCGCGGCGGCCTTCGGCCGCGCCGGCCAGCACCTCGCCCAGCTCGGCCCGGACGTGCGGCAGGCCGGCGATCAGGCCTTCGGCGATCGCGAGCTGGAACTCGCCCGCCTCGGCCTGCAGCGACTCACGGCTGTCGCAGAACAGCGCGCTCGCGGCCACGGTGGCGGTGTCGATCTCGCGGGCCTGCGGGCTGCTGGCGCCGACCGCGTTAACGTGCGCTCCGGGTTTGAGCCACGCGCGGCGGAGCACCGGCTGCCGGGCGCTGGTCGCCGTGACGACGACGTCGGCGTCGGCGACCGCCTGCTCGGCGCTGGCCGCGACGCTCACCTCACCGCCGTACGCGGCGCCCTGGCCGGCTAGCTCGCGGGCGTGCGCCTCGGTGGGCGCGTAGATGCGCACCCGCTCGAACGCGCGCACCGCAGCCAGGGCGCGCAGGTGCGCTCGCGCCTGGGTGCCGGCGCCGAGCACCGCGAGCGTGCTGGCCTGCGGCCGGGCCAGCACGCGGGTGGCGACCGCGGTGACGGCGGCGGTGCGGACTTCGGTGATCGCCGAGGCGTCCAAGATCGCCGTGGGCAGGCCGGTTTCGCCGTCGAACAGCGTGACGAGCCCTTGGTGCGCGTCCAGGCCGCGGGCCGGGTTGCCGGGCATGATGCACACCGCCTTCAGGGCGAACGACGCGCGGCTCGCGCGCCAGCCGGGCATCAGGCCCATGAAGCCGGCCGCGTCCGGCGGCATCATCACCGACCGTAGCGGCATGAACGTCTCGCCGCGGGCATGCCCGGCCAGTACGGCCGCCATCGCCTCGGCGCATGCTTCGGGCTGCAGCGCGGCCAGCACGTCGCGGTGGCTGAGGACCAGGACGCGCATCAGCCGGCCGCGCTCTCGGTGACGTTCCGGATCGCGCCGTCGACCGCGACCCGTTCCTCGTCCGTCAGCGGATGCGCCAGCGCCTCGCCGACCGGCGCCAGGTGCTCCGGGCGGCCGGGGCCGATCACGACCTGGGTCACACGCTCGTCGGCGAGCAGCCAGGCGAGCGCGAGCCCGGCCATCGAGATGCCGCGGGACGACGCCAGCGCGCGCAGCCGGTCGAGCGCGTCGAAGGTCGCCCCGGCGGCAAGCTCCGCGTACGGCTCGGGCCGCTGGGTCATCCGCGAGCCCGCAGGAAACGGCTCGCCGCGGCGGTACTTGCCGGTCAGCCAGCCGCCGGCCAGCGGGCTGAAGGCCAGGTAGGCGACGCCGCGCCCGGCGCACAGCGGCAGCACCTCGCGCTCGTCCTGGCGGGCCAGCAGCGAGTAGCTGTTCTGGATGGCCAGCGGCGCGCCCGCCGCGAGCGCGGCGGCGAGTTGAGCCGCGTCGAAGTTGCTCACGCCGTAAGCCTGGATCATCCCCTCGGCGCGGGCTAGTTCGAGGCTTCCGAACGATTCCACCAGAGACACGTCGGGATCGAACTCATGCGCCAAGTACAGCTCAACCTGGTCGACGCCGAGCCGGTCCAGGCTGGCGCGCAGCTGGCGGGCAATCCGCTCCGGGCTCAGGCCGCGATCCGCGCCCGCCTGCATCGGGTTATAGGTCTTGGTCGTCAGCTGCGGCCGGACGCCGCGGGACCGGATCCAGCGGCCGATCGCCAGCTCGCTGCGGCCGCCGCCGTAGGCGTCGGCCGTGTCGAAGTGCGTGATACCCAGCTCCCAGGCCGTGTCCATCAGCTCGAGCGCCTGGCCCTCGGTCAGCCCCTGGCCGAAGAGCTCCGGCGCCGATCCGATTCCGCCGAAGTTGCCACAGCCCAGGGCGATCCTGGAGATCGTGATCACCCGTGACATTCAATCAATCCCGTCGGGACCGGGCAACAGCGCACCAGGGTCAGTGGCGGGTCACGGCCGGCGGGACACACAGGCGATGCAGGTGGTGGTGACCGGGCGGGCCGCGAGGCGCTCGGCGCCGATCGGCTGGCCGCAGGTCTCGCACCGGCCGTAACGGCCCTCGGCCAGCCTAAGCATGGCCGCATCGACCTGGGCGAGGTGGTCGCGGGCCTGGGCGAGCAGCGCTGCGGCGTGCTCGCGCTCGAACGCGATCGTGGCCCCCTCCGGGTCGTGCTCATCGTCGAGGCCGGCCACGCTTGATGACTCGATGAGCGCGCGGAACTCCCGCTCGAGCCCGGTCAGCCGCTCAGCGGTGTCCGCCCGGATCGCGACCAGCGCCTTACGCACACCCTCCTGCTCAGCCACCCCTCCTGGGTACCAGACATCCCGGCCGGCCCATACCCGCCGACCTGCGCATGATCACCGCAGCCTCCGAAATGATCACGCTGATCGCCTCACTTTTCACTCGTTCTGTGCCCACAGAACGAGACAAAACGGGACACGAAATGAGCAGAACGCGTGCAAAGGCAAGATGATCATCAATTGGGGGGCGCAAGGCTCGCCGGGCGACGCGAGTTCCCTTGGCGGCGGGCGACGGGCTGGACGGCGGGCGGGGAGCGGGCCGGGAGGGCTGGGCGGCTTGGGGTCTGGGATCGTTGTGGCGGGAGGTTTGCCGTGCTGGATGGTCATGTCCTGGTCGATGCGCATATGCACATCGGCAGGCTGGAGACGGTCGGCGAGGGATGGCGGCGCTGGGTGGCCGAGTTCGGCGACAGCGGGCTGATCGAGCGGTTCTACGATCCGGGCGGGGCGGTCGTGCCTGAGGAGTTCAGCCGGATGCTGGACGCCGAAGGGGTGGACACCGCGCTCGTGCTGTGCGAGTACAGCCCGAAGGTGGCCGGCATCCAGCCGATCGAGGATCTGCTGCCGCTGGCCAAGCACGACCCTGGCCGGGTCAGACCGATCGCCAACCTCAACCCGCACCTTCACTATCCGGTCGCCGACGAGCTGGAGCGCCAGCTCGGCCTGGGCGCGGTAGCGCTGAAGATTCACCCGGTGCACGGCGGCTTCGCGGCCAACGATCGCGCGCTGTACCCGGCGTTCGAGATCTGCCGGTCGCGCGGCATCCCGGTAGTGGTGCACTGCGGGACGAGCAGCTTCCCCGGCGCGACGAACTCCTACGCCGACCCGGTGCTGCTGGACGAGGTGCTGCGCGACTTCCCCGCGCTGAACATCGTGCTCGCGCACGGCGGCCGCGGCTGGTGGTACGACGCGGCAGCCTTTCTCGCGCTGGCGCACGGCAACGTGTGGATCGAGCTGTCGGGGCTGCCGCCGCGGCGGCTGCCCGAGTACTACGCGCGGCATAACTTCGCGCGGCTGTGCCGGCGGTTCATATTCGGGACCGACTGGCCCGGCGTGCCGGGCATCGCGCGCAACGCGCGGGCGGTGGCCGGCCTGTGCCCGGACGACGAGACGGCCGACCTGGTGCTCGGCGGCAACGCGACGCGCGTCTACCGGCTGGACACGTAAGCCGGCCCGGTAGAGTCGCGCTGTGGCAGACGACTGGCGTGTAACGGTCACGCTTCACCAGCAGGCTCATGTCCGGCGGGCGGTTGAGTCGGTGCGCGACCTCAAGGCGGAGGCTGACCTGCGCCATCAACTCGGGCACGGGGTCGCGGTGTCGGTCGACGGCCCGCAGATCTTCCTCTACGCCGGCACCGAAGATGCCGCCCGCGAGGTCAACCGGGTCGTGCGCCAGGTGCTGGCTGCCCATGAGCTGGACGCCGACTTCGCGCTCGATCGCTGGCATCCGGTCGAGCAGGACTGGCAGGACGCGGGCGCTCCGCTGCCGCAGACCGCCGAGCAGCGGCAGGCCGAGCATCAGCGCCTGATCGACGAGGAGACGCGGGAGTCGCTGTCGTCCGGGCAGGCCGGCTGGGACGTGCAGGTGGAGATGCCGTCGCGGCACGAGGCGGTGCAGCTGGCCGACCGGCTGAAGGCCGAAGGCCGCCCGGTGATCCGCCGCTGGCGTTACCTGGCCGTCGGGGCCAACAACGAGGACGAGGCGGCCGAGCTGGCCGCGGAGATCAGGCGGGACGTGCCCGCGACCGCCACCGTGACGACCGAGGCGGTCCCGCCCGAGTCGCTACCCTTCGCCCGCGTCGGCCGCGGGGACTGACTCCTCCGGCTCGGGCTCGGGGGGCTCGGCGACGAGCATCCGTGTCCCCTCGTCGAGCGGTTCCTCGGAGACCAGCGTCGGCTTGAGCTCGAGCAGCCGGGCCAGCAGGCCGTTCACGAACGACGGCGACGCCTCGGTGGACAGGTCACGGGCCAGCACGACCGCCTCGCTGATCGCGACCCCGTCCGGCACGTCGTCAGCCCACAGCAGCTCGTAAGCGCCGATCCGCAGGATGTTGCGGTCGACGGCCGGCATCCGGTCCAGCGTCCACTGCTCGGCGTGGCCGCCGAGCAGCTCGTCGATCCGTTCCCGGTGCGCCTGCACCCCGTGCACCAGCTCGGCCGCGTACGGCGCGACCGGCGGGCTGGCGTCGGCCATTCGCTCGTTGAGCAGCTCGACCACCGGCTCGCCGCGCAGCTCGGCCTCGTACAGCACGTCAAGCGCGCGCTTGCGCGCCTTGCTACGCGCAGCCATCGGGAACCGGACCGTAAGCGATCAGGTGCGTCACGCGCGGCCGAGATAGTCGCCGGACCTGGTGTCCACCCGGACCTTCTCACCGGTCGAGATGAACAGCGGCACGTTGACCTGCGCCCCGGTCTCCAGCGTGGCGGGCTTGGTGCCGCCGGTGGACCTATCCCCCTGGACTCCGGGGTCGGTCTGCGTCACGGTCAGTTCCACGGCCGCGGGCAGCTCGACGTACAGCGGCACGCCGTCGTTGAAGGCCACCACGACCATCTGCTCCTCAAGCAGGAAGTTCGAGACGTCGCCGACGACCGCCGCCGGGACGCGCGGCTGGTCGTAGTCGCGGGTGTCCATGAACACGAAGTCCTCGCCCTCGCGGTAGAGGTACTGCATGTCCCGCCGGTCGACGTTGGCCACCTCGACCCGGACGCCGGCATTGAAGGTCCGGTCAACGACCTTGCCTGACATCACGTTCTTCAGCTTGGTGCGCACGAAGGCGCCGCCCTTGCCCGGCTTGACATGCTGGAATTCCTGGACGCTCCATAGCTGGCCGTCGATGCTCAGCGTCATGCCGTTCTTCAGGTCGTTCGTGGTAGGCACGTCTGTCGTCTCTCCTGGATGCGCTGGCCGCGCTTGCCGCTTGACGGGAGAGCCCGCCCGGCTACAGCGCGAGCAGCTCCCTGGTGGTCGTGGTGAGCAGTCCCCCGAACCCGGAATCGCCGTCGGCGCCCACGACGAGCACGTCCTCGATCCGGACACCGCCCTGCCCCGGCAGGTAAACCCCGGGCTCGATGGTGACGGGCACCCGGGCAGCGAGTCTACCCGTCCGGCCGTACCCGAGCATCGGTGCCTCATGCACCTCCAGCCCCACACCGTGCCCGAGCCCGTGCTGGAAGTGCCCGCCGTGCCCGGCCGCCTCGATCAGATCCCTGGCGGCGGCATCGACCTCGGCGATCTCCGCCCCCGGCCGCGCTGCATCGATGCCGGCCTGCTGCGCCCGCGCGACCAGATCGTAGATGTCCCGCTGCCACTGCGCGGGCTCGCCGATCGAGACCGTGCGGGTCATGTCCGCGTGATAGCCACCGCACAGCGCGCCGAAGTCGATCGTGACCAGATCCCCGTGCTGCAGCATGCGTCCGCCGGGCGAATGATGCGGGATCGCGCCGTTCGGCCCGCTGGCCACGATCGTGTCGAAGGCGACCTTCTCCGCCCCCAGGTCCACCATCTGGCGCTCGAGCACCGTGGCCAGTTCCCGTTCGGTGATCCCCACCCTGATCGCGGGCAGCACGTTCTCGATGGCCTGGCTGCTGATCCGGCAGGCCTCGGCGAGCAATTCAAGCTCGGCCTCGTCCTTGACCGCGCGCAATTCTTCAACCGTATTTCCGAACGGTGCTAGTTCGACCCCTTCGGCAGCACGCTCGAGTAGCTGGTGGCGGGCCACCGTCATCTCCTGCGTCTCGATCAGCAGCTTGCGGTATCCGCGCCGCACGGCCTGGCCGCCGAGTGCGGCCTCGAGGAATCGCTCGATGAGCAGTTCAAGGTCGGGGCAGTCCCGCTCGGCCGCCAGTGCGTACCGCGAGTCGGTGGCGAGCATGCCGTCGCCGGTGGCGGGCAGCAACAGCGCCGCGTTGCTGCTGGCCAGGCCGGTGAGGTAGCGAACGTTCGGAAGGTGGGTGATCAATGCGGCATCGGCGCCGAGCGCGGCGATGCGATCCTGGACGCAATCACGTCGTGCAGCGTGCATTTCGGGCATAGCGCAGACTGTATACGCCGGGGATTGTCTAGCGGGACTGCTGCGGCCGGCGGATCTCCGTACGGGAAAAATAAAGCGCCATGCAATCATCTGGTGCAATTGCATTTTGCCCGGCTATTGGCGAACCGGAAGGCCGTCGGCGCGAGCGGGGCGAGACCGCAGGCCTGCCGCCAGCCCGCCGATGACCACGAGCATGCCCAGCCAGACGAGCGCTCCCGGGACCCGGCTGCCGGCCGCGATGCCGGTCACGGTGGCCGCGATCGGCGCGATGCCGGTCAGCAGGCCGGCCAGATCCGGCCCGATGGCGGCCACGGTGGAGTACCACAGCACGAAGGCCAGCGCGGTTACCATCACGGCCAGGTAGCCGATGGCGGCCCAGTCGGCCGCGGTAAGCCGCGCGGCGGCGGCCGGCCCTTCGACGGCCATGCTCATCACGATCAGCATCAGGCTGCCCAGCCACGCCGAATGCAGCGACACGCCCCACGCGCCGTGCCGGGGCAGCACCGGCACGGCCAGCAGCGTGAACGCCGATTCGCAGAGCAGCGCGACCGCCGCCCAGACGATCCCGGTCAGGTTGGTCCCGGCTGCGCCCTCGACCAGCACGCTGCCCGCCGTGACGATCACGGCGGCGAGCACGATCTGGCCGCGAGGGGCCTGACGCTGCAGCATCGGGCCGATGACGCCCAGCATGACACCCCGCCGGTCCCGGTCGATTCCGCGGGCGTCCGGGTCAGCGAGCTGCGCGGCAGCGGCGCCCCGGCGGTGCTGCTGACCCCGGCGCACCAGTTTCCGGCCGGGGTCGTGCTCGACGGCGAGCGCCGCCGCGAGCTGATGCAGTGGGCCGGCGACGGCGGGCTGATCATCGAGGACGACTACGACGCGGAGCACAGGTACGACCGGCCGCCGGTGCCCGCGCTGCGCTCGATGATCGCCGAGCAGGTCTGCTACACCGGGAGCGTCTCCAAGCTGCTCGCGCCCGCGCTGCGGGTCGGCTGGCTGCTGCAGCCGAAGTACCGGGATGCGCTGGTGGCTGCCAAGCGCAGCGCCGACCTCGGCAACGCGGCGCTGCCCCAGCTAGTGCTGGCCCGGCTGATGGATTCGGGTGAGCTCGAACGGCATCTGCGCTTCATCCGCCGCCGCCATCGCCGCCGCCGCGACGCGATGATCGAGGCGATCACCGCGCACCTGCCAGGCGCGGTCGTGCACGGCGCCGCCGCAGGCCTGCACCTGATGATCACCTTCGCCCCCGGCCTGGCTGACCCTGGCCACGCCGACACCGGGCTCGCCCACGTCAGCCTGGCCGACACAGGCGCCGCCAACCCTGGCCGGGCTGACACGGGCCCGGCCGACACCGGGCTGGCTGCTGCGGCGCTGGCGCAGGGCGTGAAGGTGCAGCCGCTGTCCTGGCATCGCCAGCGGCCCGGTCCTCCGGGGCTGGTGCTCGGCTACGCCGCGAACACGACCGCCGACATCGCCGAGGGCGGCGCCGCGATCGGCCACGCCCTGCGGCGACCGCGTTCGGGCTAGACCCGGATCGAACGCGGCGTCTCGCATGATGAGACGCTGAGGCGACTTTTCACGCGCTCTGCTTCCGCAAATCCTGATATATCCGGGCGCGAAATGGTCAGAGCGAGTGAAAAGGCGAAATGATCATGAAGGTATGGGCGGCGGGCCGGAAGGCTCGGCGGTGAGGCCGGGAGGTGGCGGGTCGGAGGGCTGGGCAGCGGGCGGTCCGCGGCGAGGCAGAACGGCGCGCGGGATTCGGCACCACGCTGTGACGGCTAGCATCTGGGGCAATGAGCGAGCCACGACGACGCGCCGCGCCGCCCGGCCGGGCGTACGACCGCGGGCCGGGATCACGATCCGGCGCACCCTTCGGCGCCGGCCTGCGTTCCGGGCGGCGGCCACCGTCCGGGCCGGCGCGCCGGGTGTGGGGCACGCTGCCCGGGCGAACCGGCGTCTGCATCGTGATCGGCAGCGCC
>DASXZD010000089.1:0-78618 GCA_036502085.1 Streptosporangiaceae bacterium
CGACAGGGAAATCAGCCAGGCCTAGCCGACCTCGGTGCCGTACATGTTGCCGAGCGGGTCGGCGATCAGCTCGATCCTGGCCCCGTCCGGGTCCCGGAAGTACAGCGACGTGCCGCTCTCCTGCTGGTAGCCGACCCCGGCGGCGTCCAGCTTGCCGCGCAGCTGCTCCCAGCGGCCGGGCTCGACCGAGATCGCGAGGTGGTGCAGCCCGCCGAGCACCTCGGCGTACGGGCCGAGGTCGAGCCCGGGAAAGTCGAAGAACGCGAGCAGGTTCCCGTTGCCCAGGTCGAAGAAGAAGTGATTGGAGCCGCGGTAGTCGCGGTTCTCGAAGATCTCGGTGAGCGGGAACTCGAGCAGCCCCTGGTAGAACGCGATGGTCCGCTCGACGTCGGCGGACAGCAGCGCGATGTGATGCACACCGCGGGCCGAGCTGGCCGGCCTGTCTTCCCGCAAGTGCACCGATCGCAGCCGGTCCCGTTCGGCATCGATCGCGGTCAGGTCAATCCCGGCGCCGGCCGAGGCTTCGTCGCTCATCTGCTCGTGTCTCCTTTAGTTTTCCCGAACGGTACGCGGCCGGCCCCGCAGCGGCGGCAGCGGGACTTCAGGTGGCCGAGCCCGCGGCGGCGCCGGTGACCCGGTCCCCCCAGCGGGCGAGTTCCTGCTCCAGGTCGAGCGGGGCGATCGTGTCGCCGCGCTGGCGCTCCTGCGCCCAATCCTGCGCCGGCACTCGCCACATCACCTCGAACTCGATGCCGTCCGGGTCCTTGGCGTACAGCGACTTGGACACCCGGTGATCGCTGGCGCCGACCAGCGCGCCGGCCGCGCTGAGCTTGCCCCGGATCTCGGCGAGCTCGGCCAGCGTGCCCACCTCCCAGGCCAGGTGGTAGAGGCCGACCTGCGGACCGGACGGGACCCGGGCGTCGTCGATCCTGAACAGGCCGAGGTCGTGATCGTTGGCGGTCCCCCGCGCGGCCAGGAACGCGGCCTGGTCCTCGTACTGGGTGCGGACCTCGAAGTCAAGCAGCTGCGTGTAGAAGGCCACGGCACGCGGGACGTCGCTGACGTAGAGCACGGCGTGGTTGAGGCGACGAACGGACATGACGTTGCTCTCCTGACGTTGGCGATCCTGCTGTAAGCAATGCCCGCAGCGCCCGCTTCAATTCCCGCCCGGGCCGGTGTACAGGGCGCGCGGGCGCAGCGGGATGTTGCGGGCGTACTCTTCGGCCGCGTGCGCGATCCAGCCCGCGGTGCGGGCCACGGCGAATACTGCCTCCCCCGCCCCGCTGATCATTCCGGCTACGTCCTTGAGCACCGCGAGCGCGAAGTCGATGTTCGGCTCGGGCAGCGCGCGGCGGCGCATCTCGGCCAGCACCGCGTCGGCGACGGCGAGCCGGCCGGACCGCGGGGCGGCCGCGGCGACCAGGCCGAGCAGGCAGACCGCGCGCGGGTCGCCGGTCTGGTAGACGAAGTGCCCGAAGCCGGGGACCCGGCCGGTCGTCCGCAGCAGGTCGCCGACCACGCGGGGCGCGTCGGCGGGCGTGCCCGCCGCGGCCAGCATGCCCTCGGCGCCGAGCGAGGCACCGCCGTGCAGCGCGCCGCCCAGCGCGCCGAGCCCGGTGGCCACCACCGCATAGGGGTCCGCCCGCACCGAGGCCGCCACCCGCGCCGCCAGCGTGGACGCGGCCAGCTCGTGGTCGGCGAGCAGCACGAGCGCCGCCCGCAGCGCGGCCACCAGCCCGCCGTCGGGCGGCCCCGGGCAGAGCTTGCCCCACAGCCGGCCCGCGATGCTCCCGCCCGCGGGCGCCTGGCCCGGCGGCACGCACCCGCTCCGCGAAGGGGGTCGATCCGCGGTTTGCATCCCATCGGTGGGACCCAAACCGCGGATCGACCCCCTAGCGGCTGTGCGCGGGGCAAAGGTCGCCGGTGCGTCGGGGAGGCAGTCGACCATGCCGGCGATCATGGCCCGGCCGGCCGCGATCACGCCGGGGCCGTCCAGGTGCAGCCGCAGCGGGTCGGTAGCGGCGAGCGCGGGCACGATCACGGCCAGCCGCTCCAGCGGCAGGGCGCCGCCGGGCAGCGCCGACTGGGCGGCGGCGGCCACCGCGACCGACTCCGGCGTGGAGCGCCAGCCGGCCTGCCCCGGGCCGGCCTGCGGAGCGTCACGCGCCGGCAGGCCGGCCAGGGGCGCGCCTCGGTGCGGCAGGCCGGCCTGCGGAGCGTCGGCCTGGTCAGGCCGCGGGCCGAACTCCCCGGTCCATAGCAGGGTGGCCACCTCTTCGAAGGTCCTGCTGGCGGCCAGCGCGGTGGCCTCGTGACCGCGGTAGCGCAGCCGGCCGCCGGAGATCTCGGTGATCGCGGACTCGATGACCAGCTCGGTGCCGCCCGGGGCCCGCCGCGGCCGGCCGCGGCGGGCCAGCGCGTCGATCTCGCGGGGGTCGAACAGGCTGCCCCTGCCGTCGGCGGCCCGCCTGCGCACCAGCACGCCGCGGCTCACGTATGCGTACAGCGTGGCCCGCTTGACGCCGAGCCGGTCCGCTGCGGCCTCGGCCGTGATCCAGTCGCTCATCGTCCCGCCTTCGCGCTGTGGGCCCGCGACTCCCCGTTAGGAAGCCATGTCTTTAACGCTTTTAACGCCTGTAACCGCGGCCTGCCGTCCGGGCCAGACCGCGGGGCTTAGGCGACTCAATAGTTGATTTTGATCAATCTTGATCCATGTTGTCATCGTGTGTCAATGTTGAGGCTCCGCCGAATGAGCCGAGGAGAGGACCGCGCCGTGCCCGTCATTCATTTCCTGGACGTCACCAACCGCGACGGCGTGCAGACCGCGCGGACCGGGCTGTCCAAGTTCGGCAAGACGATGGTGAACTTCTACCTGGCCCGGCTCGGCGTGGCCCAGTCGGAGCTGGGCTTTCCCTACCTGTTCCACGAGGTGCCCTACGTGCAGGCCAACGTGGCGCTGGCGCAGGCCGGGGCGTTCGGCGAGCTGCGGCTGTCCGGCTGGTGCCGGGCCATCCCCGGCGACGTGACCGCGGCGGTCCCGCTCGGGTTGAAGCACTACAACCTGTCGATCTCCACGTCGGACCAGATGATCTCGCATAAGTTCCGCGGCCGGCTCGACCGCGAGGCGATCATCGCGGAGATGACCGCGGCCGTGACCGCCGCGAAGGACGGCGGGGCGACGACGGTCGGGGTCAACGCCGAGGACGCGTCCCGCACCGACGATGGGTTCCTGCTCGAGTTCGCGCTCGCGGCCAGGCAGGCCGGGGCCGACCGGGTGCGGTACTGCGACACGATCGGCGGCGACACGCCGGAGCGGATCCGCGAGCGGTTCGCCAAGCTGGCCAGCGCGGTGCGCATCCCGGTCGAGACGCACTGCCACAACGACCTGGGCATGGCCGTGGCGAACTCGCTGTCGGGCGCGTTCGGGGATCTCGACGCCGGCCAGGACGCCTGGGTCAACACCTGCGTGAACGGCATCGGCGAGCGGGCCGGCAACGCCGACCTGCTGTCCTGCCTGCTGGCCTTCCGGCACGGCTTCGGCGCCGCGGGCCGGGTGCAGATCGGCGACCCGATCGACCTGTCCTGGGCCCGGCGGTTCAGCCTGTGGGCCAGCTACGCGTTCGGCCAGCCGCTGCCGCAGGGGCAGCCGGGGGTGGGCCGCAACGCGTTCGCGCACGAGTCCGGCATCCACGCCGACGGCGCGCTGAAGGACCGGCAGAACTACGAGCTCTACGACGACCAGACGCTCGGCCCGTTCCCGGCCGACTGGCACGCCCGGCCGGGCCGGATCGTGCTGACCGGCGAGTACGGCGGCAAGGCCGGCTTCCGGCACGTGATGGACGGCCTCGGCATCGAGCCGGCCGACGAGGAGCTGGCGTTCCGGCTGGCGCAGCTGTGCGGCGCGGCGACCGGCAAGCCACTCACCGACGACGAGCTGCGGCTGATCGGCGGCTACCCGCACCAGCTCGCGCTGCTCTATCCGGGCTTGCTGTCTTAGCCCGGTCTTGGCGTCTTCGCTGCACGTAGCGCGGCGGCGGGCCCGGTGCATGCGGCATGATGGTCCCTGGCGAAAGGGGGATCGATGACGCTTTGGATGCCGGTCAGCGACACGGCGAACGACCTGCTGTCACGCAGTCCGCTGGCTCTGCTGATCGCGATGCTGCTCGATCAGCAGGTGACGATCGAGAAGGCATTCGGCTCGCCCGCGGATCTGGTGGAGCGGCTCGGGCACGAGCCGGACGCCAGGGAGCTGGCGGACTTCGGCCCCGATGCGCTCGCCGCGATCTTCTCGCAGCGTCCCGCGCTGCACCGGTACCCGCGGGCGATGGCCGCCCGGGTGCAGGGCCTGTGCCGCCTGATCACCGACCGCTACGACGGCGACGCAGCCGGAGTGTGGACGACCGCGAAGTCCGGGGCCCAGCTGCTCAAGCAGGTGGGCGAGCTGCCTGGATTCGGCCCGCAGAAGGCGCAGATCTTCGTCGCGCTGCTCGGCAAGCAGCTGGGCGTGCGGCCCAGGGGCTGGCGCGAGGCGGCCGGCCCGTTCGGCGGCCGGAAGACCTACATGTCGGTCGCCGACATCGTGGACGAGAACTCGCTCACCCGGGTCCGCGCGTACAAGCAGCAGCTCAAGGCCGCGGCCAAAGCCAGCGCGTGACTCTCCGGCCGCCCGGTCAGCCCGCGCAGCCCGTCAGCGGCCGATCTGGCGGTGCTGTCAGCGGCCAATCTGGCCCCGGCGGCGGGCCTCCTTCAGCCTGCGCCGCTGGGACGGGTCAAGCATGAACCAGGCGGCGGCCGGGATGCCGATCGCGGCGGCGATGATCAGGATGGCCGCCCACGACGGGATGATGAACAGCAGGATTATCCCGAGGACGATCCCGCCGACCGCAAACTTCATGTGATTGGTCATGTCCGCCTCCTCCGGCGAGGAGAGGCTCCCTGCCGTAGATCACCTTAGCTAACTGAACCACATCGGCGGTACAGCTTAGTAACGACCGGAAGCCCGCCGAGATTCCAGGCCGGCTAGCGGCCGGCCGCGTAGCCTTGCATGCCGCGCGGGTTGGCGGCCGCGTAGAGGAACCCGCCGGACCGGGCGACTGCGCTGATCCGGCCCAGCGACCACGGCGGCCTGACGTCCACCTGATGGCCGCGGGCGCGCAGCGCGGCGATCACCTCGGGCCCGACCCGCTCCTCCACGTCCAACGCCAGCGGCTCGGACTCGCGCGGGTAAAACGAGGACGGGAAGTGCCGGGTGTGGAACGCGGGCGCGTCGATCGCCTGCTGCAGGTTCATCCCGAAGTGCGCGTGGTTGAGCAGGAAGGCGAGCGTCCACTGGTCCTGCTGGTCGCCGCCCGGCGTGCCGAACGCCAGGTACGGCTCGCCGTCGCGCAGCGCCAGGCTGGGGCTGAGCGTGGTGCGCGGCCGCTTGCCGGGCGCGAGCGTGTTGGGCAGGCCGGGGGTCAGCGTGAACATCTGCGCCCTGGTGCCCAGGCAGAAGCCGAGCCCGGGGATGACCGGCGAGCTATGCAGCCAGCCGCCGCTCGGCGTCGCGGACACCAGGTTGCCGAACCGGTCGGCCACATCCAGATGGCAGGTGTCCCCCGGCCCGGCGCCGAACCGGCTCATCGGCTCGCCGGTGCCGGCGTCCAGCGAGGGCGCGGCTGCGGCGCCCGCCGCATCTGGCGGGCCATGAGGGGGGATGGGGAGGCGGGCGGGGTACCCGGGCAGCCGCGGCGTCCGGCCGCCGGGCGCGCCGGGGATCAGGCCGGGCGACGCCTGCTCGCCGACCAGGCCGCGGCGCTGCGCCGCGTAGTCCGCCGACAGCAGGTCGGCCACCGGCACCTCGCCGAACCGGGGGTCGCCGTACCACGCCTCCCGGTCGGCGAAGGCGAGCTTGGCGCACTCGACCACGGTGTGGATGAACTCGGCGCTGGCCGGCCCCATCCGCTCCAGGTCGAACCCGGCCAGCAGCGCGAGTTGCTGCAGGAAGACCGGCCCCTGCCCCCAGGGTTGTGTCTTGCACACGGTCAGGCCGGCGTAGTCCAGCGTGACCGGCGGCTCGACGCCGGCCCGCCAGCCGGCCAGGTCGTCGTAGCCGAGCAGGCCGCGATGCCGGCGTCCGGTCACGTCCATCACCTCGGCCGACCGCAGGTAAGCGGCGATCGCCTCGGCGACGAACCCCTCGTAGAACGCCCGCCTGGCCGCCTCGATCTGCTGGCCGGAATCCGGGCCCGCTGCTTCGGCTTCGGCGAGTATCCGCTGGTAGACAGCGGCCAGCACCGGGTTGGCGAACCTGGATCCCGGGGTGGGCACGCCGCCCGCGCCGGTACCGCGCAGGTAGATCTCCGCCGACGAGGGCCAGTGCTCGCGGAACAGGTCGGCCACGCCCGCGATCCCGGCGCTGATCGCCGGCAGCACCGGGTAGCCGGCCGCGGCGTACCCGATCGCGTACTCCATCACCGCCCGAAGCGGCAGGCTGCCGTGCCTGCTCAGCAGCAGCATCCAGGTGCCGAACGCGGCGGGCACGCAGGCGGCGAGCAGCCCGCTGCCCGGCACGAGTTCACAACCGAGATTTCCGAACGTCGCAAGCGAGGCACTCATCGGAGCCGGCCCCTGGCCGTCCAGCACGAAGACCTCACCGCGCGCTGCGTCGTAGCCGATGACCGGCACCTCGCCGCCGGGCCCGTTCAGGTGCGGCTCGACCACCTGCAGCACCAGGCCCGCGGCTACCGCGGCGTCGAAGGCGTTGCCGCCGCGCTCCAGGATGGCCATGCCGGCCGCGGAGGCCAGCCAGTGCGTCGAGGCGACCATGCCGAACGTGCCGGCCAGCTCGGGACGGGTGGTGAACAAAGGGTTCTGCATGCCTGTCTTCTTTCGTAAGAACGCCAAGAAATCTGACGCTATCGCGCCACCGATGGCACGCCCGTGGGCGCGGCCCCGCCTGTAACGTCTGACCGCATGGAAGAGCTGAACTCCCGGCTGCGCGCCGTATGCGATCTCAACATGGCGGATATGCGCGAGGAAAGCGGCCGCCACGAATATGACGGAATGATCCAGGATCTGTCCCCCGATGGCGTGCGCTCCGGCCTCGCCAGGCTCGCGGCGGCCCGCGCCGACGGCGGCACCTTGGCCGATTCGCACGACGAGGCGCACCTGTCCGCCTTCGAGGAAGTATCACGGGTTACCTACGGCCAGCTCGAACTGCACCGCAGCAACCCGCTCTTTCACCTCGGGGCGCTCGACCTGGCCTGCTACGACCGGGACTACGCGCCGGCCGCGCAGCGCGCGGCGGCGCGGGACCGGCACCTGGCCGGCTGGCCGCAGGCGGTGGACAGCGCGATCGCCGCGCTCGACCAGCTGAGCGGGCCGACCGCCGAGGCGCTGCTCGGTGCCGTCCGCGGGCTCGCCGCGGGCATCCCGGACGGCGCCGACCCGGGCGCCGGTGAGCGGGCGCTCGCCGCGCACGCGCGGCTCAGCGATCATGTGGCCGCCGCGGCCGGGCGCGGCGGCCCGGAAGCGGCGCTCGGCCCCGACGGGCTGGCCGCGCTGATGGGCAGCGCCGAAAGCATGCAGGTCGACCTGGGCAGGCTCGCCCGGCAGGCGGACGCCGAACGGGACAGGCTGCTCGCCCGGCTGGCGGAGAGCTGCGCCCGCATCGACTCGTCGCGGTCGCCGCTCGAGGTAGCCCGCGAGCTTGTCCTCGATCACCCCGACGCGGCCGGCGTGATCGAGGCCGCCCGGCACTGGACCACGCGGGCGATCGAGTTCACCAGCGAACGCGACCTGCTGCCGTACAACGACGGCGAGTGCCTGGTCGGGCCGGCCCCGCAGTCCCGCCGCTGGGCCATGGCGATGATGTCCTCGAACGCGCCGGGCGAGCCGGAGGGGCCATCCTGGTATCACATCACCCCGCCGGATGACGCCTGGCCGGCCGAGGAGCGCGAGGAGTGGCTGCAGGTCTTCAGCGACACGACGCTGCCCGGAATCACCGTGCACGAGGTCGCTCCCGGGCACTTCTCGCACGGCCGGGCGATGCGACGGGCGCCCACCGACGTGCGGCGGATCCTGGCGTCCTCCGCGTTCGTCGAGGGCTGGGCGCACTACGCCGAAGAGTTGTGCGTGGAGGAGGGCTTCTGCGCCGACGACCCGCGGTTCGCCGTCGGGGTCTGGCTGGAGGCGCTGATCAGGGTGACCAGGCTGGCCTGCTCGATCGGCGTGCACACGGCCGGGATGACCGTGCAGGAGGGGGCCCACAGGTTCGCCGCGGACACCCACATCTCCGGCCCGGCCGCGCTGTCCGAGGCGGCGCGGGCCACCTTCGACCCGACCTATGGCCGGTACACCTGGGGCAAGCTCATGATCATGGATCTGCGGGAACGGGCCAGGAAGGAATGGGGCGCGGGCTTCTCGCTGCGCCGCTTCCACACGGCGCTGATGGAACTCGGCTCGCCCCCGCTGGGCCTGCTCGGCACAGCACTGGAGCGCGGCTAAGCCGACCCTGATGCTCGCCGACCCGGGCGGGAGCACCTCGGCCCCCGCCCCGCGCCCCGCCCTGCCCGCGCTCCGCACGCGCTCGTCGCTGACCCCGGCGGGGCGGGTCGGCCGGGCGGATGGCCGGTGTGAGGAAATTCGCTAGCAAAGTAATCCGCAATGGCCCGTCCTGGCACATTGCTGTAATCGGGCATCGCGACACGTCAGCATTTACTTGGGCTTCATGCGTTTCAATGGTTTCATCGGGCGACTGCAATAACATTGTCAAACATTGCCGTCGGCCGGGACATAACCGGAATTTTATGTTTTACTACCTTAAATGCTGCTTGAGCAGATCTACGAAGGCGCGCCGACCGTATTCTCGGGAAGATACCGCACCACCATAAACGAGCTCACCGACCAGCGCCCCGCGCTCAGGCCCGAGATTCTCGCCGAGGCGGTCGCCCGCCTGGTCGGCCTCGGCACCTTTTCCGCCGCGACCAAGCTGCTCGTCGAGGAGGACAAGGGCGCGGTGCTGGCCGGCCCGGTGTGCCTGGCCACCGGCCTGCCGCTCGCGGTGGCCCGCTGGTACCCGTACGACCTGCCCCCGGACGCCGGCCGACCGCCGATCGAGGTGGCGATCGCTTCGGAGTACTTCGCCGGACGGCTCTACGTGAACGGGATCGTCCCCGGCGACCGGGTGGTGATCATCGACGACACGATCAGCACCGGCGGAACGCTGGTCGCGCTGATCGAGGCGGTCAGGCGGTCCGGCGCAGAGGTCACCGAGGCCCTGGTCGTCACGGAGAAGACGGCCAACGGCGGCGCGGCGGCGGTGCTCGAACGGTGCGGCGTCGAGGTCAAGCCGGTGCTGCGGGTGACGATCGACGCCGCGACCGGCCGGGTGCACGTCCTGCCGCCACGCGGCACCGATCAGCCCGGCGACCAGGCCAGGGGCGAGCCTGGCGAATTACCGTCGGGCGGCCACGCGGAACCGCCGGCCGACCGGATCGAGCTGCGCCAGCTCCGCCGCGTTGTCCCGGCCGGCGGCGCGCACGTCTATGCGAAGTGCGAGTTCAGGAATCCGACCGGCAGCCACAAGGACCGGATCTTCAACTTCATGATCGACGCCCTCGAGGCGAGCGGTGAGATTGCCCCCGGCTGGACGCTGGTGGAGTCGTCGACCGGCAACGGCGGTGCGGCGCTGGCGCGGGTCGGCCTGGCCCGCGGCTACCGGGTCGTGGTCATCATGCCGACCGGGATGACGATCGAGCGGAAGGCTCAGATTCGTGCGTTCGGAGCCAAGATCATTGAGACGGATGGGGACGGCTTCCTGCTGCAAGCCGAGGCGGAAGCCCGCGACTACGTCCGCGACCATCCGCGCAGCTGCTACCTGGACCAGTCGACCAGCCCGCTGAACCGGCAGGCCTGGCGGCGGGCCGGCGCGGAGATCGCGGCCGACCTGCGGCTGCTGGGCCGCGGCGTGGACCGCTTCGTGTGCAGCATCGGCACCGGCGGCACGTTCTCCGGCATCGCCGCCGCGCTCAAGAGCGAGTTCCCCGGCGTGCGGACCGTCGCCGTCGAGGTGGACGCGTCGGCGCCGCTGCACGCCAAGCGGGCCCGCAGTCCGTTCCGGCACGGCCCGCATAACCTGATGGGCCTCGGGCCGGGAAAGATTCCGCCGAACGTGCGCGAGGAACTCATCGACGAAGTGCGCACCGTGTCCGGCCAGGACGCGTGGGCGATGATGAAACGGCTGATCGCGGAGGAAAGGCTGTTCACCGGTCCGACCGCGGGCGCGAACGCGCATGTCGCGGCGCAGGTCGCCGCCGAGCTCCCGGCCGATCAGACCATTGTCACGGTGCTATTCGATTCGGCCTGGAAATACCTGAGCGTGTGGGACGGCGATTACTCCCGCCGCCAGGGACCGGACTCACGCCCGGGGTGCTGACATGCCGCAGCCGGCGGGCGGTACGGTGGTGGCATCGTCACGAGGACAGGAACCTGAGGAACCGATCATGCTGCGTTGGCGCGGGCGGCCAGGAAGGCCGGGGCTGAGGCCACTGGGGTCGGCGGCGGCGCTGATCGCCGCGGGCGCGGTCGGCCTGGGCACGGCCGGGTGTGCCGTCAGCGCGTCGGCCGCGAACAAGGCCCCCTCCGTCGAGGCGTCCACCGGCTACGTACCGCTGCCGGTCACGCCGGGCACCACGTTCGCGTACCTGGCCATCCGCAACAACGCGCGCTCCGCGGACAGCCTGATCGCGGTCAGGACGAGCGCCGGCGGGCGGGTCAGCTTCCTCGCGCCCGCGCGGGGCAGCGGCGCGATGAGCCCGGTTTCCTCGATCGGAGTTCCGGCCGGCGCCACCATCCGGCTGGTGCCCAACGGGCCGCACCTGCTGATCACCGGCGCCGGGCGCATGCAGAGCGGCAAGGACATCACGCTCACGCTAGTGTTCGCGCACGGCGGTTCGCTGACCGTGCAGGCTTTCGTCAACAATCCGGCCGACAGGGACAGCAACTACCTCTTCGACTGACCTGGCAGGACCGACGTCCATGGCGGAACTGATTCTCCTGCGGCACGGCGAGACCGAGTGGAGCATCGCGGGCAAGCACACCGGCCGGAGCGACATCGCGCTCACCGCGCGCGGCGAGGCGATCGCCGCGTCGCTCGCCCCGCAGGTCGCGAAGCGGCGAATCCAGGCCGCCTTCGCCAGCCCGGCGCGGCGCGCGGCCAGGACGGCCGAACTGGCCGGGCTGGGCGGCGCCACCCCCGACCCTGACCTGTGGGAGTGGGACTACGGCGGCTACGAGGGCCGGACCACCACGGAGATCCAGGCGAAGCGGCCGGGCTGGTACCTGTGGCGGGACGGCGTCGTCCCCGGCGACGCGGCGCATCCGGGTGAGACCGTCGGCCAGGTCGGCGCGCGCGCCGACGCGGTGCTGGCCCGGGTGCGGCCGCTGCTGGCGAGCGGCGACGGCGATGTCGCGCTGGTGGCGCACGGGCACATCCTGCGCGTGCTGACCGCCCGCTGGCTCGGCCTGGCACCCGCTGACGGCCGGCTGTTCCGGCTGGACACCGGCACGATCAGCGTGCTCGGCACCGAGCACGACATGCCGGTCATCGTGTCCTGGAACGTCCCGGCCGGCTAGCCGGGACGGTCACCCAGCCCGCACGACCCGGTCGGCCCGGTCGCGGCCGGGCGCCACCGCACTGGCGTTGGCCTCGTCGCTCTCCCAGACGAACCGCCTGGCCTCGTCGGGCGACTTGCCCGAGGCGATGTGCCGCGCGGTCAGCCGCCCGCGGCGCAGCGGATCGGGCAGGTCGATCCACCACACCTCGTCGAGCAGGTCGCGGATCTGATGCCAGGGCGGCTCGTCGAACAGCAGGTAGTTCCCCTCGGTGATCACGAGCCGGGCGTCCGGCGGCACCGGGATGCTGCCCGCGACCGGCTGCTCCAGTTCCCGGCCGAACGCCGGGGCGTACACGATAACCCCGGGCTCGGCGGCCCTGATGCGGCGCAGCAGAGCGAGATATCCCGCGGGGTCGAAGGTATCCGGCGCGCCCTTGCGGCCGAGCCGCCCGAGCCTGGCCAGCTCGACGTCGGCGAGATGAAACCCGTCGAGCGGCACCACGACGGCCTGCGGTCCGGCCGCGGCCGCGAGCCGTCCGGCGAGCCTGCTCTTGCCCGCACCCGGCGGCCCGGCCAGGCCGAGCAGGAACCGCGGCTCGGCCCGGCCGGCCAGCTCTCTGGCGCGAGCGATCGCGGCCGCAGCATCCATCACGGGACCGGCCTCAGCGCGGGATGGTTTCCTCGCTGATCCAGCTCAAGTAGGCGGGCGCGCCCGCCGTGATCGGCAGGGCCACGATCTCCGGCTCGTCGTAGCTGTGCCGTTCGGTCAGGAAGGCGGCCAGATCCTGGTAGCGATCCGCCGGGAGCTTGAGCAGGACCAGCCATTCCTCGGTCCGCTCAATGCCGCCCTCCCACCAGTACGTGCTGGCGATCGGGCCGGCCACCTGAGCGCACGCGGCTAGCCTCGCCTCGACCGAGGCGCGGGCAAGCTCCATCGCCTCGGCCCGCGAGTCGGTGGTCGTCTGGACCTGGAGGTACTCCACCGCAGCGCCGGCCGCCTCCGCAGGTGCCGCACCGCCCTCAGCCGCCATGGCCTGATCGTACGCCCGGTGCCCGCTCCGGGCGGTCGTATGACGCGACGCCTCAGTCGCTGGCGAGCGCGCGGGCGGCGGCGGGGAGCGCCTGCTGCCGGTCGGCGGGGACCAGGCCGATCCTGGTTCGCCGGTCCAGCAGGTCGCCGGCGTCGAGCGCGCCCTCGTGCCGGACGGCGAACAGCAGCTCGGCGCCGGTGACCGGCACGCCGTCGGCGACCGGATCGGCCAGCGTCGGGTCCTGACCGGCCAGCGCGAGCACGTCCGGCGCCTCGGTGCCGTACCTGGCGACCAGCCGGGCCGGCGCCCGCACCCGGGCCAGCTCAGCCGGGCCGGCTGCGCCGGCCAGCGGCAGACCGCGGGTCCGGCACGGTCCGGCTCGCGCGCGGGCCCGACCCGCGTCGACCGCGTCCTGCGCCATCCGGCGGTAGGTGGTCAGCTTCCCGCCGACCACGGTGATCACGCCGTCCGGCGAGGTGAGCACCGCGTGCCGCCGGGACAGGTCCGCGGTCGCCTCGCTGGCGTTACCGGGGGGCCCGCACAGCAGCGGGCGCAGGCCGGCGAACGCGCCGAGCACGTCGGCCGGACCTACGGGGGCGTCAAGCACGGCGCTCACCGTGTCGAGCAGGAAGGTGATCTCGGCCGCCGACGGCTCGGGCACGTCGGGCACCGGCCCGTCGGCCGGCTCGTCAGTCAGCCCGACGTACACCCGGGGCTCGCCGGGCACCGGCAGCGCGAACACGAACCTGTTGTGCTCGCCGGGCACAGCCGCGATGACGCCGGCCCGCAACCCGCCGAAGGCGGCGTCGGCGAGCACCAGGTGCGTGCCGCGGCTCGGCCGCAGCGTTACCCCGCCGGTCAGCTGCCCGGCCCACACCCCGGTCGCATTGATCACCACCCGGGCGCGCAGCGCGAACGACTCGCCGGTCAGCCGGTCGGTGAGCACGCCGCCGTCACCGGTCAGGCCACTGGCCCCGCACCTGGTCAGAATCACCGCGCCGTGACCCGCGGCAGTGCGGGCGATCGCCACCACCAGCCGGGCGTCGTCGGTGAGCTGGCCCTCCCAGGTCAGCATCCCGGCGGCTACGTCCCGGCGCAGCGCGGGCACTGCGGTCACGGCTTCGGCCCTGGTTACCCGCCTGGGGCCGGGCAGCGTCTGGCGGCTGGTCCCGGCCGCCCGGCGCAGCAGGTCCGCCGCGACGAACCCGGTGCCGGTCACCGCCCGCGACCTGCGGCTGGTCTGGGGCAGCCACGGGTAGATCATCGGCAGCGGCCTGGTCAGGTGCGGCGCGATCCTGCCCATGATCAGCCCGCGCTCGGCCGCGCTTTCATAGGCGATCCCGATCTCGCCCCTGGCCAGGTAGCGCAGCCCGCCGTGCACCAGCTTCGAGCTCCACCGGCTAGTGCCCGAGGCCAGGTCGTCCCGCTCGGCGAGTACCACCGACAGGCCGCGCGACGCGGCATCGAGCGCCACGCCCGCGCCGGTCACCCCGCCACCCACGACCAGCAGATCGACCTGGCCGCGTTCGGCCACCGCGACGAGGTCACGGGCGCGCCTGGCCGCGTTGAGCGAGGTCCCGGCGGTTTGCGTCGTCACGCCTGGCCGCCGGGCGCGGCAGGCGGGGACAGGTAGCTGGTGAGCAGCCGGGCCAGCTCTTCGTCACGCTGACGGGGCGTCATCAGGCCAGCCGTCAGCCCGGTGGACAGCACCGAGGACTGCAGGGCGAGCAGCACGGTCACCGCCATCGCGTCCACATCGCCCGGCCGGATGGACCCGTCCCGCTGACCCGCCCTGATCCAGCCGGCGATGTAGCCGACCGCCATCCGCTGGCTGGTGCCGAGCCGGTCGAAGATGTAGGTCTGCAGCATCTCGGGGTCGACCTGGATGATCTTGGTGAGCAACGGGTGAGCCCGCAGCATGCTGGCCACCGAAATGGAGTGGCTGACCGCCCGCTGCAGGACCGACCCGGCCTGATCCGGAGCCGCCGCCGCGAACACGCCAGCCAGTTCCCTGGTCATCAGGTCCGCGACCAGGGCTCGCAGGTCCCGCCACCGGCGGTACACGGTGGGCCGGCTGACGCCCGCCCGGCGGGCGACATCGGACAGCGACGTCCGGCGTACGCCGACCTCGAGCACGCAGTCCCTGGCCGCGTCGAGTATCGCGTTGTCCGTGTCGTCGGACGGCGCGGCTTCGGCGAGGATGCCCAGCCCGGCGACGCGCTCGGTATCGTTACACTCAGCCATAATCTGTAAGCTAGCTTATACCGTAGGGCGTCTTTCCGGCCAAGCTCGCCGTAGGGCATCTTTCCGGCCGAGCTCGCCGTAGGGCGTCTTTCCGGCCAAGCTCGCCGTAGGGCGTCTTTCCGGCCGAGTCAGTAGAGGTCATGACCAAGCACACAGCGGGGGTCTCCCCCAGCGGCGAGCGCGCCGCCGACATGCCGTGGGCCGGCTGGAGTGAGCCGCTGGCCCTGCCCGACGGCGCGCGGGCTCTGCTGCAGGCGTTCCTCGGCACCGACCTCACCCCGTCCGCGGCGACGGCCGAAGCCGACGTGGCCCTGCCCACGTCCCGGCTGCCCGCGGCGGCCGCGGCGGCGTTCGCCGGCGCGATCGGGCCCGGGCACGTGAACAGCGGGCGGCCGTCCCGGCTGGGGCACACCGGCGGCAAGAGCACCCCGGACCTGCTGCGGCGGCGGCGCGGTGACGCGGCCGCCGCCCCGGATGCCGTGCTGACGCCTGGGTCGCACGACGAGGTTCTCGCCGTGCTCGACGCCGCGAGCATGCACCACGTCGCGGTCGTCCCGTTCGGCGGCGGCACCAGCGTGACCGGCGGGGTCGAGGCGCTGCGCGGCCAATTCGGCGCGGTCATCGCCCTGGACCTGCGCAGGCTGAACCGGCTGGTCAACCTCGACGCCGAGTCGCTGACCGCGACGCTGCAGGCCGGGCTGCGCGGGCCGCAGGCCGAGGCGCTGCTCGCCGCGCACGGCCTGACGCTGGGTCATCTGCCGCAGAGCTTCGAGCACGCGACGATCGGCGGCTTCGCCGCGACGCGTTCGGCCGGGCAGGCCTCGGCAGGCTACGGCCGGTTCGACGACATGGTGCTCGCGATCAGGGCGGCGACGCCGCGCGGCACGGTCGACGCCGGCGGGCGCGCGCCCGCCTCGGCAGCCGGCCCGGACCTGCGGCAACTGCTGCTCGGCTCGGAGGGCACGTTCGGGGTGATCACCGAGGTAACCGTCCGGGTACGGCGGCAGCCTGCCGCCGTACTGGACGAGGCATGGTCGTTCCCTGACTTCGGCTCGGGCATGACCGCGCTGCGTACCCTGACCCAAACAGGAGAGGGCACGCCGGACATCGTTCGGCTAAATGATCCAACCGATACGGCGATCGTCACCCTCGGGCAGAACCGGGCGCGGACCGGGGCGCCCGAAATAACGGGCTGCCTGGCGATCACGAGTTACGAGGGAACGGCGGCCGGCACCGCGGCGCGGCGGGCGGCCGCGGCGGCCGTATTCGGGCAGCATGGCGGGTATTCGCTCGGCCCGGAGCCGGTCGCGACCTGGCGGGCGGGCAGGTTCAGCGCGCCGCGGCTGCGCGACACGCTGCTGGACGTCGGCGTGTTCGTGGAGACGCTGGAGACCGCGGCCAGCTGGGCCGCGCTGCCCGCCTTGCACGCCGCGGTGCCGGCCGCGCTGACCGCCTCCCTGACGGCGGCCGGCACTCCTCCGGTGGTGTCCTGCCACATCTCGCACGTCTATCCGTCCGGCGCCTCGCTCTACTACACCGTCATCGCCGGGCAGGCGGCCGACCCCCTCGCGGCCTGGGCCGCGGCCAAGGCGGCGGCCGCCGATGCGATCATGGAGCAAGGCGGTACGATCACGCACCACCATGCCGTCGGCACCGACCACCGCGCCTGGATGCACGCCGAGATCGGCGACCTCGGCGTGGCGGTCCTGCGGGCGGTGAAGGCGGCGCTTGACCCCGTGGGCGTGCTCAATCCGGGCAAGCTCATCCCGCCGCAGTCGGAGGCCCCATGACGCTCGCGTGCTGCCTGGTGGTGAATCCGGCCGCCGGCGGAGGCCGGGCGACGCGGCTGCTGCCTTCGGTCACGGGCGTGCTCGACGACGCGGGCGTCAAACACCAGGTGTGCGCCTCGGCCAGCCTGGAGCACGCGAAGGAACTGGCGGTCGCCGCCGCGGGGCGCGGCGAGGTGGCTGTCGCGGTCGGCGGTGACGGCATGGTGGGCGCGCTCGCCGGGGCCGTGGCCGGGGCGGATGGGGTGTTCGGCATCATCCCGGCGGGGCGGGGCAACGATTTCGCCCGGACGCTGGGCATACCGTTCGGGCTGGCCGACGCGGCCCGGCTGCTGGCCGGCGGGCGGGAGCGGCGGGTAGACCTGATCGGGGTCGGCCGGGTTGGAGCGGGCGGGGCGGCTTCCGCGGCGGACGAGGTTGTCGTGGCGGGCAGCGTGTACCTGGGCATTCCGGCGGTCGCGGCGGAGCTGGCCAGCCGGTCGCGGGTGCCGGGCGGGCTGGCGTATCCGGTGGGGGCGCTGCGGGCGGTGTTCGGCTGGCGGGCGGCCACGTTCCGGCTGGAGCTGGAGGGCGGGCCCGGCCGGGCGAACGGGTCAGGCGGCTCTGGCCCAGAGGAGACCGGCGCGGGCGGCGGGGCGAGCGTGCTGAAGTTCTCCGGCAGCGCGGTCGTGGTGGCCAACTCGCGGTACTTCGGCGCGGGCATGATGGTCGCGCCGCAGGCCGACGCGAGCGACGGGCTGCTCGACCTGGTGTTCTTCCGCGACGGGCCGAAGAACGCGATGATCCGCGGGCTGGTCAAGATCAAGCACGGCACGCACGTGTCGATGGCTCAGGTCGGAACCGGCCGCGCCGCCGCGGTCACGGTGATGACCGGCAGCGCCATGCCCGGCGGCGCCGACGGCGAGACGCTGGCCTGCGCCCGGCCGCTGGACGCAGGTGCGTCGCTGCGCATCCGGGTGCTGCCGGGCGCGCTCCGCATAATCAGCTGAGCGGGCCTGCCGCTACTCGTGCCCGGTTAGCGGAGCGGCCGCGCTGCCGCCAGCCGGCGGGCGAGGGCCAGCGTTCTTCCTGCGCAACGAGGCCGACTAATTTAGCCGGAACGGCCGGGCTGCCAGCGCCAGTCACTGCGGTCGCCTTCCTCGGCGACCACTCGGTTGCGGATCGTCCCGATTCCCTCGATGGTGACCTCGATGACGTCGCCGGGCGTCAGCCATACCGGGGGCTGGCGGGCGAACCCCACTCCCCCGGGAGTGCCGGTGGCGATCACGTCGCCTGGGTGCAGGGTGGTGAACGAGGAGAAGTACTCGACCGCGCTGGGCACGTCGACGATCATCTGCGAGGTGCGGGCCGACTGCATGACCTGGCCGTTCAGCGTCGTCACCAAGCCAACGTCCGAGATGTCGACCTCATCCGGCGTCACCACCTCGGGGCCGATCGGCATGCTCGCGTCGAAGTTCTTGCCGGGGGTCCACTGCGTCGCCGCCCGCTGCCAGTCGCGCGCCGACGCGTCGTTCAGCACGACGAAGCCGACCACGGCATCCAGCGCCTTGTCAGCAGGAATGTACCGCCCGCCCGCACCGATCACGATGCCCAGCTCGCCTTCGTAGTCAAAGCGCGACGTGAGCGCGGGCTTGACCAGGTCAGCGTAGGGCGCGAGCACGCTCTCCCGGCCGCGGACGAAGGACTCCGGCCAGGACGGCACCTCGCGGCCGCCCTCGATGGCGTGCTCGCTGTAGTTCACCCCGAGGCAGAGGATGCGCCCCGGCGCGGGCACCGCGGGGCCGAAGTCATCCGGCGCGACCTCCCGGCCGTCCCGGCCCAGCAGCCCGCGGGCCGCCTCCAGCGCAGGCGCGCCAGCCTCAAGGAAGGAACCTAGTGAGGCGAGCTGCGAATCCCCGGCCGCCTCGCCGACGTCGACGTAGCCGGACCGGCCGCGCACGTGCAGCCGCGGCCCGGCCGCGGTGATGATCGTCGCCAGCCGCATTCAGGCCGCCATCCGCTGGCAGAGCCAGGCCAGGGACATCGGGTAGCGGTAGTCGATGGCCATGTGCGTGGCGTCGAACAGCTCGAAGCGGATCACGTCCTCGGCTATCCCGGCCTCCAGCAGCGCCGCGCGGAACGCCGTCGCGCCCAGGTCGAGGAACCACTCGTCCCGCACGCCGGCGTCGATCCACATCGAGTGAACGGTCTTCAGCGCGTCGGCGTACTTGGGCACCATCCGGACCGGGTCCCAGTCCAGCCAGCGCTGCCACGCCTGCGGCCGCAACGCCCCGGACTGCGGGTCCATCGGCAGTTCCACGGTGCCGTCCTCGTTCGCGGAGAAGCAGGCGGCCACGCCGAGCAGCATCACCAGCGTCATGTCCTCCTCCTTGGTGAAGGAGACCCGCGAGTTGAAGTCGTCCCACCACTTCCAGATGTCGCCGCCGTAGCCGCGCAGGAAGCGGACGCCCTTGGCCATGTCCGGTATGTAGCTGGTCTCGTACTGCGAGTCGCCCGCGTGGGTGGCGAGCGCACCGAACAGGTCGGGCCGCAGCATCGGCGTGATCATGGCACCGAACCCGCCGCTCGACTTGCCCATGATGGCGCGGTGCGCCGCGTCGGGCATCGTGCGGTACCGCGCGTCGACCCAGGGCACTATCTCGTCGCAGAGGTAGGAGTGGTACTTGCCGGTGCCGGGCGAATCGACGAACTGGCTGCCACCGAACTTGGTCCACGCGTCCACGTAGACGAGGATGGCCGACGGCGCCTCGCCGCTGGCGAACACGGCGTCGGCGGCCTCGGGGAACGGCTGCCGGTACGCGTTGCGGTTGCGCCACATGGTTACCTGGCCGGTGTAGCCCTGGATCACGTAGACGGAGGGGTAGCGCCGCTCGGACTCGTCGTCGTATCCGGGCGGCAGGTAGACCAGGACCGGCCGCTCGTGCGGATCGCCGAGGGGGTTGCCCCGCAGCAGTTCGCTGGTGATGACGTGCTCGTCGATCCGTCCGGCGAGCTCGGCGGACCAGGGCAGCATGATGCCTCCATCGGGTTCGGCTGATCGGGTGGGCTCAGTCTGGCAGCCTGCCGCTTCGCTCTCCATTTTTATTCCGTACGTAGCGCTTCAAACTACCGTGTAGCGCCCGCCTTCCGCGTTTCCGTCATTTTCCGGACGCTCGCCGGTCACGGCGCGGCCGGATTGGCCACCCGGGCGAGGAACAGCGGCTCCCCGGTCGCGGTGTCGGTCACGAGCATGAGGTACGGCCGGTTGAACACGATCTGGTGCCGGGGCGCTGTCAGCCCCAGCGAAGGCATGATGCCGACCGCGGTGGCGCCCGTGCCGACCGTTCCCTTCTCCCCTACGGCCAGCGTGGCCGCGTGCTCGACGAGCGAGATGCTGCCCGCCTGCGGCGAGAGCCCGGTGAAGTCGGCACCGCCCGTGAACGCGATACCCATGCCGAGGCTGGCGAGCAGCCCGTTCAGCGCCTGGTGCGAGCTGAGGTTCACCTTCGGCAGCGCGATCCCGGTCAGGGGGGCCTGGATGCCGGGCGGATTCGCGCCCTGGCTTGCCCCGTGGGCGGGACCCGGGTCGTGGTCGGCCAGGTTGCTGGCGACTTCACTGAGCGTGGCGGCCGACGGGACCTGGCAGTGTTCGACGATCTTGGCGACCCCGCGGCTGGCCGGGGCCGGCGGCAGCAGCGCGGTCATCGCCAGCTTGCCGCCGCGGTACGGCAGCCAGACCGCGGTCCAGCCGCCGGCCGTCGCGTAGGCGTACTCGCCGCCGTGCATAAACTCCGGCCTGGCCAGGCCGCCGGAAGCGGTGGCGAACGTCCCCGGCTCGGTCAGGTCGCGCTCGAACGGCGCGGCCCAGTCCGCGTCCAGGTACAGCGCGTCGGTGAGCACCCAGGCGTCCTTGCTCACCGACCCCGGCGCGAGCAGACGGGGGATGTGGCCGCGGGTGTCGCGGGCGATCGACGCGTTGATGAGCTGGCGGGCCCGCTCCGGATCCGACAGCAGCGGCACCCGCCACAGGCCGGCGCCGTAGCCGGTCGCCGTCGCGTTCAGGTAGCTGCGCAGCGGCGGCAGGGACGGGTCGGCCCAGATCCGGTTGCTGGCGGCGACCGTGACGCCGGGGCGGTCCAGCCCGCCGAGCGCGGCCGACCTGGCGTGCAGGCCGGCCGCGAGCGGCGCGCCCGCGGTGACCGGCATGTGCAGCACGCCGGCCATGGCGGCGGCGGTGCGGCCGTGCGCCCCGAGGTAGGCCAGGCCGAGGCCGGTGGCCAGGCTGGCCGGCGAGAACACGATGTTGGACCCGGGCTGGCTGCGGCACCACGAGCTCAGCACGCCGAGGCCGAACGCGGTGTCCGCCGCGCCGAACGGCCGCGCGCTCACCACCGGCACCTGGCTGACCCGCCCGCGGCTGGCCGGCGGCTGCGCGGCGCTGGCCGCCGTGCACGCGGTGGTCCCGAGCGCGACCGCCGTCGCCGCGGCCGGCCACCCCCAGACTCGTCTCCTGCCAGTGCTTTGCTGCCTCATGCTCAATGAGACGTCACGGCCGGGCTGAACGGTTGCGTCGGGGCACCGCATTATGGGGAAGGATCCTGGTCGTTATAGCGACCAGGACCCTTCCCCTTATCCGGGGGCGCTGGGGTGGGAGGTGGAGGGGGTGGAGCGGGTGGGGTTGGGGAACAGAGTGCGGGAGGGGTCGGGGCTGAGCGTGGGGATGTGCCTTGAGCTGTTCGACGCGCAGCTGGGCAGCAGGAACCTGGATCTGGCCGCGGGCTGGCTGCGCGAGCGCGGGCACGGTTACTACACGATCGGGTCCTCGGGGCACGAGGGCAACGCCGGGGTCGCCGCGGCGCTTCAGGTCACCGACCCGGCGCTGCTGCACTACCGGTCGGGCGCCTTCTACCTGACCCGGGCCTGCCAGGCGAGCCGGTCACCGGACGCGATGCGCGACGCCCTGCGGGACGTGCTGCTCGGCATCGTCGCCGCGGCCGACGAGCCGATCGCGGGCGGGCGGCATAAGGTGTTCGGCAACGACCGGCTCGCGATCATCCCGCAGACGTCCACGATCGCGTCGCACCTGCCGCGCGCCGTCGGCCTGGCGTTCGCTCTGGACCGCGCGGCGCGGCTGGCGGCCGGACCGGGCGCGCCCGCGGCCGGGGACTGGCGCGGCTGGCCGCGGCCCGACTGGCCGGATGACGCGATCGTGGTGTGCTCGTTCGGCGACGCGTCGGTCAATCACTCGACCGCGGCGGGCGCGCTCAACATCGCCGCGTACTGCACCTACCAGGCGCTGCCGCTGCCGCTGCTGCTGGTCTGCGAGGACAACGGGCTCGGCATCAGCGTCCGGACGCCGCCGGGCTGGGTGCAGGCGGCGCAGTCCGGCCGGGCGGGCGTGGCGTACTTCCACGCCGACGGCGCCGACCTGGCCGATGTGTACGACAGCACGCTGCGGGCCGCCGCGCTGGTGCGGGTGCGCCGGGTGCCCGCGTTCTTGCACCTGTCGGTGACCAGGCTCGGCGGGCACGCCGGCGCCGACGCCGAGTCGGCCTACCGCAACGCGGCCGAGATCGCGGCGGCGGCCGCGGATGACCCGCTGCTGGGCACGGCCAGGCTGCTGATCGACGCGGGCACGCTCAGCCGCGACGAGGTGCTGGCCCGGCACGCGCGGTCGCGGGACGACGTGCTGGCGCTGGCCGCCGAGGTGGCCGGCGCCCGGCGGCTCGGGTCGGCCGCCGAGATCATGGCCCCGCTGGCCATCCGCCGCCCCGGCACGGTGGCGGAGCGCGCCGCGGCCTGCGCCGATCCGGCCGCCAGACAGACCGCGTTCGACGGGCGGCTGCCCGAGGACGGCGGCCCGCTCACGCTGGCCCAGGCGATCAACGCCACGCTGGCCGACGCGCTCGCGGCCAGGCCGGGGATGCTGGTGTTCGGCGAGGACGTGGCCCGCAAGGGCGGCGTGTACGGGGTGACCAGGGGGCTGCTGCGCCGGTTCGGCGCCAGCCGGGTGTTCGACACGCCGCTGGACGAACAGGCCGTGCTCGGGCTGGCCCTCGGCGCCGGGCTGGCCGGCCTGCTGCCGGTGCCCGAGGTCCAGTACCTCGCCTACCTGCACAACGCCGCCGACCAGATCCGCGGCGAGGCCGCGACGCTGTCCTTCTTCTCCCAGGGCAGGTTCCGCAATCCGGTCGTGCTGCGGGTCGCGGGCCTGGCCTACCAGGAAGGGTTCGGCGGCCACTTCCACAACGACAACGCGGTCGGCGCGCTGCGCGACATCCCCGGCGTCGTCATCGCCGTGCCGGGCCGGCCGGACGATGCCGCGGCGATGCTGCGCACCTGCCTGGCCGCCGCCGAGGCTGACGGCAGCGTCTGCGTGTTCCTCGAGCCGATCGCGCTGTACCACGCGCGCGACGCGCTCAGCGACGGCGACGGCTGCTGGCTCGCGTCATACCCGCCGCCGCGGGACTGGGCGGCCGGGCACGTGCCGCTCGGCCGGGCGCGGGCCTACCCTGCGGCCGGCGGTGCCGCCAACCTCACGATCATCACGTTCGGCAACGGCGTGCGGCTGAGCCTGCGCGCGGCGGCCAGGCTGCAGGCGGCCGGGATCCGCTGCCGGGTGCTGGACCTGCGCTGGCTCGCGCCGCTGCCGGCCGACGACATCCTGCGCGAGGCCGCGCTGACGGGCAGAGTGCTGGTCGCCGACGAGACCCGGCGCACCGGCGGGGTATCGGAGGCGGTGATCACCGCGCTGGCCGACGGCGGGTTCGACGGCCGGGTGGCCCGGGTGACGAGCCGGGACAGTTTCATCCCGCTCGGCGCCGCCGCCGCGGCCGTCCTGCTGTCCGAGCAAGACATCGAGGCCGCCGCCCGCGATCTGCTGAGCTAGAGCCACCTTGAGCCACCTTGAGCCACCTAGAGCCACGTAGAGCCACCTTGACCGGAGGCGGGCTGGGGATGGCGCGGTCCTCAGCCCGCCTCCGGCGCCCCGCCCTGGGCCTACCGGCCGGGCGGGCGGGGGGTCGGTTCCGGCGTGACCCCGGCGGGGATCACGCCGGAAGACGGTGTGTTTGCCATGTCAGAAGGTGGGCCAGGTCTTGATGGTCATGGAGCCTCCTCGGTAAAGCGGGGTGGAGGGGGTCATCGTTGACCAATACGATGACTCACCCGAACGCTGGCAGACACATCCCAACCGGGCATAAGTTACGGTTATGGCCGACTTGGAGCTGCGGCACCTGCGCGTCGTCCAGGCCGTCGCGGACGCGGGCAGCCTGACCAAGGCGGCCGCGCGGCTCGGGGTCAGCCAGCCCGCGCTGACCGCGCAGCTGGCCAGGATCGAGCGGATGCTCGGCGGCCGGCTGTTCGCCCGCGGCCCGCGCGGCGCCGAGCCCACCGCGCTCGGCAGGTTCATCGTCGGCCGGGCCGAGGCGCTGCTCGCGGACATGGACGCGCTGCTGGGCGCGGCCCGGCAGAAGGTCGCGGGCATGACGGTGCGGCCGCAGCTGCGGGTGGGTTCCACGCCGCTGCTGATGATCGCCGCGTTCGTCGAGCAACTGCACCTGAAGGGCGACTACGGCCAGGTCACGACGCTGGTGCACGCGGCCGCGCAGGACGTGCTCGGGCTGCTGGCGGCCAGCCGCATCGACGTGGCCATCTGCGACCGGGCCGACGACATGGGGCCGCAGGACGTCGCCGGGATGCGGCTGCGAACGCTGGTCCACGAGCCCGTGCTGATCGCGCTGGCGCAGAGCCATCCGCTGGCGGAGCGGACCATGATCGACCTCGCCGACCTGGCCGAATGCGACTGGGTGGTGCCGCCGCCGCACGACAACCCGCTGCGGCAGCAGCTGCTGGTCGCCTGCAGCACGGCCGGATTCGTCCCCCGGCTGCGGCACTTCACAAACGACACATCCACCGCGCACATGCTGGTCAGCCACGGCGCGGTCTCGCTGGCCGCGGCCGCCTCCCGGTCCAGCGACGGCCTGGTCGTGCGGCCGCTGGCCGGCGAGCCGCTAGTGGCCGAGATCCTGTTCGCCACCCGCAGCGGCGACCCTGACGCCGGGACCGCCGACGACCTGTTCCGCGCCGCGGCTCGCGCCTACCTGACCACGATCGACCGCAATCCGCCCTACCTGCGGCACTGGTGGGCCGAGCACCCCGACAGCCACGCCGCGATCGACCTGGCGCTCGCAGGCGAGAGCTAAGGCGACACCGACGCCGTCAGGTGATCGAGCAGGGCGCCGGTCACCGGGCCCGGGGCCTGGATGTTGGCCAGGTGCGCGGCGCCGCGGACCACCCTCAGCCGCGCGCCGGCGATCGCGCGGGCGATCTGCGCGCCGTGCGCGGGCGGCGTGGCCGGATCCTCGCTGGCCGCGATGACCAGCGTCGGCGCGATGACCGGGCCGAGCACGGGACGCAGATCCATGGCGGCGATCGCCTCGCAGCAGCCGGCGTAGCCCTCCGGGGCGGTTCCCGCCAGCATCGCCGCTATCCCGGCCACGGCCGCCGGGTCGGCCCGGGCGAAGGCCGGGGTGAACCAGCGGCTGAGCGCCGGCCCGGTGATCGGCGCCATCCCGGCGGCGCGCACCAGCGCGGCCCGGTCCCGCCAGGCCACGGCCGGCGGCAGGTACGCCGACGTGCAGCACAGCCCGAGCGCCGCGATCCTGGCGGGCGCGTGCGCCGCCAGCCAGAGGCCGGTCATCCCGCCGATCGAGATCCCGGCGTAGCAAGCCCGGCCGATGCCGTGCCGGTCGAGCAGCGCGAGGACGGCCCGGCCGATATCACCGATGGAGTACGGTCCGGCCGGGGCCGGGCCGGCCGGCTCGCCGTGCCCGGGCAGCTCGAAGCGGAGCAGCCGGAAGTGCCGGGCCAGCGCGGGCAGTTGCGGCGCCCAGACCGCCCGGGAGGTGCCAAGCGAGTTGCCGAGCACGAGCACGGGCGCATCCGCCGGGCCGTCCAGCGATGCGGTGAGGGCGAGCCCCGGCGGCTCAGACATCGAAGAAGACCGTCTCGCGGTCGCCCTGCAGCCGGATGTCGAACCTGAACCCGCCGCCGCCGTCCGGCGCGGCGATCAGCGTGGCCCGCCGGTCCCGGTCGGCCGACGCGGCCAGCGCGGCCAGCACCGGGTCCGCGGCATTGGCCGCTTCCTCGTCGGGGAAGTAGATCCTGGTCACCAGCCGGTCGAGCAGGCCGCGGGCGAAGACCGACACGTCCAGATGCGGGGCTTCGGTGCGGCCGTCGCCGGACGGCAGCGCGGCGGGCCGCAGCGTGACGATGCGGTAACCGCCGTCCGGGCCGGTCGGACAGCGGCCGAACCCGCGGAACCGGGCCGCCTCGGCCTCCTCGGTCCCCCCGGCCGCGCCGCGCGGGTCGTCCGGGTGCCCGAAGCCGCCGTCCCGCGCGGCCTGCCACGTCTCGATCACCGCGTCAGGCACCGGATCGCCCGCGCCGTCGGTCACCCGCCCGGCGATGACGATCGCGCCGGGCGTTCCCTCCGGCACGACCTGCGGCCCGTCCGGCCAGGGCAGCGCGATGGCGAAGAACGGGCCGACGGTCTGCGACGGCGTGAGGCCAGCAGCGGGCCCGCTCACCGGCCGTCGCCGCCCGGCTCGAACGGGGCCGCGCCACGGCCGCGCAGCACGATGTCCCAGGAGTAGCCAAGCGCCCATTCCGGCTCGGTCAGGCCGATGTCGAAGCGGGCGACCAGCCGGTCGCGCGCGGCGGCGTCCGGCACCGAGCCGAGCACCGGGTCCAGCGGCAGCAGCGGATCGCCGGGAAAGTACATCTGGGTCACCAGGCGCTGGGCGAATGCCTGGCCGAACAGCGAGAAGTGAATGTGCGCCGGACGCCAGGCGTTGCGGTGATTGCGCCACGGGTAGGCGCCCGGCTTGACCGTGACGAACCGGTACCGGCCCTCGTCGTCGGTCAGGCAGCGGCCGAGCCCGGTGAAGTTCTCGTCCAGCGGCGCTTGGTGCTGATCCCCGTCGTGCCGGTACCGGCCCGCCGCGTTGGTCTGCCAGATCTCGATCAGGCTGCGGGCCACCGGGTGGCCGTCGCCGTCGAGCACCCGGCCGGCCACGATGATCCGCTCGCCCTGCGGTTCCCCGGCGTGCTGGCCGGTCAGGTCGGCGTCGCCGGGCCGCACCCGGTCCTCGCCGAGCAGCGGCCCGGTAACCTCGGTGAGCCGGTGCGGCAGCAGCACCAGGGGCTGCCGGGGCGCGCGCAGCTGCGAGGACCGGTACGGCGGGTAATCGAGCGGCGGATGCACCCGGTCGGGGCGCAGGTACGGGCGCAGCGGGAACGAGCCGGCCGCGGACGCGGTCACCGGGCTGCCCCTTCCTGACGCTCGCCGCCCGGCACGGCCTGGACCAGCGCCCGCAGCGCGGCGAGCTCGCCGGGCGACGGCGGGGCGATCGGCTCGGGCACGTCGGCGGCGGCCAGGTCCCAGCCGGTGCGGGCCCGGACATCCGGCACCGACACGCCAGGGTACAGCCCGGTCAGCACGAGCTCGCAGCGTCGCGGATCCGGCTCGAGCACGCCGAGGTCGGTGATCACCTTGCGCGGCCCGGCGCCGGTCAGGCCGAGCCGCGCCCGGTCCCCTGGGCCGCGGCCGTACCCGACCGACGTGACGAAGTCGACCCGGTCGACGAACGACCGGGTGCTCTGCCGGGTGACCACGATCACCTCGCGGCAGGACGCGGCGATCTCGGGCGCGCCGCCGGCGCCGGGCAGCCGGGTCTTGGGCTCGGCGTAGTCGGCGCCGATCACGGTCGTGTTGATGTTCGCGAACCTGTCGATCTGGGCGGCGCCGAGGAAGCCGACGTCGATCCGGCCCGGCTGCAGCCAGTAGTTGAAGATCTCCGGCACGCTGACCACCGAGTCGGCGGTCTGCGCCAGCACGCCGTCGCCGATCGACAGCGGCAGCCAGCCCGGCTTGGTGCCGATCGTGCCCGATTCGTAGATCAGCACGAGCCCGGGCGCGTGCGTGAGCCGGGCCAGGTTGGCGGCCGCGCTTGGCAGCCCGATGCCGACGAAGCAGGTCATACCGTCGCGCAGCGCGCGCGCCGCCGCGACCGTCATCATCTCGTCGGCGGTGTACGCACCGGACGGGCCGGGCCCCGCGATCCGCGCCTTGTCTTGCGGCGTCACTGCCTCCCGCCTCGCTGCCCTGCCGTGGCCGCCCCGCGGCCTCGGCCGAAGGACGTCCGTGCGCCATCCGCCCATACGTACGCTATCCGCATGTCCCCGCCGGCGCTACCGGCGCTAGCGCGCGGAGTCCCCGTCCAGCCCCCGCCCGGCCAGCACTTCCTGGGCCACGGCGAAGGCCCGGTTGCCCGCGGGGACCCCGGCATACACCGCGACCTGCAGCAGCACCTCCCGGATCTGTGCCGGCGTCAGCCCGTTGCGCAGCGCGGCCGCCACGTGCATGGCCAGCTCCTCGTCCTGGCGCAGCACCGCAAGCGCGGTCAGCGTGACGATGCTGCGCTCGGCCCTGGTCAGCCCCGGCCGAGACCAGATCTCGCCCCAGGCGTACCGGGTGACCAGGTCCTGGAACGGCTGGGTGAACGGCGTCGTCTCGTCCTGCGCCCGGTCGACATGGTCGTCGCCGAGTACCTCACGGCGGACGGCTAGCCCCTGCTGTGCACGTTCGGGATCTATCACGGTTTTTATGCCCTTTCCTATCGCGGCTAGCGCGGCGGCAGCCAGTGCCGGGTGGGCAGCGCGGTCTCGGTGTACCCGCCGCCGTCGGCTCTAGTCACCTGCCAGGCGCTCTTGCCCGGGACGATGCACAGCGCCTCGTGCAGGCTCGTGCCGACGTAGTGCAGGCCGGTGCCATCTTCGGTGGCGTAGCCGTCGGGCAGCGTGCCGGCCGCGATCAGCTCACGGAACACCGTGCGCCGCGGCTGGTCGGCCGAGTCGTCGTGCACCCCGTTGCTGAACGGCAGGAAGCCGAGCCCGCCGGTCAGCGGGTCGAGCGCGTCGCTGAACGAGTCGGTGACCCCCGAGCCGTGCCAGCACAGGCTCCCCGCGCTGCCGCCGGCCAGCACCACCCCGGCCTGCCAGCACTCGTGCATGATCTCGTCCAGCCGGTGCGCCCGCCACAGCGCCAGCAGGTTGACCACGCTGCCGCCCCACACGAAGATCACGTCCTGCGCCATCAGGTGCGCGCGAGGATCGGGCACGTTCGGCTGCGGGCAGAGCTGGAGGTGCGATAGCTCGGCCGCGCCGAGGCTGGGCGCGGCGGCGTACCAGCCCTCGATGACCTGCGGCCAGTCGCCCATCGCGGTCGGGACCATGCACACCCGCGGCCTGGCCGCACCGGACAGGCGCATCGCCTGCCGCACCTGCGCCCCGGCGAGCTCCGGCGGCGAGCCCTCCGGCCAGCGCGCCCGTCCGGAGCAGGCGAGAATCTGTGGTTCCCGTCCCATGCCGCCCTCTCCCCGGTGCGTACCGTCAAAGCCCGTTTTTTCCTAACGCGGGCAGCCTACGGTGAGGCTCACAGGCCAGGCCCGCGGGGATGGCCCTGGCGCGCATCCGGGCGTCCCCCTCAGACGTCCGCATGCGCGAGCTGCCGGGCGCTGAGCCGCCACGCCCGGTCCTGCGACCAGCGCCACCAGTCGGCGGGCTCGCAGACCCGCTCGCGGCCGAGATCGGGGTGCGCCCAGCCGACCGACGGCAGGTCGTACAGCATCGCGGCCAGGCTGGAGCAGACCACGTGCCCCGGCAGCAGGCCGTGGTCGGACGGCCAGCGCCACAGCGGGTTGATCGCGTCCGACAGGTCGCTCAGGTGCAGCGCGTCCAGCGTGTCCTCGGCGATGCCGACCCAGTCGTAGGCGATGCCGAGCGACTTGGCCGTGCCGGCCAGGAAGGAGCGCAGCTGGCCATGATCGTCCGGCTTGGGCTCGCCGTGGTTGGACATCGTGCGCGGGTCGGACAGGAACGGCGTGCAGTCGACCGGGCCGACGCCGCCGGGGCGGCCCTGGATGCCCATCCACCGGTCGGCCTGGTCCCGGTGGGTGATGACCACCACGTGATTGGCGACGGCGGGCTTGCCTTCGAGTGCTTCGCCGACCCGGATGAGGTCCTCGGCCAGGGTGTTACCGGTCCACACGGCCAGGACGTCGCCGGGTGCGGCAGGAATGCTCGTCATGGTGCGCTCTCCTTCCGGGCATGCGGCCGCGTGTGCTCTGGTGATGCCGGATCCCCGTGTTGTTTTCGTGCGGCCGGCCGGCCGCAGCGCACTGCGGCCCGCCGCTCCCCCGGGCCGGTTGCGGCCCCTTGCCTGTCCAGAGGCGGGCGGGCGGGTCGAGATACCTCGCGGGGGCGCGCTATCGTGACTCGGCATGACCAGCGCAAGCGATACCGGGCGGCCTGCGGCGAAGACGATCGCGCGGCTGCGCAGCTCCAGCATGGGCGCCCTGACCATGCTCGTCCTCCAGTTCGTGCTGGGCGCCGGGGTGAGCATCTACTGCACGGTGTCGCACGGCGGGATCGGGAAGGCGTTCTCTAACGGGGCGCTGCTGGGCATCCACGCGGTGTTGGGACTGCTGCTGATCATCGCGGCCGTGGACCTGCTGGTTCGGGCCATCCTGGCCCGGCACCGGGTAATGATCATCACCTCGGCCGTCGGGCTGGTCGCGATCATCGGCGCCGCGGTCAACGGCATCTCGTTCCTGAAGAACGGGGCGGATGGCGCGTCGCTGGGGATGGCGGTGGCCACCGGCGTGGCGATGCTCAGCTACGGCTTCAGCCTGCGGATTCTCGGCTCGGCGTCGGGCCAGACCTCGGGGCCGGCCGCGGGCTCTGCCCCCGGCTCTGCCGGTGAGCGGCCAGCGTCCGGCTGACGAACGCGGACGCCGCGCCCAGGTAGCGGGCCGGGTCGAGGGCGGCGTCGAGTTCTGCCGGGTCGATGCCGGGGGCGGGGCTGCCGGGGGCGGGGCTGCCGGCCGCGGCGCCGGTGCCGGTGTCGAGCAGGACGTCGCGCAGCGGGCGGCCGGCGGCGGCGGCGCGGGCGCTCGCCTCGGCGACCAGGTCGTGCGCGGCCAGGCGGCCCAGCCGGGGGGCGAGCATGGCCGCGACCTGCTCGGCGAGGGGCAGGCCGCCGGCCGCGTCCAGGTTGGCCCGCATCCTGGCCGCGTCGATCTCCAGGCCGGCCAGCAGGTCCGCGCACCAGGCCGCGGCCGACCCGGTCAGCGTGAGCAGGGTGGTCAGCGGCTGCCATTCGGCGTGCCAGGCGCCGGCCGCCCGCTGGTGCTCCTGCTCGGCCGCGGCGATCAGCGTGGCGACCAGGCCGGGGACCTGCCGGGTGCAGCCCAGTACGGTGACCGCGGCGACCGGGTTCCGCTTGTGCGGCATGACCGACGAGCCGCCGCGCCGCGGGCCGGAGGCGCCTTCGGGGTCGCCATTGGGGTCGCCTTCCGGGTCGCCCTCGCGGACCTCGCCGATCTCGGTCTGGGCGAGCAGGGTCACGTCGCGGGCGATCTTGCCCGGCGCGGCCGACGCGGCGGCCAGCGCGGCGGCCAGCGCGATGATCCGCAGCCTGCCGGTGTGCCACGGCAGCACCGGCTCGGCCAGGCCGAGCTCGGCGGCCAGCAGCGCCGCGACCGCGGGGCCCGCCGGGCCGAGCGAGGCGAGGGTTCCGGCCGCGCCGCCGAACTGGACCGCCAGCCGCGGGCGCACCGCGGCCAGCGTACGGGACGCCTCGTCGAGCCCGGCCAGCCAGCCCGCCGCGACCAGGCCGAACGTCACGGGGATGGCCTGCTGCAGCAGCGTCCGGCCGATCATCGCCGTGGCCTCGTGCTCGGCCGCCAGCTCCGCGGCGCTGTCCGCCGCCTCCGACAGCCTGCCCGCGATCACGTCCGTCCCGGCGCGGGCCAGCAGCATCATCGCGGTGTCGATAATGTCCTGGCTGGTCGCGCCGTGATGAACGGCCGGGGCGGCGGACGGCGGCACGATCGCGGTCAGCTCGCGGACCAGGCCGGGCACCGGGTTGCCGGTCCGCGTGGCGAGCCTGCCCAGCTCGGCCGCGTCGAAGTTCGCCGCGCGGGCCGCCGCGGTGACCGCGGCCCCGGCGCCTGCGGCCGCGAGCCCGGCCCGCTCCAGCGACCGGGCCAGCGCGGCCTCGGTGTCCAGCATGGCCTGCAGCCACACGGCGTCGCCGGCGTCGACGCCGCCGCGCGCGAACAGCCCGGTGAACAGGCCAGCCGGCTCAGACATGCGCCAGCCCGACGTAGTTCTCGGCGAGCGAGGCGGACGCGGCTTCGGAGCTGCACACGTACTCCAGGTGGGACCGCTGCAGCCGCCGGTCGTACGGGTCCTGATCGTCGAAAGTGTGCAGCAGCGTGGTCATCCACCAGGAGAAATGCTGGACCCGCCAGACCCGGCGCAGGCAGGTGCCAGAGTAGCTGTCGAGCAGCCCGGTGCCCTCGCCCGCGTACCAGGCGGCCAGTGCCTCGGTCAGCACGCTGACGTCGTAGGCGGCCAGGTTCAGCCCCTTGGCCCCCGTGGGCGGGACGATGTGCGCCGCGTCCCCGGCCAGGTACAGCCGCCCGTACCGCATCGGCTCGGCGACGAAGCTGCGCATCGGGGCGAGGACCTTCTCCAGCACCGGGCCGGCCTGCAGGTGCCAGCCGGGCACCGTTTCCAGCCGGGCCCGCAGCTCGCCCCAGAACCGCTCGTCCGGCCACCGGCCGACGTCTTCGTCCGAGACCACCTGCAGGTAGAAGCGGCTCAGGCTCGGGCTGCGCATGCTGTGCAGCGCGAAGCCGCGGTCGCTGTAGGCGTAGATCAGCTCCGCGGCCGACGGCGGCACCTGCGCCAGCACGCCGAGCCAGCCGAACGGGTACTCCCGGTCGAACACGGTCAGCACGCCGTCCGGTATGGCCGGCCGGCACACGCCGTGGAAGCCGTCGCAGCCCGCGATGAAGTCGCAGCTCAGCCTGCGGCGCTCACCCTGGTGGGTGAAGCTGATCGTCGGCCGACCGGTCGCGATGTCCTCGGGTACGACGTCCGACACCTCGAACAGGAGCTGCCCGCCGGCCGCGAGCCTGGCCGCGATCAGGTCCTTGACCACCTCCTGCTGGCCGTACACGGTGATCGCGCGGCCCGGCACCAGCCGGTCGAAGGCGATGCGGTGCGCCGCCCCGCCGAACCTGAGCTCGATGCCGTGGTGCACCAGGCCCTCGCGGACTAGCCGCTCGCCCAGGCCGGTGCCGATCAGCGTGTCCACCGTGCCCTGCTCGAGCACGCCCGCCCTGACCCGCTTTTCCACGTAGTCGCGGCTGCGCGCCTCCAGCACCACCGACTCGATGCCGCGCCGGTGCAGCAGGTGCGAGAGCAGCAGCCCGGCTGGCCCTGCCCCGACGATCCCGACCTGGGTGCGCACGACATCATGGTCTCACCGCTTGTTCTCACCGCGCACACCCGTCCGCATGACAGGCGGCGGCATGAATCCAGGGCCCCGAGGGCAGCGGCGGCAGCAGCCCGGCCAGGGCGCGCCCCACGCAGGCAGGTGGCTTATTGTCAGCGTTATGACCGAACACACCGCAGTTGCCTCCGGTCCGGACCTGCCGCAGCGGCGCCGCCTGGTGACCGAGATCCCCGGGCCCGCCTCGCGCGCGCTGATCGAGCGGCGGCAGCGCAGCGTCGCCCGCGGGGTCAGCAGCGTGCTGCCGGTGTACGCCAGGGCGGCCGGCGGCGGCGTGCTGGTGGACGTGGACGGCAACTCGCTGATCGACTTCGGCTCCGGCATCGCGGTGACCACCGTCGGCAACAGCACGCCGCTGGTCGCGGCGGCCATCGCCGGGCAGGCGGCCCAGTTCACCCACACCTGCTTCATGGTCACGCCGTACGAGGGCTACGTGGAGGTGTGCGAGGAACTGGCCCGGCGGACCCCCGGTGACCACGACAAGCGCTCCATCCTGCTGAACTCGGGCGCGGAGGCGGTAGAGAACGCGGTGAAGATCGCCCGGCACGCCACCGGGCGGCAGGCCGTCGTCGCGTTCGACCACGCCTACCACGGGCGCACCAACCTCACGATGGCGCTGACCGCCAAGAACATGCCGTACAAGCACCGGTTCGGCCCGTTCGCCAGCGAGGTCTACCGGATGCCGATGGCCTACCCGCTGCGCTGGCCCGGCGGCCCGGCGCGCTGCGCGGCCGAGGCGCTCGACGTGATCACCAGCCTGATCCACGCCCAGGTCGGCGAGCAGAACGTGGCCGCGGTCATCATCGAGCCGATCCAGGGCGAGGGCGGGTTCATCGTGCCGCCGCCCGGCTTCCTGCCCGGCCTTGCGGGGTTCTGCCGCGAGCACGGCATCGTGCTGATCGCCGACGAGGTGCAGAGCGGGTTCTGCCGTACCGGCGACTGGTTCGCGTGCGAGCACGAGGGCGTGGTACCGGACCTGGTCACCACGGCCAAGGGAATCGCCGGCGGGCTGCCGCTGGCCGGGGTGACCGGGCGCACCGAGCTGATGGAGGCCGTGCACCCCGGCGGGCTCGGCGGCACCTACGGCGGCAACCCGGTGGCCTGCGCGGCCGCGCTCGGCGCGATCGCCACCATGGCGACCCAGGATCTGCCCGGCCGGGCCCGCAGGATCGGCGAGATCATGCTGCCCCGGCTGACGGCGCTGGCCGAGAAGTACCCGGTGATCGCCGACGTGCGCGGGCGCGGCGCGATGCTCGCGGTCGAGCTGGCCGAGCCCGGCAGCCTCAAGCCGGACGCGGCCGCCACGGCCAGGGTGGCCGCCGCCTGTCACGCCGCCGGCCTCATCGTGCTCACCTGCGGGACGTTCGGGAACGTGCTGCGTTTCCTGCCGCCGCTGGTCATACCCGAGCACCTGCTGGACGAAGGGCTGACCGTGCTGGAAGAAGCCTTCGCGGCCCGGTGATGGCTGCCCGGCTGGAGGCCGCGGTCGCCGCGCTGCGGGAGCGGCCGGTCAGCGCGTGCGACAAGGGCTTCGGCTGCCTGGCGCCGGTGTCCGCGGCGGACCTGGCTGCGCGGCGTCCCCCGCTGCTCGGCGGGGCGTTCACGATGCCGGTGCTCGTGCTGCACGAGACCGCGCTGCGGCAGAACGTCGAGGCGATGGCCGCCTACTGCGCCGCGGCCGGCGTGTCGCTGGCGCCGCACGGCAAGACGCCGATGGCGCCGCAGCTAATGGCGCGCCAGCTGGCCGCGGGCGCCTGGGGCATTACCGCAGCCACGATCGGGCAGGTGCGGACGTACCGCTCGTTCGGCGTGCCGCGCATCCTGCTCGCCAATGAGCTGACCGACCGGGCCGGGATCGCCTGGCTGGCCGGCGAGCTGGCGGCCGACCCCGGCTTCGACTGCTACGTCTACGCGGACAGCCTGGACGGAGTGCGGCTGCTCGACTCGGCGTTCGAGGCCGCGCGGCCGGGCGGGCCTGGGCGGCGGCTGCCGGTCCTGGTCGAGCTGGGCTTTCCCGGCGGGCGCACCGGCTGCCGGACGGTCCGGCAGGCGGTCGCGGTCGCCGAGGCGGTCGCGGCGGCGGGCTCGCTGGAGCTGGCCGGCGCGGCCGGGTACGAAGGCGGCCTCGGTCACGACTGCGAGCCGGCGTCGCTGGCGGCGGTCGCGGGCTTCTGCCGGGAGCTGCTCGGGCTGGGCGAGCTGATCGCCGCGCGGGCCGACGGCGCGCGGGCGGGCGGCGCAGGCAGCCCGGGCGGCGCGGGCGAGCTCATCCTCAGCGCGGGCGGCAGCGCCTACTTCGACGTGGTGACGGCGGAGCTGACCGCGGGCGGCCCCAGTTCCGGGCGGCGGGTCGTGCTGCGGAGCGGCGCCTACGTCGCGCATGATCATGGCCACTACGCGAACCTCGCGCCTGGCGGGACCGGCCGGGCCGGGCCCGCGCTGGTGCCCGCGCTGGAGCTGTGGGCTCAGGTGCTCTCCCGGTCCGAGCCCGGGCTCGCGCTGCTGTGCGCGGGACGGCGCGATGTCTCCTTTGACCAGGGCCTGCCGGTGCCGCTCCAGATCCGCCGCCAGGACGGCGAGCAGGTCGGGCACCGGGCCGAGGCGGCCGGAACGGTGGCGGGCATGCGGATCACCCGGCTGGACGACCAGCACGCCTACCTCAGCGTGCCGCCGGACGCCGCGCTGGCCCCCGGAGACCTCGTCGCGCTGGGCATCTCGCACCCGTGCACCACGTTCGACAAGTGGCGCGTGATCCCGGTGGTGGACGACGAATACCGCGTCGTAGACGCCGTGCACACGTTCTTCTGACCCGCAGCCGATCAAGGCCGTGCTGCAGCCATGACCACGGCCGGCCGGGCCTAGCTGCTCACCGGGAACCTGAGGCTGACCGTGCCAGGGCCCGGGTCGGGCCACCGGGACGTGACGGCCTTGGCCCGGGTGTAGAAGTGCACGCCCTCGGTGCCGTGCATGTGCAGGTCGCCGAAGAGCGAGGACTTCCAGCCGCCGAACGAGTAGTACGCCATCGGCACCGGGATCGGCACGTTGACGCCGACCATGCCGACCGTCACCTCGTTGACGAACCGCCGGGCCGTGCCGCCGCCGGCGGTGAAAACTGCCACGCCGTTTCCGTACGGGTTCGCGTTGACCAGCTCGAGCGCCGCCTCGTGCGAGGGCACCCGGACGACCGACAGCACCGGTCCGAAGATCTCGTCGGTGTAGCAGGACATCTGCGGGGTCACGTGGTCGAGCACCGAAGGGCCGAGCCAGAACCCGCCGGGCTCGCCGCTGACCGGGTGCTGCCGGCCGTCCACGGCCAGCGTCGCGCCATCGCGGACGCCGGAGTCGAGGTAGCCGGCCACCTTGTCGCGGTGCGGGCCGGTGACCAGCGGCCCCATCTCGGCGCCGTCGTCGCTGGCGGGGCCGACGCGCAGCCTGGCCACGCGTTCGGCGATCTTGCTGACGAGCTCGTCGGCCACCGGGTCGGCAGCTACCACGACGGAGATCGCCATGCAGCGCTCCCCGGCCGAGCCGAAGCCGGCCGAGACGGCGGCGTCGGCGGCGTTGTCCAGGTCGGCATCGGCGAGCACGACCATGTGGTTCTTCGCGCCGCCGAGCGCCTGCACCCGCTTGCCGGACGCGGCCGCGGTCTCATACACGTGCCGGGCGATCGGGGTGGAGCCGACGAAGCTGACCGCGGCGATGCCCGGGTGGGTGAGCAGTGCGTCCACCGCGACCGCGTCGCCGTGCACGACGCTGAACACGCCGTCGGGCAGGCCGGCCTCGGCGAGCAGCTCGGCGATCAGCACCGAGGCCGACGGGTCCTTCTCTGACGGCTTGAGCACGAACGCGTTGCCGCAGGCGATCGCGATGGGGAACATCCACATCGGCACCATGGCCGGGAAGTTGAACGGGGTGATGCCCGCCACCACGCCGAGCGGCTGCCTGATCGAGTACGCGTCCACCCTGGTGGACACGTTCTCCGAGTACGAGCCCTTGAGCAGGTGCGGTATCCCGCAGGCGAACTCGACGACCTCCAGGCCGCGGCTCAGCTCACCGGCCGCGTCGCTGGTCACCTTGCCGTGCTCGGAACTGACCAGGGCGGCGATCTCGCCGGAATGCGCCCGGACCAGCTCCCTGAAGGCGAACATCACCTCGGCCCGCCGGGTCAGCGAGGCGCCCCGCCAGGCCGCCGCGGCCTCGGCCGCCGCGGTCACGGCCGTGTCCACCTCCGCGGCCGACGCGAAGTCCACCGCTCCGGTGACCTGCCCGGTCGCGGGATCATAGATGTCGCCGGTGCGGCCGCTGGTGCCCGGCGAAGACTTGCCGCCGATCCAGTGTGCGATGTGCTTCATCGTGACGCCTCCTGCGCTCTGGCGCTCACCGCGCGATGCCTGGCGAGTAGATCGGTCATGCTGCCTAGTCTGCCGCACGCGGGCAACTGAGCCAGGTGCCGATCCCCCGCACGCCTGGCGGAGCGCTGGAACGGAACGGCCTGGACGTTCCAGCCCACCCCGCTACGCCAGGGTTCGACTTTGAGCGACCTCGGGTCCGTGTCCTGACCACCCTGATGAGCCGCCCGGGCGCGGGCGCCCGCGCCCGGGCCCACTGGGCCCGGCTCACAGCTTGCGCAGGAACGCTTTGGCGATCGGGCCCGCGCTGTCGGCGCCGAAGCCGCCGCCCTCGACCAGTACCGCGAACGCCACGTCGCCCTGGTAGCCGATGAACCAGCCGTGCGAGGGCGGGTGCGGACCCGAGCCGTACTCGGCCGTGCCGGTCTTGCCGTAGACCCCGGGCGGGAAGCCGACCCCGGCCGCGGTGCCGCTGGTGACCACCGCGCGCATCATCGGGCGCAGCGCGTCCAGGATCGCGGCCGACAGCGGGTGCGCCGGGTCAGGCTGCCGCGGCGCGGGGCTGATCACGAGCTGGGGCGACCGCCAGGTGCCGTCCTCGATCGCGGCGGCCTCCGACGCCTGGCTGAGCGGGTTGACCAGGTCGGCCCCCTGGCCGAAGGCGTCGGCGGCGAAATCGACCAGGGACTTGGGTGCGGTGAAATGACCGAGGGTCGCCGGGATGCCCAGCGCGGGCTCGGCGTTGAAGCCGAAGGTGGCGGCCATCGCGCCGAGCGAGGCCGCATCCAGCCGCTGGGTGGCGAGCAGCGCGAACGTGGTGTTGCACGAGATCGCGAAGGCGTTCAGCAGGCTGGTGCTGCCGAGCTGCTCGTTGTTGTCGTTGTGGAACGTCCGGCCGCCGATCGCCGCCGTGCTGGGGCACTGCACCGTGCTGGCCGGCGTCATCCCCTTGGCGGCGAGCGCGGACCCGGTGACCACCTTGAACGTTGAGCCGGGCGGGAAGATCCCCTCAAGGGCCCGGTCGAATCCGCCGGGCCGCTCTACCACGGCCAGCACCCGGCCGGTTGACGGCTGGATGGCCACCATGTCGACGGGCTTGGACGTCGACGCGGACGAGACGGCTTGCGACGCGGCCTGCTGGTCCCGCATGTCGATGCTGGTGTGCACCGGCGTCCCCGGCCCGGCGGCGAACCTGACGGCGGTGCCGTCCGCGCGGTCGCCAGGGCCCTCGACCGCGATGGTCAGCGACGGCTTCCCGGCCAGCTGCTTCTGGTAGGCCTGCTCGATCCCGCCCAGCCCGATCAGGTCGCCGGCCTGGTACGGGGCGCCGAGCGCCTTGGCCTGCGCCGCGGTCGCCTTCACCAGCTCTCCGGTCAGCAGCGCCAGCGACCCTGACGCCGCGATCGCGGCCGGGGAACTCAGCACGGTACCGTCGGCGGCCAGTATCGCGGCCCGGGCGGGCCAGGCGGCGCTGAGCACGAACCGCTCCCCCGGGCCGAGCTTCGGGTAGATCGCGGCCGGGCTCCAGCTCACCCGCCACCGCCGGTCGCGCACGACCATCGGCAAGCGCCCCTGGTAGGTCCAGACGTGCCCGCTGGCCAGCTCCGCGGTGGCGGTGAACCTGACCTGCGTTCCGCCGCCGCTGGTGGTCACCTGGCCGGGTGACAGGCGCAGCGAACGGAGGCCAAGCTGGGCCGAGGCCTGCTTGAGCGGCCTGGCCAGGCCGCCGGACGGGACGTTCACGCTGACCTGGTCCATGGCGCCGTACGCGCCGCGCTGCCAGGCGGACAGGTAGCTGGCCGCGGTCTGACTGGGGCTGCCGTGCGTGCGCAGCAGCAGATAGCTGCCGCCGGCCGCGCCGAGGCCGAGCACCAGGACGGCCGCGATCACGATGACCACGACAGTTCGCCGCCGCGGCCGGCGCGCACCGACCTGCTGCATGGATCAGCCCTCTTTCCCCGGCAAGCCCCATACCGCCAACCCCGTCTGCCCTAGCTATACCGGACGGCGGCCGATATCGACGGGACAACCTCAGCCTTCCCCTTTCCTGATGACGCGACGTCCCTGGCGGCCGTGGACCCCGCGGCCGGGCGGGCACACGGCATGGCTGGGGTGGCCGAGTTCCTGTTCACCCTCGTCGGCCGGACCAGCGACGATCTCATCCTGGCCGCGGCGGCCGATCGGGCCCGCCAGCTCGCCGACCGCACCCGGGCTCTGCTCCAGCAAGCCGACAGCATCCCACTGCCCATCTAGCTAGGAACAAGGAAACCTGCGCTACTCACCGAGGGCCGCGGGCAGCAGGGCGGGCGGGCAGTCCTGGTAGACGACGGGGGTGAGCCAGCGCCTGATGGCGGCGGCGCCGACTGAGGTGTGGGCGGGGGCGGTGGTGGCGGGCCAGGGGCCGCCGTGGTGCTGGGCCGGAGTGACGGCGACGCCGGTGGGCCAGCCGTTGACGACGATCCGGCCGACCGTACGGCTCAGCACGGCGATGACCTGGCGCGCGGCGGCAATGTCGGCCTCGGCGGAGTCGTCGAGGTGCACGCAGCCCGCCAGGTTCCCGCCGAGCAGGCCGAGGGTCAGGACCAGCGCATCGACGTCACGGTAGGTGACCACGAGGCCGGCCGGGCCGAAGCGCTCCTCGGCCAGGGCGGGCAGGCCGGCGGCGAAGGCGTCCAGGCTGGCCTGGAAAACCTGCGGCGTGCCGGCCCAGGGGCCCTCGCCCGGCTGGCCAGCGGCCAGCGGCCTGACCCCGGAGCGGGCCGCGAGGTCGGCGATCGCCGCGACGAAACCCTCGTGAATCCTGGCTGACAGCATCGGGCCGCCGCTGGCGGCGGATACCGCGGCGACGATCGCCTCGGTCAGCTCGGCCCCGTCGCCGGGGATGAACAGGAGGCCGGGGTTGGTGCAGAACTGGCCAGCGCCGAGGGTGAGCGAGGCGGCGTAGCCTGCGGCGATCTCGCCGGTCCTGCCGACGGCGGCGGCGGGCAGCACGACCACTGGGTTGACCGAGCCCATCTCGGCGTAGAACGGGATCGGCACCGGCCGCTGCGCGCAGATCTGTGCCAGCGCCAGGCCGCCGCGAGCCGAGCCGGTGAAGCCCGCCGCCGCGACCAGTGGATGGCGCAGCAGCCTGACCCCGGCGTCCACGCCGTGCACCAGGGCGAACGCTCCCCCGGGCGCGCCGGCCTCGCGCAGCGCACCGGCCACGATCTCGGCGGTCAGCGCGGCGCACTGCGGGTGCGCCTCGTGCGCCTTGACGATAACCGGGCAGCCGGCCGCCAGCGCCGAGGCGGTGTCGCCGCCGGCGACCGAGAAGGCCAGCGGGAAGTTCGAGGCGGCGAACACCGCGACCGGGCCGATCGCCCGGTTCACCCGGCGCAGCCCGGGCACGCCGGCCGACGCGGGCGATGAGGCCACGTCGAGGTAGCCGCCGTCGCGCAGCACCCCGGCGAACAGGCGCAGCTGGCCCGAGGTGCGGGCCACCTCGCCGGTGAGCCGCGTCATCCCCAGCGCGGTCTCGGCGTCGGCCACGGCGGCGAGCTCGCCGACCCGCTCGTCCAGCGCGGCGGCGACCGCGTCCAGCGCGGCGGCCCTGACGTCGGGCGGCGCCTCTGCCCAGGACTCCGACGCCCCGGCCGCGGCCGAGACGATCGCGTCCATGTCGGCGCCGGCGGTCTCCGGCACCGGCTCGCCGACGGGCTGGCCGGTGCGCGGGTCGTATCCCTGGATCATGCGGATGCTCCAGTTCGAGTGCCGGTCAGGTGGGGTAGCCGACGTCCAGGCTGTGCGAGGTGAACTCGCCGCCGAGGTAGTCGAACAGCGGGTCGCCAGGCCCGATCTCGCCGTAGCTGCCGATGACCTCGTCGGCGTACGCCTCGGCGTCGTCCTGCGGCTGGTAGCCGAGCGACCTGGCCTCGTCCAGCGAGACCCAGCCGCCCCTGGTGTTGGCCGACACGCCGTAGATGACGCGGAACCCCGGGCTCGGCGCGGTCAGGCAGGCGTCGAACAGCCGGCCGGCGTCGTCGGGCGAGAGCCAGGTGGACAGCATCCGCGCGTCGTAGGGACGCTCGGAGCAGGTCAGGATCCGGACGCAGATGGTGTCCATCCCGTACCTGTTGTGGTACAGCGCGGCGAGCGCCTCACCGGTCGCCTTGGACACGCCGTAGTACGTGTCCGGGGCGGGCAGCGCGTAGTCGGGCACCGGGAATTGCGACCTCGGGGCGAACCCGACCACGTGGTTGGACGAGGCGAAGATCACCCGCGGCACGCCCGCCCGGCGGGCCGCCTCGAACGCCACGTAGGACCCGTGGATGTTCACCTTCAGGATCCGGCCCCAGGGCGCCTCGCCGGCCTGCGCGGCCAGGTGGATGACCGCGTCCGCGCCGCGGCAGGCCTTCGTCATCGCCGCCAGGTCGGTGGCCGAGGCCTCGACGGCCTCCTCCGCCGGGCCGGGGCGCAGGGGCACAGTGTCCAGCAGCCGCAGCGTCCGGCCCGGCCGGGCCAGCCTCGAGCGCAGCATGCTGCCGATGCGCCCGGCGGCGCCGGTGATGAGAACGACCGACATTCTGATCACACTACGGCCAGCTGGGCAGTTACTGGGGGTTGGGCTCGGGATCGGGGCTGTCGCCGCGTCGGGCCAGGAAGCCGAAGTCGCAGCCCTGGTCGGCCTGGGTGACGTGCTCGGTGTACAGCGCGCCGTACCCGCGCTGGAATCTCGCTGGCGGGGGCCGCCATTCGGAGCGGCGGTTAGCGACCTCCCGTTCGGAAATATCAAGACTCAGCGTGCGGGCCGTCACATCGAGCGTAATAGGATCGCCGCTGCGGACAAGTGCGAGCGGACCGCCGACGTGTGACTCGGGAGCGACGTGCAGCACGCAGGCTCCGTAGCTCGTGCCGCTCATCCGCGCGTCGGAGATCCGCACCATGTCCCTGATTCCCTGGGCCAGCAGGTAGCTGGGGATGGGCAGCATCCCGTACTCGGGCATGCCGGGCCCGCCGGCCGGGCCGGCCTCGCGCAGCACGAGCACCGAGTCAGGCGTGATGGCCAGCGCCGGATCGTCGATCCGCTGCTGCAGCTGCGCGTAGCTGTCGAACACCACGGCCGGGCCAGTGTGCCGGTGCAGCCGCGGCTCGGCCGCGATGTGCTTGATCACCGCGCCGTCTGGCGCCAGGTTGCCGCGCAGCACCGCGACGCCGCCCTGGGCGGACAGGGCATTGCCCGGCGACCTGATGACGTCACCGTTATGCACCGGCGCGTCGGCGATTTGTTGTCCGAACGCACGCCCGCTGGCCATCATCCTGCCTGGATGCAGCGCTCCCGGAACGGTCGCGAGCTGGCCGAGCAGCGCGGGCAGGCCGCCGGCGTAGTAGAAGTCTTCCATCAGGTACGCGCCGCTCGGCCTGATGTTCGCCAGCACCGGCACCCGGCGGGCGATCGCGTCGAAGTCGTCCAGGCTGAGCGGGACGCCGCAGCGGCCGGCCATCGCGATCAGGTGGATGAACGCGTTCGTCGATCCGCCCAGCGCCAGCACCGCGGCCACCGCGTCCTCGAACGCCTCCCGGGTCATGATCTCGGCCGGGGTCTGGTCTTCCCAGACCATGTCCACGATCCGGCGACCGCTGGCCGCCGCCATCCGGTAGTGCGCCGAGTCCACCGCCGGGATCGAGGCGGCGCCCGGCAGTGTCATGCCGAGCACTTCGGCCGCCGAGGTCATGGTGGACGCGGTGCCCATCGTCATGCAGTGACCGGGCGAGCGGGCGATGCCGCACTCGATCTCGGCCAGTTCGCAGTCGCCGATCAGCCCGGCCCGGTAGTCGTCCCAGTACTTCCACATGTCGGTGCCGCTGCCGAGCGGCTGGCCGCGGTAGTTGCCGCGCAGCATCGGGCCCGCCGGGACGTAGATCGCCGGGATCCCGGCGCTGGCCGCGCCCATCAGCAGGGCCGGCGTGGTCTTGTCGCAGCCGCCCATCAGCACTGCGCCGTCGACCGGGTAGGAGCGCAGCAGCTCTTCGGCGTCCATGGCCAGCAGGTTGCGGTACATCATCGGGGTCGGCTTGCAGAACGTCTCGGACAGCGTCGCGACGGGGAACTCCAGCGGGAAGCCGCCCGCCTGCCAGACGCCGCGCTTGACTTGCTGGGCCCGCTCACGCAGGTGCATGTGACAGGGATTGATGTCGGACCAGGTGTTGAGTACGGCGATGACCGGCTTGCCCAGGTGCTCCTCGGCCGCGTACCCGAGGCCGCGCATCCGGGAGCGATGACTGAACGTGCGCAGCCCCGCGGACCTGTCGCCGCCAAACCAGCCGTGGCTGCGCAGCTGCTCGGGGGTCTTCCTTGGCTGCGCGCGCTTCGCGTCCGTGGGCATGACTTCGATGGTACGGACCGCACGGCAAATGCGAACAATACGGACCTCGCAGCAAAGCGAGATGAGGACAAGTGATTCAGTCGCCAAATGATCTATTGCCGACGGAATCAGTTGACATACCCTCATAACGTGGGAGCATGACCATGACGAGGAGGCGACCGCATGGCCCATGCTCCGGGAACATTGCAGGCGGCTGACGGCCGGCGCCGGCGCGGCAGCGGCGGCTCGTCCGCCCTGTCCGGCGCTACCGCGCCGCCCATTGTGCTCGACAGCATCGCCAAGCAGATCATCGAGCAGCTGCAGCAGGACGGCCGGCGTTCCTATGCGGCCATCGGCAAGGCTGTCGGCTTGTCCGAGGCGGCCGTGCGCCAGCGGGTGCAGCGGCTGCTCGATACGGGCGTGATGCAGATCGTCGCGGTGACCGATCCGCTGACGCTCGGCTTCCGCAGGCAGACCATGATCGGCATCAAGTGCGAGGGCAACCTCGAGCGGGTGGCCGAGCACCTGGCCGTGCTGGACGAGATCGACTACGTGGTGATCACGGCCGGCTCCTTCGACCTGCTCATCGAGGTGGTCTGCGAGGACGACGACCACCTGCTGGAGATCCTGAGCCTGGTGCGCTCGGTCCCCAGCGTGACCAGCACCGAGACGTTCGTGTACCTGAAGCTTCGCAAGCAGACCTACTCATGGGGAACCAGATGACGGCTCAATCGGGCTATGACCAGTCCGCGATCGACGCCCTGCAGGCCGCAGCCAAGCGGAACATGTGGCTGCACTTCACCCGGATGTCGTCCTACAACGACGCCGAGATACCGATGATCGTCCGCGGCTCCGGCCCGTACGTCTACGACCAGCACGGCAAGCGCTACCTGGACGGGCTGGCCGGGCTATTCGTCAGCCAGATCGGGCACGGCCGCGCCGAGGTCGCCGAGGCGGCGGCCCGGCAGGCGTCCGAGCTGGCCTACTTCCCGCTGTGGTCCTACGCCCATCCGCGGGCGATCGAGCTGGCCGAGCGGCTGGCCGACCTGGCGCCCGGCGACCTGAACCGGGTGTTCTTCACCACCAGCGGCTCCGAGGCGGTGGAGTCGGCCTGGAAGCTGGCCAAGCAGTACTTCAAGGCGATCGGCCAGCCGGGCCGGTACAAGGTGATCAGCCGCGAGATCGCGTACCACGGCACCTCGATGGGCGCGCTCGCGATCACCGGCCTGGCCCCGATCAAGGCGCCGTTCGAGCCGCTGCCGCCGGGCGGCGTCCGGGTGCCCAACACCAACTTCTACCGCGCGCCCGATTTCGTCGCCGACGACGAGCGGGCCTTCGGCCAGTGGGCGGCCGACGAGATCGACCGGGCGATCGAACGCGAGGGCCCCGAGTCCGTCGCCGCCGTGTTCCTCGAGCCCGTGCAGAACTCGGGCGGCTGCTTCCCGCCGCCGCCCGGCTACTTCGAGCGGGTCCGCGAGATCTGCGACAAGCATGGCGTGCTGCTGGTCTCAGACGAGGTGATCTGCGCGTTCGGCCGGCTCGGTCACTACTTCGGCTCGAAGCGGTACGGCTACCAGCCGGACATCATCACGTTCGCCAAGGGCGCCACCTCCGGCTACGCCCCGCTCGGCGGCATGATCGCCAGCGAGGCGCTGATCGAGCCGTTCCTCGAGGGCACCGCCACGTTCCTGCACGGCGTCACGTTCGCCGGTCATCCGGTGTCCTGCGCGGTCGCGCTGGCCAACCTCGACGTGTTCGAGAAGGAAGACCTGCTGGGCAACGTCCGCGCGAACGAGGCCGCCTTCCGCGCCACCCTGGAGAAGCTGTCCGACCTGCCGATCGTCGGCGACGTGCGCGGCGCCGGGTACTTCTACGGGATCGAGCTGGTCAAGGACAAGGGGACCAGGGAAACGTTCGACGACGACGAGTCCGAGCGGCTGCTGCGCGGGTTCCTGTCGCACACGCTGTTCGACGCCGGCCTGGTCTGCCGGACCGACGACCGCGGCGACCCGGTCGTCCAGCTGTCCCCGCCGCTGATCTGCACCCAGGAGCACTTCGACGAGATGGAGCAGATCCTGCGCTCCGTGCTGTCGGAGGCCTGGACCCGGATCTGAGCATCCCGCTGTCCATCCCGGCCGGGCCCGCCGGCTTGGCCCGGGCGGACATTGCGGGCACATCAGGTAAACGGAATGTAATCGAAAAGTATCTCTCCGCAATCGCGACTCGATACGCTTATACCTGGGTACTGGCGCAATAGAACGGGGTCAGCCCAGGTCAGCGGGGTTGAATGATGCCGACTTGGGCCCGGCCGGTGCCCTAGCCCCCCCCCGCGAAGCCTTGTCTTGGATGGCGCCGCGGCGTTGCGTGATGCCGGAGGTCCGATGCACGAGTCAGCGCGGCCGCGCCGCCGTAAGCCCGCGCCGTGGGTATGGGCCGCCGTCGGCGTGGCCACCGTCACGGTGCTTACCGCCAGCACGCTGCATTTCGTCACCGCCGCCTGCGCCGCGGTTCCGTCATACGACTTTGCCCCGGCGGCGGCTGAGGCGGGGCCGCCGCTGGCCGGGCCGATCAGGGGGCGGGCGTTCTTCTACAACCCGGCCGGTGGGCCCGGCAGCTGCTCGCTCGGGCCGCTCCCTGCGGACGGCCTGTACGTCAGCCTGGCGACGCCGCAATACGACGCGGGCGCGGCCTGCGGCAGCTACCTGGCGGTGACCGGCCCGGCCGGCCGCGTGCTCGCCGAGGTGGTGGATCTCTGCTCCGGCTGCACGAACGGCGGGGTCGACCTGAGCGAGGCCGCCTTCGCCCGGGTCGCGGATGCCTCGGCCGGCACCGCGCTGGTGAGCTACCGGCTGGCGCGCAACCCGCGGCTGCCCGGGCCGGTCGGGCTGCGGGAGGCCCAGTCGGCCACGACGGCATGGCTGGCACTGCAGGTCATCAACCACGGCAACCCGCTGGCCTCGGTCGAGGTGGCGACCGGCCCGGTCGAGGGACAGCGCTGGCGGCCGCTGAAGCTGAGCTCCGACGACTACTGGGTGGCGGCCGCCGGGGCCGGGGCCGGGCCATTCCGGGTCAGGATCACCGACATCTTCGGGCACCAGGTGGTGGCGCGCGGCATCAGGCTGGAGCCCGGCGCGGTGCAGCCCACCACAGTATTCATGTACACGCTGGCCGCTGCGGCCCGGCCGTCCGCCGCGCAGAGCGCGTCGTCGGCACCGGGGCCCTCGTCGGTGCCTTCGTCGGGGGCGCCGTCGGCGTCGCGGCCGGGCCGGAGCGCCAGCCCGGCTGCGCACATGGCCGGCGTACGGTCCACGGGCACCGCCACGCCGCACTGCTGAGCGCGGCGCCTACTCCCCGGTGCTGCCGTCCAGGAGTTCCCTGGTGGCGTCGGCGTGCCCGGCGTGCCGGGCGGTCTCGTTAATCAGGTGCACCAGGACCCAGCGCAGGTCGGTGCCGGTTCCGCGGCCGCACGGCTCGGTCATCGAGCCGATCGACCTGACCGCCGCCTCGGTCGCCGCGGCCCGGTCCCGGTAGGCGGCGACGGCCGCCTGCACAGTGAGCTCGGGTCCGGGGTGGAACTCGGCCTCGCTGCGGCTCGTCTCCTGGCCGAGCATCCCGCCGTCGATCCACCGCCACTCGACGTGGGTGAGGTGGTTGACGATGCCGAGCAGCGAGATCAGCGCACCGTCCGGCGTCCACCTGGCCTGCTCGTCGCTGAGGCCGTCGATCTTCCTGAGGACCGAGCCGCGCAGGTACGCGAGCCAGCGCAGCAGCAGCTCGCGCTCGTCCGGGGTTCCGCGCGGAAAATCGGGGGCTTGGGCAGGCGGCATTACACCACCGTAGACGAGTGCTCGTGTAGCTTGGCCGTTCGTGACGCACTACAGCAGGCTGTACACGATTGTCATCGACGCTCCGGCCGGCCAGCACGATCAGGAGTTGGCGTTCTGGCAGGGAGCCATCGGCCAGTCGATGGAACCGGCCGCCAAGTACTCCGAGCGATCCTGAGCGAGGACAACGACTCCACCGCCCTCGCCGACGCTAACCGCTGGGCCAAGGACCGGCACTTCCCCGGGTTCGCTCCCGGGCAGTACTCGGCCAACATCGCCAAGAATGTGTTCAACGGCATCGGGGACATCGAGAGCGCGCTTGACATCGAGTCCGCGCACGGCATGGCCCCTGCGGAAGGTCAGCTACGTCGTGGGAAACGGCACCCTCACCGGCGACCGGCTTCTTGACTCACTCGACACGGTCGTGACCTACCACCTCGCCGACGTGGTGAGCAGTTCGTGGTTCGAGGGCTACATGCCCGTGCCGGCGTCTCCAAGACGTTCGCCAACCCGGCGCTTTACGACATGGCCGGCACGCCTGCGTTTCGCGACATCACGGGCAACGCGGGAGCCCGCCGGCGTTGGGCCGGCGGGCTCTGCGTTCGATCCGTGCTGCTAGCTAGCTGGACAGGACAATGAAGGCGTCGACGTCGATACGCGGATGCCCGGCCGTGCCGAGCACCTTGACGACGAGCTTGTGCGTGCCAGCGGCCGCCGTGACGACATCAACGATCTCCGCCGTCTCGGGACTGGTGGTATGCGTGTTTATGGTGGCCGGTGTTCCGCCATCTAGCGCGACGGTGGCGGAGCCCCGGGTGGAGCCCTCGGTCGACATCCAGGCCACCTGGCTGCCGGTGAAGGTCAGCGTCGCCGTCTTCCCGGCCAGGCTGGCGAACTTGACCGATCCGCCGTTGGCGCCTGCGAGCGTCTGCACCTTCCAGCCGGCCGAGTACTTGATCTGGGTCGCGGTCTCCTGGTACAGCGTCAGGGTGTAGGTGACGCTCGCCTTGGGGGCGCTGGTGTTGCCGGCGTTGTCGGTCGCGGTGACCTCGAACTGGTAGGTGTGCCCCGGTCCGAGGTTCTTCTGGAACGAAGCCGCGGTCGTGGTGCCCTGCGAGGTGAACGCGCCGCCGTCCTTGCTCTCGTAGACCGTGTAGTGGTTGATGCCGCTGGCGGCGTCGGTTCCCTTCCACGTGACCGTCACCGGATCCGCGGCCTTGACCGGGCCGGTGTGGTTCGTCAGCTTGACGACGGGCTTGGTAGTGATGGTCGGGGCCACCGAGTCGTAGCACAGCGGGCCGTCGGTGGCGTCACCGGACTGCAGCCCCATGTTGTCCCAGGACTCGACGTTGACCGTGTGGCAGCCCTGGCCCTCGGAAGCGAGGTCAAGGGAGCCGCTGGTGCTGTTGACGAACTCCGGGCCGCTGTAGAACGAGTTGCCCGAGCCCGGCGTGGCCTCGGACGTGGGGTCGCCCGGGTCGAAGTTCCAGGCGTCGCTGAACCCGGCCACGCCGCTCGGCGGCAGGCCGCCGCCGGTGTCGGCGACCGAGATCCCGATCGTCTGGTCGGTGTTGTACCACACACCGGGCGTGGGCCCGGAGTAGGTGACGGCCGGCCGGCCGGCATCGGCGAGCAGGTGCCAGTTGAACGCCCAGGCCAGCTGGAGCATGTTGGCCGAGCCCCATCCGGTCGCGAGGTCGTAGCCGGTACCCGCGCAGTAGCCTCCGCCGACGTTGTTGCCATTGCAGCCGGACGTGATGTCGTAGTAGGGATTGTGCGGCGTGAACCCGAGCCCCGTCTCGTACAGCGGGAAGTTGGCGTTGCCGAGCGGCGCGCAGGCCGATGTGCCCGAGCCGCAGATGTTTCCTTCGGCCAGCAGGTAGGAATCCTCTTGGGCGAAGAACCCCGCAAGCTCCGGCGCGACGATGCTGGTCCCGCCGTTCCCGCCGAGGCTGCCGTCGAAGTAAAGGTTCTGCGGGGCGTTGAACCAGTCCGCGTTCAGCGAGATGTCAGGGACGCCTCGCGACCCGCTGCCGCAGGGGTCGTTGGACTGGAAGGACGGGGCGGTGAACACCGAGCTGCACCCGCCGCCGGAGCCGCCGTCGTTCGAGCTGCAGCCGTCTGGCCCGCCGGACCAGGTGACCTCGCTGTTGTAGACCGGCCCCGCGCTCAGGCGGAGCGTCGTCCCGCCGGCGCCGACCACGTTCGGGTCGGAGGCCGGGTAGCTGACCGCCAGATGGGAGCAGTCGTCGTAGGCTCCCCGGTCACCCGAGGCTGCGACGAGGGTCCACCCCTGGCCGGTCATCTCGTTGAAGATGGCGTTCCGCGTGCCTATCGTGGACGTTGAGCATCCGAAGATCTCGGTGCAGCTCCAGCTGGTGCTGAACACCCTGGCGGCGTTGGCGCTCACCATCGAGTTGTAGATGTCGGTGAAGGTCGAGTCGTTGAAGTTGGCGCCGTCGTAGAGGAACACCTTGGACGTGTTCTGGAACGCGCCGAAGCTGTTGGACATGGCCGTCGACCACTCCGCGTCCATCGTGCCCTCGGCGTCGCAGCATGACGGGGTGCCGTCGATGAACACCTCCTGGATGTTGTAGGCCAGGTAGGGGTACTGGTTGTGGAATCCGGCGAAGTCGCTGCTCTGCTGCGAGCCGAAGGTCGCGATGGCGATCGACGTCTGAGCCGGCGAGTTGCCCGCGTTGCCCAGCGGGTTACAGCAGTGCCCCAGCCCGTAGAGAGCGTTGTAGTCATAGGCCTGGGAGCTGTAGATGTCCGTCGGGTCGTACGCCCCGCCGGTGATGGCCGGCTTGGCCGCACGGGAGGCTCGCTGCGCCGTGAGCAGCTTCGCGTGACTGCCGCTGGCTGTCACGTGCGGGCCAGCCGCGACGGCCGGGCCGGCCACGTACGCGCGGTTGGCGGGCTCGTGGAGCGCTGGCGACGAAGGGTACATGGTCTGCAGGTCGCTGAGACCATCCACGGACCCGACGACGCTCCGCAGGGCCTGCGGAAGCACCGGGTCATGGTTATTGGCGAAGAAGGTCTTCGAACCGAGCCGGTAGTTGTTGACCTGGACGCCGAGCGCCTTCTCGATGGCACCGACCGGTCCGGCCACGTCCACGACCAGGCGGTTCGGATACAGGTGCGTCACGGTCAGGCCAGCATGCGTGGCCCAGGAGACCACCGACCGCTGCGCGGCGGCGCTCGGGCCGAAGCGGTCGGTCCACTGCGCCTGCGTAAGGTACCGGTGGAACAGCGGTGAGGTCTTGTCCTGCAACTGCTGGAGGAACTGCTGCTCGGCGGCCATGGCCGGCGGGCGCAGTCCGATGGCCAGCCTGATGGTCTGGGCGGAATTGTAGGAACCGAGGTCGTGGGCCGTCCCGTTACGAACGGGCAGCGGGGTTTGCGACGTGATCGCCGGGCCATGATGGGGCGCGACGGCCCCCATCGCAGGCCCCGAGATTCCGACCCCGGCCACCAGGGCGAAAAGCCCTACGGCCAACCGCGGCCATCGCAGGGAACTTCGAACGCTCATACTGCTTACTCCTTCGCGACCCTTTGCACGAGCCGACGAGCCGGCTCGTGACCCCAACTGGCATCGAGGTTCTAGGCGTCCTCGCTTGTAAAGAGGGGGGCAAGCGCCAGCAAATACATCGTAAGGGTAGGAAATCGTCCCGCGCTGATCTTCCGGCCAGATGTTTCCGGCGCGTCGTCGGCGCGCTGGACCAGGTCAGCGACTCGCTGGGCGATCTTGGGCCACAGCTGTCGGGCAGGCTGTGGCCCACGCCTTCGACGGCCAACAGTTCCGCGCCGGGGATGGCCACGGCGGCGGCCCGTCCCCCGCTGACGATGCGGTTACCGCGATTGGTAAATTGTGACGTCCATTAAGCTAACCGAGAACATTTTTCCCTCACCGAGTGCGCGAGGAATACATGCCTGATCAGCACGTAATGATTAGCCGGCCAGCGGCGCTCACTGTTCGCCGAGGCTCCGGCCATCGCCAGCAGCAACGGCGTCACCTGGCCCGATGAACTCGAGGCGGCCGTCAGGACCTACCTCAGCCGGGCAGGCATCCCGCTGCCCAGCGCGGGCTAGCAGCCGACGCCAGAGGCCAGAGTCTGGCCGAAACTGTCCGGGCCACCGCCTAATCTCATCCCATGAAACGGAACCAGGATGCGGTCATCAGCGGCGTGGCAGCCGGTGTCCCCTACGTGGCGCTGCCGCCCGCCGAGCGCGACGACAGCGAGCCCGCGCCGTTGATCATCGCCTGGCACCTGAACGACCCGCCGCGCAGCGCGGCGGCGATGGCCGCAGCGCTTCCCCTGGCGGCAGCCGCGGCGTGGCGCGTCTACCTGGATCTGCCGATGCATGGCAGGCGGCAGCTGCCCGGCGGCCTGGAGGAGTTCATGCGGCTGGGCTACCAGGATGCGGTGCTGAAGGCGTTCGAGCCGCAGGTCACTCAGGCCGCCGACGAGTTCCCTGCGGTGCTCGCCGAGCTGCGCGCCCAGCTGCCCGTCACCGCCGGCCCGATCGGCGTGGTGGGAGCCTCGGTGGGCGCGCTTCCCGCGCAGCTGGTGATGGCCGGCCGCGCCGTGCAGGTCGCCGCCGCGGCGCTGGTCAGCCCGGTGATCCAGCTCGCTGAGGTCGTGGCGGCCAACGAGCGCCGGTTCAGCGTGAGCTACCCGTGGAGCGACGCATCGAAGGCGGTTGCCGCCCGGTTCGACTTCGTCTCCCGGGCCGGCGAATTCGCCGCGCATGACCCGCAGCCCGCGATCCTGCTGGTCACCGGCTCCGAGGATGACCTTGCCTTCCCACGGCAGGCACAGCGGCTAGCGGCAGAGCTTCGTCAGCGGTACAGCGATCCGGAACGCGTGGAGCTGACCACGATCCCCGGGATGAAGCATGCCTTCGCCACCGAGCCCGGCGTAGAACCCGCGCCGCAGACCGCCGACGCGAAGCTCGTGAACGCAACCGTCACCGACTGGTTCGGCCGGTATCTCAAGTAACCCGGCCCGCCGAACCCCAAGTATAGTTCGGTCAACTATACTTCGGTCATGCATGATTCGAATACTATGCGGCTACCTAAACCCGATCACCTGTTCGACCGGGACGCCGAGTGGAGGGGTCTGGTCTCCTTCGCCGCCGACGCACGGACTGGCGCCACCCTGGGCGTGGTGAGCGGACGTCGCAGGCAGGGCAAGAGCTATCTCCTGCAGGCCCTGACAACCGCGCTCGGCGGGATCTACTTCCCAGCCCTAGAGGTGACCGAGGCGGTGTCGCTGCGGTTGTTCGCCGACGAGCTCATTCGCTTCAGCGGATCGCCGGTTCCTCCGTTCCGGGACTGGCTAGACGCCCTCCCTTACCTGTTCCGGCTCACTGAGAGCCGTACGGTCCCGGTGGTCATCGATGAGTTCCCGTTCCTGGTCAAGGCGTCGTCAGCCCTGCCGTCGATTATCCAGCGAGAGCTTGGCCCAGGAGGGAGCGGATCCGCAAGTCGGGCACGGCTCCTCCTTTGCGGCTCGGCGATGTCGGTGATGGGCGGCTTGCTTTCAGGACGGGCGCCGCTGCGGGGGCGAGCGGGCCTTGAACTGATCGTCCATCCCTTTGGTTACCGCGATGCTGCGCGGTTCTGGGAGATCTCAGACCCCAGGCTGGCCGTGCTCGTTCACTCAGTGGTAGGCGGAACCCCCGCGTATCGCCGGGAACTGGTGCGCGAAGACACCCCCGCAGCCCTTGCCGACTTCGACGCGTGGGTGATCCGAGCCGTGCTGAATCCGCAGACTCCGCTCTTCCGTGAGGCCCGCTACCTCCTTGCCGAGGGGACTGAGATCCGCGACCCGTCGCTGTACCATTCGGTGCTCGCCGCCGTCGCCGAGGGAAACAACACGTCCGGCGGAATCGCCAGCTACATCGGCCGCAAATCTAACGAGGTGGCGCACCCTCTCCGGGTTCTCGAGGATTGTCGGCTGCTGATCAAAGAACCCGACCTGTTCCGATCGGGACGGGCGAGGTACCGCATCGCCGAGCCGCTCGTTACCTTCTACCAGGCAATCATGAGCCGGGACTGGGCACGTCTCGAGCTTGGCGACGCGTCCACGGTGTGGCGTGGAGCCCGCGCGCGTTTCCTCTCGCAGGTAACAGGACCGCACTTCGAATCGCTCTGCCGTGACTATGCGATCGCGGCCGATCCCGAAATCTTCGGCGACGCGCCGGGCGAGGTGGGCTCAGGGGTCGTCCCGGATCCTGCCAACAGGACCCAGATCGAGATCGACGTCGCCGTGCTCGCTCCAGCCGAGCACGGGCATCCGCGCAAGATTCTCTCACTGGGAGAGGTGAAGTGGGACCAGGTCATGGACCTCCGCCATGTCGGACGCCTGCGCCGCGCCCAGGATCTGCTCGCGGTCAAGGGGTACGACACCCAGAGCACAGTGCTCAGCTGCTATTCCGGCGCGGGATTCAGCCCTGAACTGCAAGCTGCCCAGGGCGACCGCGTCCACCTCGTTGGCCTCGACCAGCTATACGCGAGCTAGCAGGGAAACATCAGGTCAACCTGAGTGGGGCGGGTGGGGCTCGAACCCACGACCGGCGGATTATGAGTCCGCTGCTCTGACCAGCTGAGCTACCGCCCCCGAACGGATGAACCTTACAGCAGGGCACGGCGGCCCTGCTGCGGCCCGGTCTTACCTCGTGCTCATCTGCATCGTCATGGCGTGCTCGACCAGCGAGATCAGCGTGGACTTGGTGGACTTCCTGTCTCGCGCGTCACAGCGCAGGATGGGCACGTTCGGGCTGACCGCCAGGGCGTCCTTGACGTCGGAGACGCTGTAGGGGAACTGGCCGTGGAACCCGTTGATCGCGATGATGAACGGCAGGCCGGCGGCCTCGAAGTAGTCCACCGCCGGGAACGACTCGGCCAGCCGGCGGGTGTCCACGATGACGACCGCGCCGATCGCGCCGTTGATCAGGTCGTCCCACATGAACCAGAACCGGTGCTGCCCTGGCGTTCCGAACAGGTAGAGGATCAGGCCCGCGTCCAGGGTCAGCCGGCCGAAGTCCATTGCCACGGTCGTGGTGCCCTTGTCCGGCACGTACGAGAGATCATCGACGTCGGTGCTCGCGGCGGTCATGACCGCCTCGGTGGTAAGCGGGGTGATCTCCGATACCGACCCGACGAACGTGGTCTTGCCCACGCCGAAACCGCCGGCGACCACGATCTTGACCGAAGTCATCGCGGTTTCAGGCGCATCGCCCCGCGTGCCCTTAGAGCTTGCGAAGTCCACTGAGAACCCTTTCAAGCAAGTTGAGATCCGGGCGGCCATGCGCATGGTCGATTTGATGGACCCGGACAAGCCCGTCGACCGCCATGTCAGCGACCAGCACACGGGCCACACCTAGCGGCAACCTCAGCACCGCTGAGATCTCTGCGATGGAACGCCAGTCGCGGCAGAAACCGAGGATCGCCTGGTACTCGGGACCGAGGATCGACAGGTCCCTGACCTCATAATGCGAGGCGGCGACCATCGCCTCAATCTGCAACTGATAGCGGGGCTGCGTCCTGCCCCCGGTCACGGCGTAAGGCCGCACGAGCGCGCTCTTCACGGTATCGGGCGCGGGCCCGGGCGGGCCCGAATCTCCGCCGCGCAGCTTTTTAACCCCGCTGGGCAGCGGGCGGCTGGACCACTCGGGCCTGGGCCTGTCCTGGCCGCCCTTGCCCGCGGAGTCGCGGCCCTCACCTACCGGCGGGGTCTCCTGCCCGTCCGTACCTGGCGTCCCGTCAACCTCTTCTGGGCCGGGCACCGCTTTGTCCTGTCACGATCTGCCACCTCTGGGCGCTATGGCTGAAACGCTCTGCGAATTTCTGGCGTCAGTGCACGGCCTACGCGCTCGACAAGGAGCGTCATCTCGTAGGCCACAAGGCCCATGTCACAATCGGCAGCAGCCAGCACCGCGAGGGTCGAGCCATCGCTGATCGACATCACGATCAGCAGGCCGCGCTGCATTTCTACCACCGTCTGGGTAACGGTCCCGCCCTCGAATACCCGCGCCGCCCCGTGCGTCAGGCTGGTGAGGCCGGACGTGACCGCGGCAAGCTGGTCCACCCGGTCTGGCGGGAAACCCTGGGAGCAGGCCAGGGGAAGTCCGTCGGACGAGACCACGACCGCATGGGCAACGGCGGGTACCCGCTCGACGAAGTTGGTCAGCAGCCAGCTCAGGTCCCTGAGGGGCTGGACTACCGGATTCACGAGGTTTCCTCACTTTCGGTTCCAGGTGACTCATCATCGCTGCGCAGTGCCGCGCGCCCCTCACGCGCACCGCGCTGGAAGCTCGCCATCCGCTGCCGGGTCGCCGCAGCGTTGCGGACCGGCCCCGGCGCGTATCCCCCCTTCGGTTCGGCTACCCCGCCTGGCACCAGGTTTGCTTGCGGAACACGCTTGGGCAAGCCTGCCGAGGTAACTCCGGCCGCGGTCGGTGTCTCCACTGCCTCCGCGGCTCGCCAGCCGTCGTCGGCAGGCGAACTCCAGCCGGTGGCGATCTCCGCCGTCTCGGAGACTGGCTCGACCTCGTCCAGCGCTGCGGGGCTGGCCTCATGCCTGCCGCGGCGGAACCAGTCTGACTCGACGGACTCAAAGATGGGCAGCCGGTTGTCTTCGCCCGCGGTCATCGCGGGCGGCACGATCACCTCGTCGGCCGGGGACTCCCGGTCGGCATGACGCGAGCCGGTCCGCGGGGACAGCCCGAAGCGCTGCTCCAGGTCTTCCCTGATGCCTGCGGTGCCGTTCTCGCTGGCCGGGCCGATGCCGCCGGACTGGCCGGGGTCACGGCTCGGCAGGACGCCGGTACCAGCGCCCGCGCCTGTGCCAGAGCCAGCGCCGAGATCGATGGCCGGGTAGGCGGCGGTGGCATCATCGACCGGGTAGGCCGGGGCGGCACTGTCGGCTGCGCCCGAGCCGTTGACCGCGTCCGCCGAAGCAAGGTCGTCCCACGGGGCCGCCGTGGCGACGTCGCCGGTCCGTCCCGCCGGTGGTGCGCCGAACACCGGGTCAAGATCGTGGTCGCCGGCCCCCTGCTCGGGAACGTCGAGCCGTTCATCTTCGGCGCGGGCGCCGAACGCCGTGAAGCGGGGCACCCGCGCGGCGGCCACGGCTTCCTGAGCGGCGGATCGCCCGGCGTCGTCGATGAGGTCGTTATCGGCGGGCACGAATCCGGAGATGGGCGCCGCGGCGGTGTCCACCTCGAACCGCCGCAGCCCGGCGGGCGCGCCGGACGCCTCGTGCGTGATCGTCTCGTCGGGCAGCCAGATGAGGGCGGTCATCCCGCCCGACGGAGCGGGCCGCAGCCGCACCCTGATGCCGTGCCGCGACGCCAGCCTGGCCACCACGAACAGACCCATCCGGCGGGAGACCGCGACGTCTACCACCGGCGGGTTGTCCAGCCGCCAGTTCGCGTGCGCCATCTCGTCGGCCGCCATGCCCACGCCCTGGTCGGTGATGTCCAGCAGCACGCCGCCGCTGTTGAGCAGGTGACCGGACACGTTGACCTGCGCCTCGGTCGAGGAGAACGATGTGGCGTTCTCGACCAGCTCGGCCAGCAGGTGGACGACGTCGTTGACGACCTGGCCGCGGACCGCGATCCCCGGCTGCACGTTCAGCGAGACCCGCTCGTACTGCTCGATCTCCGAGACCGCCGCGCGCAGCACGTCGACCAGGGCCACAGGCTGGCTCCACCGGCGCGAGGCCTCGTGGCCGGCCAGCACCAGCAGGTTCTCCGAGTTGCGCCGCATCCGGGTGGCGAGGTGGTCCAGGCGGAACAGGCTGCCCAGCCGCTCGGAGTCCTGCTCGCCCTGCTCCAGGTCGTCAATCAGGTGAATCTGGCGTTCCACCAGGGACTGGGTGCGCCGCGAGAGGTTGATGAACATCGCGTTGACGTTGCCGCGCAGCCTGGCCTCGTTGGCGGCCAGCCTGACCGCCTCGCTGTGCACCTGGTCGAACGCGCGCGCGACCTCGCCGATCTCGTCGGTCGAGTCCACGTCGATCGGCTCGACGTCAGGCCGGGCGTCGTCGCCGTCGGACTCGCTCAGCCGGCGCACCATCTCCGGCAGCCGCACCCCGGCGACCCGCAGCGCGTCGGCGCGCAGCCGACGCAGCGGCCGCACCATGGAGCGGGCCACGATCACGGTGAGCAACGTCGCCAGCGCGAGCAGCAGGAACACGATGGCGCCGATGATCGCGGCGGAGATGATCGCGTTCTTGCGCAGCAGCTCGGCCCGGTCGACGACCGACTGGCCCAGCTGATGCTCGACCGAGCCCATCTGCGACTGGATGGTGCCGGACATGGAGTCGTACCAGTCCTGGGCGCTGGTCGGGTCGCTGGACAGCGATCCGCTGCCCTGGGCGGCGAGCGTCTGCGCCTGCAGCTCGTCCGAGCTCGTCTGGCTGTCATCAGACCGGGACACGCTGGCGTTCCAGAGCTGCAGCTGGTCCGGGGTGGCACTGACATCGAACTCCTGCAGGTTGCTCTGCTGAGCCGAGATGGCGTTCTGCAGCGCGGTCAGCTGCCCGGGGCCAAACCGGCCTGCGATCAGCGCGGCGGAGATGAGCGCCCGCTGCTGCGAGGCCTCCTCCTTCATCGCGGAGACCAGCCCGAGCACGCTGACGGTCTGGGCGAGCTGCGGGTCGCCGGCCCCCTGCGCGATATCGGCGTTCAGCGCGAGCACGGCGTCGATCGTCTCGGCGTACTTCTGGACGACCACGAGCGCGGGCAGCTCGGTCTGGGTGGAGGCCGCCCGCAGGTTGGCCAGGCTGGCGGGGGCAATGGCCTGCTGCACGGCCGCCGCGCTCGCCTGCGTCTGGGCGGAGTAGGAGCCGCCGATCTGGCCGGCCAGGCTGCGCACCGTGGCCGCCACCGCGTTCGTGGCGGCCCACTTCTGCTGGACCACGGCCAGCTGCGGGCTCACCGAGGTCTGCTGGCTGGCCGGAACGCTCAGCGCATCGGACCGGCCGTCGTCGCTGCCGAGCGCGATGTAGAAGGCGGTCTGGTCTCGCTCGTTCTCCAGATCCTGGGCCAGCGTGGTCACGTCGCCGCCCAGGAGGGCCAGCTGGTGCACCCGCTGGTAGACCTGAGCGCTCTGCAGCGACGAGACGATGCGGAAGCCGCCGAGAACCAGGGCGGCCAGCGTCGGGATCGCGACGAGCAGCAGGACCCTGGAGCGGACTCGCCAGTTCTTCAGCGAGCGGCGGCTGCCCTTGCCGGGTAGCGGGCTGGCCGGGGCGGATTCACCTGCGCGCCCGTCCTGATCGCCGTCGGACGATGGGCCGGCCGCAGAAGCGTCACCGGGCGCGACGAAGGCCGATACCGCCGCTGGGGACGCACGGCCGCCGGACTCTGCGCCGGCAGGCGGTTCGCCGGCCGGCTCAGGCGGGACACGGCGCACCCTCATGCGTCTTGACCGCACAGTGTCTTCACCCCTCACCTGGCGACGGTGGCGGACCACCGTGCCTGGCGCTCCTGTGTCGGGAGCGGCATCACGCACCCCCTCCAAGGCGACATTCCCGTCGACGCGGCACAGTAGCGCGGCCAGTTGGTTAACTCTAACGTGTAACCGGCCATCCAACGTCAAATAGCTTATGACCAGGTAAATTGGACGTTACCCGGCGTTTTCCGTACAACCTGTCAGCCGTAGGGTACTCTCATCTCGTTCCGGAACTCCTCCGTTACGTTCAACTCCTCCGTTACGTTCGCCTGTGCCTGAGGAGGGCGATGAGGTTTCCGCCTGGCGGCCCCGCGCCCGAAGGCAGCGGCTTGCCGGTCTGGCGCCGCATCGGCCGGCTCGTTGCTGCCGCGCCCGCCGCGCTTGCCGTGACGCTGCTCGCCGCGGGCTGCCACGTGTCCGGGTCCGGCGGCTCGGGTCATTCCGGGTCAGCCAAGTTCGCGCCGATCACCGTGGCCGCAATACCCGGGATCGACAATGCGCCGCTGTACCTGGCGGCCAGGGAGGGAATGTTCAGCCAGGCCGGCCTGCAGGTCAACATCAGGGACTACACCTCGGTCACCGAGGAACTGCAGGCCCTGCATTCGGGCACGGTCGATGTCGCGGCAGGCAGCTACGCCGACTTCCTGTTCGCCGAGAGCAACGTGCCCAACCTGCTGCTGGTCGCCGACGGCTACGACGGGGCGCCAAACGTCATGGAGGTTCTCACCCTGCCCGGTTCGCGGATCACGAGCCCGCAGGACCTGGCGGGCAAGACGATCGGCACGGCGGTGCCGGACAAGATCCCGTTCAACGCCAGCGTGCCGTACAGCCTGCCCACGCTGGCCACGCAGTCGGTGCTGCAGAACGACGGGGTCGACCTGACTACCGTGCGCTGGCAGCCGATGCAGGCGACCGGTCTGGTCGGCGCGCTGAAGAGCCATCAGGTGGACGCCATCCTGGCCACCGAGCCGACCATCTTCCAGGCCGAAAGCCAGGTAGGCGCGGTAGAGGTAACCGACTCGCTCACCGGGCAGACCGCCAACCTCCCGCTGTCGGGCTACTTCACCTCGCCCTCGTTCGCCCGCAGGGAAGCGGCCACGCTGCGCGCCTTCCGGTCAGTCCTGCTGGCGGCACAGGGCGATGCCGTGGCGGGCGGGCACGTGGAGTCAGTGCTGGCGCAGTACAGCGGCATGGCCGCGGAGACGGCCTCGATGGTCACCGTCGGGCAGTACCCGACGTCGGTGAATGCCGACAGCGTCCAGCGTGTTGCCAACCTGATGGCCAACTTCGGCATCCTGAGCGGCCCGATCAGCATCCAGATCATGCTCTTCCACTGACCCGGGCCAGCTGATCAGGCCCGCAGGCCCCGCAGGCTACTTGCTGTCGGTCAGGCCCAGTTCCCTGGCGATGATCAGCCGCTGCACCTCAGAGGTTCCCTCGCCGATCTCCAGCACCTTGGCGTCGCGGTAGAACCGGGCGACGGGGAACTCGTTCATGTACCCGTAGCCGCCGAAGATCTGCGTGGCGTCGCGGGCGTTGTCCATCGCCGCATTGGACGCGGTCAGCTTCGCGATCGCCGCCTGCCGCTTGACCGGCTGGCCGTCCACCAGCCGCGCGGCGGCGTCGTACCAGGCGAGCCTGGCCGCGTGCACCCGCGCTTCCATGTCCGCGATCTTGAACTGGATGCTCTGGTAGTGGCCGATCTGGCGGCCGAACGCCTCCCGCTCGCCGGCGTACCGCAGGCACTCGTCCACGCAGCCCTGGGCCAGCCCGGTAGACAGTGCCGCGATCGCGATCCGGCCCTCGTCCAGGATCTGCAGGAACTGGGCGTAGCCGCGGCCGCGCTCGCGGCCGAGCAGGTTGCCGGCCGGCACCCGGCAGGACGCGAACGAGAGCTCCCTGGTGTCCGAGGCGCACCAGCCGACCTTGGAGTACTTGCGCCCCGAGGTGAACCCGGGCGTGCCGGCCGGCACGATGATCGCGGAGATCTCCTTGCCGCCGCCGTCCCTGGTCCCGGTGATCGCGAGCGCGGTGACGACCGACGTGATCGACGTGCCGGAGTTGGTGATGAACGACTTCGAGCCGTCGATGACCCATTCCCCGCCATCAAGCCGCGCCGTCGTGCGCATCCCGCCGGGAATGTCCGATCCGCCGCCCGGCTCGGTCAGCCCGAACGCCGCGAGCCGCTCCCCCGCGCACAGCTCGGGCAGCCACCGGCGGCGCTGCTCGTCGGTGCCGAACCGGTAGATCGGCATCGCGCCAAGCGACACCCCCGCCTCGAGCGTAATGGCGACCGAAGAGTCCACCCTGGCCAGTTCTTCGAGGGCCAGGCAGAGCGCGAAGTAGTCGCCGCCCATTCCGCCGAATTCCTCGGGAAAAGGCAGCCCGAAAAGGCCGAGCTTCCCCATCCGGGCGATGATCTCGTACGGAAACTCGCCCCGCTCGTAGTAGTCGCCGATGACCGGCGCCACCACGTCCCGGGCGAACTCGGCGACGGTCGCGCGGAGCTCGGAATGCTCGTCATTGAGCTGATAGCTGATCATGTCCGTCCCTTGCCCCTTCGTGACCGCCCCATCGTACGCGGGCGGCTCATCCGCTCCCCACCGTGGCGTAAGGTGCGGGCATGGCGTTGCCGCCCGGTTGCGGGCTGGCCGCCGACGGACGCTACGCTCTCGTGCACAGATCCGCCGTCGTGGAGGACGACATGCCGACCTTGACCTGCCCGGTCTGTGCCGCGGGGGTCCAGCCAGACGACCTCATCTGCTTCACCTGCGGTGCTAACCTGCCCAGGCCGGGCGCACTCGATGAGGATCAGGCCACGCCGCCGACCCTCATGCAAGCGCAGCTCAGGCGTGACGGCGCGGTCAGGGACTGCGCGAACTGCGGCACCGCGGTCACCGACCCGGCCGACATCAGGTGCTCGCACTGCGGGCAGCCGCTGCCCCGGGCGGCGCGGCGGATCTCCCCGGCGGTGCTGCGGCTGATCTTCCCCACTGGCAACGTGGATGTTCCCGCGGGAACGTCGCTGCTGCTCGGCCGGGACCCGCAGGAGTCGCTGGTGGCCGCGGCGTTCGCCAAGTTCGAGAACGTCTCCCGGCGGCACGCCACGGTGTCGGTGGACGACGCTGGGCACGCGACCGTCCGGGACGAGCACTCCACCAACGGCACCTGGGTGAACGGCGACCGGGTGCTGCCCGACGTGGACGTCAGGCTCGCGGACGGCGACAGCCTGCGGCTCGCCGGGGACGTCACCGCCGCGGTCTCGCTGCCCACGCAGCAGGCCGATCCGGCCACCTTCAGCCGGAGCTAACCGCCCCAGGGCCGGCCGTCGCCGGTGTACCAGGGGTCCCCCGTATGCTCGGCGCTGAGCCACAGCTCGCCGCCGGTGCTGTCGGCGAACCACGGCCGGTAGGGCTCGCGCCGCTGCGCCGGGCCAGGCCCGCGCGCCCGCCCATCCCGCCCATCGCGCCGGGCACGGCTGGCCGCGTCCAGCCTGGCCGCCAGTTCCCACAGCGCGTCGCGGTCGCCGCGGTCCCCGCCGCCGGTCAGCAATCGGCCGATCCCCGCGGCCAGCCCGCCCCCCGCGTCCGTCCGGCGGCCGTCGGCGGCCGTGGCTGGCTGGCGTCCGCGCTTCCCGTCCGCGCCGCCCTCGGCAGAAACCTTTTCTTCCGAACGGTGCGGGGCCACGCGCCTGCCCTCGCCGGCCCAGCGATCCCTCGCTTGCGCGCGAGGCCCTTCGGGCGGGCCTTCGCCGTCCCGCCCGGCCCGATCGCGGCCGGGCCCGGGCGGCGGTTTCTCCCGGTACCACGGCGAGGACGGGTGGCTGGCCGGCAACTGCGCCAGCCTGCGCCTGAGCTCGTCGGACGAACCGGGCGGGCGGCCGCCGGGCTCACCCGGGTCGTCTCGCGGACGGCTGTCGCGCTCCCGCATCGTGACCGCTCCCTTCCGCTCGGTCACTCGCATCGTAGGCGCGACCGCCGTCCGGCGGGAACCCAGCAGCATCCGCTTCGCCGGACAATCGTGTGCATTGTGGGCCTGCACTAACCGGATGGGGCATGAGATCATCACCGCGACGGCACAACGCGGCGGGAGTGCGGCGATGACAGCGACACCCAGGGCAGGAGCATCTCAGGAAGAACCCCAGACCGGGACGCCCGGGCTGCGGCGCGACGCCATCGGGCTGCGCGAGGTCCTGTTCCAGAGCATTACCGACATGGCGCCAGGGGCGGCCATCGCGGCTTCGATCCCGGCCGGGGCCGCGTTCGCCGGCGGCTCGCTGCCGCTGTCGGTGGTGTTCGCCCTGATCGCCTGCCTGCTCTGCGCATCCTGCATCGGGCTGCTGGCCGCCCGGCTGCCGGCGGCCGGGTCGCTGGCCACGTACGCTGCCCGCGGCCTGCACCCGGCGGCCGGATTCCTGGTGGCCTGGGGGTACGTGCTTGTGGGCGCGCTGATCCCGCCGCTGGTGCTGCTGCAGCTCGGCTTCACCACCGCGTCCACCATCAACTCAGAATTCCACGGTTACCCGGCGAACCTGTGGTGGCCGTGGTCGCTGGCCGGCGCGGTCATCGTGCTGGTCGCCGGGTTCTATGGCATCCGCACGTCGGCGCGGCTGGGCACGGTCCTGGGCATCTCCGAGATCGCCGTGTTCCTTGTGCTGGCGGTGTTCCTCATCGTGCACGCGGGCGGACACAACTCCTGGTCGGTGTTCGGCACCGGTCACACGCCCGGCGGCTTCCGCGGCATCTCGGGCGTGATCGGCGGCTCGGTGTACACGCTGCTGGCGTTCGGCGGCTTCGAGGGTGCGGCCCCGCTCGCCGAGGAGGCCCGCGATCCGAAGCGGACCATCCAGCGGGCCGTGCTGCTGGCCACGCTCTGCATCGGCGTGCTGTACATCTTCACCACCTACGCGGCCGACGTCGCGTTCGGCCCGGGCCGGTTCACCGGCTTCAGCAGCTCCGGCTCCGCCTCGTGGGAGGGGATGGCCCGCAGCCTCTACGGCCTGTTCTGGTTCTTCGTGTTCCTGGCCATCGTGAACTCGACCATCGCCAACGCGAACGCCGGCATCAACGTCTCCAGCCGCACCGCCTACGCGATGGGCCGGATCGGCGCCTTCCCGCGGCTGTTCGCGCTGGTGCACCCCAGGCACCGCTCCCCCACCGCCGCGATCGTGACCGCCTTCGGGGTGACGATCGCGGTCACGCTCGGCCTCGGGCTCGGCTATGACCCGGTGACCGCGTTCGCGATGGTCGGCACCGGCATCGTGATCGTGCTGGTCGCCATCTACATCGTGATGAACGCGGCCTGCATCGGCTACTTTGCCCGGCACCGCGACCGCTGGAACCCGGTGCTGCACCTGATCATCCCGTTGCTCGGCATAGCCGCGTTCGTGCCCGCCTGGCTGACCGCGGCGGGCATCCGGGCATTCTCCTTCGTCGCCGCGCTGCCCCCGCCGCTGTCGTACATGGGCCCGGGCGTGGCCGGGTGGATGGTGGCCGGCCTGGCCTACCTGATCTATCTGAACGTCCGCGATCCGCAGCGGATAGCCGAAGTCGGCCTGGTCCACCTGGAGGAACCGCAGTGACCCAGGTCATCACGTTCCGGCCCGAGCCCGGCCAGTACGCCTGGACCTTCGGCGGCGCCGCGCCGGTGGCCAGGATCACGCCCCCGGCCGTACTCGAGCTGTACACCGAGGACTGCTTCGCGGGCCGGGTCAGGTCCGAACGTGACCTGGTCTCCGAGGTATGCGAGTTCCCTTACCTCAACCCGCAGACCGGGCCGTTCTACATCGAGGGCGCCGAGCCCGGCGACACGCTGGCCGTGCACTTCGTCTCGATCGAGCCGGCCAGGGACTGGGGCGCGTCCACCACCGTGCCGCTGTTCGGCGCGCTGACCGGGACGCACGTGACCGCGCTATTGCAGGAGCCGCTGCCTGAGGTCGTCTGGATCTGGCAGCTGGATCTAGACCGCCGCACCTGCCGGTTCAGCGCCAGGCGCGGCGACTTCACCGTGGACCTGCCGCTTGACCCGATGCACGGCACGATCGGGGTAGCCCCGGCCAACCTCGAGGTGCGCAGCGCGCTGGTACCCGAATCGTTCGGCGGAAATATGGACACGCCGGAGATGCGGGCCGGCGTCACCTGCTACCTGGGCGTGAACGTGGCAGGCGCGATGCTGTCGCTGGGTGACGGGCACGCCCGCCAGGGCGAGGGCGAGACCTGCGGGGTGGCGGTCGAGACGGCGATGAACACGGTCATCGCCGTCGACCTGGTCAAGGGCGCGCCGTGCCCGTGGCCGCGCCTGGAGTCCGACACGCACATCATGTCCGCGGGCTCCGCCCGGCCGCTGGAGGACGCATTCCGCATCGCGCAACTCGACGTCGTGCAGTGGCTGGCGGGCTTCGGCCTCGATCCGCTGGATGCCTACCAACTGATCACGCAGGCAATCGAGTCGCCGCTGGCCAACGTCTGCGACCCGAACTACACCAGCGTGGCCAAGCTGGCCAAGCGCTACCTGCCGCCGGGCGTGGTGATGGACGGAGCGCACGCCAGGCTGCGCGAGATCGCGGGCAGCTACCGGGGCACGGGCGCGCCGGCCGTCTGACGGAGGATCCGGCGGTTCCGCATCCGGCCCGTCAGGCCGAGGCCGGCCCGCGATACCTCGGGGCCGGCCCGGCCCAGGGTCACCATGTCCCCGTGCGTATTCACGCCACGGGGGTCACGCCGCGCACTCCCGGCAGACCAGCTTGCCTTTCTTGTCCTCGGCAAGCTGGCTCCTGTGGTGCACAAGAAAACAACGCGAACAGGTGAACTCGTCCTCCCGTCGCGGAATTACCTGAAACGAAAGCTCCTCGTTAGACAGATCGGCACCGGGGAGCTCCAGTGACTCCGCCACGTCGTCTGGGTCGACGTCAATGGTGCTCGACGACTTGTCCATCCGGCGGGCCTGGAGTTCCTGCAGGCTGTCCTCGGACAGGTCCTCATCTGTCTTTCGCGGGCTGTCGTAGTCGGTGGCCATCCGACCTCCCCCCTCCTTCGTCATGCCTCGTCGCGCGGGTGTAACGCTCGGGAAGCCGTAGTTGTGCCCGATTCAGGCGGCGAATTCTGTCACGTTCAGCCGCCCCGCACACGTAACCCAGGAGATAGACACGTCATTTCCGTGTCCGCCCAGGTCATACGCCTGTTCTCGCGGCCTGATCTCGTCTCCGGGCGTGTCCGTCCGGCGGCAATCACGCGTCCCGCAGCGGGCGGAGCCGCTCAAGCTGGTCGTGCAGTTCGCCGAACAGGCCGGGGCCCGCGGCGATGGTCAGCTCGGGCCCGGCGGGCCGGCCGGACAGCCCGCCCATCCTGGCTCCCGCCTCGCGGGCGATCAAGCCGCCGGCGGCGATGTCCCAGTAGTTCACGCCGCGCTCATAGTAGGCGTCCACCCGGCCTGCCGCGACCGAGCAGAGGTCGACCGCGGCGGAGCCGCCGCGCCTGATGTCGCGCACCAGCGGCAGCAGAGCGCCGGCCACCTCGCCCTGGATCTGCCGCCGGCCCGCCGCATAGCCAAACCCGGTGGCCACCAGCGCGCGGGCCAGCGGGACGCCCTGGTTGCACCGCAGCGGGCCGGCCTGCCGCCGCCCGGCCCGCAGCCAGGCGCCGTGACCGGCCACGGCGGTGAACACCTCGCCGCGTTCGGGCAGGTGCACCACGCCCGCCACGATCTGGCCGCCGACTTCGGCGGCGATGCTGACCGCGAAGTCGGGCAGGCCGTACAGGTAGTTGACCGTGCCGTCGAGCGGGTCCACGATCCACCGGACCCGGGCCGCCCCGGCCCGGCCACCGGCGCGCGAGCCGCCTTCCTCGCCCAGGAAGGCGTCGCCGGGGCGCTCGGCTGTGATCCGGTTGATGATCATGGCTTCGGCGGTGCGGTCCGCCTCGGTCACGACGTCGGTCGGGCTCGACTTGGTGGCGACGACGCCGGGGCGGCCTTCGGCGCGGCGGGCGGCGAGCATGCCGGCCGCCTCCGTGGCGGCGGCCTCAGCCAGCGCGAGCAGCTGGCGCGGGTCCGGGCCGACGGCCGCGGCCTGGCCGCTCACGTCCTGGCCGAGGCGGGTGCGGCGGGTGCGGCGGGTGCGGCGGGCAGACAGCACCCGGCCGGGCAGGTGTCGCTGGCCGGGCCGAGGCCGCCGAGCGCCCGGCGCGGCGCGCCGTCCAGGCGTTCCCGCACCAGCTCGGTGATCATGGAGACGAACCGGGGGTCGGCCGCGGGCGTGGCCGCGCGCTCCAGCCGCAGCCCGAGCCGCGCGGCGGTCGCGGCGGCCTCGGTGTCCAGGTCATGCCGGACCTCCATGTGATCGGAGATGAAGCCGACCGGGACCAGCACCGCTGCCCGCCCGCCGCAGGCGGCCAGCCCGGCCAGGTGCTCGCCGACGTCGGGACCGAGCCAGGGCTGAGCGGGCGAGCCGCTGCGGCTCTGATAGACCAGCCGCCACGGCCGGCCGCCGGCCCGCGCGGCGACCTGCCGGGACGCCTCGGCGAGCTGGGTCACGTACCGCCCGGGCGGCGGGCGGCCGCCGGGCGGCCCGCTGTCGGCGGCCATCGTCTCCGGGATGCTGTGCGCGGTGAAGACCAGCGGGGCGCGGTCCCTGAGGTTCGCGGGCAGCCGCCCGATCGCGGCCAGTACCGCGTCGGCCACCGGCTCGATGAACCCGGGGTGGTTGAAGTAGTGCCGGATCTTGTCGATCCGCGGCGCGGCCAGCCCCGCCGCGGAGGCCTGGCCGCGGGCCCGCTCGATGTCTTCCAGGTACTGCCGACAGCTGGAGTACGACCCGTAGGCGGAGGTCACGAAGGCCAGGGCGCGGGTGACCCCGGCGGCGGCCATCGCCTGGACCGTGTCGCCGAGGAACGGGTGCCAGTTCCGATTTCCCCAGTACAGCGGGAGATCGAGCCCGCTGGCCGCGAAGTCCTTGCCGACGGCGGCGAGCAGGTCCCGGCACTGCTGGTTGATCGGGCTGACGCCGCCGACCGCGAAGTAGTGCTCGGCCACCGCGGCCAGCCGCTCGGGGGGAACCCGGCGGCCCCGGGTGAGGTTCTCAAGGAACGGGATGACGTCCTGGCGGCCCTCAGGCCCGCCGAACGAGACCAGCAGGAAAGCGTCGTAGCCCGCCATGCGTCAGCCAGGCACGAGTCGGCGACGGCGAAGCCGTCGTATCGGGGGGTCCGGGGGGTCGTCCCCCCGGGCTGGCACTGTGGCCCACGGCGCCGGTGACCGAAGGTCACCAAGCATGCAAGGCCGGCTCAGCCGTATACCTGCGCGTACTCGTGGGCAAGCGCGAGAACCTCGGCCACGTACCACGATGCGTGATTGTAGCCAAAGATCGCAGCCGACAAGTTAGCCGCGCTGCTTCCCGGGCTGTACGCGCACAGGTAACGCGCCGCGGCCGGCACCGCATCGTAAGGATTCATGATGTTGGGCGTGCCGGTATCGCCGAACCCGTCGATTCCCCAGAAGCTCCAGGTGGCTGGCATGAACTGCATCGGCCCGAGCGCGCCGGCCGAGGACGGCCCGTTGTTCGCCCCGTCGCCGCTCTCGATCTGGCCGATCGCGGCCAGCACCGTCCAGGACAGGCCCGGGCAGTACATCTTGGCCGAGGCGCGGAAGAGATCCAGATAGCTGGCCGGCCGGCCGCTCGGCACGTTCCCGTCGACGGGAAGCTGCCCGGCCTGCGACGGCTGGCTGGCGGATCGCAGGCTGACGAACTGGCTCTTCTGCGTGCCGAGCACGGCGCGCACCTGGCCGGTCAGCGTGGCCAGGCTCGCGCCGGGCGCGCTGATCAGCACGCCGAGAGCGGGTACCAGGCCGAGTTCTTTCGAGGTCTTGGCGCTGACCAGGGCGTCCACTCCGGGGACGCCGAAGGCGGCCGTCCCGCCGAACGTGATGTCGGGGTTGCTGGCCGCCGCGACCTGGTAGCTGGTGCCGGTCCGCAGCCGCAGCCGCTTCGCGGTGGCGGCCGACGTGACGAACCCGCCGCCGCCCAGCGCCGCCCAGATGCCGCGCCGGGCGGCTGTCTGCGGCGGGGTCCAGGAGCGGAAGGCCGCCAGGTTCGTGCCGATGACGTTCACTAGCCGGCCGTTGATCCGGACCGCTCCCCCGTCCACCGCGATCACGTTCCGCACCGTGCGCAGCCTGGCCAGCTTCGCCAGCTGAGCGGCGGTGATCTCGTGCTTCGCCACCGCGAACAGGTCAGGGAGCACGACCCGGTTCATCGGCACCGCGCCCGCGGTCGTGCCCGCGGGCTTGGCAGCCGGCGCCGCGGCCGAGCCGGGCGACGGCAGCCAGATCCGCACCGAGGTAAGCGTGGTGGTCACCGGACGGGTCTTGGCGAAGGCCGCGGGAGAATTCCCCGCGACCGTGCCGAGCGCGATCGCGACAACGGCGACAACTGCGGAGGCTCTGCGGGGCATCGGACGTCTCACGGCAGACTCACCATAGCAGCACCATATACTCCCATAGTGGAGGTTGCACTGAGTGATGGGAGTCAGGACTGAGTGTGATCGCAGGCGCTCCGTCGCCGACCGCATCGCCACCAGCAAGTACTCCGAGATCTTCCGGGTGCCCGGCGCCCGCCGCTTCTTCGTCGCGTGCTTCATCGGCCGCATCCCGATATCCATGGTCGGCCTCGGCATCGTGCTGGTCGTCACGGCCGCGACCGGCCGGTACGCGACGGCGGGCGAGGTCGCCGCGACCGGCTCGCTGTGTTTCGCGTTCGCCGCGCCGCGGCTCGGCAGGCTGATCGACCGGGCCGGCCAGCGGCGGGTGCTCCGCCCGCTGTCGGCCGCGTTCGTCGCCTCGTCGGCCGCCTTCATCGCGTGCGCCCAACTGCGCGCCCCGTTGTGGACGCTGTTCGTGACCGGGGCGCTGTTCAGCGCCACGATGCCTTCATTCGGCTCGATGGTGCGCTCCAGGTGGAGCTCGCTGCTCGGCGACTCGCCGCTGCTGCACACGGCCTTCTCGTTCGAGTCCGTCGCCGACGAGCTGATCTACGTCACCGGGCCCGCCGTGGTGACGATCCTGGCCACCCAGGTCCTGCCGGTAGCCGGGATCGCGGTGGCCACGGCGCTGACCGTCACCGGTACGCTGCTGCTGCTGCCCCAGCGCCGGACCGAGCCGCCGCCCCGGCCGGGAACGCGCAGGGGCGGCCGCGCCAGGGCCGTGCCGGGCATGCCGGTGATCATGGCGATCTTCGCCGGGCTGGGCGCGATGTTCGGCACGATCGACCTGTCGACGGTCGCGTTCTGCTCGCAGCACCACCACAAGCCGCTGACCGGCCTGGTGCTCGGCACCTACGCGTTCGGCAGCGCGGTCGGCGGGCTCTGGTACGGGGCCAGGGCCTGGCGGGCGCCGCTGCACCGCAGGTTCCTCATCACGCTGGCGGGCACCGCCGTCGGGGTGGCGCCGCTGTGGGCCATCTCCAGCGTGCCGCTGCTGTTCGTCGTGATCTTCTTCTCCGGCCTCTTCATCGCGCCCACCCTGATCGCCGGGTTCAGCCTGATCGAGCGCCGGGTGCCGCGCGGGCTGCTGACCGAGGGCATGTCGCTGCTGTCCACCGCGATCGGTGTCGGCCTGGCCGTCGGACCGCCGGTGGCGGGCCGCCTGATCGACGCTCACGGTGCCCACTGGGGGTACGCCTGGGCGCTCTGCTGCGGGACGGTCGCGCTGGCCGCGGGGCTGCTGGGGGCCAGGCGGCTGGGGTAAATTTCCGGCCGCCCCGTCAACCCGCCCGGCGGGATTATCGCCCGAACCCACCACAGGACAAGCTACCCTCGCCGGTATGAGCCAGGAAGCCGGCCACGACGCCGCGAGCCGCATACCCAGCCGGGAGAAGGCCAGCGGGCTGGCGGCGGGCCGCCCGGCGCCCGGTCGCGAGCACCCCAGGCAGTCGCACGGCGGTGGCATTCCGGCGCAGGAGCGCGAGCTCGGCGCGCAGGGCAGGCAGACGCTGCGCCGGCTGCTCGACGCCGGCATGGAAGAGTTCCACCTGAACGGGTTCCAAGCGGTCAGGGTGGACGACGTGGTCAAGCGGGCGAGCACCTCGCACGGCACGTTCTACCTGTACTTCAAGAACAAGGAAGACCTGTTCAGCACGCTGCTTCGTGATGCGCTCCGCGACATGGAAGTGGTCACCGGCGACTTTCCTGTGGTCACGCAGAACGACGCCGGCCGGGCCGCGCTGCGCGCCTGGGTGGGGAAGTTCTGCGACACCTACGCCGCGCACGCGGCGGTGCTGCGGGTGCTCACCCAGGCCGAGGTGATCAGCGACGACATGTGGAGCGACGGGCTGCAGCTGATGTTCCGGCTGGCCGAGGCGATGACCACCGGGATGACGGTGGCGGACGCCGAGCGGGTGGAGCATGCCGAGCTGACCGCCGTCGCCTGCCTGATGATGCTCGAGCGGGTGAACTTCCTGTTCAGCGTCGAAGTCAGGCTGCCGCGCGAGGAGATGATCGACCGGATCGCCGCGATCATCTTTGCCGCCTTCCGCAACTAGGCTCCTGGCTCGCGGTCCGGCGGTACTCGCCGGGATCCTCGGGCTAACGAGTAGACCGGAGCGCGGCGACGGCCCGCAGGGTCTGGCTCGCGGCGGGCACGTCGTGCACGCGAAAGACCCGCGCTCCGTGCCACGCGGAGATGGCCAGCGCGGCGATCGTGCCCTCGATGCGGTCGGTTACCGGCAGCGCGAGCGTCTCGCCGATGAAGTCCTTGTTGGAGACGGCGACCAGGACGGGCCAGCCGGTCGCGACCAGCACGTCGAGCCGGTGTGTCAGCTCCAGCGAATGCCTGGTGTCCTTGCCGAAGTCATGCGCGGGATCGATCAGGATGGCGTCCGGCCGCACCCCGGCCGCGACGGCCCTGGCCGCCTCCCGCGTCACGTACCCGGTCACCTCGGCGACCACGTCCGGGTAGACCGGGTTGCGCGCGACGGTCCGCGGCTCGAGGCCGCCGGCGTGCGAGCAGACCAGGCCGAGCCCGCGTTCCGCCGCGACCGCCGCGAGGTGCGGGTCATAGCCGCCCCAGGCGTCGTTGAGCAGGTCCGCGCCGGCGTCGGCCACGGCCGTGCCGACCTCGGCGCGCCAGGTGTCCACGCTGATCGCGATGCCGGGGTGGCGTTCGCGGACCGCGGCCACCAGGCCGGCCACCCGGCGGATCTCCTCGGCCACGCCGACCTCGTCGCCGTCGCCCGCCTTCACCCCGCCGATGTCGATGATCGTGGCGCCGTCGGCCACCGCCTGGCTGGCCGCGTCGAGAGCGGCGCCGAACTCGTAGGTGGCGCCGTTATCGAAGAAGGAGTCGGGGGTCCGGTTGACCACCGCCATGATGGCGAACGCCCCGGGCGGCACCGCCAGCGGGCCGAGGCGCAGCGTCCGCGGCGCGCCCGCCGGCCCGGGCGCGCTAACGTCAGGCGGCTCCGGATGGCTCACCGGCAGCAGGATAGGGGGCCGGGGCATGGCCTGGCAGCAGGCACAATCGATTACGTGCGTTTCCTTGGCGATGCGGTTCCCGCTCACGACCTGACCTACAGCGACGTCTTCATGGTGCCGAGCCGGTCGGCGGTCTCGTCCCGGCTAGACGCGGACCTGGCCGTCCGTGACGGCAGCGGCTGCACGATCCCGCTGGTGGTGGCCAACATGACCGCGGTCTCCGGGCGGCGGATGGCCGAGACCGTGGCCCGCAGGGGCGGCCTGGCCGTGCTGCCGCAGGACATCCCCATCGACGTCGTGGCGGACGTCGTCTCCTGGGTGAAGGAGCGGGACCTGGTCTGCGACACGCCGATCACGCTCGGCCCGGCCGACACCGCGGGCGACGCCCTGGCCCTGCTGCCCAAGCGGTCGCACGGCGCCGTGATCGTGCTCGACGACGGCCGCCCGGCCGGGGTGGTCACCGAGGCGGACTGCCAGGGCGTGGACCGGTTCACCCAGCTCGGCCAGATCATGTCCACCGAGGTGCTTGCGCTGCCGGCCGGGACGGACCCGGAGCGCGCGTTCGGCCTGCTGCACGAGGGCAGGCACCGGCTGGCCCCGGTGGTGGACGAGGCCGGCCGGTGCGTCGGCATCCTGACCAGGACCGGCGCGCTGCGCGCCACGCTCTACCAGCCGGCCGTCGACGCCGCGGGCCGGCTGCGGGTGGCGGCGGCGATCGGCATCACCGGGGACGCGGGCCTGAAGGCGAAGCTGCTGGTCGAAGCCGGGGCCGACCTGCTGGTGGTGGACACTGCGCACGGCCATCAGGAGAAGATGCTCAGCGCGCTGCGCGCGGTCAGGGACGCCGGACCCGACGTGCCGGTGGCGGCGGGCAACGTGGTGACCGCCGACGGCGTCCGCGACCTGGTGTCGGCGGGCGCGGACATCATCAAGGTCGGCGTCGGGCCCGGTGCCATGTGCACCACCCGGATGATGACCGGCGTGGGCCGCCCGCAGTTCAGCGCGGTGCTCGAGTGCGCCGCCGAGGCCCGCAGGCTGGGCGCGCACGCCTGGGCCGACGGCGGGGTCAGGCATCCGCGCGATGTGGCGCTGGCGCTGGCCGCCGGGGCGTCCGCCGTCATGATCGGCTCCTGGTTCGCCGGCACCTACGAATCTCCCGGCGACGCGTTCAGGGACGCCGACGGCCGGCTCTACAAGGAGAGCTTCGGGATGGCCTCGGCCCGGGCCGTCCGGCTCCGCTCGGCCAGCGACTCGCCGTTCGAGCGCGCCCGCAAGGAACTGTTCGAGGAGGGCATCTCGGCGGCCAGGATGTACCTGGACCCGGCGCGGCCGGGGGTGGAGGACCTGATCGACGCGATCACCGCGGGGCTGCGCAGTGCCTGTACTTATGCGGGTGCCAGGGACCTGGCCGAACTGCACGAGCGCGCGGTCATCGGGGTGCAGAGCGCGGCCGGCTACACCGAGGGAATGCCGCTGCCCGCGAGCTGGTGAGGCGGCGCGCTGTCCACCGCCTGCACCACCCACATGCCGACGCGGTCCACCAGCGGCGCCTTGGCCGCGGACTCGGCGTGGCCGAGACCGGGAATGATCCACAGATCCTTCGGCTCGGCCGCGGCGTCGTACAGCCGCTGCGCGTGGTACACGGGGAAGTAGGGATCCTCGTCGCCGTGCACGATCAGCAGCGGGGTGGGCGCGATGAGCGCGGCCGCCTCATCGGGCGGCATGGGCACCGGATCCCACCGGCCTGAGCTGATCCTGGTGTTCAGGAACCGCTTGGTCAGCAGCCGTCCCGACCGCCGCTCGACCGCCCAGTGCACCCGGCGCATCCGCTCGGTCCCCCGGTAGTACCAGTGCCCGGGGCCGCTCACCGACACCGCCGCGTCCAGCCCGCCGACCAGCCCGGCGTAGCGCACCACGATCGACGCTCCCATCGAGAACCCGACGGCGGCGATCCGCTGGTAGCCCAGTTCCCTGGCGTACCTGACCACCACGTCCAGGTCCCGGATCTCGAGGTCGCCGAGGGTGGACAGGCCGCCCGACCGGCCGTGCCCGCGGAAGTCGAAGCTGATCACCCCGCCGAGCCTGCGCAGCCTGGTCGCGATCCGCCAGACGGCCGGCCGCTGCCAGGACAGCGTGAAGCCGTGCGCGACCAGGAAGACCAGGTCCTGGTCGCCGGGCAGGTGCACCGCGTCGATCGGGACGCCGTCGTCGGTCACCAGGGTGCGGGCGGTGGGAACGGGGAGCACCATGTTCACTATTCTGCCTCTGGCGGGCAGTCCGCCGGTCAGCGCAAGGAGGCGTGTCATGTCCGTGCTCACCGATCTCGTCGAGGCGATCCGCAACGAGAGCATCGCCGTAGTCGATCTCACCGCGCCGCTCAGCGCGACGACGCCGGTGATCAGGTTGCCGGAGCCGTTCGGAAACACTTCTGCGTTCTCGCTGCGGGAGATCAGCAAGTACGACGAGCGCGGCCCCGCCTGGTACTGGAACGACATCAGCACCGGCGAGCACACCGGCACCCACTTCGACGCGCCGGTGCACTGGGTGACCGGGGCGAACCTCGACGATGTCGCGCAGGTGCCGGTGGCCAGGCTGCTCGCGCCCGCGGCCGTGCTCGACTTCACCAGCCAGGCAGCGGCCGACCCCGACTTCCTGCTCGAGGTGGATCACATCAGGGGCTGGGAGGCCGAGCACGGCCCGCTGCCGGCCGGCGGCTGGCTACTCTACCGGACCGGCTGGGATGCCCGCTCGCACGACCAGGACGAGTTCCTCAACGCCAGCGAGACCGGCCCGCACACGCCGGGAATGTCGGTCGAATGCGCCCGCTGGCTGGCCGCCGAGGCGCCGGTGATCGGGATCGGCGTGGAGACCGTCGGCACCGACGCCGGCGCCGCGCACTCCTTCGACCCGCCGTTCCCGTGCCATTCGTCGCTGCTCGGCGCGGGCAAGTACGGCCTCACCCAGCTGCGCAACCTGGCCCTGCTGCCCGCCCAGGGCAGCGTGGTGATCGCAGGCCCGCTGCCGATCACCGGCGGGTCGGGCAGCCCGTGCCGGGCGCTCGCCCTGGTCGAGCCGGCCGGCCGCGGCTGATGCTAGTCGCGGAGGCGGTCGCCGCCACGCTGGCCGAGCTGGGTGCCGATACGGCGTTCGGCGTGGTGGGCAGCGGCAACTTCCACGTGACCAACGCGCTGCGAGCCCGCGGCGTCAGGTTCATCGCCGCCCGGCACGAATGCGGCGCCGCCAGCATGGCCGACGCGTGGGCCAGGATGACGGGTACGCCGGGACTGCTTTCGGTGCACCAGGGGCCGGGCCTGACCAACGCGCTGACCGGCATCACCGAGGCGGCGAAGAGCCGCACGCCGCTCGTCGTGCTCGCCCCCGACGTGGCCGGGGCCGCGGTGCGGTCCAACTTCCGCATTGACGTGGCCGCGGTCGCCGCCGCGGTCGGCGCGGTACCGGAGCGGCTGCACTCGCCGCAGTCCGCGGTGGCCGACGCCGTGCGCGCGTGGCGTACCGCGGCCAGGCAGCGGCGCACGGTGCTGCTGGCGATGCCGCTCGACGTGCAGGCCGCTGCCTGTGACCCGCCGGCCGTGCCCGCGGAGCTGCCGCTGCTGCCGGCCGCGCCGGCCGCCGGGGCCGCCGCCGCGCTGGCCGGGCTGCTAGCCGGGGCGGAACGCCCGGTATTCGTGGCCGGCCGGGGGGCGCGGGGCGCCGGGCCTGAGCTGGAGCGGCTGGCCGCGGCGTGCGGCGCGCTGCTGGCCACCTCGGCCGCCGCCAAGGGCCTGTTCCGCTGCGGCCCGTGGGATCTGGACGTGTGCGGCGGGTTCGCGACGCCGCTCGCCGCCGAGCTGATCGGCGGCGCGGACCTGCTGGTGGCCTGGGGCTGCTCGCTGAACATGTGGACGACGCGGCACGGGAGGCTGATCGCTCCCGGCTGCCGGGTCGTCCAGGTGGACGACGACGCGGCGGCGATCGGGGCGCACCGGCCGGTGCAGCTCGGGGTGCTGGGCGACGCCGGGACGACCGCGCGTGCGGTGGCTGACGCGCTGGCGGCGGGGCCCGGGGCCGGGGCTGCGGCTGGCGGTCCGGGCCGGGACGGCGAGGGCGTCGGCTACCGGACGGCATCCCTGCGCGAGCGGATCGCCCGCGAGGGCCGCTGGCGTGAGGTTCCCTACGCCGACGACGGCGAACCGGACCGGATCGACTCGCGGACGCTGTCCATCGCGCTGGATGACCTGCTGCCCGCGGAGCGGATCGTGGCCGTGGACTCCGGCAACTTCATGGGCTACCCGAGCATGTTCCTGTCCGTGCCCGACACGCACGGTTTCTGCTTCACGCAGGCCTATCAGTCGGTCGGGCTCGGGCTGGCGTCGGCGATCGGCTCCGCGATCGCCCGGCCCGGCCGGCTGACCGTCGCCGCGCTCGGCGACGGCGGCGCGCTGATGGGGATCAGCGAGCTCGAGACCGTCGTCCGGCTGGGGCTGCCGATGGTGATCGTGATCTACGACGACGAGGCATTCGGCGCCGAGGTCCACCACTTCCGCCCGGACGGGCACCCCCTGGACACGGTGACCTTCCCGCCGGCCGACCTGGCGCAGATCGGCCGGGGGTTCGGCTGCGACGGGGTGACCGTGCGCCGCCGGGAGGACCTGGCGCAGCTGAAGCGCTGGCTGGACGGTCCGCGGGAGCGCCCGCTGGTGATCGACGCGAAGGTCACCGCCAAGCGCGGCTCCTGGTGGCTAGAGGAGGCGTTCCGCGGTCACTGAGCCGCGCTCGGTCTCAGCCGCCGCGGCGTGCTCCACGGCGGCCGCGGGGCGGGCGGCGGGCGAGAGGTCACCGGGCCGGAGCGTGACGAGCACGAGCAGGCCGGCCGCGACGAAGCCGCCGCCCTGCACGGCCAGGACCGGCACGATGCCGAGCACCTGCCCCCCGAACCCCGCGGCGATCGTGCCCGCGACGAGCGCGACGCCCTCCACGGCGGTCAGCGCGCCGAAGACCCGGCCGCGATGGCCGTCGGCGGTCGCGCGCTGGATCAGCGTCATCGCCGCGGCGATCAGCACCGCGCCGGGCAGGCCGACCACGACCATGAACACAGCGGCTGGCCAGACCGCGACCCAGGCCAGCGGGTACAGGAACATGGCCAGGTCGATGGCGCCGAACGCGACCGCGGACCAGCCGAGCACGCGGGCCGCGGGAAACCGGTCGCCGACCAGCGCGGCCGCCAGCCCGCCCACGATGCCGCCGACCGCCTGCGCCGAGACGACCAGGCCGTAGCCGGCCGGGCTGCCGTGCAGCACCGACCGGACGAACGGCGCGAACAGCGTGCTCATGATCCCTTCACCCACGCTGGTGACGAGCATGAAGATCATGATTACCCGCAGCACCCGCTGCCGCGCCGAGATCCGCAGCCCGTCGGCCCACTCGGCGCGCAGCCGTCCGGCCCGCTGCCGGACCGAGGTGCCGGCTTTGCGTTCGCGAGCCTCGCTCCGCCCGCCGGAGATCCGCGCGATCGCCGCCGCGGAAACGCAGAAGCTCACGGCGTCGATCAGGGCCACCGCCGTGATGCCGCCGGCCGCCGCGGCGATGCCGCCGAGCGCCGAGCCGACCAACCGCGACAGGCTGGCGTTCTGCCCGCTGAGGGCGTTGACCGTGACCAGGTGGGCGTCGTCGGTCAGCCGCGGCAGCAGCGCCAGCTCGGCCGACCCGAAGAACTGCTGCACGCAGCCCTCCCACGCCATCACCACATAGACGATCCACACCTTGTCGGCGTGCCGGACGGCCAGGAGCGGCAGCAGGCCGGCGGCCAGCAGCAGGTCCGTGACGACCATCGTGGTCCGGTGGTCCCACCTGTCGACGAACACCCCGGCCAGGGAGCCCAGCACGATCTGCGGCAGGAACGACGCCAGCAGCATGAGCGCCGAGGCCAGCGTCGAGCCGGTCAGCCGGTAAACGTAGTAGGCCAGCCCCACCCGCAGCACCCAGTCGCCGGTCAGCGAGATCAGCCCGGCCCCGAGCAGCAGCCGTACCGGCCGCTGCCCCAGCGCACGCCGTATCGCGCCCACCTCAGCCTCCGCCCGGTTCCCCAGCAGCCGCAGCCCCAGCAGCCCCAG
>DASXZD010000090.1:0-1841 GCA_036502085.1 Streptosporangiaceae bacterium
CACCGTGATGACGGTGCTCGACAGGCTCGCGAAAAAGGGCTTTGCCAGGCGGGTGCGCGATGGGCGCGCCTGGCGTTACTGCCCCGCCGCTACCCGCGAGACCTACGTGACCGAGCTGATGCTGACCGCGCTGGAGCAGACCGGCGACAGGACGGCAGCACTGACCCGGTTCGCACAGTCCGTATCTGGTGTCGAGGCAGAAGTGCTGCGCGACGCCTTGGAAGTAATCGAAGGTAGCGGCGAGGGAGATGACCGGACTTGATGACGCGGCGCTGCTCGCCGTAGTAGCCACTGCCAGCGCGCTCGGCGCTTCGGCGCTGCCCCGGGCCAGCTGGCCCCGGCGATCGCCGGCCGCGGCCATCGTGCTGTGGCAGGCCCTGGGCCTGGCCTCCGGCCTGGCTACCGTGGGCACCCTGATCGGGCTGGCCCTGCCGGCCAGTAGTGACGGCCTGGTGCGTTCGGTCCTGCGCGCGGCCGCCCTGCTCCGCGACGGCGACGTCTTCGGCGTGGCCGCCATGTTCGGCCTGCGGGGTCCGGGCGGCCCCGGTTACGACACGGCCGGCGTCTGGACGGTGGCCCTGGTCGCGGCCCGGCTGGCCTGCCTGGCCGCCGGTCTGGCCCTGCTCACGCTGTTGTGCTGGGTGCTGCTGGCCGCGCTGGCCGCGGCCCGGCAGGCCCGGCGGCGGCAGCGGACGCTGCTCACGCTGCTCGCGCACGGTGACCCCAAGGTGCCGGGCGCGCTCGTCGTCGACTACCCGAGCGCGGCCGCCTACTGCCTGCCCGGGCTGCGGTCCCGGATCGTGGTCAGCGTCGGCACCCTCGAACTGCTCGGCCGCCGCGAGCTGGCCGCCGTGCTCGCGCACGAGCGGGCGCACCTGCGCGAGCGCCACGACCTGGTGCTGCTCCCGTTCACCGCCCTGCGGCGCGCCTTCCCGCGCTCGGAGACCTGCACCCGCGCCCACCGCGCGGTGGCGCTGCTGGTCGAGATGCTCGCCGACGACCGCGCGCTGCGCGACCGCCCGGCGCGCGAACTGGTCACCGCCCTGGCACGGTTCGGCACGGCCGGCATCTGCCCGGCGCCGGCCGGCGCACTGGCCGCCGGGGAAGGCGAGGTGGCCGCGCGGGTCACCCGGCTCCTGCACCCGATCCGGCCGCTTCCGGCCGCCGCGTTCCTGGGCATCTGCCTGGCCGCGGGCGTACTGGTCGCCGCGCCGATCACCCTGCTCGTCGTATAAGCCCCTCGGCTGGTTACCAGGGGCCGTAGGGGCCGGAGCTGGTGCCGCTGCGGTTCTTGGGGAAGCTGCGTACCTTGGGCCGCACGTCGGCCAGGTAGACCGCCGCCGCCACGAACGCCACGACCGGCAGGATGCCGATCACGCTGAGTTTCTGCAGGGCCCCGGCAATCCCGATCACGGCCGCTACACCGAGGATGATGAGCCACAGCGGCTTGCTCAGCTTGCCGGAGGCCGCGAAGGCATGCTTCGGCCGCGTGATGGCGTCGACGAAGGCCCACACTTCGACGACGAACGCCGCGGCGGCGAGGACGAAGAAGAACCAGTCGATGACACTGTACGAGCTAAAGCTAGGCACGAGATCACGCTACCTAATCGGGGACGCTGTCGGAACTGGTACCGGTGGCGGTCCGCCAAGCCGTCTTGTCCGGCTTCCCGGTCTCGTCCGGGTCGCTGTCCTCGGCACCTATTTCCATGGCTACGGCCAGGGTATCCGCTTCCGAGCCGGGCGCCCCGCCGGTCAGCGCGGCCGGGCTCCTGTCATCGTCGGTCGCGTCGCCGTCGGTGATCCCGTTCTCGCGCCGGAACGACTCGTAGATCTCCATCAGG
>DASXZD010000091.1:0-38185 GCA_036502085.1 Streptosporangiaceae bacterium
GTCGTGCAGCACGCCGGCGGCGGCGTCGGTCCGCTCGGGCTGCTTGAGCGCGATCGACTCCAGGGAGGCGAGGGAAACCTCCTGCGCCGTCGGGTAGCGGAACGAGACCCGGTCAAACGCGATGGACGGCGCGGTTCCCGACGCGTCACGGGCGGGCAAGGCCACCGCGCCCGGCTTCTCCTTGATCAGCGGCTCAAGGTCGAGGACCTCGAAGACCCGGTCGAAGCTGACGAGCGCGGTCATCACCTGGATCTGCACGTTGGACAGCGACCCGATCGGCCCGTAGACGCGGGCGAGCAGCTGCGAGAGCGCGACCAGCGTGCCGAACTCGAACGCGCCCCTGACCACGAGGCTGCCGCCGACGCCGTAGACGACGGCGGTGAACAGCCCGGTGAGGAGAGTGATCACGATCATGAACACCGACCCGTACATGTCCCTGGTGACGCCGATCTCGCGGACCTTGAAGGCCTTAGCTGAGAACAGCTCAGACTCCTCGCGCGGACGGCCGTAGAGCTTGGCCAGCATCGCGCCCGCCACGTTGAACCGCTCGGTCATCGTGGAGCCCATCTCGGCGTTGAGCTGCATGGACTCCCGCGACAGGCGCTGCAGGCGTCGGCCGAGCCTGCGCGCGGGGAAGATGAACAGCGGGATCAGGATGAGCCCGATCAGGCTAACCAGCCACGACAGGTAGAACAGCGTGACCAGGATGACGATCAGCGACAGGACGTTGGAAAGCACGCCGGACAGCGTGCCGACGATCGCCTGCTGGGCGCCGACCACGTCTCCGTCCAGGCGGCTGACCAGCGAGCCAGTCTGCGCGCGGGTGAAGAACGCCAGGGGCTGCCGCTGCACGTGGTCGAACACCTGGGTGCGCAGGTCATAGATGAGCCCCTCGCCGATCCGCGAGGAGAAGTAGCGGTTCACCACGCCGAGGAGCGCGTCGAACAGGGTGACCCCCGCGACGGTCAGCGCTACGACGATGACGACGCCCTCGTCCTTGGCGACGATGCCGTTGTCGATGAGCTCGCGCAGCAGCAGCGGGTTGACCACCGTGATCGCGGCGTCAAGCGCCGTGGCGATGAGGAAGATCGTCAGCTTGACCCGGTAGGGCCGCGCGTAGCCGACGATGCGCTTGATTGTTCCTGGCTTGAGCTTCTGCTTGGTGACCGACGGGTCCATTCGGAACCCGCCCGCCGCCCTGAACCCTGGCCCGTGCACCATCATTTAGCCGATGCTAGTTCCCCCGGCGAGCCGCTACGCCATGGTTTTCCGCCAGGCGAACACCCCGGCCGCCTGGCGGACGCGTCACTTCCTGGTGGCGCCGCCCCGGCCGCGCAGGGCCACGCCCGTCTCGGTGAGGATGCGGTGGATGAACCCGTACGACCGGCCGGTCGCGGTCGCCAGGGAGCGAATGGACTCGCCGGCGTCGTAGCGGCTCTTCAGGTCGGTCGCTAGCCGGTTACGGTCTTCCCCGGTCACCCGGGTGCCTTTTCTGAGCGTTGTCGATTCGGCCACCTTTACCTCCCGTAAGGGTTAGCACTCATTGCGTTACATCCCCTACCCGCAATGATCACCTATCGGGGCGTCGTTGACCACCCGCATCGACGGGCATAGTTCGGCTTAGCCAAACAGATACGAAATGCCGTCCCCCGTGCGGCCGGGCAGTGTCAGGCGAGGGCAACCAGATCGGCGAAATCGGCGGACCAGGTGTCTTCTGTTCCCTCTGGAAGCACAATCACGCGCTGCGGCGAAAGCGCGTCCACGGCCCCCTCGTCGTGGGTGACGAGGACGATGGCGCCGCGGAATCCCGCCAGCGCAGCGAGGATCTCCTCACGGCTGGCCGGGTCCAGGTTGTTCGTCGGCTCGTCGAGCAGCAGCACATTCGCACCAGAGACAACAAGGAGCGCCAGCGCCAATCGCGTCTTCTCGCCGCCGGAAAGAACGCCGACCGGCTTATCGACGTCGTCACCGGAGAAGAGGAAAGAGCCGAGGACTTTGCGCTGCTCGGTGTCGGTGAGGTCGGGCGCGGCGGTGTGCATGTTCTCGATAAGCGACCGCTCGGTGTCCAGGGTCTCGTGCTCCTGCGCGTAATAGCCGAGCCTTAGGCCGTGACCTGGGAACACCTCTCCGGTGTCCGCCTTTTCCACGCCAGCGAGCAGCCGCAGCAGCGTGGTCTTGCCCGCGCCGTTGAGGCCGAGCACCACGACGCGGCTGCCCCGGTCGATGGCCAGGTCCACGTCGGTGAACACTTCGAGCGACCCGTAGGACTTCGACAGCCCCCTGGCCGTCAGCGGGGTCTTGCCCGACGGCGCGGGGTCAGGGAAGCGCAGCTTCGCGACCCGGTCGGCCTGCCGCTCGCTCTCCAGGCCGCCAAGCAGGCGGTCGGCGCGGCGCTGCATGTTCTGCGCGGCCTTGGCCTTTGTCGCCTTCGCGCCCAGCTTGGCCGCCTGCAACTGCAGCGCGGAGGCCTGCCGCTCAGCGTTGGCCCGCTCCCGCTTGCGGCGGCGCTCGTCCGCCTCGCGCTGGGCGAGGTAGGCCTTCCAGCCGACGTTGTAGACGTCAAGGACGGACCGGTTGGCGTCCAGGTAGAAGACCTTGTTGACAACCTGCTCGACCAGGTCCACGTCGTGGCTGATGACCAGGAGCCCGCCGCGGTAGGTCTTGAGGTGGTCGCGCAGCCAGGTGACCGAGTCCGCGTCCAGGTGGTTGGTGGGCTCGTCGAGCAGCAGCGTCTGCGCCCCGCCGAACAGGATCCGGGCCAGCTCCACCCGCCGGCGCTGGCCGCCGGACAGGGTGTGCAGCGGCTGGCTCAGCACCCGGCCGGGCAGGCCGAGGCTGGCGGCCAGCGAGGCCGCTTCGGCCTGCGCGGCGTACCCGCCGAGCACGGTGAGCCGTTCCTCCAGGTTCCCGTACCTGCGCACCGCTGCGTCTCGCTTGCGCGGGTCGGCCGCGGCCATCTGCTCTTCGGCCGTCCGCAGCGCGCCGAGCAGCTCGTCCAGCCCGCGTGAGGACAGCACCCGGTCCATGGCCAGCACGTTCAGGTCGCCGGTGCGCGGATCTTGCGGCAGGTAGCCGACGGTGCCGGACCGGCGGACCGTGCCGGCGGCAGGCTGCGCCTGCCCGGCCAGCACCTGGGCCAGCGTGGTCTTGCCGGCCCCGTTACGGCCGACCAGCCCGATCCTGTCACCGGGCGCGATCTGGAAGGACGCCGCGTCGAGCAGCAGGCGCGCGCCAGCGCGCAGCTCGATGTCCTTTGCGGTGATCATGAGGTTTGCCACTCCAAAACTCGGACAAATCGGACCTCGCGTGACACACGCCACCCCTTGACCGGGGCCGGTCCGTCAAACACAGAGTGACAACATGAGCTGAATCATACCTGGAGTCGCCGGGCACGGCCACGCGGTAAATGCCGATGCAGGCATGGCGGGCGGGCTCTTGTCAACGTACCGACGGTCGTTATATAACGAGCCAATGAGCGAGCGCTCGCTGCAGGAGCCGACGTTCCTGATCTTGACCGCGCTGGCCGCGGGGGCCCAGCACGGTTACGGGATCATGACCGACGTGCTGCGCATCTCTGACGGGCGGGTCCGGCTGCGGGCCGGGACGCTGTACGCCGCCCTCGACCGGCTCAGCACCGACGGCCTGGTCGAGGTCGACCGGGAAGAGGTAGTGGACGCGAGGCTGCGCCGGTACTACCGCCTCACCAGCGCGGGCGCCGAACGGCTCGCCGCGGAAGTACGGCACCTGCGGGCCAACACCGCGGCCGCGGCGGCCCGGCTGGGCATGTCCGGCGGCCCAGCGGCATCCGGGATGCCGGCGTGACCGGGGAGCCAGGGCTAGCCGTTAACCCGAAGACCTGGTAGCGCTATCACGCGCCAAACGCTTCGCCATCATGGGCTGAACCCGGCCCCGGCTCCGGCTGGCGAGCCTCGCCGGGCGCCGGCTCGATCAGGCGGATCCTGATCACGCGGAACATCCGCGGCGTCTCGCGCAGCACCGCGAGCCTCGGGTCGGGAACGGTCAGGAAGCGGTCGGCGGCCTTCGCGAAGTAGGCCGCCAGGCGCGGGTCATCGCGCAGCGACGAAATCGCGGTCCGGTCGCCGCCCAGGACCAGCGCATCGAGCTTGCGCCCCGCCTGGCCGAACACCGCGGCCGCGGTGTCCGCCGCGGTCCCGATCGCCTCCGTGGCCTGCTTTTCCCTGCGCCGGGCGAACCGGTGCTGCGAGGTGCCGCCCGCCGCGCTGCGGCCGTGCACCAGCCGCGATCCCACCTTCGAGGCGACGAGCCGGGGCGGCGAGCCGGCGAACACCCCGGCCGCGTAGCCGCCGAGGCGCACCAGCAGCACCCCCACGGTCCGGTCGGCGGTCGCATGATCAGCGATCAGCTGCGCCACCGCCGCCGCACCAGCCGCACCCACCACGCCCGACGCTCCCGCCGCGTCCGGCGGCATGTGCGCAACCGGAGGGAACGGGACATGACATTCGGCGATCGCCCCGTCCTCCCCCGCAAAACGGATGACGCCACTCTCCGTGACTTCGGCCGACACGCCGAGATGGCGCTCTGCGAAGGAGTCCACCCAGGTCACGAGCCGTTCTGGCGCAACTTCTACCCATCGTCCGCCACCTCGTGCCGGATTCTTCACTACGCACCGCCTCCGAGCGTTTACTATCCGAATCGTAGGACTACCGGCTGTGAACGAGGAACAGGTTAATGATGCTGCCGACAAGCTCCGGCCCGCAGGCCGATCTCTGGTCTGGTGCCGGCGGAGGTATTCCGCACGCCCGGGCCGGCGCGCGGTACAGCGCTCTCGGCGGCGCGCAGGACGTCACCCGCAGCGATGAAGCCGTAGCCAGGGCGCTCGCGGCCGCGATCAAGGACGCGGACCGGGTAGCTGACCTGCTCGACGTGCTGAGCGACGGCAGGCTGTGGGTCCCGCTGCCGGACGACGGCAGGCCGGTGACCGACGGCTCGTCCCTTACCCTGCCGACCGTCACCTACCTGGGCAGCGAGTTCGTCCCGGCCTTCACCTCCGCTGACGAGCTGATCAGCCTGATGACGGACCCGGCCGACGGGCCGCCGCCGGTCATCCCGCACGTGATCGTGCCCGCTGCGGACCTGGCCAGGGCGCTGCCACCCGACCTCGGCATCGCGCTGAACCCCGGGGCGGGAGCGAGCGTGCCGGTCTACCCGGCGGGCGTGGCTCATCTGGCCGGGGCCAGCCGCCAGGCTGGAGGGATCATGATCAGCGAGCCGCCGGCCGCGTCCGCCCGGCTGCTCCGCGAAGTCAGCACGCAGTTGCGGTCGGTGCCCGCGGTCCGCGAGGCGCGCACCGCCTGGCTCTCGGTGACAGGACAGGGCGAGGGCCTGGTCATCTCGATCGACCTGGCCAATCCCGCCGACGCGGCCGCCCAGGACGCGGCGGCCCGCGCGGTGGAGCGGGCGGCCGCGCTGGTCAGCGACGATGCCGGCTTCGCGATCGACGTGACATTTCCCGGCGAGGCCGAGCCCAATCCGGTGGCGGACTCGGTAGCCGCCAGCACCGCCCCGTTCTACCTGCGATCCTGACCGGCCGCCGACCAGGGCCAGCGGCAGGGACCGGCCCGGCCGCAGGCCAGGCCGGGCAAGAATCAGACGTTGAACCCGAGAGCGCGGAGCTGCTCGCGGCCGTCGTCGGTGATCTTGTCGGGACCCCACGGCGGTATCCAGACCCAGTTGATCCGGAAGTCATCGACCAGGCCTTCGAGCGCGTCCCGCGTCTGGTCTTCGATCACGTCGGTGAGCGGGCAGGCGGCGCTGGTCAGCGTCATGTCGATGGTGGCCAGCCGGTCCTCGCCGACCGTCACCCCGTAGACCAGGCCGAGATCCACGACGTTGATGCCCAGCTCCGGGTCCACGACGTCGCGGAGCGCCTCGACGAGATCCTCGTTCTCGGCGTCGACCGCCAGGCCGCTGAACTGCTCCTCCCCGGCCGCCTGCTCCCCCGTCTCGGGAGCGGGGGTCGCCGCTGTCGCGGGCTCGGTCATGATGCCTCCTCAAGCGCCCTGGCGGTGGCATCTTTCCATGCCATCCAGCCGAGCAGGGCGCACTTGATCCGGGCCGGGTACTTGGAAACCCCGGAGAAAGCCACGGCGTCCTCGAGCAGATCCTCGTCGGGCTCGCCTGCGCCCTTGGAGCGCATCAGCCCGAGGAACTCGTCGCAGACGGTCATCGCGTCATCGATGCTCTTGCCGATGGTCAGGTCGGTCATAACCGACACGCTGGCCTGGCTGATCGAGCAGCCGAGTGCGTCGTAGGAGACATCGGCCACGGTGGGCTCGCCACCGACGTCTTTGAGGCTGACCCGGACGGTCACCTCGTCACCGCACAGCGGGTTGACGTGATGCACCTCCGCGTCGTAAGGCTCCCGCAGACCCCGGTTATGCGGGTGGCGGTAGTGGTCCAGGATGATCTCCTGGTACATCGATTCGAACTGCATCACACCCCCTAGCAACGCATCGCCGCCTCCGGTCCTTCCCAGCGCCGGCCGACAGCACCAGCAGATCAGGCGTCGGCGAAGAACCGCTGAGCCCGGCGAATCCCTTCGGCGAGCGCATCGGCCTCCTCCCGGGCGTTGTACAGGTAGAACGACGCGCGCGTGCTCGACTGCACGCCGAACGCGCGGTGCAGCGGCGCCGCGCAGTGGTGGCCGGCCCGCACCTCGATCCCCACGTCGTCTAGCACCTGGCTGACGTCGTGCGGGTGCACGCCGTCCACGGTGAACGAGATCGCGCTGCCGCGGCTGTCGGGCAGCGTCGGGCCGAGGATCCGCACGCCTTCGATCGACCCCAGCGCGGCCAGCGCGTGCTCGAGCAGGATCAGCTCGTGCGCCCTGATCGCGTCGGGACCGACCTCGGACAGGTAGTCGATGGCCGCGCCCAGGCCGACCGCCTGCGCGATCGGCATCGTGCCCGCCTCGAACTTGTGCGGCGGCGGCGCGTAGGTGCTCCGCTCCATCGCGACAGTCTCGATCATCTCGCCGCCGCCGAGGAAGGGCGGCATCTCCTCGAGCAGCTCGGCCCGTCCCCACAGCACGCCGATGCCGGTCGGGCCGCACATCTTGTGGCCGGTGAAGCCGAGGAAGTCCGCGCCGAGCTCGGCCACGTCCACCGGCATGTGCGGCACCGACTGCGCGGCGTCCACCAGCACGAGCGCCCCGGCGGCGTGCGCCGCGTCGGCGATCAGCCGGACCGGATTGATCGTGCCGAGCACGTTGGACTGGTGCACGAGGGCGACGACCTTCGTCCGCTCGGTGATCAGGTCGCCGATGTTCGAGGTGTCCAGCCGCCCGTCCGGCGTTACGCCGAACCAGCGCAGCGTGGCGCCGGTCCGCTGGCAGAGCAGCTGCCACGGCACGATGTTGGAGTGGTGCTCCATCTCGGTGATGACGACCTCGTCACCCGGGCCGAGGCTGAACCTGCCAGTGCTTGCCTTGCCGGAAACACGCCCTACGGCTGCGCTTGCCTTGCCGGAAACACGCCCTACGGCTGCGCTTGCTTTGCCGGAAACACGCCCTACGGCTGCAGCAGAGGCGTTGCCCATCGAGTAGGCGACCAGGTTGATCGCTTCGGAGATGTTCTTGGTGAAGACGACCTCGGCCTCGCTGGCCGCCCCGATGAACTCCGCGGCCTTGATCCTGGCGCCCTCGTAGGCCTCGGTGGCCTCCTCGCCAAGCTGATGGCTGGCCCGGTGGATGTTCGCGTTGTGCCGCTCGTAGAACTCGGCCAGCGTGTCGAGTACCTGCCGCGGCTTCTGCGAGGTGTTGGCGCTGTCCAGGTAGATCAGCGGCTGGCCGCCGCGGATGGTCCGCTCCAGGATCGGGAAGTCCTTGCGGACCCTGGCCACATCGAAGGTCATGCAGACGCACCCGCCTTCAAAAACTTCTCGTAACCGTCGCGCTCCAGCTCATCGGCCAGCTCGGAGCCGCCCTCGGCGACGATCCGGCCACCCACGAACACGTGCACGAAGTCCGGCTTCACGTACCGCAGGATCCGGGTGTAGTGCGTGATCAGCAGGACGCCGTGCCCCTCGCCCGCACGGAACCGGTTGACCCCTTCGGAGACCACCTTGAGCGCGTCGATGTCCAGGCCCGAGTCGGTCTCGTCCAGGATCGCGATCTTCGGGTTGAGCAGTTCGAGCTGCAGGATCTCGTGCCGCTTCTTCTCGCCGCCGGAGAACCCCTCATTGAGGTTCCGCTGGGCGAACTCCGGGCTGATGGACAGCTCGCTCATCGCCGACCGCAACTGCTTGGTGAAGTCGCGCAGCTTCGGCGCCTCGCCGCGGACCGCGGTCATCGCCGTGCGCAGGAAGTTCGACACCGAGACGCCGGGCACCTCGACCGGGTACTGCATGGCCAGGAACAGGCCCCCCCTGGCTCGCGCGTCGACGCTCATCGCCAGCACGTCCTCGCCGTCCAACCTGACGGAGCCCTGCGTCACCTGGTACTTCGGGTGGCCGGCGATCGCGTAGGCGAGGGTGGACTTGCCGGAGCCGTTCGGCCCCATGATGGCGTGCGTCTGTCCGGCCGGCACGACGAGGTCCACGCCGCGCAGGATCTCCCTGGACGTGCCCGCCGCCTCCTCCACGCTGACGTGCAGGTCACGGATCTCAAGGGTGGACATGTTGAAACTCTCCTGGTCGTCTTAAAGTCAGGTGAGCGCGACGTAGACGTCGTCGCCCTCGATCTTGACGGGATAGGTCGCCACCGGCTGGGACGCGGGCGGCCCGGTGGGCTTGCCGCTGCGCAGGTCGAAGCAGGACCCGTGCAGCCAGCACTCCACCGTGTGGTCATAGATGTCTCCCTCGGACAGCGGGACCTCGGCGTGCGAGCACACGTCGTGCAGCGCGTACACCTCGCCGCCGGCCCGGATGATCGCGACGGGCACGCCGGCGACCTCCACCCCGACCGCCCCTTCGTCCGGCAGGTCAGCCAGCGCGCACGCCCGGCTGAAGCCGCCGCCTGCGGTTGATGGTGATTCGGTCATGTCAGCTCCGACTCGATCCTGGCGCGAATGCGCTCGCCCAGCTCAGGTATCTCGATCTTGTCGATCAGCGTGCCGAAGAACCCGCGGATCACCAGCCGCCGCGCCTCGGCCTCGGGGATACCCCTGGCCATCAGGTAGAACAGGTGCTGGTCCTCCAGCCGCCCGCTGGTGCTCGCGTGTCCCGCGCCGACCACCTCGCCGGTCAGGATCTCCAGGTTGGGCACGGAGTCGACCCGCGTCCCGTCGGTGAGCACCAGGTTGCGGTTGCGCTCGTAGGTGTCGGTGCCGGTCGCCTCCGGGCGGATGATCACGTCGCCGATCCACACCCCGTGCGCGTCCTCGCCCTGCAGCGCGCCCTTGTAGTCGACCCGGCTGCGGCAGTTTGGCATCGCATGATCAACGAAAAGGCGGTGCTCCAGATGCTGGCCGCTGTCCGCGAAATACATCCCGAGCAGCTCCGCGTCACCCCCAGGCCCTTCATTCCGTACGGAGGGGGCAAGACGTACGACGTCGCCGCCGAGCGTCACCGCGGTGTGCCTGAAGGTGGCATCGCGGCCGAGCGCCGCGTGATGGTGGGCCAGGTGCACCGCGTCAGGCGCCCAGTCCTGCACGGTCACCACCGACAGCGACGCGCCGTCGCCCAGCACGAACTCCGCGTTGGCCGCGTAGGTCGCGCTGCCGCAGTGGTCGAGCACCAGCACGGCGCGGGCCATCGGCTTGACGTCGACCAGCAGGTGCCCGAAGCTCGCGCCCGACGCGTCGTCGCCGCGGATGCTGAGCACGGTCGGCCTGCTGGCCTCGGTCTCGGCGGGCACCGTGATCACGGTCGCCTCGGTGAACGACGCGAACGCCCTGGCGCTCACCCTGTCGGCGGGTACGTAGGAGCGCCCAAGTCTGGCATCTCCCCGTTCGGACAATTCAATAATGACACCAGGGGCAGGGTCCGCTTCCACGGTCACCTTCCCGGCGGCCAGCGGCGAATCCCCGTGCAGATCACGGAGCCTGGCCAGCGGTGTGAACCGCCATTCTTCCTCGCGCCCGGTCGGCACGCCGAAGTCCGCGGGGTCGAACGACTGCCGCTCGTGCAGCCTGGAGACGGGCGCGGATGCCTCCTGCGCCCTGGAAATCCCGGCCATCAGCCGACCGCCCCCTCCATCTGGAGCTCGATCAGCCGGTTCAGCTCGAGCGCGTATTCCATCGGCAGCTCGCGGGCGATCGGCTCGACGAAGCCGCGCACGATCGTGGCGGCCGCCTCGTCCTCAGTCATCCCGCGGCTCATCAGGTAGAACAGCTGGTCCTCGGAGATCTTGGAGACGGAGGCCTCGTGGCCCATCTCCACGTCGTCCTCGCGGACGTCGATGTACGGGTAGGTGTCCGAGCGGCTGACCGTGTCCACCAGCAGCGCGTCGCACTTCACCGTGGACTTGGAGTGCTCGGCGCCCTCCTGCACGTTGACCAGGCCGCGGTAGGAGGTGCGGCCGCCGCCTCTGGCCACCGACTTGGACACGATCGTGGACGACGTGTTCGGCGCGCAGTGCACCATCTTGGCCCCGGCGTCCTGGTGCTGGCCCGGGCCGGCGAAGGCCACCGAGAGCGTCTCGCCCTTGGCGTGCTCGCCCATCAGGTAGACCGCCGGGTACTTCATCGTGACCTTGGAGCCGATGTTCCCGTCGATCCATTCCATCGTCGCCCCGGCCTGCGCCACGGCGCGCTTGGTGACCAGGTTGTAGACGTTGTTCGACCAATTCTGGATCGTGGTGTACCGGCAACGCGCGTCCTTCTTGACGATGATCTCGACCACCGCCGAGTGCAGCGAGTCCGACTTGTAGATCGGCGCGGTGCAGCCCTCGACGTAATGGACGTACGCGCCTTCGTCCACGATGATCAGGGTCCGCTCGAACTGGCCCATGTTCTCGGTGTTGATGCGGAAATAGGCCTGCAGCGGTATTTCGACGTTCACGCCCGGGGGCACGTAGATGAAGCTGCCGCCGGACCAGACCGCGGTGTTGAGCGCGGCGAACTTGTTGTCGCCCGGCGGGATGACCGTGGCGAAATACTCGCGGAACAGTTCCGGCTGCTCCCTGAGGGCCGTGTCCGTGTCCAGGAAAAGGACGCCCTTCTCCTCCAGGTCCTCACGAATCTTGTGGTAGACGACCTCGGACTCGTACTGCGCGGCCACGCCGGCGATCAGCCGCTGCTTTTCCGCCTCGGGTATGCCGAGCCGGTCGTAGGTGTTCTTGATGTCGGCCGGCAGCTCGTCCCAGTTCGCCGCCTGCTTCTCGGTCGACCTGACGAAGTACTTGATGTTGTCGAAGTCGATGCCGGAAAGGTCGGACCCCCAGGTCGGCAGCGGCTTGCGGCCGTACATGCGCAGGCCGCGCAGCCGCAGGTCCAGCATCCATTCGGGCTCGTTTTTCTTCGCCGAAATGTCGCGGACGACGTCCTCGGACAGACCGCGTCGGGCCGAGGCGCCGGCCAGGTCGGAGTCTGACCAGCCGAACTTATAGCTTCCCAGGCCCTCGAGCTCTGATGGTGCGGTGGTTGTCATATTAGGAGCCCTCCGGACTCAGTGATCGTGTCATCGTTTTCCGCTGGCAGGGGTACGGCGGCACCGCGTGTAGTCAGCGAGCGGTCAGTGACGTGCGTGGTGCAGACTCCGTGGCCACGGGCGATCGTAGCCAGCCGCTGCACCGGCGTGCCGAGCAGCCTGCTGAAGACCTCGGTCTCCGCCTCGCACAGCTCGGGGAACTCGGCCGCCACGTGTGCCACCGGGCAGTGGTGCTGGCAGAGCTGCTCGCCGGCGCCCGCGGCGGGAGCGCCGGTGGTCGAGGCCGCATAGCCGTCCGCGGACAGCGCCTCGGCGAGCGCCTGCAGCCGCCGCTCCTGCGGCACCCCGGCGACCACCTTCGCGTACCTGACCTCGAGGTCGGCGAGCTGGCGGCGGGCGAACTGCGCCACCGCCGTCTCTCCCCCGGTCTCGGCGAGGAACCGCAGGGCACTGGTGGCCAGGTCGTCGTAGGCGTGCTCGAACGCGCTCCGGCCGGCGTCGGTGATCGCGAACAGCCTGGCGGGCCTGCCGCGCCCCCGGCCGCGCTGCACCCTGGCCGTCCTGGTCTCGATCAGGCCGTCGGCCAGCAGGTAGTCCAGGTGCCGGCGGATGGCCGCGGGGGTCAGCCCGAGCCTGGTGCCGAGCGACGCCGCGGTGGACGGGCCGAGCTCCAGGATCAGCCGGGCCACCCGGGCGCGGGTGCCGCGCTCGGAGCGCCCGGCATCGGGCGCGCCGAGGCTCCCGGCGGCCGCCTGGCCGACGGGAGCCTGCTGCGCGGTGCTGTCCGCGCGCGCGCCCATCCCCACGTTTTTCACAACATCAGTGTGCCGTAAATCAATCCCGGGTCGCAACACGATCCGGTGTGAGTCCCCGCACAGACTGAAACCTTGTCCGATTCCAGCTAGATTCCTGCCCGATACCGGGCAGATTTCTTGACCTTAGGGCGCGCTTCTGGCAGCCTCATGTGGCGTGAGCACGCCTGCGCTGCAGGATCTCGTCCGGCACGTGGTCGCCACCACCGGGCTCCCCTCGGCCACCGCCGCCCGCGTCATCAGCGACGTGATCGGCTACTTCGCCGAGACCACCGAGCAGTTCGTCCGGCGGCGGCACGCCGAGCTGCACCGCCGCCACCGCAACGACGAGATCTGGGCGCTCATCGCAGCCGAGCTGGCGGGCCGGCCGGTGGCGGCACCCCGCGCCACCGAGCGCCAGCTCCGCCGGATCGTCTACGGCTGACGACTCATTACCAAACCATCAACACACAGGAGGAACCCGGCATATGTGCGGGATCGTCGGCTACGTCGGGCAGCGCGAGGCCACCCCAATCCTGCTGGAGGGGCTGCGCAGGCTCGAATACCGAGGCTACGACTCGGCCGGCCTCGCGGTCGTGCACCGCGGCAGGCTCCGGGTCACCAAGGCGGCGGTCCGGGTGGCCGGCCTGCGCGAGCTGACCGGCACCGCTCCCCCGGCCACATCCGGCATCGCGCATACCCGGTGGGCCACGCACGGCAAGCCCAGCGACGCCAACGCCCACCCGCACACCGACTCCAGCGGCCGGATCGCCGTGGTGCATAACGGCATTATCGAGAATTCCGAACGGCTCCGCGCCGAGCTCACCGCCACCGGCGTGAAGTTCGCCTCGGATACCGACACCGAGTCGCTCGCGCACCTGATCGCCGCCGCGCTCAGCGCCGGCGCCGGCTCGCTGGAAGACGCGGTCCGGACCGCGTTGCGGCGGGTCGAGGGAACCTACGGCCTGGTCGTGCTCGACGCCAGGCAGCCGGGCGAGCTGGTGGCGGCGCGCAATGGCAGCCCGCTGGTCATCGGCGTCGGCGAGGGCGAGACGCTGGTCGCCTCCGACGTGGCCGCGCTGGTCCGGCACACCCAGCGGGTCGCCTACCTGGAGGACGGCGAGATCGCGGTGCTCAGCGCGCGGGACTTCCGCACCAGCACCCGCGAGGCCCGCCCGATCGACCGGCAGACCACGACGGTCGAGGTAACCGCCGAGGACTACGAGCTCGGCGACTCGCCCGACTTCATGCACAAGGAGATGCACGAGCAGCCCGCCGCGGTCAGCCGCGCACTGCTCGGCCGGCTCGACGACCAGTTCGCCACGGCCAGGCTCGGCGGCATCGAGGTGACCGCGCGGGACGTGCACGCGATCCGCCGGGTGAAGTTCCTCGGCTGCGGCTCGGCCTACTACGCGGCCCAGCTCGGCGCCGGCCTGGTCGAGGAGCTGGCCCGGCTGCCCGCCGACGCCGAGCCGGCCTCGGAGTTTCGCTACCGCAACCCGGTCATCGACCCCGACACGCTGTTCATCGCGGTCAGCCAGTCCGGCGAGACGCTCGACACGCTCGGCGCGGTCCGCGAACTGGAGCGCAAGGGCGGACGGCTGCTCGGCGTGGTCAACGCGGTCGGCAGCGCGATCGCCCGCTCCTGCGGCAACGGCGTCTTCCTGCACGCCGGGCCGGAGGTCGCGGTCGCCTCGACCAAGGCGGTCACCAACATGGCCGTCAGTTTCGCCATGCTCGGCCTGCTCTTCGGCCGGGTGCGCGACCTGTCGTTCGCCGACGGCCAGCGGATCGTGGCGGGCCTGCGCGCGCTTCCCGGCCAGATTGCCGAGGTGCTCGCGGCCGAGGCCGAGATCGCCGAGGTGGCCAAGCGCTACGCCGACGCCAGGCACATGTTCTTCACCGGCCGGGTCCGCGGCTGGCCGGTGGCGCGCGAGGGCGCGCAGAAGCTCAAGGAGATCTCCTACCTGCACGCCGAGGCCTACCAGGCGTCCGAGCTCAAGCACGGCCCGCTCGCCCTGATCGACGCCGAGATGCCGACCGTCGCGATCATCCCCGGCGACGAGCTGGTGGCCAAGAACATCGGCACGGTCGCGGAGATCAAGGCCCGCGGCGGCCCGGTCATCGCGGTCACTAGCGCCGACCTGCCGGACGGCCTGGCGGACGCGGTCATTCGAGTGCCGCGCACCGAGCCCGAGCTCAACCCGATCCTGCTGACGATCCCGCTGCAGCTGTTCGCCTACCACATCGCCGTCACCCTGGGTCGCGACATCGACAAGCCCCGCAACCTAGCCAAAAGCGTCACCGTCGAGTAGCCGTCCCGCGGGCGCAGGCTGGCAGGGCCGGGGCCGACCGGCTTAGGCTACGCACACCATGGCGGTACCAGGGGCAACAGCGCAGAGTTACCCGGCGCTCTCGCTCGCCCATGTGGTGATTCCCGGGCTGGGGCCGGCCTGGACCGACCTGATCACGATCCCGCTGTTCACCGGCATCATCGGGTACATCACCAACTGGACCGGCGTGCTGATGCTGTTCCGCCCGCTGGACTTCCACGGGGTGCGGGTGCCCGGGCTGCGGGTGATCTTCCCGCTGCTGCCGCGCCGCGTGCGGGTGCTGCCGCTGCTGCGCTACAGCGGGCAGATCGGCTGGCAGGGCATCGTGCCGTCGCGAGCGGCGAAGATGGCCAGCCTGGCCGTGGGCAAGGGGCTGGCCAAGCTCGGCAGCATCGGCGACTTCTACCGCGAGCTGGAGCCCGACCGGATCGCCGAGCACCTGACCGTCGCGGTCGACCAGCAGCTTGAGCACATGGTCGACACGATCATGCGGGCCGAGGACCCGCAGCTGTGGGCGGATGTGCCGCCGCTGTTCAAGGACGCCGTGTACGCCCGGGTCCGCCAGCAGCTTCCCGGCCGGGTCCAGCTGCTCACCGGGCGCATCGGCGAGAACATCGACCAGCTGATCGACGCCAAGCTCATGGTGGTCTCCCACCTGCAGGTGCGCCGCGACCTGCTCAACTCGATCTTCCAGGACCTGGGCGGGTTCAGCCGCAGGCAGTCCCGCCGGATCCACGACTTCATCGCGCGCCAGATGCGGCAGATGGGCCCGGACGACTTCGTGGAGATGCTGCGCTCAGCGATCAAGCAGGACGAGTGGCTGCTGTTCCTGCACGGCGGCGTGCTCGGCATCGCGGCCGGCCTCCTGCACCTGGCCATCTTCGGAGCCTGACCAGCCATGACCAGCACCAGCGGACAGCCCGACGAGGATCGCCGCCCGGCCCGGCCCCCGTCACCGCGACCCTGCTCGGCCCGACCGGGCTGACCGGCCTGGTTCGTCTACCGCAGCATCATGCTCACGACCTTCGGCCGAGACTTCTGCCACGCCTGCCTGCCCGCCAACGGCGCCGCCAGCAACGGCACCGCCCGGCACCCCTGATGACCCCGGCCAAGGGTGGTCGATCCGCGGTTTGCCTCCCAAGGGTGGTCGATCCGCGGTTTGCTTCCCTTGGGTGGGGTTCGATCCGCGGTTTGGGTGCCTTGCGGGCCTGCTTGCCTGCCCGGCGCGCAGGGCCCGGGCCGGGGTCAGGCCAGGAAGCCGCGGAGCAGGGCGGCGGTGCCTTCCAGGTGCTCGGCCACGGCTCGCCTGGCCCCTTCCGCGTCGCCGGCCAGGATCGCCTCGGCGATCGCGGCGTGCTGGACGGCGGTGTGGTCGATGTTGTGCTGCAGGATCGGGATCGCGTTGAGGAAGTCGTTCAGCCTGATCCGCGCGTCCGCGGCCGCCGCCGCCAGCAGGCTGGACCCGGTCAGCTCGGCGATCGTCAGGTGGAACATCGTGTCCAGCCGCCGGTAGTCGCGGGGCGCCGCCCCGTTCACGTCGGCGAGGCGCCCGGACAGCACGTCGCGCACCTGCTCCGCCTCAGAGCAGTCCAGCCGGCCGCCAGCCGGCCCGCCACTGCCCGGCCCGCCACTGCCCGGCCGACCGCCGGCCAGCTGGGCGAGCGCCTCGGCGGCACCCGTCTCGATCGCCATCCGGAAGGCCAGCGCGTCGGTCAGGCTGTCGCCCTGCTCGCGCGCGATGCGCCGTGCCTCGCCGCGGCTCGGCTCGGCGGGCGCGGCGGTGACGAAGGTGCCGCCGCGCCGCCCGCGCCGTGATTCCACGTAGCCGGCCTCCTGCAGCGCCCGGATGGCCTCCCGCAGCGTGATCCGGCTGATGCCCAGTTGAGCGGCGAACTCCCGTTCGGCGGGAAATCTTTCCCCGGGGGCGACCGCGCCGAGCCGGATGGCGGTGAGCAGCCGCTCCACCGTCTCCTCGAAGGCGTTCCCGGCGCGCACCGGCCGCAGCAGGCTGGCCAGCCTGAGCCCTTCGGCCACTGAGACCGCCCTCCGGTGCGCGACGACCCTGTCGCGCCGAGCCTACGTCGGCCGGCCGGTGTCAGAACGTGCGATTCCGTCGCGCGCTGGAGTTACCGGGCGGGCTCACGCCTGCCAGGCCGGCACGGGCCAGCGCCGCACCCGGTAGGGCAGCCACCACAACAGTGTGCCTGCCCGGCCGACCAGCCGCCGGTCGGTAAGGTCGCGCACCAGTGGCTCCTCCAGCTCACCTTCCGGGCTCCCGCGCATCAGCGTCTCGATGTCGCGTGGGCAGTCGGGGCCTTTGACCGTCGTCCGGCGCAGGCCGCCGAAGCGGCGGTCACGGATCTGCACGAAGCCGGGGCCAAAGCGATGGACGCACCGGCACAGGCGGAAGGCGGCCTGCCAGTCCAGCAGGTCGCCAGGCACCCCCGACATGCTCGTCGGCGGGTACAGGTGGCTGAGGTCACGCCAGGACAAGTCCTCGTCGGCGTGCAGTGCCCAGTCGATGGCCATGCCGTGCGCGGTCAGCTCCCGAATGAGGACGAGGCGCGCGACCGCCTGCGCGGGGTCGCCGGTCAGGTCGACCGGGTCGGTGAAGGCGACCATCCGGACACCCCGCCGATACCAGGCCGCCGCGGCGGCGACCGGCTCGGGAATGGCGTTCACGGTGCCCAGCCCCATGCCAGGCTCGGCGTTGACAACTGGGTCATGGTCGCGCCAGAGCGTCAGCTGCATCATCGTCCGGTCACCCCGCAGCTGCGGCGACCGGCTCGGGCACGACCCTGCCGGGGTGCAGGAGTCGCTGGTTGCCCGCAGCCGTGGCGATATGGACGTACCGCCCGGCCTCGGTGAACACCAGTCCCAGCGTCAGCCAGCGCTCCAGCAGCCCGGTGGCGTCGGACACGTCCAGCTTGCGGGCCAGTGCCTCTGCCGTGTGCGGCTGGTCGAGCAGGCCGAACGCAGCCACTTCCACCGGATCGGTCAGTCGCAGCACCGACCAGCCGAAGGCCCTGCGATCACTAGCCAGCATGATCTCCTGGCCGAGTTCCCAGAAGTTCAGCCGACTGCACGGATAGGCGGCCATCCAGTCAGCCAGCGCCTGGCCGAGCCGGTCCTCGACGGCGCCTTCGATGCCGCGGCGAGGGGCGTCGAACATGTAGGCCAGGTCACGTAGCTGGTCGGCGGGCAGGTCGTAGATGAGTGCGTACTGCTTGTCGGGGGCCAGCTCAGCGAAGCCCAGATCGGGGCGGTTGAAGTACGGACTGAATCGCTCTATCGCGATCCGGGTGCCGCGTCCCGGGGTCGGCGGCAGGTGGTGCAGCGCAGGCAGCTGATCGATGACCGCCTGGTAGTCCTGCTCCGTCTCGCCCGGGAATCCGTAAAGGTAGTTCCAGTCCACCGTCAGCCCCAGCGACTCGGCGTCCCGCAGCATCCGCACGTTCTGGCATCCTGAGACGCCTTTGTCCATCAGGTGCAGCACGTGGGTGCTGAGGTTCTCGATGCCGGGCTGCACGTGCATGACGCCTGCCTCCAGCAGCACCCGGAGCTGCTCTCTGCGCAGGTTCGACTTGATCTCGAAGTGCAGGCGCAGGTCCCAGCCAGAGGCTGTGAGGTCGGGCAGGACGGAGGTGAGGTATCCCATGTCCATGATGTTGTCGACCACGATGAAGTCGAGCACATGGTGGCGGCGGGCCAGCTCCAGAATCTCGTCGCCGAACCGGGTCGGCGACTTGCTCCGGAACTCCATGGAGGTCCCGTTCAGCCCGCAGAACCGGCAGTGGTGTTTCTCTCCCCACCAGCATCCGCGCGACCCCTCGACGACCAGCTTGGGCTCGACCCAGCGGTGCGCGGGGGAGGTGCGCAGCCGCTCGTAGAACCCGGCGTAGTCAGGCGGGACGATCTGGTCGGCAGTCAGCGGGCGAGGGCTCGCCGGGGTGGCCATACTGCCCTGCGGCCCGCGCAGGCACAGGCCGGGGATGGCGGCCAGGTCGCCGTCGCCGTACAGCGCCCGGATGAGGGCGGGGAAGGTGTTCTCGCCCTCGCCGCAGACGACGAAGTCGACGAAAGGAAAGTTGCGGTGCAGAGCGGCCCCCTGCGGGCCGTCGCAGTTGGCCCCGCCGAACACCACGGCCGTGTCCGGGCGGAGCCGTTTGAGCTGGCGGGCGGTGGCTAAAGCGGCGGTGTTCTGCTGGAACGTGGACGTGAACCCGACCAGGTCCGGTGCCGCCGCGGCGATCAGCTCGGCCGTGCGCAGCGTGAACTCCGGTGCGAGGGCGTGCAGTTCGATCATCCACTCCAGCCGCTCGGCCGGGACCTGGTCACCGTGCAGGGCGCGGAACTCCGCCACCCGCCAGCCGGGGTCGTCATAGAGGGCGGAGGAGAACACCCAGTCGCCGTAGCCACTGAAATAGTTGTCGCTGGCCAGATAGTTATAGTCGGCCAATGTGAACGGGCCGCGCTGCACGGCCCAGTCGACGTAGTCCAGGTTCACGTTGAGCACATCGACCTCAGCCTCGGGCAGGTCTCGTGCCAGGCAGCCGCGCAGAATCCCCAGGCCCAGTGAAGGTACCTCAAGCCTCGCCCAGGGGGTGTTGATCAGTAGAACGCGCATAAGCCTCACTCCTGCCACAAAGTATGCCTTCGGCGGCTCTCCGTAACAACTGTGAACATTTTGGAAGAATGACCCCAGGGTCTTGACATCACCCGCGATCTAGCCACAAATGGTCTCTTACCAGACCATTAAGTCCGGGGCCAGCGGGCTGCCAGGCCGATCAGGCCAACCCGCTCAGCACTCCGCCACGGCTCCCGGCGTGAGGCCCGCTGACGTGAGGAGCACGCCCCACTAAGGAGGCACTGTGGTCAACGAGCAAGCCGCCGGGTCGGCCGGAGCGGCCGGAGCGGCCGCGACGCTAACCACGGACGAGCAGCGACTGCATGAGCTCGGCTACGCCCAGGAACTGCGCCGCCGGATGTCCGGCTTCTCCAACTTCGCCGTCTCGTTCACGATCATCTCGATCCTGTCCGGCTGCCTGACGCTGTACAGCTTCGGCATGCTCACCGGCGGCCCCGTCGTGATCACCTGGGGCTGGCCGTTCGTCGGCATCATGACGCTGTTCGTCGGCCTGGCCATGGCCGAGGTCTGCTCCAGCTTCCCGACCGCGGGCGGGCTGTATTACTGGTCGGCGAAGCTGGCCAAGAGGAACGGGCCGGCCTGGTCCTGGTTCACCGGCTGGTTCAACTTCCTGGGCCAGGTGGCGGTGACCGCGGGCATCGACTTCGGCGCGGCGCTGTTCATCAACGCTTTCCTCAGCCTGGTCTTCAACACGCCTACCTACCACTGGGTCACGATCCTGATCTTCGCCGCTGTCCTCTTTGTGCACGGCATACTGAATCAGTTCGGCATCAGCCTGGTCGCGCTGCTGAACGACGTCAGCGTCTGGTGGCACATCACCGGCGTGCTGCTGATCGTCGGCGCGCTGGCGTTCGGCCTGCAGCACAGCGCGCATCACCAGTCGGCCAGCTTCGTGTTCGGGCACTTCTCCAACGGGACCGGCCTGAACGTCGGCACCTGGTACATCGTGCTGATCGGCCTGCTGATGGCGCAGTACACCTTCACCGGCTACGACGCCTCGGCGCACATGACCGAGGAGACCCGCGATGCCTCCACCGCGGGCCCGCGCGGGATCGTGATGTCGATCGTCGTGTCGCTGGTGGCCGGCTGGGTGCTGCTGATCGGGATCACGTTCGCGATCCAGAACTACGCGACCGAGGTAGCCGCCTACGTGGCGCCGGCCCAGATCTTCGTCGACTCGGTCGGGCGCACAGGCGGAGAACTGCTGCTGCTGGTGGCCATCGGCGCGCAGCTGTTCTGCGGGATGTCCTCGGTGACCGCGAACTCCCGGATGATCTACGCGTTCTCCCGGGATGGGGCGCTGCCCGGCTCCGCGTTCTGGCACCGGGTGAACAAGCGGACCAGGACGCCGACCAACGCGATCTGGCTGGCCGCGGCGGGCGCGCTGATCCTCGGGCTGCCCTACCTCTGGAACAGCGTGGCGTACTTCGCGGTCACCTCGATCGCCACGATCGGCCTGTACATCGCCTACGTGACGCCTACGTTCCTGCGGCTGCGGCAGGGCGCGAACTTCCGGCGCGGTCCCTGGCACCTGGGCCGGTGGAGCTACCTGGTCGGCACGATCGCGGTGATCTGGGTGGTGTTCATCACGATCCTGTTCATGCTCCCGCTGGCCGGCCCGATTGGCTGGAAGACGTTCAATTACGCCGTGGTGGCGGTCGGCGTGGTGCTCGGCTTCTCCGGCATCTGGTGGCTGGTCTCGGCCCGGCACTGGTTCACCGGGCCGAAGGTGCAGGGCACGCCCGAGGAACTGGCCGCCATCGAGCGCGAGCTCGCGGTCTGAAGGCTGGGGAGTCAATGACCCACGGGGGGGCGGCGGGCGGGGCCGCCAGGCGGCCCGGCCTGCTCACGCCGGAGCAGCTGCGCGTCGAGGTAGCGGAGCAGAAGATCGAGACGGTGCTGCTGGTCTTCACCGACATGCAGGGCCGGCTGGCCGGCAAGCGGCTGTCCGCCGAGTTCTTCCTGGAGGAGGTGGCCCCCGGCCACGCCGAAGGCTGCAACTACCTGCTCGCCGTGGACGTGGAGATGAACACCGTCGGCGGCTACGCGATGTCGTCCTGGGAGCGCGGCTACGGCGATTTCGCCCTGGTGCCCGACATGGGCACGCTGCGCAGGATTCCCTGGCTGCAGGCGACCGCGATGGTGATCGCCGACGTCGGCTGGGAGGACGGGTCGGCCGTGCTAGCCTCGCCACGGCAGATCCTGCGCGCCCAGGCCGGCCGGCTGGCCGAGCGCGGCTGGCAGGCCATGGCCGGAACCGAGCTCGAGTTCATCGTGTTCCGCGACTCCTACGAGGTCGCGCAGGACAAGCGGTACCGCGACCTGATCCCGGCGAACCGGTACAACGTCGACTACTCGATCCTCGGCACCTCGCGGATCGAGCCGCTGCTGCGCGCGATCTGCAACGGCATGACGGGCGCCGGGCTGTACGTCGAGTCGGCCAAGGGCGAGTGCAACCTGGGCCAGCACGAGATCGCGTTCCGTTACGCCGACGCGCTCACCACCTGCGACAACCACTCGATCTACAAGACGGGCGCGAAGGAGATCGCGGCGAGCCACGGCATGAGCCTGACCTTCATGGCCAAGCCGAACGACCGCGAGGGAAACTCCTGCCATATTCACCTGTCGCTGCGCGGGCCGGACGGCACCCCGGTGCTGGCCGGCGACGGCGAGCACGGCCTGTCCCCCACCGGCAGGCACTTCCTGGCCGGCCTGCAGGCCGGGCTGCGCGAGCTGACCCTGTGCTACGCGCCCAACGTCAACTCCTACAAGCGGTACGTGCCCGGCAGCTTCGCCCCGACCGCGGTGCGCTGGGGCATCGACAACCGCACCTGCGCGCTGCGGCTGGTGGGACACGGCCTGGGCCTGCGGGTGGAGAACCGGTCGCCCGGCGGCGACGTGAACCCGTACATCGCGGTCGCCGCGATGATCGCGGCCGGGCTCGACGGCATCGACCGGCAGCTGCCGCTGGAGCCCGCGTTCGGCGGCAACGCCTACAACGACGACGGGCCGCGGCTGCCGCAGACCCTGCGCGACGCGCTGGAGCTGTGGGAGCGCAGCGGCCTGGCCCGCGAGGCGTTCGGCCGCGAGATGGTCGAGCACTACGCCAACTACGCCAGGACCGAGCTGGCCGCCTTCGACTCCGCGGTGACCGACTGGGAGCTGCGCCGCGGCTTCGAGCGGCTCTAGCCGGGTTACGGGAGCAGGAGCGGATGTCTGAGTTCACGGTGCGAAACCCCGCTACCGAGCAGGCGGTCACCACGATCGCCGCCGCGACCGCGGCCGACGCCGACGCGGCGATCGCGCGGGCCACCGCGGTGCAGCCGGCCTGGCGCGCGGTCAGTCCCGGCGACCGGGCCAGGCTGCTGCGCGAGTTCGCGGCCGTGGTCGAGACGCACGCCGAAGAGCTGGCCGGGCTTGAGGTCGCCAACTCCGGGCATCCGGTCGGCCAGGCCCGCTGGGAGGCGCAGCAGGTCGCCGACGTGCTGCGCTACTACTCGGCCGCGCCCGAGAGGCTCTGCGGCCGGCAGATCCCGGTGCCCGGCGGGCTGGACGTCACGTTCCTCGAGCCGGTCGGGGTGGTCGGCCTGATCGTGCCGTGGAACTTCCCGATGCCGATCCTGTCCTGGGGGCTGGCGCCGGCCCTGGCCGCGGGCAACCCGGTGATCGCCAAGCCGGCCGAGCTGACCCCGCTGACCGCGCTGCGGATCGCCGAGCTCGGGCGGGAGGCCGGCCTGCCCGAGGGCGTGTTCCAGGTACTGGCCGGCAAGGGCAGCGTGGTAGGCCGCGCGCTGGTCGACCACCCGGCGGTGCGCAAGATCGTGTTCACCGGGTCCACCGAGGTCGGCCGGGAGGTGATGGCGGGCTGCGCCCGCAGCGTCAAGCGGCTGACCCTGGAGCTCGGCGGCAAGAGCGCGAACATCGTCTTCGACGACGCGCGGCTGGACCGGGCCGCCGCGACGGCACCGCAGGCCGCGTTCGACAACGCCGGCCAGGACTGCTGCGCCCGGTCGCGGATCCTCGTGCAGGCAAGCGTCTTCGACCGCTTCATGGAGCTGCTCGAGCCCGCCGTCACGGCCATGACGGTCGGCGACCCGGCCCGCGCGGACACCGTGATGGGGCCGCTGATCTCGGCCGGGCACCGGGACCGGGTCGCGGGGTACGTGCCGGACGGCACGCCGGTCGCGGTGCGCGGATCGGCCCCGGACGGCCCCGGCTTCTGGTTCCCGCCCACGGTCATCGCCCCGGTGCGCCGCGATGATCCGGTGTTCACCGAGGAGGTGTTCGGCCCGGTCGTCACCGTGCTGCCGTTCGAGGACGAGGCCGAGGCGATCGCGATCGCGAACGACACGCCCTACGGCCTGTCCGGGTCGATCTGGACCCAGGACGTGGGCCGCGCGCTGCGGGTCGCCCGGGCGGTGGAGTCGGGCAACCTGTCGGTGAACTCGCATTCCTCGGTGCGCTACTGGACGCCGTTCGGCGGATTCAAGCAGTCAGGGCTGGGCCGCGAACTCGGGCCCGACGCCCTCGACTCATTCACCGAGGTTAAAAACGTGTTCATCCTTACGGAGGATTGATCAGCATATGCAGGGGCTTCGCGATCGGGTGGCGGTCATCACAGGGGCGGGCAGCGGCATCGGCCTGGCCAGCGTCCGGCGGCTGGCGGCCGAGGGCGCCAGGGTCGTCGCCGTGGACGTGGACGAGGCGGCGGGCAAGGCGGCCGCCGACGAGGCCGGCGGCCTGTTCGTCCGGGCCGACGTGTCGGTCGAGGAGGACGTCCGGCGGATCTACGCGATCGCCGGCGAGGCCTACGGCGGCGTGGACATCGCCTTCAACAACGCCGGCATCTCCCCCGCCGACGACGACTCGATCCTGTCCACTGACCTGGACACCTGGCGCCGGGTGCAGGAAGTCAACCTCACCTCCGTGTTCCTGTGCTGCAAGCACGCGATCGAGCACATGCGGCCGCGCGGCCGGGGCTCGGTGATCAACACGGCGTCGTTCGTCGCGGTGATGGGCTCGGCGACCTCGCAGGTCTCCTACACCGCCTCAAAAGGCGGGGTGCTCGCGCTGAGCCGCGAGCTCGGCGTGCAGTTCGCCCGCGAGGGGATCCGGGTGAACGCGCTGTGTCCGGGGCCGGTGAACACCCCGCTGCTGCGCGAGCTGTTCGCCTCCGATCCCGAGCGGGCGGCCCGGCGGCTGGTGCACGTGCCGATCGGGCGGTTCGCCGAGGCGGCGGAAATCGCGGCCGCGGTCGCCTTCCTGGCCAGTGACGACTCCTCGTTCATCACCGCTAGCTGCTTCCTGGTGGACGGCGGCATCTCCGCCGCCTACGTCACCCCGCTATAACTCCGGCCAGCCCGCGACGATCCGGCCGCACTCCTAGCCGTAGCCGTATCAGCGGGAAGGATCCTGGTCGCCGGGGCGACCAGGATCCTTCAGCCGTGCCGATGAATTACCTGGTCCCGGCGCTGGCTATACGATCGCTGCATGACTGTAAAGCTGGCTGGTGCCCGCATCCTGCTAACCGGCGCGACCGGCGGCCTTGGCCACGCGATCGCGCGGGCCCTGCACGCTTCGGCCGCGCACCTCACGCTGACCGGCCGCCGGCTCGACGTGCTCGAGCCGCTGGCCCGCGAGCTGTCGGCCGACAGCATCGCCGCCGACCTCTCGTCCGTCGCCGATGTGCACCGGGTGCTGGACGAAGCGGGGCGGGTGGACGTGCTGATCGCCAACGCGGCCCTGCCGGGCGCCGGCTACGTCCTGGAGTACACCGAGGAAGAGATCGACCGGGTGCTCGACGTCAACCTGCGCGCGCCGATCGTGATGACCCAGCGCGCGGCGCTGGCTATGCGCGAGCGCGGAACGGGCCAGATCGTGCTGATCGGGTCGCTGTCCGGCAAGTCGGCGTCCGAGCAGAGCTCGATGTACAACGCGACCAAGTTCGGCCTGCGCGGCTTCGCGCACGGGCTGCGGCAGGACCTGCACGGCACCGGCGTGGGCGTCTCGATCGTGCTGCCCGGCTTCGTCAGCGACGCGGGGATGTTCGCCGAGTCCGGCGCTAAGCTCCAGCGCGGGGTGCGGACCGTGACACCGCGGGCGGTAGCCCGCAGCGTGCTGACGGCCATCACCCGGGACCGCGCCGAGATCTCGGTCGCCCCCCTCGAGCTGCGGATCGGTGCCACCCTCGGGTCGATCGTGCCGGGGGTGTCGGCCGCCGTGCAGCGCCGGGCCGGCGGCCACGACCTGGCCAGCGATATCGCGGCCGGCCACCGCGCCGCAGGCAAGCACTGAGGCCCGCCGCCCCGGCATTCCTGATGCCGAAGAGTCGGGGTTGCCATCGCGACTTCAACTCTTCGCCATAACGAATCGGCACGGCGGGGCGGGCGGGTAGCCTCGGTTATCGTGGTGGTTGATGTGGTTGCGCCTGGTGGGCCAGCGATGCGAGCGGACGAGGCGGACGGGCGCCCGGTCATCGGGATCAGCGCGTATGCCGAGCAGGCGCGCTGGGGCCACTGGGACAGGCCGACCCTGCTGGTGCCGCGCAGCTACGCGGACAGCGTCGCCGCGGCCGGCGGCATCCCGGTGCTGCTGCCGCCGTTCCCCAGCGTCGAGCAGGCCGCGGTGCGGCTGGACGGGCTCATCCTGTCCGGCGGCGGCGACATCGACCCGGCCGCGTTCGGCGCGGTGCCGCACCCCGAGACCGGCTGGATCCGGCCCGAGCGTGACGCGGCCGAGTTCGCCCTGCTGTCGGCGGCCCTGGGCCAGGGACTGCCGCTGCTCGGCATCTGCCGCGGGCTGCAGATGCTGAACGTCACCCTCGGCGGCACGCTGCACCAACACCTGCCCGATCTCGTCGGGCACGCGGGCCACGCGCCGCTTCCCGGCGCCTACGTCCCGCACCAGGTCGCGATCGCTCCCGGCAGCAAGCTGGCCGCGATACTGGACCGCCCGCATCAGGGCACCGAGTTCAGCGTGCCCAGCTACCATCACCAGGCCGTCGACCGGCTCGGCGACGGACTCGTCGCATCCGCCTGGGCCGAGGACGGGATGATCGAGGCGATCGAGTTCGCCGGTCAGGCGGAAGGCACTACCGAGAACGGCACCGCCGGGAACGGCGCGGCGGGGCATGGGTTCGCGCTGGCCGTCCAGTGGCACCCCGAAGCCGGGGATGACCTGCGGCTGTTCCGCGCCCTGATCGCCGCCGCCCGGCCTGGCGCCCAGTCCGTCGCACGGGCCGCCGCCCGGCCTGGCGGGCGGGCCGGCATCCCGCGGTGAGCGGCGGCAGCTGGCGCGGGGCCGGACACCAGCCCGGCCCGTTCCGCCCATAGACTCAGGCTTTGTGAACGGCCCCCCGGCTGTCGAGATCACCGGCCTGGTCAAGCGCTACGGGCGCACGACAGCTGTCGGCGGGCTCACGCTCGCCGCCGAGCGGGCCAAGGTCACCGCGATCCTGGGGCCGAACGGCGCGGGCAAGACCACCACGATCGAGATCTGCGAGGGGTACCGGCGGCCCGACGAGGGCACGGTGCGGGTGCTCGGGCTCGACCCGGCCCGCGGCGGCAAGGCGCTGCGGCCCAGGGTCGGCATCATGCTCCAGTCGGGCGGCCTGCCGCCCGCGGTGCGGGCGGGCGAGTACCTGCGCCTGCTGGCGCGATTCCACGCCCGCCCGCTCGACCCGGCGGCGCTGCTGCACCGGCTCGGTCTGTCCGCCAGCGCGCGCACGCCCTGCCGGCGGCTGTCAGGCGGCCAGCAGCAGCGGCTGTCGCTGGCCGCGGCCGTCGTCGGCCGGCCCGAGCTGGTGTTCCTCGACGAGCCGACGGCCGGCCTTGACCCGCAGGCCCGTCACGCGACCTGGGAGCTGATCGAGGAGATGCGCCGCGCCGGGGTCAGCGTGATCCTGACCACGCACTTCATGGAGGAGGCCGAGCGGCTGGCCGACGGCGTGGCGATCGTGGACAACGGCCAGCTGGTCGCCGCCGGCACCCCGGCCGAGCTCACCGGCTCCGACGGGCAGCTCAGGTTCCGCGCCCAGCCCGGCCTGTCCACCGACAGCCTGCTGTCCGCGCTGCCCGGCGGCACCGCGGCCAAGGAGTCACCCGAAGGGTTCTACGTGATCGAGGTGCAGGGCCGGGTCGACCCCCAGCTGCTCGCGGCCGTGACCGCATGGTGCGCCGAGCACGGCGTGCTGGCCAAGGACCTGCGGGTGGAAAGCCGCACGCTGGAGGACGTCTTCCTCGAGCTGACCGGCCGGGATCTGCGCTCATGACCGTCCGCGCGCAGGCCGACGCGGGCAACGCAGGCGCCGCACCGCAGGCGTCATCGTTCACGCCCGCGCCCGGCGCGGCCCCGCTGCACCGGATGGTCGCGGCGCAGGCGGCGCAGGAGATCCGCAATATGCTGCGCAACGGCGAACAGTTGCTGCTCATCATGGTCATCCCGGCGCTGCTGCTGGCCGCGTTCAGCCTGGAGGCGCTGGTCAGCGTGGGCGGGGCCGACACCAGGCACAACCGGGTGGACTTCCTGGTGCCCGGCATCATCGCGCTGGCCATCATGTCCACCGCGTTCACCAGCCAGGCGATCGCCACCGGCTTCGAGCGCCGTTACGGCGTGCTCAAGCGGCTCGGCGCCACCCCGCTGTCGCGCACCGGGCTGATCGCGGCCAAGACCACGGCGGTCGTCGCGGTCGAGCTGGTGCAGGCGGCGATCATCATCGCGGTCGGGCTGGCCCTCGGCTGGCGGCCGCACGCCGCGGCCTCCGGGACCGTCTGGGTGGTCCTGCTCGCGGTGGCGGGCACGGCGGCGTTCAGCGGGCTGGCCCTGCTGATGGCCGGCACGCTGCGCGCCGAGGCCACGCTGGCCGCCGCCAACCTGGTCTACCTGGTGCTGCTCGGGCTGGGCGGCGTGCTGTTCCCGCTGAGCAAGTTCGGCGCAGGCGCCAGCAGCCTGAAGCTGCTGCCGTCGGGCGCGCTGTCGGACGGGCTGCACAGCGTGCTGCAGCAAGCCGGCGGCTTCCCGGTCAGAGACCTTGTCGTTCTCGTCGTCTGGGCGGTCGCGGGCATCGGGCTGGCCGGCCGCACATTCCGGTGGGAGTGAGCCCGCCCTCCCGCGTGCTCAGCGTCGCACCGCCCTGGATGCTCGCCTGCACGGCCGTGGTCTCGCTGCAGATCGGCGCCGCCCTGGCCGGGCGGCTGTTCACCGAGATCTCACCCGTCGCGGTGACCGGGCTGCGGATGTGGTCGGCCGCGCTCCTGCTCGGCCTGCTCGGCGCCCGCGGCCTGCCCGCGGCGGTGACCACTGGCGGCGTGCGCCGGCCTGTGCGTGACTGGGTGGTGGTGGCATCGTTCGGAATAATTCTTGCTTGTATGAATGTCTCGATCTACCAGGCATTCGCGCGGATCCCGCTCGGGATCGCGGTCACGGTCGAATTCCTCGGGCCGCTCGCGGTGTCGATCGCGTCGTCGCGGCGGCTGACCGACCTGGTGTGGGCGGCGCTGGCGATGGCCGGGGTGCTGCTGCTCAGCCGCGGCGGCCCGGCCGGCAGCCACGTGCCCGGCGGCCCGCGCGGGCCCGGGCTCGACCTGGCCGGCGTGATCTTCGCGCTGGTGTCGGCCGCCTGCTGGGCCGGGTACATCCTGCTCAGCCGGGCCACCGGGCGGCGGTTCGGCGGGTCATCGGGGCTGGTCATCGCGATGATGCTTGCCGCCGTGCTGGTGACGCCGCCCGCGGTGATCAGCGGCGGGGGCGCGCTGCTGCGGCCCGGGATCGCGGCCGCAGGGGCGGGCATCGGCGTGCTCTCCTCGGTCATCCCGTACGCGCTGGAGCTTGAGACGCTGCGGCGCATCCCGGCCGGGGTGTTCGGCATCTGGATGAGCCTCGAGCCTGCCGTGGCCGCGCTGGCCGGCCTGGTGATACTCGGCGAGGTGCTCGGGCCGGCCGAATGGCTGGCCATCGGCTGTGTCGTGGCGGCCTGCGCGGGCGCCGCGCGCGGCGCAGCCCTACGATGAGTAGTATGCCGCCCGCCCGCCTCCCCACCCCGCTTCACGGCGCCTCCAGGGCTGCGCCTCCTGACGCTGATGGTCGCCGTTCCGCGGTGCGCCGCGGGCTGGCCGCGACGCTCGCCAGGGTGCTCGCCCGAGTGCTGGCCCCTGTGCTGGCCCCGGTGCTGGCCCCGGTGCTGGCCCCGACGCCGGCCAGCATGCGCGTCATCACGCTGGCCGGGGTCATCGCCAACGCGGGCAGCATCGCGACCGGCGCGGCCGTCAGGCTGAGCCAGTCCGGCCTCGGCTGCCCGACCTGGCCGCAGTGCACAGGCGGCAGCCTGGTCGCCGCGAGTTCGTCCCAGAGCACGCTGGTGCACGCGTGGGTGGAGTTCGGCAACCGGCTGTTCGTGACGCTGATCATGATCGTGGCCGCGGCCGTGCTGGTGGCGGCCTGGCGGTTCAGGACCGGCGACGCTCCTGGGACGGCCGGCGGTCCTGGGGCGGGGCGGTGGCCGGCGGACAGGCGGCGGCTGGTCTGGCTGGCCGCGGTGCAGCCCGCGGGGGTCGCGCTGCAGGCGATACTCGGCGGCATCGTCGTGCTCACCAAGCTCGATCCGGCCACGGTCTCGATCCACTTCCTGGCGTCGATCGCGATCCTGGCCGCGTCCGTGATGCTGCACCTCATGTTCGCGAGGCCGACCGCGGCGCCGGATGCTGTCGTCCGCGCGGACCTGCGCTGGCTGTCCGCCGGCCTGCTGGCCGTGACTGGCGTGATGCTCGCGGCCGGCACGGTCGTGACCGGGACCGGGCCGCTGGCGGGAGCGGCTTCGGTGCCGCGCTATCACCTGCCGCTGGTCGGCGCGACGCAGTTCCACGCCGACATCGGCTGGATGCTGACCGGCCTCACGGTCGCGATCGTGATCGCGCTGCGGGTGGCCGACCCGCCGGGGGCGGCCGTGCGCCGCGGCTGGCTGCTGCTCGGGCTGATCCTGGTGCAAGGCGCCATTGGCTACAGCCAGTACTTCAGCGGCCTGCCGGCCGGCCTGGTCTGGGTCCACGTGCTCGGCGCCACCCTGGTCTGGATCGCCGCGCTCCGCCTGTTCTTCGCCCTCCGCCCCGCCGCCCTCCGGCTCAACGCCCTGGAGCCCGGCACCCCGAGGCCCGACGCGCTGCGGCCGGGTCCCTCGGAGCACGACGCGCTGCGGCCGGGTCCCTCGGAGCACGACGCGCTGCGGCCGGGTCCCTCGGAGCACGACGCGCTGCGACCCGACGCCGCCCCGCTCCCCCAGCACCCGCACGTTCCATGATCATCTTGCCTTTTCACTCGCTCTGACCATTTCGTGCCCTGATTTGCCCCAGTCTGTGCGCACCGAATGCGTGATAAGTCGCCGAATGATCACGAACCAGTAGCGCTCAGGGGGAAGGAGGGCCTGACCCGGCCGAGGGCAGGACCGGCGGGGGCAGGACCGGCGGGGGTTGCACGGGCGGGGGCAGGACCGGCGGGGGCATGGGCGCCGCGTACGCGCGGCCGTGCGCCAGGCCCGAAGCGCCGTGCTCGGCCCACGGCGGCACCGGCGGCTCTGTCTGCTGGCGCAAGAATGCGCTGCGGGCCACCTGCATCAGGCCGAGCAGCGCCTGCTGCCGGGAGGCGAAGCTCCGCAGGTCGATCACCTGGCGTTCGGCCCGCTGGTGCAGCAGCGCCAGCTCGGTCGCGGCCAGCTGGTAGTCGGCCATCGCCGCCGCGGCCGGCCTGCCGCCCGTCGTCCGCGCCCACACCCGGGCCTGGCGCCGCGCGGCCAGCGAGCTGAGCATCGGCAAGTCCCAGTCGGTGACCAGGCCGGTGGGCGCGTACCCGGGCAGCACCCGCCAGATCAGCCGGACGATCCGGCGGCGGTCGGCCACCAGCAGCACGATGAGCCCGATGAACACGCAGAACAGGATGCCGTAGGCGACGGCGACCCCGGTGAAGCCGAACTTCGTCAGCCCGTTCCAGGTGCCGTGCAGGACCATGGCGCCCAGCCAGCCGAGTGGCAGCGCCCACCAGGCCCGCCGGTGCGATGCGGCGTACGCGGCGCCGAGCCCGGTCATCGAGGTGAAGATCGGGTGCGCGAACGGGGACAGCACGCCACGCAGCACGAACGTGAACTCGAGCAGGTGCGCGCCGCCGGCCGACGGCCGCACCAGCGCCTCGATGTAGTAGCCGACGTTCTCCATCATCGCGAAGCCGAGCCCGACCATGGTGGCGTAGATGATGCCGTCGATGGGGCCGTCGAGCTCTTCGCGGCGCCACCACAGCATGCCGAGCAGGAACACGCCCTTGAGCGTCTCCTCGACCACGGGCGCGCCCAGCGTGGCCGAGATGTAGTCGCCGTTCGTCGTGCCCAGCGCCGGCTGGGTGATGAACACCATGCCCGCCGTATTGATCAGCGCCGCGAACAGCGCGGCCACCCCCGCGCCCCACACGAACGCGAACACCAGGTGCGACCGCGGCTCGGGCTCGAGCTGGTCCAGCAGGAGCACGAGGGCGACGAACAGCGGCACCGGCAGCAGCGCGAGCGGCAGCGCGATGAAGAACGGCTCGACGCTGTGCGTTCCGCTGTCCAGGGTCTCCAGCACGTCCACGCCGAGGGCGACCAGCGCGCACAGCACCGCGAGCACGGTGCCGACCGTGAGCCCCACCCTGGCCCGGCCCGGCGTCCGGCCTTCGATGACTGCCTTCGGGTCGAACACCGGCATCGCACTCGCCATAGGCGGCATGCTACTTGCCGCCAGGCCAGGGCCCGGCCAGGGTCAGCTCAGCAACGGGTCAGTGCAGCAGCGGGCTCACGGCGACGGCGAGGAAGAGCAGCGCGAGGTAGGCGTTGGACCAGTGGAACAGCCGCATCGGCCGCAGCGCGACGCCGGTGGCGCCGGCCGCGACCCGCGCCGACAGCCGGTACGCCTCGCGCAGGAACAGCGCGCCCAGCACGACCGCCGCGGCCAGGTACGCCAGGCCGGCCCGGCCGAGCGGCCAGACCAGCACCGAGCAGCCGATGGTCAGCCAGGCGTACCAGAGGATCCTGGTCGCCACCTGGCGCTCCCCGGCCACGACCGGCAGCATCGGCACGCCCGCCTGCGCGTAGTCCTCCCGGAAGCGCATCGCCAGCGCCCAGGTGTGCGGCGGCGTCCAGAAGAACACCACGCCGAACAGCGCCAGCGGAGCGATCGCGAGCCGCCCGGTGACGGCGGTCCAGCCGATCAGCACCGGCATGCAGCCGGCGATGCCGCCCCACACGACGTTCTGCGAGCTGCGGCGCTTGAGCAGCAGCGAGTAGCCGAAGACGTAGAACAGGCAGGCGAACAGCGACAGCGCGGCGGACAGCCAGTTGACGGTCAGCCCCAGCCAGCAGGTGGACGCGACGGTCAGCGCCACGCCGAAGACCAGCACCTCGCGCGGGCTGACCGCCTTGGTGACCAGCGGGCGGCGGCGGGTGCGCCGCATCTGCGCGTCGATGTCGCGGTCGATGTAGCAGTTGAGCGTGTTCGCCCCGCCGGCCGACAGGCTGCCCCCGATCAGCGTGGCGACCACCAGCCACAGCGACGGCAGCCCGCGGGCGGCCAGGAACATCGCCGGCAGCGTGGTGATCAGCAGCAGCTCGATGATGCGTGGCTTGGTCAGCGCGACGTAAGCGCGCAGTCGGGTCATCGGTACCTCGGGTCGGCAGGCCGCGACGGAATCCCCTCGCCAGCCAACGACAAAGTGTAGTAGTGCGTGCCTTGCCCGGGGCGGCCGGGGCAGCCCGGGCAGCGGCGATAGGCTCGGGAATGCGCACCGGCGGCAGCGCCGCGCGGCAGCGGGGACCGATGCGATGATGAGGAAGAACGGGTGATCTCAGGGTGACCAGCCAGCCGCAAAACGGGCTCGAGTGGACGGATGCGGATCGCCGGGCGGTAGACCTGATCAGGGTGCTGGCCATGGACGCCGTGCAGCAGGCGGGCTCTGGCCACCCGGGGACCGCGATGAGCCTGGCCCCTGCCGCCTACCTGCTCTACCAGCGGATCCTCCGGCACGACCCGTCCGATCCGCAGTGGCCGGGCCGGGACAGGTTCGTGCTGTCCTGCGGTCACTCCAGCCTCACGCTCTACCTGCAGCTGTACCTGTCCGGCTACGGGCTGACCCTGGACGACATCAAGGCGTACCGCACCTGGGGCAGCCTGACCCCCGGTCACCCGGAGCACGGGCACACCAAGGGCGTCGAGACCACCACCGGGCCGCTGGGCCAGGGCCTGGCCAACGCGGTCGGCATGGCCATGGCCGCCCGCCGCGAGCGCGGCCTGTTCGACCCGGACGCCGCGCCCGGCCAGAGCCCGTTCGACCATCACGTGTACGCGTTCGCGTCCGACGGCGACATCGAAGAGGGCATCAGCCACGAGGCGTCCGCGCTGGCCGGCCACCAGCGACTCGGCGGCCTGACCCTGCTCTACGACGACAACGACATCTCGATCGAGGACGACACCGCGATCGCCAAGTCCGAGGACGTCTGCGCGCGGTACGAGGCGTACGGCTGGCACGTGCAGCGGGTGAACTGGCGCGGCGCCGGCGGCTATCACGAGGACGTCGCGGCGCTGTACCGGGCCTTCGTCACGGCCCGCGAGCACACCGCGCAGCCGTCCCTCATCTCGCTGCGGACCATCATCGGCTGGCCCGCCCCGACCAAGCAGAACACCGGGGCCGCGCATGGCTCCGCGCTCGGCGCCGAAGAGGTCGCGGCGACCAAGAAAATCCTCGGGTTCGATCCCGCTGTCTCTTTTCCGGTAGAGGAAGAGGCGGTCTCTCGGGCAAGACAGATTTCCGAACGCGCCAAGCGGCTCCATGCCGACTGGGATGAGGCTTTCTCGGGCTGGGCGCGGGCCAACCCGGAGCGGCGCGAATTGTTTGACCGGCTGGCGGCGGGCCGGCAGCCGGACGGCTGGGCCGACGCGTTCCCGTCGTTCCCCGCCGACCCGAAGGGCATGGCGACCAGGAAGGCGTCCGAGGCCGTGCTCAACGCGCTGGCCCCGGTGCTGCCTGAGCTGTGGGGAGGATCGGCCGACCTCGCCGGGAGCAACAACACCACGATGAAGGGCGAACCGTCTTTCATCCCTCTGGAGCACCAGACCGAAATGTTCCCGGGCAACCCGTTCGGGAGAACTCTGCATTTCGGCATCAGGGAGCACGCGATGGGCGCGATCTGCAACGGCATCGCGCTGCACGGCGGCACCCGCCCGTACGGCGGCACGTTCCTGGTCTTCAGCGACTACATGCGCCCCGCCGTGCGGCTGGCCGCGCTGATGGGTACCGGGGTCACCTACGTATGGACGCACGACTCGATCGGGCTCGGCGAGGACGGGCCCACCCACCAGCCGGTCGAGCACCTGTGGGCGCTGCGCGCCATCCCGGGCCTGGCCGTGGTGCGGCCAGGGGACGCGAACGAGACGGCGGTCGCCTGGCGGTCCGCCATCGAGCGCAACAAGCCGGCCGGCCTGTGCCTGACCCGGCAGAACCTGCCCGTGCTCGACCGGTCGGGCGAGTTCGCCAGCGCCGAGGGGGCGGCCCGCGGCGGCTACGTGCTGGCCGAGGCGGCCGGGGGGGACGCGCAGGTGATCATCATCGCCACCGGCAGCGAGGTGGCCCTGGCGCTGCAGGCCCGCGACCTGCTGCGGGCCGATGACATCGGCGCCCGGGTGGTCTCCATGCCCTGCGTGGAATGGTTCGCCGAGCAGGACGAGTCCTACCGGGACGAGGTGCTGCCGCCGCGGATCCGGGCGCGGGTCAGCGTCGAGGCGGGGATCGCGCAGGGCTGGCGTGCGTTTACCGGCGACGCCGGGGAATGTGTCAGCCTGGAGCACTTCGGCGCGTCGGCGGCCGCGCCGGTCCTGTTCCGGGAGTTCGGGTTCACCGCGGAGCGGGTAGCGGCCGCGGCGCGGTCAAGCATCGAGAAGGCATCGGCACCACCGGAAGGACGACTGGCACCATGACCTCGAATCCAGACGACACGCTGCAGCAGCTCAGTGAGGCGGGGGTCGCGGTATGGCTGGACGACATCAGCCGCGACCGGCTCCGCTCGGGCAATCTCGCAACGCTGATGCGAGACATGCATGTGGTGGGCGTGACCTCCAACCCGACGATCTTCGCCCACGCGCTGAGCTCCGGCGACGCCTATGACAACCAGATCCGCGACCTGGCCGACCGCGGCGTGTCGGTGGAAGAGGCAGCCCGCTCCATCACCGGCTACGACATCCGGTGGGCCGCCGACGTGCTCCGCCCCGCCTACGACGCCAGCGACGGCGTGGACGGCCGGGTCTCGCTCGAGGTGGACCCGCGGATGGCCCGGCAGACCAGCAAGACCATCGCGGAGGCCAGGGCGCTGTGGTGGCTGGCCGACCGGCCCAACATGTACATCAAGATTCCGGCCACCGTCGAAGGGCTGCCCGCGATCACCGCGTGCCTCGCCGAGGGCATCAGCATCAATGTCACGCTGATCTTCTCGCTGGAGCGGTACGACGCGGTGATGGACGCGTTCATGGCCGGGCTGGAGCAGGCGGCGCAGGCCGGCCATGACCTGTCCGGCATCGCGTCGGTGGCGTCGTTCTTCGTCAGCCGGGTGGACACCGAGGTGGACAACCGGCTGGACAAGATCGGCACGGCCGAGGCCAGGGCGCTGCGCGGCACGGCCGCCATCGCCAACGCCAGGCTGGCCTACCAGCACTACGAGGAGAAGTTCGCCTCGCCGCGCTGGCAGGCGCTGGCGGCGAAGGGCGCCCGCCCGCAGCGGCCGCTGTGGGCCTCGACGAGCACCAAGGACCCGGGATTCGACGACACCATGTACGTCGCCGAGCTGGTGGCGCCCGGCACGGTGAACACCATGCCGGAGGCGACAATGCACGCCACCGCCGCGCACGGCAAGCTGCACGGCAACACGGCCGCGGGCGGGTACGACGAGGCCAGGCAGGTGTTCGAGGATCTGGCCAAGCTCGGCATCGGCTACGACGACGTGGTGTCCGTGCTCGAGGATGAGGGGCTGGCCAAGTTCGAGGTGTCCTGGAAGGAACTGCTGGACACGATCAGGACCGAGATGGCGGACCGGGGATGACCGCTCCGGTCTCGGACAGCCTGGCGGGCGTCCCGGGCGGCAATCCGCTGCGGGATCCGCGCGACCGGCGGATCCCGCGCGTCGCGGGGCCCTGCGTGCTCGTCATGTTCGGCGTCACCGGCGACCTGGCCCGCAAGAAGCTGCTGCCCGCCATCTACGACCTGGCCAACCGCGGCCTGCTGCCGCCCGGCTTCTCGCTGGTCGGGTTCGCCCGGCGGGACTGGGCCGACGAGGATTTCGCCCAGCTCACCTACGAGGCGATCAAGGAGCACGCGCGCACCCCGTTTCGGGACGAGGTCTGGCAGCAGGTCAGCGAGGGCGTGCGCTTCGTGTCCGGCGAGTTCGGCGACGACGCGGCGTTCGACCGGCTGGCGCAGACCGTGACCGAGCTGGACGCCGAGCGCGGCACCTGCGGCAACTACGCCTTCTACCTGTCGATACCGCCCAAGAGCTTCCCCGATGTCGTCCGCCAGCTGAAGCGGTCCGGCCTGTCCGACCCGGGCGAGCCCGGGCCGCGCCAGCCGTGGCGCCGGGTGGTCATCGAGAAGCCGTTCGGGCACGACCTGGCCAGCGCGCAGGAGCTGAACGCGATGCTGGACGCGGTCTTCCCGGCCCATTCGGTGTTCAGGATCGATCACTACCTGGGCAAGGAGACGGTGCAGAACATCCTGGCCCTGCGCTTCGCCAACACGCTGTTCGAGCCGATCTGGACCCGCGGCTACGTGGACCACGTGCAGGTCACGATGGCCGAGGATATCGGCATCGGCGGCCGGGCCGGCTACTACGACGGGATCGGCGCGGCCCGCGACGTGATCCAGAATCACCTGCTGCAGCTGCTCGCCCTGACCGCGATGGAGGAGCCGCTGTCGTTCGACGCCGACTCGCTGCGCGCCGAGAAGGAGAAGGCGCTGTCCGCCATCAGGCTGCCCGATGACCTGGCGGCCGGCACCGCGCGCGGGCAGTACGCGGCGGGCTGGCAGGGCGGCATCCAGGTGCGCGGCTTCCTGGAGGAAGACGGCATCGCCCCGGACTCGTGGACCGAGACGTACGCCGCCATCGAGCTGGGCGTGGACACCAGGCGCTGGGCCGGCGTGCCGTTCTACCTGCGCACCGGCAAGCGGCTGCCGCGCCGGATGAGCGAGATCGCGCTGATCTTCCAGCGGGCGCCGCACCTGCCGTTCGCCGCCACCGACACCGAGGAGCTCGGCCAGAACGCCCTGGTGATCCGGGTGCAGCCGGACGAGGGGGTGACCGTCAGGTTCGGCTCCAAGGTGCCGGGCTCGGCGATGGAGGTCCGCGACGTGAACATGGACTTCGCCTACGGCGAGTCGTTCACCGAGTCCAGCCCCGAGGCCTACGAGCGGCTGCTGCTCGACGTGCTCATCGGCGACCCGCCGCTGTTCCCGCGCCAGGAGGAGGTCGAGCTGTCCTGGCGGATCCTCGACCCGATCGAGGAGTTCTGGGCCGAGCACACCAAGCCGGAACCGTATGGCGCGGGCACGCCCGGGCCGGCCAGCGCGGACGCGCTGCTCGCGGCCTACGGGCGCTCCTGGCGCCGACTGTGATCCGGCGGCCTTTAGCGGGCAGGCGAGCAGGCGAGCGGAGGGCTGTGAGCGGAGGGAAGGCGCGATGACGATAGACCTGACGGAGACCACGACCGGGGCCATTCACGAGGCCCTGATGCAGGCGCGGCACTACCTGGGCGGCCCCGCCCTCGGCATGGTGCTCACGCTGATCATCGTGACCGACG
>DASXZD010000092.1:0-11213 GCA_036502085.1 Streptosporangiaceae bacterium
ACGAGCTCAGTGCGTCCGGGCTGCTGGTCGATGAGGGAATCGGCCTGCGCTTCCGGCACGAGATCGCCCGGCTGGCGATCGCGCAGGAGATCCCCGCCCACCGGCAGGCGGTGATCCACGCGGAAATCCTCAACGCGCTGCAAGTGAACGGCAGCCGCGATGACGCGCGCATGGCCTTCCACGCCGAGGGCGCTGGCGACGACGAAGCAGTCGTCCGGCACGCGTCACTGGCCGCGAGACGAGCCGTTGATCTCGGCTCCCATCGCGAGGCTGCGGCTCAGTACGAGCGCGCATTGCGATGGGCGGCCCAGGCCACGCCGTTCGCGCAGGCCGAGCTCTACACGGGCCTGGCCGAAGAGGCGACTCTCAGCGACCGGTCGCAAGCCGCGGCCGACGCCGACGAGCAGGCGCTACGGCTCTGGCGGCAGCTCGAAGATCGCCGCCACGAGGGCGAGTCGTTGCAGCACTACTCGCTGACGCTGAAACATCTGTGCCGGGGCGATGAGGCGGTAGCTGCCGCCGTCGAAGCGATCAGCACGCTCGAGCCGCTCGGCGAGACGCGCGAGCTGGCCAGGGCGTACGCGACGCTGGCCGCCCTCAGGATGACGCGTAACGAGAACGACGAGGCGATCGAGCTGGCCCGGCGAGCGCAGGCCCTCGCCCGTTCGCTTGGCGTACCCGACGTCATCGCCGATGCGCTGAACACCGAGGGCTGCGCCGTGTCCGTGACCGATCCGAGCTGGGTCGAGCTGATTCGCCGCTCACTTGAGCTGGCCATCTCCCGTAACCTGCCCAATCAGGCCGGCCGCGCCTACAGCAACCTGTACGGCATCTCGTGCGACCAGTTCCGGTTCGACGAAGGAGAGCAGTACTACCGCGACGGCATCTCCTACTGCGAGCAGCACGACCTGGACAAGCACTCCTACTTCCTGCGTGCGGCCCGGGCCGTCGTCCTCGAGCATCGCGGGCATTGGGACGAAGCGGTGGCGATCGGTGCTGTACTGCTCGAGGAAAGCTCAGCCGCCCCGCTGAACCAGATCTGCGTGCAGGCCCTGATCGGCCTGATCCATGCACGCCGCGGCGAGCCGGAGGCCTGGCGCGCCCTCGACAGCGCGATCGCCAACGCGGCACCGACCGGACAGCCGCAGTACGTGGTACCGGCCCGGCTCGCGCGGGCCGAGGCATTCCTGACCGAAGGCCGGGTTGACGAGGCGCGACACGAAGCCGAGCTGGCCGCCGATGCCGCGCATGGCATCGACGCGTGGATGCGCGGCGCGCTGCGCCGCTGGCTTCACCGCACCGGTTCCGGCCGGATCGTCGACGGCCCGGTAGCCGGGCCATACCGGCTCCAGGAATCGGGCGAGCACGCAGCGGCCGCGCGGGCCTGGGATGAGCTCGGCTGCCGCCTAGACGCGGCGCTCGCACTGCTCGACTCATCGGACGAAGGCGAACTGCGCGACGCACTGCGGCGTCTCGACGAACTAGGCGCCCGGGCGACGGCCGGCCTAGCCCGCCAGAAGCTGCGCCACCTTGGCGCCCGGTCGGTGCCGGCCGGCCCGCGCCGGACGACCCGGGCCCATCCACACGGGCTCACTTCGCGTGAATGCGAGGTGCTCGAGCTGATCTGCGAACGACAGACCAATACCCAGATCGCCCGCACCCTGTTCATCTCGGTCAAGACGGTCGATCACCACGTCTCGGCCGTGCTGGCCAAGCTCGGCGTCGAGAACCGCGAGGCGGCCGCCGATATGAGCCGGAACCTGACTGCATAAGCGCGGCCGGAATATAGGGGGCCCGGCCTGCCAATATAGGGATCCATCCCCGATTCCGAATGCATCCTGACCACCTTACGGTGATTCTGAAGCTCAACCGGTACCGGCGGCCCGAAAACCTGAAAAAGGCCCGGCGGCACCGCAATGGAGCTACCAGGCGCCGACGGTTCTGCGATAACTGCGGCCGACGTAATGGCGCCGGTTATGAATTCTTCTGCGGCTGCAGTTAAAGGGGATGTGAAGTGAAGGTTCGGCAAAGATCGCGGCGGCTGGCCCGGGTGGCCGCTAGCGCTGCGCTGGCGCTTGGCCTGGCTGGCGGCGCGGTGACCGTATCCGGGGATGCCCAGGCCCGGCCGGTCCCGGTCCGGTCCGTTGCGGCCAGCTGGGGACTCGCCCTCTACGGCAATCTGGGCTTCGGCCGCCCGAGCGGGGGCAGCCGGACGCTGGCCGGCCCGGTCGCCGGACTGACCGGCGTCCGGCAGGTCGCGGCCGGGGGGCTGCACAGCCTGGCCCTGACCTCCGACGGCAGCGTGTGGGCCTTCGGCAACAATTCCGTCGGGCAGCTCGGCAACGGCAGCACCGCCACTAGCTACGTACCGGTCCAGGTGCCGGGGCTGACCGGGATCACCCAGATCGCTGCGGGGGGTGACTTCAGCCTGGCCCTGGCTTCCGATGGCAGCGTCTGGGCCTGGGGTCACGACGACGACGGGCAGCTGGGCGATGACGACGCCGACCCGCTCGGCTACAGCACGATACCGGTGCAAGTGCGAGGGCTCACCGGGGTAACCCAGATCGCGGCCGGGCTCAAGTTCGCCCTGGCCCTGCGCTCAGACGGGACCGTCTGGGCGTGGGGTGAGAACGGCTCCGGCCAGCTGGGCAACGGCACCACTAATAATTCCGCCGTGCCGGTCCAGGTCACCGGGCTGTCCCGGGTCACCCAGATCGCGGCCGGGACCGATTCCGCGATGGCGGCGCTCACCAGGGGTTTCATTACCTCCCTCACCACGGTGTGGACCTGGGGCGCCAATGACGTCGGCCAGCTCGGCGACCGCACGCTGACCAGCAGGAGCACGCCGGGACAAGTGTCAGGGATCGACGTCCCTGGCGTCCGCGATATCTCCGTCGGAGACGAGTTCTCGATGGTGCTCGGCTCGGACGGGTCGGTCTGGGCCTGGGGCGCCGACCGTGACGGACAGCTCGGCAACGCCGCCACCGAGACGTTGTGGGTGGGGCCGGTGGAGACCATCGGGAAAGATAGCGGGATTATCCAGATCTCGGCCGGCTACTCCCATGTCCTGGCCCTGCGCTCGGACGGCACGGTCCTCGCCTGGGGCGACAACAGTGCGGGCGAGATCGGGAACGGCACCTACTCAAGCACCCCCTCGCTGCCCACCGAAGTCACCGGCCTGACCGGCGTCACGCAAGTATCCGCCGGGCTGGAATTCAGCCTCGCGATGCACAACATCCGGTTTATCCCCGCATCCGGTTTATAGCCGCGCCTGGCCGTTCACCAGGTTGCGTATATCCAATTGCCGGGAACCGAGAAAGAGGGAACGAAAATGAGTATCTAGCGAGTAGCGCGGGGCCGGGTCCGGGCCGCAGGCGGGATCGTGCTGGCGTTCGGCATGGCCGCCGGCGCGACGGCGGTGGCCAGCCCGGTGACGGCACGACCACGGACTGGGGCGTGCCTGGCGGCGTCTCCGGCACGCTGCGGCGATGACCCAGCGTGATTCGATGCGTGATTCGGCTGCTGCGTACCTGCGGCCCGGCGAGAAGCTCCGCGTGCACCGCCACTTCTTCAAGGACATCGAGACCGCCGACACCGAACGGGCTGCGACCTAAGTGAGGGCAACAATGAAGGCCATCGGATCATGCAAGCACACGATCCTCGCCCGGCCACGGGCCAGGATGCTCATCGCCGCGGGGGTCGCCGCGGCGGTCCTTTCCGGTGCGGCAGCGTTCGGGCCGGGGGGATCGGACGCGCTGGCGTTTACGGAATACTCCACGCCGGCGATCACGGTGGCCGGCGGCAACCCGCTCATCGCCATCCAGACCTCCCACGATGGCTTGCAGTTTTACCGGAAACAGTCCGGCACCGATACCTGGCGCGGCGAGCCGGTCGCGGGCAACCAGAGCACGTATTCCGCGCCGTCCATCGCGCAAGCTGGCAGCAGCGTGATCATCGCCGCCCAGGGCCCGGACAACAGCCTGGACGTCTACTGGCAGCAGGCCGGCGCCACCGGCTGGAGCGGGGAGAAGGTCGCCGGGGCGGGGACCACCTACTCCGCGCCGTCGCTGGTGGTCAACGGCGACGGGGTGAACATCGTCGCCCAGGGTTCGGGGAACAGCCTGGACTTCTACTGGGAGCTGAACGGCACGACGGCGTGGCATCCGGTCATGATCGCGGGAACGGGCACGACCTATTCCGCGCCGGCCGTCGCGGCCAACGGCGGCGGGGCGAACGTGGTCGCGGAGGGGCCGCGTAACACCCTGGACTTCTACTGGAATCTCAACGGGACTCCGGCGTGGCACCGGGAGCTCGTGGCGGGCGTCGACACGACCTACTCCGCCCCCGCTATCACCGGGAACGACGGCAGCGCCAACGTGGTCGCCCAGGGTCCCGGGAACAGCCTGGACTTCTACTGGCAGCAGAACGGCACCACGCAATGGCACCCGGAAGCCATACCGGGGGCGGACGCTGTCAGCGCACCCTCGATCACGACGTACAGCCAGAACGGCGACGACTGGGCGGTCGTCGTCGTGCAAGGACCGGTTGACAGCCTGCTCAACTTCGTCAACGTCAACGGAGGCGAGGTCTGGAGTTCACTGACCGTGTCCGACTTCCCCTTTTTTACAGCCGGGTCGGCCCCCACGGTGATCGGTACCAACGGCACCGAGGACATCGCCGCCTTCGGGGGAGCCGGGCAACTGCTCTTCTACGGCCCCGACGGTGCCGGGGTGTGGCGCCAGCAGGTCGTCTCGCGGGTGACGTGAGCCAGCCAGCCAGCCGGTTGTTGCTGGTCGCTGACCTGGAACTGACCGGGCTGACGAAACTGGACACCCTGATGGGCGGGTACCGGCAGGATCACGGGAGGCCAGGCCGCTGGCCGAGCCAAGGAGCCCGCGCGGAGGTGGCTGCGGAGGCGCGCGCCGGGACCGTTCGGCATGATGAACGGCGGTCGACGTCGTTCGGTAGGTGGGGAGCGCTTCTTCGGCTCATCTCAGGACGGGCAGATCAGCGCCGCCTGGGCTGCCAGCTGAGCAGTGCACGGGCTTTGGCGGTGCTCCAGCAGCGGCCGGAGCCGTCGTCGCCGAGGATGTGGGCCGCCTCGAAGCCGCCGCTGTCGCGGCCCACCGCGGCGAGTACCGCGGCGGTCAGGTCGGAGGCGGCCAGTGCCGGGATCGGGGTGCCGTCGGCGCGGCGGATGACCGCTGGTGCGGGAAAGCCCGGCAGCGCCCACGCAGGCCAGGCCGGTTCGGTGGTCGGCCACGCGATCCGGAGCGCGGTGACGGTCATGCCGTGGGCTTGAGCAGCGGCCTGGCCGACGTGCTCGGCGAGCCGCTTGGCCAGGCCGTAGACGTCGGTGGCATCCGGTGGTGACGTCTCGTCCAGCATCCGGTCGGGGATCGGGACGGGTTCGTTCGCGAACACTGAGATGCTGCTGATCAGCACGGCGCGCATCACGCCGGCGCGGGCGGCGGCTGCCAGTGCGGTGAACACTGACGTGACCAGGACGTTAAACGAGGTCACCGGGTCGGGGGGGCCGCCGGGTCCCGGCCGTCCCATGGCCGAGTGGATCACGGCGGTGGCACCGTTCAGGGCTGCATCCAAGGCCGCCGGGTCCGTCGCGCTTCCCTGGACCCAGTCGGCGTTTCCCGCGGGCGCGGCGGGATCCAGCACGCACACCTCGTGCCCGGCATCAGCCAGGCCAGGCAGGATCAGGGAGCCCACGTACCCGGAGCCGCCGATAACCACGATCCGCACTGGCAGACGCTAACAGCTCGGCCGTACTGGGTTATCCGGGCCCGGCTGGCCTGCAGAGTTGATGATCGGGCTGCTGCCGCCGTCTGCTGACTCTTACTGTTGCGGCAGGAGCAAGGAGGCGGCCTCGATGGGGTCGCTGATTGATGAGCTGCAGCGCCGGGAGGCAACGGCTCGCACGGAGGCGGAGGAGCTGGGCGGGCGCGGAGGTTGCCCGGCGTCACGGGTGAGCTGCCGGCCGGCCTGCGCTCTTCCGGCCGCGGGGTCGTCACCGTAGGCGGGACGGCCGCGGCCGGAGAGCGGCACGCCAGTCAGGCGGCGGGCGCCGAGCTGGCATGCGCCCGGGCCCGGGCCCGGGCTGTGTGGCCGGGGGCCGGCGGTGCGCCCGGCGGGCGGACGAACATGACGACGCCGGCGACGGCCGCCCACAGCAGGGCGAGCAGCGAGGCGAGGAAGCCGATCGGGGCGGGCGTCAGCTGCAAGAGGCCGATGATCAGGGCGGACCAGGCGAGCGGGCGCGGGAGCACCCTGGCTGCGAAGCCTGCTGCCGCCGCGGCGAGCAGGACGATCATCATGCCGCCGTTGACGGCCAGCGAGAGCTGCGAGCCCACGATGTGCCACGCTTGCAGCGCGGCGGGCGCGATGGCCCGGCTGCCGCCGATGCCGCCGAGGGTGGCGTAGGCGGTGGCCCCGGCCAGCAGGCCGGCTGTGGTCACCGCGGTGCCGGCGAGCGCCGCGCCGGCGAGCAGCGGATGCACCGGCGCCTGCCGGATCCCCGCCCACGCGGCCGTCCCGAACAGGGCGAAGAAGATGGCGGCCCAGGCCAGCAGCATCCCGCCGGCCAGCACCTGCGCGTGATGGGTGGCGTAGAAGCTGGTGACCTTCGCCAGCGGGGCATCGCTGGCGGGATTGGGACCGATCACGAGGTCGCTGGCGGCCGAGAACGCGAGGAAGGCGACGCCTCCCAGCGCGGCGGTCCGGGCCAGCCCGGTTGCCTTGACCTGCACCGGATCCGCATCGGGATGGGGCTGGGCGTCTGACTGTCTCATTTCGGCTCTCCTTTGCCGTATGTGCATCGTGCTCGACGCTAGGCGCCGGAACTGGCCAGCGTCGTCGCCGAACCGGGCGATCTTCGCGTCGGCCAGCCGGCCAATCTGCGGTGGCCGCCGGGTCGGCCAGGTGGCTGATGACACCAGGCTGCACGCGGTCTAGCGTTGCGGATGTGCACCTTCGACCAGGCGATCCGCGCCACCGCGACTGGCTCGTCGCCGGGCTGCTGTTCGCCGCCTCCCAGCTGCAGATCTGGCTGGCCAGCGGGTCCGGCCAGCGCCCGCTGACCGGCGCGCTGTTCGCCACCGGCGTGTGCGCCACCGTCGTATTCCGGCGGCAGTACCCTGCTACCGCGGGCATCGCCGCGCAGGGCCTCATGGCGCTGCAGTACGACATCTGGCACAGCCTGCAGGCGGGCGGGTGGACGATCGCGTGGTTCTGCGCCCTGTACGGGCTGGCCGTCTGGACGACCCCGCGCAGATTCGCCGCGGGCGCCGCATTCGTGGCGCTCACCGACCTGCTGCCGCTGCCGCGTGATCGCAGCACGCTGAATGCGGTCATCCCGTTCGCTGCCGGCACGCTGGTGGTCATGCTGCTCATCCGCCGGATCGTCCGCGACCGCGACCGCCGCGCCCAGCTGGCCGAGCGGGAGCGGGATGTCGCGGCGCGCGAGGCGGTCGTGGAGGAGCGCGCCCGGATCGCCCGGGAGCTGCACGACGCTATCGCGCACAACGTGTCGATGATGGTGCTCCAGGCCGGGGCCGAGCGGCGGGTGCTCGGCACCGCAAGCTCGCCGACCCGCGACGTGCTCCAGACGATCGAGCGGATCGGGCGCGGCGCGCTCACCGAGATGCGGCGGCTGGTCGGGATGCTGCGCACCGACTCCCCCGACCTCCTCGCGCCGCAGCCCAGGCTCGCCGACCTGCCCACGCTCATGACCCAGATACGTGAGGCGGGCCTGCCCGTCGACTTCCAGGTCGAAGGCGATAGCCGCGAGCTGCCGGTCGGCATCGAGCTGTCGGCCTTCCGGATCGTCCAGGAGGCACTGACCAACGCGCTCAAGCACGCCGGCCAGGCCCGCGCCGCCGTGCACCTGCGCTACCGCCCCGGCTCACTGGAGCTGGAGATCACCGACGACGGCGCCGGAACCCAGCCAGCCGTTCCCGGCGGCGGCCACGGCCTGGCCGGCATGCGCGAGCGCGTCACCCTGTACGGGGGCCAGTTCGACGCGGGCTGCCGTCCCGGCGGCGGCTTCGCCGTCCGCGTGCTGCTGCCGCTGACATGACCACCCTGCTGATCGCCGATGACCAGGCCCTGGTCCGCGTGGGGCTGCGGAAGATCCTGGAGGGCGAGCCGGACACCACGGTTGTCGGCGAGGCCGGCGACGGCGAGGCGGCCGTGTCCGCAACCCGCCGGCTGCGGCCCGACGTCGTCCTCATGGACATCCGCATGCCGGTGCTGGACGGCATCGAGGCGACACGGCGGATCGTCCGCGCGCAGCCAGCTACCCGGGTGCTGATCCTGACCACATTCGGGCTTGACACCTATGTTTACGACGCGCTGCGGGCCGGCGCGAGCGGTTTCATGCTCAAGGACGCGCCGCCCGAGGAGATCGCCGCCGCCGTCCGCATCGTCGCCAGCGGCGACGCGTTGCTCGCCCCGGCGATCACCCGCGCCGTCATCGAGGAATTCGCCCGCCAGCCCGCTGCGGCCAAGACAGAGCCACCGCGAGCCGTCGCCGAGCTGACCCCCCGCGAGCGCGAGGTACTCAGCCTGCTGACCCGCGGCCTGTCCAACCCCGAAATCTGCAGCCACCTAGTCATCAGCGAAGCCACCGCCAAGACCCACGTCGCCAGGATCTTGCAGAAACTCGGCCTCAGAGACCGCGTCCAGGTAGTCATCTACGCCTACGAAAGCGGACTGGTCTCCCCCGGCTCGCCAGGTTGACCGATCCTAGCCTAGCTGCCTGTGGGGTGCCAGAAGACGTAGAGATCTTGGTACTGCGGCACGAGATCGCTGTCCTGCGCCGCCAGGTCAGCCGCCCGAAGCCGGACTGGGCTGACCGCGCGGTGATCGCCGCGCTGGCGCGGCTGTTGCCCAGGCGCCTGCGGCTGCACCGGATCGTGACGCCTGGCACCCTGCTGGCCTGGTACCGGCACCTGATCAAGAACAAGTGGACCTACCCGAATAACGCAGGACGCCCGCCGGTCCCGGAGGAGGTTCGCCAGTTGGTCCGGCGGCTGGCCAGGCAGAACCCGCGGTGGGGACACCGGCGCATCCAGGGTGAGCTCCTCGGCTTGGGGTACCGGATCGGCGCGGGAACCATCCGGCGGATCCTGGCTGCGGACGGCCTCACACCCGCGCCGCGCCAGGCGTCACCGACCTGGCGGCAGTTCCTGGCCTCCCAGGCATCGGGGATCCCGTCGTGCGACTTCCTGCACGTCGACACCGTGTTCCTCAAGCGCTTGTACGTTTTCTTCGTGATGGAGATCCAGACCCGCTGCGTGCACATTCTGGGCGTCACCGCCTACCCTACGGGGGCCGTGGACCGCTCAGCAGGCCCGTAACCTGTTGATGGACCTCGGCGGACGCGCCGGCCAGTTCACGTTCCTCATCCGCGACCGCGACAGCAAGTTCACGACCGCCTTCGATGACGTGTTCGCCGGTAATGGCGTGCGGATCATTAAGACGCCAGTCCGGTCGCCCAGGGCGAACTCCTTCACGGAACGGTATGTGGGGACGCTACGGCGCGAGGCCTCGACCACCTGCTCATCTACGGCGAACGACACCTTCGGCGGATCCTCGCCGAATACGCGCGGCATTACAACGAACATCGCCCGCACCAGTCGCGCGGCACGGCACAGGGTCGTGCTGCGTCCGCGGTAATCTGGAGCCGTTGTCACTTGGTCAGTCACTGGCCGCCATTGCCAGCCCGCCTGAGCCAGCTGACTGCTTCTGTCAGGGGCGAGGCTTCCGCGCTCCACAGCTGCAGTGCGGCCCGGGACCTGCGCGGTACGATAGCAACGCTCGCTTGCGCGACCTGTCGAGGGCTCAGGGGGTACCGCATGAGCGTGGAGATGATCGCTCCGGAGTGGATGCACTCGCAGATCACCGCAGCGGAGTACGAGTCGTGGTCTGAGGAGCAGTGCGCGGGCATCGAGATCGTGGACGGGATGGTCGTCGTGAGCCCCAGCGCGTCGAAGCGGCATAACCGCCTCGCCCGGATCCTCGCGAACGCCTTCGACGCCACGGCCGGTCCGGACTGGAACGCCGACACCGACTTCGATGTCCGGCTGCAGGATGTACCACTGACCAACCGCCGTCCCGATGTTGTCGTGTACCGGGCCGACACCATCGATGTAACCCCGACCCGGCCGGAGCACGTGCTCCTGGTCGCGGAGATCGTGTCGCCCGGCTCGGAGACCACCGACCGGATCGTGAAGCACGACCAGTACGCGCGCGCGGGCATCGAGTTCTACTGGCGCGTCGAGCTGACCGCGACGGGCATCCCCGTCGTGTATTCCTATCTGCTCGACCCTGCGAGCAGGCGGTACCGGGAAGGCGAGGTATTCACCGGGCTGATCAAGGCTACCGTGCCCTTCCAGGTCGAGATCGACCTGTCGGGTTCCTGGTAACGGCCAAAGGCGCCCTCATCAACGGGGCAGGCCACGTTTTCCAGCCCGGCGACCTTGCCTGTGCCGAAAATCTCATCCACCCAGGCGGGAGGGGCTATTCGGCTTCGGCGGCCGAGTGAGGTGATTGCCCTCCCGGGGGCCCGACCGCTGCGGGATGATGCCGGCTGTGCTGCTTCGACTGGCCTATCTGGGTGTGACGAACGTGTTCGCGTTACTGCGGCTTCTGCCGGCGAGCGACCGGGACAAGGTCATCGAGATCCTGGCGCTGCGCCACCAGATCGCGGTCCTGGAGCTGTGCGTGCCGAGAATCTCGTCCATGGCTCTGGCCAGCAAAGTTGCTTACCTGTTGTCCCGCCGCGATGATCACCGGTCATGTGCCTGCGGTTCATGTTCCTCCTGACCACGCGGCTAACCTGTAGGTGCCGAAAACCGGCGTCACCTGGGCGGACGCTGCGCAGATCGCGTTCGGGCCGGCCCGCGTTCGGGCGCCGGGCGGGCATGCCTTGGTCCGGGCTGGCGTGCGATGATCTTCGGCTTGTGGGCTTGAAGCTGATCTTCCTCGTCGTGACCCGGGCCGTGTCGGTGCTGGGCCTGTCGCGCCGGGAGGCGTGGTGGAAGGACGCCGAGATCTTGATGCTGCGCCATCAGCTCGCAGTGGCCCTGCGCGAGCGGCCGAGGGCTCATTCGCGGTTGACGTGGCCGGACCGGGCGTGGCTGGCCCTGCTCGCCGAGACGATGCCGGCCGGGCGCTTGACCGCGATGCGGCTGATCGTC
>DASXZD010000093.1:0-26596 GCA_036502085.1 Streptosporangiaceae bacterium
GGGGGATGCTAGCGCGGCGGCTGGGCGGACGCGGGTAGGGTTCCGGCATGGCTGTCTCATCGTTGATGGTCCCGCTGGGCACGCAGGCGCCAGATTTCGCCCTCGCCGACCCGGGCGGCACGGTGGTTCGCCGCGACGACTTCAGCGGCGCGCCCGCGTTGCTGGTGGCCTTCTTGTGCAACCACTGCCCGTACGTCCGCCACATCGAGACGGTGCTGGGCATGCTGCTGTCGCGCTACCCGGGTCTGGCCGTCGTGGGCATCTGCACCAACGACGCCGACGCTTACCAGGACGACCGGCCGCAGCGACTCGCTGAGCAGGCGCGACGCGCCGGCTGGACCTTCCCCTACCTGGTCGACGCCAACCAGCAGACAGGCCGCGCGTACCACGCCGCCTGCACGCCGGACTTCTTCCTCTACGACAGCGGGCGGCGGCTGGCCTACCGCGGCGCGTTCGATCAGTCCACGCCGGGGAACGGCCAGCCGGTGACCGGCGAGCTGCTGCGCGTGGCCATCGAGCTGACCCTGGTCGGCCAGCCGGTGCCCGAGCCGCACAGGCCCAGCATGGGCTGCTCGATCAAATGGCGGTCCTGACCATCAGACCACCGACGGCGCGTGGTCACCGCCGAGCGCTTCCTCCAGGAGCGGGCTAGGGCAGGTGCCGGAGGCCGGTGACCGTCTGCGTGCGGCCCGACCTGTTCGTCAGGGTTACAGAGGTCCACCCGGAGTGAGCGCCGATCGGCACGCTATAGATGCGGCCGGTCACCGGCACTACAGTTGTTCCTCCGTCCGTCCAGGACACCGCGGCCGACGTATCGCCGTCTGGTGCTGCTCCGATGAGCACCTGCGTAGCCGCGCCGCCTGCACCATAGGGCACGGTGTCGAGGGTCCAGAGCTCGCCGGCTTCGACCGCAGCCGCGGCATTGCATGTGCTCCCGGCCGCCTGCCGCATTTCCATGTTCACCAGGCAGGCACCGCGGCTACCCGGCACTAGCCAGGCCCTGGCCCGGCCAGGTCCGACCGTACTGGCACGCGCCCGTGACGGGTCGGCCCCGTAAGCCTTGCCGGTCTTGCTCAGCGGCGCGATCGCTTCCGGCACGATGGCGGCATCTGAAGCCGCGGCGTTCGCTTCTGGCGCGGGCACGCGCGTGGCGGGCAGCGGTGAGCCGCCTCGCGAGAGTGCCTGCTGCCCGCCACGGCTGGCTGATATCTGCGGACTGGGCAGCGGCGTAAAGTTGTAATTCTCAAAGCAGGACATTGTGTCATTGCCGCCGTTCACCCAGCAATAGGCTTGATCGATGTTAGCGCCGTTTAGTGTGTGGCCGGCAATGCCCGGGTTGCACTTGTATCCGTCGAAGAACGAGCCGGTTCCCGAAGGCCAGTTAGGATAAACGTGCTCTTGCACGCAGACAACCTGGTTGTTGAGAGCATCGGCCTCGTTATAGACCTGGTCCACGTAGATGCTTGACGCGTGCCGATTCCCGCAGCAAGAGACTGTATTAGGAAGGTAAGTGTAGGTTCCCCGCGAGACAGCCGAGGCTGGGATGACGCTAAGGAACACACCTGCGATCGCTGCCACCACAACCAAGGACCGGCGTGTGAGCAGATCCATGCTCCTCCTCCTTCGTATTCTTTTACCCAGGCAGTCGGAGCGATTCCGAGATTGGCGTATAGGCGCGTTATACGCCCGCAGGAGGGACATGTCAAGGGGGTGTCCGGATGTCCGGGTACCCCCTTTCGTTCGGCTAATTTCGAGAGCGCAGGGCGCAGTCCGCCGCGCCGCACTCGCGGACCCGGTATATGTCGGGGCCGGTCAGCAGGTCGACGGCGTCCCGCGCCACCGTCGCCAGGCACGCGCGCGCCGGGTCAGTGCCGACCACGGCGGTACGGCGGGCGCCATCGCGATCGACCTGGGGAGCGAGGTCAGGCTGGCGAGCCCGAACGTTGAGCACGTCTTGATCCGCGGCCACGGCCGCCACGGGTATAACTAGTGACGTGACCACCGAGCACATGCGGGCCTGCTTCGCGGGCGCCGCGGCGGCGATCGTCACCCTCACCGAGCGGATCGTGCGCCTCGTCGGGAAAAGCCCGGACGACGCCGCCCTCGGCGTCCCGTTCGGGCAGATGACCCTGCCCGACCACCTGACCGTGCTGTGACTCCACGGGCGGCGGCGCCCCCGCGCCACCGGTGCAGGCGCCGTGTCCGGTGCCTGCTCACCTACCGCGGGCGATGCTCGGTACCCCGCCCGGGAGTGATGAACAAGGCCGAGCCGGGCTCGTGCACGTCCACGGTGTGCCAGACGCCGCGCGGGTTGATCACGGCCTGGCCAGCGTGCAGTTCGATCCGGCGGTGCTGGCCGTCGACCTCCTGGATCAGGGTCTGGCGGCCGGACAGCGCAACGACGACCTCGTCACCGGCCGGATGGTGCTCCCAGCTTGTCCAGGTCGCCTCCTGAGGGCTGATCATCACCAGGCGGCCCTCGTCACCGTCGGCTTGGTGGTCACTCTCGTAGCGGGCCAGCGCCTGTGCGCTCCAGGCGAAGTCCGGGAGTGTCTGGGCCCGCGCGCCCAGGCCGAGATGGACGTAGATCTCGGCCAAGTCGAACCCCGCAGTGCCTGGCGAGGAGCCGTGCTGATCCGGAGATGATTGCATGCGCTCAGGCTGCGCCCTAGTCCCCGTGGCTGTCTTGGAAAAACCGGAACCAGCGGCTATCCGCGCTGACCGGCGGGCCAGCCTGTATGACCCGGGCGGGGTGGCAGACTGCGGCTATGGCAGGTGGGTTGCGGGTTCAGCAGGGCGGTAACGGGGAGCCGCTTGCGGTGCTGTTGCATGGCCTCGGCGCGACGGGCGACGTCTGGGACGGATGGCGGCCTCTCCTTTCCCGGCAGTGGCCGGGGCGCTGGGTAGCGCCGGATCTGCCCGGTCACGGCGGCTCGCCGCCGCTGGCCGGGTATAGCTTCGACGGGCTGGCCGCCGCGGTCGCCGGTATCGTCCCGCCCGGTGCTCGCGTGGTCGTGCTGGGGCATTCGCTGGGTGGCGTCGTCGGCCTGGCCCTGGCCAGCGGCCGGTTCGGCGTGCCGGTGCAGGCGGTCATCGGCCTGGGGATCAAGGTCGCCTGGACCGGTGCGGAGCTGGACCGCGCCAGGGCCGTGGCCGGGCGGCCGCTGGCCTGGTTCGCCTCGCGGGAAGAGGCCGCCGCCCGCTACCTGCGGGTATCCGGGCTGTCCGGCCTGCTGGACGCCGATGACCCGGCTGTGGACGCCGGGCTGCGGGAGCAGGACGGGCGGTGGCGGCTGGCCGCCGATCCGGGGGCCTTCGCGGTGGGGGTGCCCGATATGGCGCGCCTGCTCGCAGAATCGCGGGCCCCGGTGACCCTGGCGCGCGGCGAGCACGACCCGATGAACACCGATGGGCAGCTCGCCCGGCTGGGTGTCCCGGCGGTCACGCTCCCCGGCCTTGGCCATAACGCCCACGTCGAGAACCCGCAAGCAGCGATCACCCTCCTGACGGCGCATCAGTGAAGGCGCATCAGTGAAATCACGCATCAGCCAGAAGGCAGCCGTCGGTGTCGTCTTCGTCGCGGCCATGTTCATGAGCATCATGGACGCGACGATCGTGAATGTCGCGCTGCCGACCATCGGCCGTGATTTCGCGGTCAGCCCGACCGCGGTTGACAGTATCTCGATCGCCTTCCTAGTCAGCCTGGCCGTGTTCATCCCGGCCTCCGGCTGGCTGGGGGACCGGCTGGGCGGCAAGCGGGTGCTGTTGTCGGCCATCGTCGTGTTCACCGCCGCATCGGCGCTGTGCGGGCTGGCCAGCAGCCTGGGCGAGCTGGTGGTGTTCCGCGTGCTGCAGGGCGTCGGCGGGGGCATGCTGGCTCCGGTCGGGCTGGCCATGCTGTTCCGCGTGTTTCCTCCCGAAGAGCGGATCCGCGCCTCCGCGATCCTTACCGTGCCCACCACGCTGGCCCCGGCGCTGGGCCCGGTGGTGGGCGGCCTGCTGGTCACCGACCTGTCGTGGCGCTGGGTGTTCTACGTGAACGTGCCGATCGGCGCGGCGGCCTTCATCTTCGGCGCGCTGTTCCTGAACCAGGTCGAGCAGGCCAGTCCCGGCCGCTTTGACCTGCCCGGCTTCCTGCTCTCCGGAATCGGCCTGGGCCTGCTCATGTACGGGGTGTCCGAAGGCCCGGACAAGGGCTGGCACTCGGCCGGCGTGCTGGCCACCGTCACGGCCGGCGCCGTCCTGCTCGCGGCCATGGTGATCGTCGAGCTGCGCACGGCCGAGCCCATGGTGAACCTGCGGCTGCTGGCCAACCGGCTGTTCCGGTCCTGCAACGCCGCCATGGTCCTCGCGTCGATCGCGTTCCTCGGCACGCTGTACGCGATCTCGCTGTACTACCAGGACGGCCGCGGGCTCAGCGCGCTCGCCTCAGGACTCAGCACGTTCCCCGAAGCGCTCGGCGTCATGGGTGGCGCGCAGCTGGCCAGCCGGGTGCTGTACCCGCGTCTGGGGCCACGGCGGCACATCACGATCGGCCTGGTCGGCGTGGCGGCCTCGATCGGCCTGCTCGCCCTGCTCGGCCCGGCGACCAGCCTGTGGTGGGCCCGGCTGCTGATGCTGACCCTGGGACTGTTCATGGCCCAGGTCTTCGTGCCGCTGCAGGCGGCCGCGTTCGCCACGATCACGCCGGCCGCGACCGGCCGAGCCGCCACGATGTTCAACGCGCTCCGCCAGCTCGGCGGCGCGGTCGGGGTGGCGCTGCTGACGACGGTCATCGTGCTCGTCCGGCCGCTGCACCTGGCCGGCGGCCATGAGGTGGCCAACCTGACCGCCTACCGGGTGGCATTCCTGGTAGCGGCCGCGTTCTCCCTGCTCGCCGTGCCGTGCGCGCTGTCCATCCGCGACGCCGACGCCGCCCGCACGATCCCGCGCCGGCGCGGCCGGGGGACAGCGGGGGCACAGCCAGAGCCTGCCGCGCCGGTTGCCCGTGACTTCAGGCCTTGACCGCAGCGGCGCCCGGAAGCGTGCGGGCCGGCCCGCGGCGAGGCGTATTTCTTGCTTCATCCCTTACGGTGACCACGTGTGCCTTAGCGCTCGTCGTTGCGGCCGCGCCCACACAGGCATCCGCCTATCGTGCCCGGCGAGCCGGCCGCGTCGGCCGAGGCGAATCGTCCGCCGGCCGGGCCGGATCGCCGGCCGGCTGCTGCACGTCGGCGTGCGTGATCGCGAGGTAGGCGACCAGGACGAAGATGAGGCCGGTCAGGATCAGGCTCACCCGGCCGCTGCCGTAGCCGAGGCCGTGCAGGCTGCGCGGCTTGCCCAGCCAGTCGGCAAACGAGGCGCCGACCGGGCGGGTCAGCACATAGGCGATCCAGAAGGCAAGGATCGCGTTCATGTTCAGCCACCGGTAGCCGATCGCCGGGATCAGGATGAGGGCGGCGAACATCACCCCGGAGACGAAGTAGCCCAGGTGCAGGGTGAAGGAGGTCAGGTCGCCGAGCGCGGTGCCCATGGCGAACGTGGCCACGACCGTCGCCCAGTAGAACGCCTCGCGCCGGAACGAGTCGACGCTGTGGATCGACAGCGTCTGCTCGGTGCGCTGCCAGGTGACGAAGACCGCGGCCAGCACGATCGCGTAGAAAAGGCTGGAGGCGATGTACGGCACGCCGAGCCCGACGTGCAGCACGTCGGCCGCCATCGTGCCGAACACGCCGACCATGACGACCGCGAACCAGTACGTCCAGGCCAGATAGCGGCGCATCGAGAACTGCAGGGCCAGCGCGACGAGGAAGCCGACGAAGCCGAGCAGGACCGCGGGCACCGGGTGGATCCGGTGCACGAGATAGTCCGAGGTGGACTCGCCCATCGCCGTCGACAGGGCCTTGATGGTCCAGAAGTAGACCGTGATCTCGGGCACCCGCAGGTCCCGTATCCTGTGGCTCACCGTAGCGCGGCTCGCTGGCTCACCGTAGCCCCGGCTCATCGCACCGCCAGGTAGGTAAAGCTGGCCAGCCCCGCGATCAGGCAGTAGATGCCGAACGGGGTCAGCGAGCGGGACTCGCGGAAGTAGCGGACCAGGAACCGGACCGACAGGTAGGCGCCGATCCCGGACAGCAGGCTGCCGACCAGCACCTGGCCGCGGATGCCGTTGCCCAGCGAGCCCGTCAGGTCGGGAATCTTCAGCGCGCCGGCAGCCAGGATGACCGGGGCGGACAGCAGGAACGAGAACCGGACCGCGTCCTCGCGGGACAGCCCGCGGAACATGCCGGTGACCATGACGATCCCGTCCCGGCTGATGCCGGGCAGCAGCGCGAGGATCTGCGAGGCCCCGATGAGCACGGCCCGCCGGTAGTCAATACCGGCCAGCCGCCGATCGGCCGCCATCGCCTCGGCGATTTCGCGCCGCCGCGCCGTCTCGGGCTCCGCCGGCCGGCTGCCGGACCCGCTGGAGGGGCTGTCGGACCGGCCGGAGGAATGGCCATTGGACCGCCGGTCGGCGGTCGCGACCGTCACCTTCTCCCGCCCGCCAGACAGTTCCCCGACGGTCCGGAGCCGCCTGGCGCCTTCCTCGGCGGCCACCGGCGCCCCGGCCGGGGCAGCCCGGGCCGTGTCGCGGGAGCGTCTCCGCAGCCGCTCGCCGCCGATCAGGATGACCCCGTTCGCGGCCAGGAACAGCGCGGTCGGGATCGGCTTGCTGAACACGACGCGGAACGCGTGCTCCAGGGCCAGCCCGGCGACCCCGACCGGGATCGTGGCCAGGATGATCATCCAGGCCAGCCGCTGGTCGGTGGTGACCACCTGGCGCTCCCTGACGGAGCTGAACAGGCCGCCGATGATCCGGACCCAGTCCCGCCAGAAGTAGGCGATCATCGCGACCGCGGTCGCGACGTGCATGCCGACGATGAACGCCAGGTACGGCGACTCGGGCGCCGAGACGCTCAGGTCGCGAGACCACTGGCCGCCGATCAGGGCCGGGATCAGCACGTTGTGACCGAGGCTCGAGACAGGGAACAGTTCGGTCACGCCCTGGATCAGGCCCACCACCACGGCCTCGGCAAAGGTCAGGTGCGACATCGGCTGGCTTTTCTCCGCTCGTCGGTTCCGGCGGCATTTCCCCCGTGCTTCTACGTGAATGTAGATTCTAGGGGATCGCGCCGGCGTTCTACACTCACGTAGGCAAAGCCGACGATATTCCGGTGGGAGCACCGCAGGAGCGGAGTCACGTGAGGCACGAGGATCATGGCCAGCCCGCGGCGGCCAGCTCGCGACGGGCCGCCGGCGAGCTGGAAGCGGCGGCGCTCGCCGTGCTGCAGGCCGCCGACTCGGCGCTGATCCCGGCCGAGGTGCGGGAACGGCTGACCGGCCCGCTCGCCTACAGCACGGTCGTCACGATCTTGTCGCGGCTGCACGCCAAGGGAGTGCTCAGCCGGGTCAGGGCCGGCCGGTCCTACGCGTACGCCCCGGTCGCCGACGAGCCCGGGCTGGCCGCCCGCCGGATGCGCGGCGTGCTCGAAGCCGAGGACGACCGCGAGACGGTGCTGGCCAGGTTCGTTTCCGGCCTGTCGCCCGCCGACGAGAAGCTGCTGCGCCGGATGCTCGGCGAGGCCGCCGACACCGCTGACGCCGCCCACACCTCCGACGCCGATCCGGACCGCTGAGCGGGGGACCAGGATGTACCTCGCCGTCTGCCTCCCGCTGATCCTGCCGATCCTCGCCGCGGTCAGCGCCCGCCGCCTGGCCGAGTGGCTGCCGCCGCAGACCGCGACCTGGCTGCTGACCGGCAGTGCGGTGACGCTGGCCGTCGCCAGCAGCGCCATGCTCGGGCTGCTCGCGCTGGCCGCCGCGGTCCGCATCCCTGAGGTCGCCGAGATCGGCCACCTGTCGCTGCGCGCCCTGACCCGCCAGGATCCAGCGTCGCTGCCGCTCGGGCTGGTCGCCGCGACGCTGCTGGCCGCGGCCGCCGCCGCGGCCACCCGGGCGGCCTGGTACCGGTCCGCGGCGCTGGTCGCCGCGCACCATCAGGCCCGTCGGCTGCCCGGCACCGGGCAGGTCGTCGTGATCACCGATGAGGTGGCGGACGCCTACGCCGTCCCGGGCTGGCCGGGCCGGATCGTCGTCACCTCCGGGATGATGCGGGCGCTCACCGCGGCCGAGGGCCGGGTGCTGCTGGCGCACGAGCACGCGCACGCCGCCGGGCGGCACTACCTGTTCACGTCGGCGGCCCGGCTGGCGTCGGCGGCCAACCCGCTGCTGCGCCCGCTGGCCGCCGCCGTCGGATACAGCGTGGAGCGGTGGGCCGACGAGCGGGCTGCGGCCGCGGCGGGCGACCGGCCGCTGGCGGCGCGCGCGATCGCCAAGGCGGCGCTGGCCGCCTCGGCCGCCCCGCCCCGGCCGGCCGCGTACGCCTCGGCCCTCGGCGTGGTGCCCCGGCAGGCCGCCCCGCCAGGACAGGCTGCGATGCCCCGGGCGGCCGCGCTGCGCGGGGCGGGCGTGGTGCCGCGCCGGGTGGCCGCGCTGCTGAGCCCGGCGCCACGGCCCCGGCTGCTGCTGCTGGCCATCGCGGTCATACTGGTGGCCGCCTCAGGCCTGTCGGTCCTGGACGCCGCACGCGACCTGCACGCCCTGATCGAGTTCGCCCAGGGCGGCCGTTAGCTTCGCGGGGCGCGGTGCCCACCCGGCCGCGGCGCTGCCTCGTCGTCCCGTGATTCGCGCCGCAGCTCGCGCAGCCGGTAGACGACGAAGGCCGCAATGGCCAGCACGACCACGGCCGCGATCACGTAGCCGGCCGCCGACAGGTCTTTCGCGACCCGGTCCCAGGCCGAGCCCAGCGCGTACCCGGTGCTCGCGACGGCCGCCACGTAGGCGACGGTGCCGGCCAGGCTGAGGATCCCGAACCGTACGGCCGGCACCCCGGCGAACCCGCCCACCAGCGAGGTGAACGAGCGTACCAGCGGCAGCGCCCGGCCCAGCGGGATGGCCCAGCCGCCGCGGCCGGCCAGGAACCGCTCGGCCCGGCCGATGTCCGCCTTGGTGATGAGCAGGTAACGGCCGAACCGCTCGATCACCGGCCGCTCGGCCACCCGGCCGACCGAGTAGGAGACGTAGGAGCCGGCTAGCTCGGCCAGCGTGCCGATGAGGATGACCAGCGTCAGGCTGAGCCGGCCCTGGTAGGCCAGCACGCCCGCGTACCCGAACGTGATCTCCGACGAGATCGGGATGCAGCACGCCTCGAGGAAGGCGAACAAGATCAGCGCCGCGTAGCCGGCGTGGATAAGAAACCCCTGCATGATGGACCTCTCGCGGGTCAGCCCGGGACATGTCGCTATCTTCTACAGCTTTGTAGATACAGTACGCCACCGGCCGCGCCGGTTTTGCGTGATAGGAGTAGGCACGTGACGAGGCTCGCCGGATCGCTGGCGCCGCTGGCCGGCCGGGCCTACCGGCTGCTGTGGATCGGCCAGAGCGTGTCGTCGGCGGGCGATGCGCTCGTGCAGATCGCGCTGGTGTTCGCGATACTGCACATCGGCGGGTCGGCATCCGACATCGGCTACGTCGCCGCCATCCAGACGGTGACCAGGGTGGCGTTCATCCTCGCGGGCGGCGTGTGGGCGGACCGGCTGCCCCGGCACCTGGTGATGCTGACCTCCGACGTGCTGCGGGCGGGCGTGCAGGCGGTGCTCGCGGTGCTGCTGCTGACCGGCCACGCGCACGTCTGGCAGCTAGGTGCCGGCGCGGCGCTGTACGGCGCGGCGACCGCGTTCTTCGGCCCGGCGTCGACCGGGCTGGTGCCGGAGACGGTGCCTGCCGGGCAACTGCAGCAGGCCAACGCGCTGATGGGGTTCTCCGGCAGCTTCTTCGAGGTGGGCGGCCCGGCGCTGGCCGGGGTGCTGGTCGCCGCGTTCGGCCCGGGACTGGTGTTCGCGATCGACGCGGCCAGCTTCGCGGTCAGCGCGGTGTCGCTGGCGTTGCTGCGGCTGCCGCCGCGCCGCCTGCCGGAGCGCGGCTCGTTCCGCGCCGACCTCGCGGTGGGCTGGCACGAGCTGGTGATCAGGCCGTGGTACTGGCTCAACCTGATCGCGCACGCGCTGTGGAACTTCGCCGTCCCCGCGTTTCTCGTGCTCGGCCCGGTGATCGCGGCCCGGCGGCTGGGCGGCGCATCGGCCTGGGGGGCGATATCCGCGGCGTGGGCGGCCGGCGCGGTGGCGGGCGGCTTGATCGCGCTGCGGCTGCATCCGCGCCGGCCGCTGGTGGCTGGCAACCTCGCGGTGGCGCTGGGCGCGCTGCCGCTGCTGGCGCTGACCCCGCCGCTGGCCACCTGGGCGATCGCCGCCGCCGCCGTGTTCGGCGGGGCCGGGCTGATCTTCCTGAACAGCGTCTGGACCGCGACCATGCAGGTGCTGATCCCGGAGCAGGCCCGCTCCCGGGTCGACTCCTACGACTGGCTGATCTCGCTGGTGGTCATGCCCGCCGGGTTCGCCATCGTCGGCCCGCTCGCCGCGGCCGCCGGGAACGCGGCCACGCTGGTCGGCGCGGCGCTGCTGATGTCGGTGCCGTGCGTGCTGGTCGTCCTCATCCCCGGAATCCGCGGCGTCCGGCGCGATCAGGAAGGGAACGTGACAGTCGCCGCGGGCTAGGCGTCGGTCGGCTCGTCCCGCCGCACGAACACCAGCACCGAGCGCCCGGCCACCGGGCAGGTCAGGCCGCTGTCGAAGAAGTCGCCCTCCCGGTCAGGCTCCGCGGTATCGAGCACCGCTTCCCAGCGCCGGCCCCACTGCTTGGGCAGCGTCCAGTCCACGCCGCCGCCGTGGGCGTTGAACAGCACCAGGAAGGAATCGTCGATCACCTGCTGGCCGCGCCGGTCGCGGTCGGTTATCGCCTCCCCGTTCAGGAAAACGCCGACCGAATCCAGCCCGCTGCTCCAGTCCTCGTCGCTCATCTCGGCTCCGTCCGGCTTGCACCAGCCCAGGTCGACGGTCCCCCTGATCGCCAGCCCCTGGAACCAGCGGCGCCGCCGCAGCACCGGATGCTCACGGCGCAGTGCGATCAGCCGGCGGGTGAACTCCAGCAGGTCAGAGTCGACAGCGGACCAGTCCAGCCAGGAGATCTCGTTGTCCTGGCAGTAGGCGTTGTTGTTGCCACGCTGGGTGCGGCCCGACTCGTCCCCGGCCAGCAGCATCGTGACGCCCTGCGACAGCAGCAGGGTGGCCAGGAAGTTACGCTGCTGCCTGGTTCGCAGCGCGAGGATGGCCGGGTCATCGGTGTCGCCCTCGGCGCCGCAGTTCCACGACCGGTTGTCGTCGCTGCCGTCCCGGTTGCCCTCGCCGTTGCCCTCGTTGTGCTTGCCGTTGTAGGAGACCAGGTCGCGCAGCGTGAAGCCATCGTGCGCGGTGACGAAGTTGACGCTGGCGCTGGGGTGCCGGCTGTCGGCCTGGTAGAGGTCGGAGCTGCCGGTCAGCCGGGTGGCGAACTCGCCGAGGGTGGCGGGCTCGCCGCGCCAGAAGTCCCGCACGGTATCGCGGTAGTGCCCGTTCCACTCCGACCACAGCGGCGGGAAGTGGCCCACCTGATAGCCGCCCTCGCCGACGTCCCACGGCTCGGCTATGAGCTTGACCTGGGAGACCACCGGATCCTGCTGGATCAGGTCGAAGAACGCCGACAGCCGGTCCACCTCATGGAACTGGCGGGCCAGCGCGGCGGCCAGGTCGAAGCGGAACCCGTCGACGTGCATGTCGAGCACCCAGTAGCGCAGCGAATCCATGATCAGCTGGAGCGTGTGCGGGTGCCCCACGTTGAGGCTGTTCCCGGTCCCCGTGGTGTCGTAGTAGAACCGCGGGTTATCGGCTACCAGCCGGTAGTAGGCGGCGTTGTCGATGCCCTTCAGCGACAGGATGGGCCCGAGCTGGTTGCCCTCGGCCGTGTGGTTGTAAACCACGTCGAGGATGACCTCGATCCCGGCCTCGTGCAGCGCCCTGACCATCGCCTTGAACTCGGCGACCTGCTCGCCCAGCTGGCCGGTCGAGGCGTACTCGTTGTGCGGGGCGAGGAAGCCGATCGAGTTGTAGCCCCAGTAGTTGCGCAGCCCCCGCTCGGTCAGCGTCGAATCGTGTACGAACTGGTGCACCGGCATCAGCTCGACCGCGGTGATCCCGAGCCCGGTCAGGTACTCGATCACGGCCGGGTGGCCCAGCCCCGCATAGGTGCCCCGCTGCGCTTCGGGTATGTCGGGATGCCGGGCGGTGAACCCCTTGACGTGCATCTCGTAGATGACCGACTCGTTCAGCGGGATGTCCGGCGGCCGGTCGTTGCCCCAGTCGAAGTACGGGTTGTGCACGACCGACCGGGGCACATTGGGCGCGCTGTCGTCGTCGTTGCGGGAGTTCTCGTCGCCGAAGTTGTAGGGAAAGCACGCCTGCGCCCACTCGACCTGGCCCTCGATGGCCTTGGCGTACGGGTCGAGCAGCAGCTTGGCCGGGTTGCAGCGCTGCCCGGTCTCCGGCGCCCACGGCCCGTGCACCCGGTAGCCGTACCGCTGCCCCGGCGCGACCGAGGGAAGGTACGCGTGCCAGCAGGACGCGTCGATCTCGTCCAGGGTGATCCGCCGCTCGCCGCCGCCGTCCTCGTCGAACAGGCACAGCTCGACGCCGTCGGCGATCTCCGAGAACAGCGAGAAGTTCGTTCCGCCGCCGTCGTAGACGGCGCCTAGGGGGTAGGGACGGCCCGGCCAGATCTCGATGGCTTCCGTCATCTGGGGTGCAGACCTCTCTTCATTTCTTCCGAACGGTTCCACCCCGGACCCATCGCCACGATGGCGACGGTGTCGGGGGGCAGGACGACGCCGTGGCGCGACCGCTCTATCCGGGGATCGGACACCGCGAGCAGCGTAGCGTCCGGGCTGGCCGGCAGGGTCCAGGCCACGGCGCCGAGGTTGCTCGCGGTCAGTACGGCCTTGCTGGGGGTCAGCAGAGGCCCGCGGCGGACGACCAGCCAGCCAGCATCCTGATCGTAATCGGTCTGCACCCGGTCAAGTCGCGGATCCGCCAGAGTGCTCAGCCGGCGGCGCAGCGTGATCAGCTCGCGGTACCAGTCCAGCAGGCCGCCCTGGCGCTGGCCGGCCGGCTGCTTCCAGTCCAGCCTGGAGCGCTCGAACGTGGCCGGATCCTGGGGATCGGGCACGTCAGCGGGCTGCCAGCCGAAGCCGGCGAACTCGCGGCGGCGGCCCTCGCTGACGATCCGGCCGAGAGCGGGGTCGGCGTGGCTGGTGAAGTACTGGAATGGGGTCGTCGCACCCCACTCCTCTCCCTGGAAGAGCATCGGCGTGAACGGTCCGGTGAGCAGCAGCGCGGCGGCGATCCGCAGCCGCCCGTCGCTCATCAGCGCGCTGCTGCGCATCCCGGCCGCGCGGTTGCCGACCTGGTCGTGATTCTGCGTGCAGACGACGAACTGGCTGCCGGCCAGCCCGGCCGGCGACCGGCCGTGCGTCCGCTGGCGGTGCGGCGAGTACGTGCCGTCGTAGACCCAGGCCTGGCGCAGCGCCTTGGCCAGCAGCGGCAGCGGCCCGAATTCCTCGTAGTAGCCGCTGCGCTCGCCGGTCAGCGTGGCGTGCAGCGCGTGATGCCACTCGTCGGCCCAGGCGGCGTCCAGGCCGTAGCCGCCGGCGGCACGGGGGTTGACCAGCCGCGGATCGTTCAGGTCGCTCTCGGCGATGAGGAACAGCGGGCGGCCGGTGCGCGCGGCCAGCGCGGCCACCTCGGCCGCGAGCTCCTCGCAGATGTGCGTGGCGGAGGCGTCCGCGAACGCGTGCACGGCGTCCAGCCGCAGCCCGTCGCAGTGGTAATCGCGCAGCCAGCTCAGCGCGTTGCCGATGACGAAGCGCCGCACCTCATCCGAGCCCGGGCCGTCGAAGTTGACCGCGTCGCCCCAGCCGGTCTGGTGCCGCGGCGAGAAGTAAGGCCCGAACTCCGGCAGGTAGTTTCCGGCCGGGCCGAGGTGGTTGTAGACCACGTCCAGCACGACGCCGATCCCGCGACCGTGCGCCGCGTCGACCAGCCGCTTGAGCCCGTCCGGCCCGCCGTACGCGTGGTGCGGGGCGAACAGGTCGACGCCGTCGTAGCCCCAGCCGCGGTCGCCGGAGAACTCGGCCACCGGCATCAGCTCGATCGCGTCGACGCCCAGTGCGGCCAGATGATCCAGGTGCCCGATCGCGCCGTCGAACGTCCCCTCGGCGGAAAATGTGCCGACGTGGCACTCGTACAGCATCGCGCCCGGCAGCGGCACGCCCCGCCAGTTCCTGTCGTGCCAGTCAAAGTCAGCGTGGTCGACCAGCCGGGACGGCCCGTCGATGCCATGCGGCTGCCAGGCCGAGCGCGGGTCGGGCCGCGGCGGGCCGCCGTCCAGGCTGAACGCGTAGTCGGTGCCGGGACCCGCCGCGTCGACGGCGCACCGCCACCAGCCGCCCCCGGCCGGCGTCATCTCGGCCTGCTGCCCGCCGAGCACCAGGTCGACGCGGCCGGGCAGCGGCGCCCAGACCCGGAACTCGTGCATCAGTCCTCTCTCCCCAGCACGGCAACGGGGAAACGGTGCAGCAGCTCCGCCACGCCAATCGCGCCGCCGGACACGGTCGCGCCGGTGAGCACGTCGGTCCAGCGACCGTCCGGGAGCGTGACCGTAGTGTCCTGCCACGAATCGTCCAGCCGCACGACCAGCCGGGGAACGATCACCGCTAGCCCTGCCGTCCTGGCGAAGGCCACCGCGTGCTCGGCCCGGGTCCCGCCTGCCGGCAGCGGCTCGTAGCCGGACGCCGGTCCGTAGGACTCCGGGTGGCGGCGCCGGTGCGCGAGCAGCCGGTGGATCAGCCAGAGCTTCGGCCCGCCCTCGTCGGCGCGGGCCAGCGCCTGCTCCGGCTCCGCGTCGGCCAGGTCGTCGAGCAGCCGGGCCCGGACCGCATAGTCGACCGGCCGGCGGTTGTCCGGGTCGACCAGGGACAGGTCCCATAGCTCGGTGCCCTGATACAGGTCGGGAACGCCCGGGCAGGTCAGCAGCAGCGCGGTCTGGGCCAGCGAGCTGACCCGGCCGCGCTCGACGATCCGGTGCACGGCCAGGAAGTCCTCTAGGTCGGCGACGAAGCCCTCGTCGGCCAGGATCGCGGTCACGAACGACTGCACGGCCTCGTCGTAGCCGGCGTTGGGCTCGGTCCAGCTGGTGTGCACCTTAGCTTCCCTGACCGCCTTGGCCAGGAACGCCGCGGCCCGCTCGGCGCTGACCGGCCAGGCGCCGGCCAGCGTCTGGTACAGCAGGTACTCGGCGCCAGGGTCTGGCCAGCCGCCGCGCTTGTGCCGCTCGTTGCCCCGCGCCCAGCGCGCCGCGGCCTGCTCCCAGCCGTCCGGCAGCTCGGCCAGCAGGGCGAGCCGGGCGCGCACGTCGCCGCTGCGCTTGGTGTCGTGCGTGGACAGCGTGAGCATCCCCTCCGGCCAGTCCCGCGCCGCCGCGGCCATGGCCCGGTGGAAGTCGGCCACGCCGACGCCGAACCGGCCAGGGTCGCCGCCAACCTCGCACAGCGAGGCCAGCACCTGATACCGGTAGAACGCGGTGTCTTCCACGCCCTTGGCCATCACCGGCGCGCTGACCTGGCCGAACCGCACTGCGAACGCGTCCTCCGCGGCACCGCGATGGCGCAGCGCGAGCAGTTCGCCGATGAAGCCGATCAGCTCGGCGTCCAGGTCGGGCCGGCGCTGCCGGGCGGCGGCCATCGCCGCGGCGATATGCGCCTGGCCGGCCGGGGACACCGGGTGCCCGGGCCGCGGGTAGCCGCGGTAGACGCCGAACGCCGCGATGACCTCGCGCAGCGTGTCGCGCAGCTGCGGCCGGGTGAAGTCCCGCTCGCGGCGGTGCCGGTCGCAGACCCCGGCCAGCAGGCCGGTGAGCCGCTCGACCTCGGCGGCCAGGCTGTCCCGCATCACGGTCATCTTGGCCGCGTGCACGACCTCGGCGTAGTCCGGCGTCTGGCCGGTGAACCTGGCGTAGCAGGCCCGCATGGCGGCCGCGCCGGCCGAGTCGGTGTAGAGCTGGTTGACCAGGGTGAGGAAGTCGTAGCCCGACGTTCCGGCCACCGGCCAGCCGGGCAGCTCCTCGCCCGGCTCGAGGATCTTCTCCACCACGACGTAGGCCTCCCCGCGCACCTCCCCTTCCCCCTTCATGGCCTCGCGCAGCCGCTCGGCGTAGCCCGCCGGGTCGGCCAGCCCGTCGATGTGGTCCACCCGCAGCCCGTCGACCGTCCCGTCGCGGACCAGGCCGAGGATCAGACGGTGCGTGTTGCCGAACACCGCGGGGTCCTCCGCCCGCAGCCCGGCCAGCGTGGTGATGTCGAAGAACCGCCGGTAGTTCAGCTGCTGCGCCGCGGTGCGCCAGTAGGCGAGCCGGTAGTGCTGCCGCCGCAGCAGCGCGTCCAGCGCGTCGGCATCGCGGTTCAGCGCCTCGATCGCGGCGTCGGTGATCGTGCCGTCGCCGTCGCGGGCCAGCCCGTCGAGCGTGCCGGGCGCGAGCGGGAACTCATGCTCGTGGTAGCGGACCACCAGCTCGCGGCCGGCTCGCTGCACGGTCAGCTCCCCGGCCTCCAGCACCCGGCCGTAGTGGTCGCCGAGCACCGGCACGAGCACGATCCCGGCCAGCTCGGGCTGCGGGGGATCCCAGTCGATGTCGAAGCAGCGTTCGTAGCGGCTGGCCCGGCCGTGGGTGAGCACGTCCCACCACCAGGCGCTGTCCGGGCCGCCGACCGCCATGTGGTTGGGCACGATGTCGAGCACCTGGCGCAGCCCGGACGCGGTCAGCGCGTCGGCCAGCCGGGCGTAACCTTCGGTGCCGCCGAGCTCGGCGTTGAGCCGGCTGTGATCGATCACGTCGTAGCCGTGCGTGCTGCCCGCGGCCGCCTGCAGGATGGGCGAGCAGTACAGGTGGCTGACCCCCAGCCGGGCCAGGTAGCCCGCGATCGCCGCCGCGTCGCCGAACGTGAACCCGCTGTTCAGCTGCACCCGGTAGGTCGCCGCCCGTGAGCGCGGCGCGGGCGCCTCCCCGTTCGGAGAAAATGTCATGACTGGGAGCCGGGGGGGACGCGGTGCACGGTGTGCGGGGGCGCGGCGGGGACGGCGGCCGGGTGCAGGATCGCGGCGATGGCTTCCACGCCGCCTACGACGCGGGGGCCGGGGCGGACGACGAGGGCGTCGGCGTCGATGGCCCACACCGGGACGCCGGGGAGCCTGGCGGCCACCGAGCGCGCCTGGTCGATGGCGCCGGGCAGGTGGTAGCCGCACGGCGCGACCACCACGACGTCCGGCGCCGCCGCGGCGATGGCCGGCCAGTCGGTCGGCACCGACGGGGCGCCGGGCCTGGCCGCGACCGGCTCGCCGCCTGCCGCGCGCACCAGGTCGGGTATCCAGTGCCCGGCGGTGAACGGCGGGTCCACCCACTCGACCACGGCGACCGCGGGCCGGGGCCGCCCGGCGACCAGGGCGGCGATCCGGTACAGCCGGGCGCGCAGCTCGCCGACCAGCCGCGCGGCCCGGTCCGGCACGCCGGTTCGCTGCCCGACGGCCAGGATCGAGTCCAGCACCCCGTCGAGCGAGCGCGGGTCGAGCGACAGCACGTCGGCCTGGCAGCCCAGGTGGTCCAGCGCGTCCTGCACGTGGCCGGCCGGCAGCGCGCACACCCGGCAGAGATCCTGGGTCAGGATCAGGTCGGGAGCCAAGTCCGCTAGCGCGCCGGCGTGCAGGGTGTAGAGGTCCCGGCCGGAGGCCGCCTGGGTGCGGACGTACTCGTCAATCTCACCGGGCGTCATCCCGCGGGTGTCCCGGCCGCCGACGACGACGGTCTTCTCCTCGCGGGCTGCGGGCGGCTCGTCGCACTCGAACGTCACACCGACGAGATCCGCGCCCAGCCCGAGCGCGTACACGATCTCGGTCGCCGACGGCAGCATCGATACCAGGCGCATCAGGCCAGGATAGAGCCGGGCGACCGCGTTCATAGCCGGCGCAGAACCTCATCCGAGCGGCCGTGCGGCCAGGTCGCCGAACCTTCAGGGCATGACATCAGCGAACAGTGTTTTTGATGCCGCTGACGTCCTCATGACCGCATCCCGGCGGTGGCGGGCAGCGGGCAGTCACCGCAGATGCCGCCGCCGGGTACCCGGTAGAACAGGCAGCACGACCGCCGGCCGAACTCCAGTCCCGGCCCGGTCAGCTCGCCTGTCCCGGCCAGCAGGCCGGTGGCCAGCAGCCGCTCGGCCAGCGCGCGGGCGGGCCGTTCGAGTCCGGGGCGATCGCAGCAGAGCACCCGCATCGCCGCGGTCATCGCGGCGGCGGCGTTGCCGCGCAGCAGCCCGGCGGCCACCTTGACCTGCAGGCTGCGGCCCAGCGGTTCCAGATGACCGGTCATCACCGTCTGGTAGGCCAGCCCGGCGAGCTCCGCCGGGCCGGCCGCCTGCCAGCCGCGCGGCTCCGGCAGGCTCAGCCGCATCGGCGGCGCCGCGATCCTGAGCTCCCTCAGATCCGGCACGATGCCGTGCAGCAGGGCGCAGCCGAGCACCGGTGACCAGAGCCGGGCCGCGTACCCCATCTGCACGGTGGACGCCGCCACCCTGGCCTCGGAGGTGCCCAGCTGAGCCGCGGTACTCGAGATCAGGCCGGGCAGCGCGCTCGGGTACACCTCGGCCGCCAGGCGCCAGCCCGCGCCGCCGCCCGTGCTCAGCGCGAAGTAAGGACCGGCTCTGGCCGCGTCGGCGAGCGCGGCGCGCACGGCATCGGGGTCCGCGGCGCGACCGTGGCCGCCGCCAGCGTGACCGGTCCCGGTCATCCGGATCTCCTTACGGCACTCGGGTTTCCGGAGCGGATGAACCCCTTATGCAGGCGCAGTATACGAAGGTCGACGGTCGCCCCGCCGGGATGATCCGGGCCCGCGGATTCCGTCATTACCCACGGGATGCCGTATACCGGAGTAATTCCGAGCATACACGGTTACTTTGCACCGGATTCCATGCCGATCGCTCCCGGTAATCCCGGCTGCCTTCGCTATGGCGATCGTGCTAATCGCGTCATGGCGGTCGGCCGCGAGCCGGCCGGCTCAGGTAGCTCTGGGTGTTCCTTTCTGAGCAAGCGGTTACTGATTCGAAATCCAGTTGCGCATGGTCCAAAAATAACCCTTACTGGCCCGCCAGCAGGAATCTGTGACCGGTGGCCGAATGAGATCATTATCCCGCAGGAAGGGCATATGGGTTCCCTCCCCGGGGCACCGCGAGTTAGGCTGCTCGGGGTCGGTGGAATTACCGGTCTGCTTATGTCTTCTAGGAGGGGAGGCGCCTGTGATTCGAAGAATCCAAGCGTTCGGGCTAGTAGCCATTGTGCTGGCGGCCGGGAATGTGGTTGCCCAATCAGCAGTTGCGTCGGCAGCGACTGGCGAGGTTGCGTTCGCGGCGAGCGGGTTCGGTTCCGAGGTGACCGTAAGCTCGGTCGTTCAGTCGGGCCGTTCCGCGCTTTCCACGCTGGGCTGTACGTCCCAGGTCGGCATCACGCACACCAACACCGTGGCGTCGGTGGGCACGCCCGTGCTCAGCGCCGGCGCGGTCAACACGAGTGCGGCGTCACAGAGCACCGCCACCGGCGTCGCCTCGGTCGGCACGGCTGACGTTGCGTCGGTCAGCTTGCTGGGCGGCCTCGTATCGGCCACCGAGGTGAAGTCGGTCAGCACGACCAGCCAGGACTCGTCAACCGGGGCGCTGGGCATTAGCTCGGCCGGCACGGTGTTCACCAATCTCACCGTGCTGGGACTGCCCATCACCGCGACGCCCGCGCCAAATACCAAGATCACCCTGCCGGGCGTCGGGTTCGTGGAGCTGAATCAGCAGAGCGGGAGCGTCGAGAAGAGGAAGGCGCACCTCACCGTTATCGGGATCCACGTTGTCGTGACGCTTTCCACGCCGCTCGCGGCGATCGGCACGTCGATCATCGTGGCCGACGCTAACAGCAGCCTGGGCGGTCCTAACGAGGGCATCCTGAACGGGCTGGCTTACGGTGCTCACGCAAACGTGCTGAACACCATTATCGCTGGTGAGCTGTTCCCGCAGCCGCTGGCCTGCACCGGTACCTTCGGCGTGACCAAGACGAACTCGGGCGTGGCGCTGTCCATCCCGGCCATCTTGACGTCGGGCACCGTTGTCGACACGGCCGAGGGAAAGGCGAACCCCAACCACGCGTCGGCGGAGACAAGCTCCACGATCGAAGGGCTGAACCTGGCCAACGGCCTGGTCACCGCCACGGCCATCAAGGCGGACGTGACCGCCACCGGCAACCCGCCGGTGCTGGGTGACAACTCGTCCTTCCTCAACCTCGCGGTGTCCGGGTTCCCGGCCATCGGCGACAATCCTGCCCCCAACACCAAGCTGAACATCCTGGGTATCGGGACGCTCTGGCTGCACCGTGTCATCAAGACCGCGAACAGCATCAAGGTCATCATGGTCCAGCTGATCGTCTCGGTCCCTGGTAACCCGCTCGGCCTCGGCGTCGGCACCACGGTCAACGTGGCCTTCTCGAAGGTCGGCATCAGCTAAACCGCGCCGCCCGCAAGGGCACGTGCCAGCAAGGGGAAGGATCCTGGTCGCCCAGGCGACCAGGATCCTTCCCCTTGCGATGTCGAAGACCGGGGATCGGCTCCGTTCTTGGGGTGAGTGCGCCAGGATGGGCGCAACGGGTGAACAGGAGCTGGGAATGACGAAGTTCATGCTGCTGCAGAACTACTCGAGCACCACGGCATGCACGGTGCCGATGTCGCAGTGGGCTCCAGAGGACATCAAGGCGCACATCGACTTCCAGCACGCGCTCAACGCCGAGTTGGCCGAGACCGGCGAACTCGTCGACGGGCAGGGCCTGGCCGGCCCCGAGCTGGCCAAGTTCGTGACGTTCGACGGCGCGGGCTCGCCGGCCGTGACCGATGGCCCGTTCCCCGAGGCCAAGGAGCTGCTGGCCGGCTATCGGATCGTTGACGTGGAGTCGGAGGCGCGGGCCATCGAGATCGCCGCGCAGGCCTCGGCCGCACCGGGGCCAGGCGGCGTCCCGATCCAGCAGCCGATCGAAGTACGGCAGGTGATGGGCGCGCCCGTCATCGACCTGTGAGTCAGCCGCCCCGCCTGGAGGACCTGCTGCGTGAGCTGGCGCCGCAGGTTCTCGGCGCGGTCGTCCGCCAGTTCGGCGACTTCGCCGCCGCCGAAGACGCCGTGCAGGAGGCGCTGCTCGCGGCGGCCACGCACTGGCCCGCAGGCGGGGTGCCCGGCAATCCGCGCGGCTGGCTGATCACCGTGGCGGTGCGGCGGATGACCGACCAGCTGCGCAGCGAGCAAGCCAGGCGGCGGCGCGAGGAGGCGGCGGCGATGCGCGAGCCGCCGCCCCTCGAGCCCTCTGAGCCCGCCGGGCCCGCCGGGGGCGCGGCGGTCACCGATCGCGATGACACGCTGCTCTTGCTGTTCATGTGCTGCCACCCGGCGCTGACCGCCCCGTCGGCGATCGCGCTGACGCTGCGGGCGGTCGGCGGGCTGACCACGGCCGAGATCGCGAACGCGTTCCTGGTGCCGGAGGCGACGATGGCCCAGCGGATCAGCCGGGCCAAGCAGCGGATCAGCGCGTCCGGCGAACCGCTGCGCCGGCCGTCGGGCCAGGAGTGGACGCAGCGGCTGCGGCTGGTGCTGCACGTGCTGTACCTGATCTTCAACGAGGGGTACGTCAGCAGCGTCGGCCGGGAGCTGCACCGCACCGAGCTGTCCGGCGAGGCGATCAGGCTGGCCAGGATGGCCCGCGGGCTGCTGCCCGGCGACGCCGAGGTCACCGGGCTGCTCGCGCTGATGCTGCTCACCGACGCCAGGCGTCCGGCCAGGACCGACGCGAGCGGCGAGCTGATCCCGCTCGCCGAACAGGACAGGACGCAGTGGGACCAGGCCCTGATCGCCGAGGGGCTCGCCCTGCTCGACGCGGCGGTGGCCGCCGGATCGGTGGGGGAGTACCAGCTGCAGGCCGCGATCGCCGCCGCGCACGACCGGGCGGCCCGCATCGAGGACACCGACTGGCCGCAGATCCTCGGCCTCTACGGGCTGCTCGAGCAGATGACCGGCAACCCGATGGTGGCGCTCAACCGGGCCATCGCGGCGGCCATGGTGCGGGGGCCGGCCGCGGGGCTGCGGCTGCTCGACGGGCTCGGCGAACGGCTGGCCGGCCACTACCGCCTCGACGCGGTGCGCGGGCACCTGCTGGAGATGGCCGGCGACGCCGACGGCGCGATCGCGAGCTATCAGGCCGCGGCCGGCCGGACGACCAGCGTCCCCGAGCGGAACTATCTGACCCTCCAGGCCGCCAGGGTCAGGGAGTCGCTCGGGAAGCCGGCCTGACGGCCAGATGGTTAGCTAGCCGAGGTGCTGGACGAACGGCATCCGGACGCAGCATCCGGGCGCGCCGTCGTCGCCGCGCACGCAGACTAGGCCGCCGCCTTCGGTGGTAATCCCGGACGCTTCGAAGTCGCGGGTCTCGACCCGCAGGCCGAATGGGGCCATCCGCCGGGACAGCCGCTCCGCCGAGAGCGGCCTGGCGATCTCGCCGGCTTCCTCGCCCAGCTGTGCCACCAGCGCGGCGGCCAGCAGGGCCGTCGCCGGGCTGATCTGTATCGGGGCGGGGTCGCCGCCATGGATTGCCAGCCACAGCGCGATCAGCGCTGCGCCGTCGCGCTGCAGCTCCACAGGCGAAGGGAGCTCAATTCGTGGTCCCACCGGATTCCTCCAGGTATCCCGCCCGGCCTGTCCGGGCGCACACCTGCAAGAGCCGCCAGCCCCGGGCCCAGATACATCCAGCCGGCTAGCCGGGCCCAGCCGGGCGGTCCTTCTTGGGCAGCTTGCTCACGATCGTGTCGTAGGAGGCGTCGATCGCCTCCAGCAGCTCGTCGTCGGGGATCGAGCCACCGATGCGCAGGCTGTTCCAGCCGGAACGGCCGATGTAGGCCATGACCGCCGTGTCGCCGGGGTAGCGGTGCAGCCATTCGTCGGCCGCTTCCCTGCTCGGCCCGCATTTGAGCCCGACCGTCGTCCCCGGCGTGGACCCGAGGAATGCGAAGATCTTGGGCCCGACCTTCACGACGACATCGCCTTCCCACGGCTCGTCCTGCCAGGCGTCGGCCTTGGCCAGGCAGTAATCGAGCAGTTCCTCCCAAGTCACCCGGCCTCCCCCGTCGACCGGGATGCCACCGGCGCGGCGTGCCCGTGGCTGTCGCGGCTGACCTCACGCCCGGCACTGACGCCCTGCCCCGTGCTGACTTGGCCCGTGCTGACTTGCCCCGTGCTGAAGCTGGCCGCCAGCGCGTCCCGCAGGCGGCCGCGGTGCCGGTCGAGCAGCGCGCCGGCCTTGTCCGCGTCCAGTCCCGCCGCGAGCACGATGCTGGCCACCTTAGGCCGCCAGTCGCTGGCCGCCAGCGCATCGCGGGCGGCGTCGGCGGATGCGCCGGTGATCGTGGTCACGATCCGGACGGCCCGCTCGCGCAGCTTGGCGTTGGTCGGCTTGACGTCGACCATCAGGCTGCCGAAGGTCTTGCCCAGCCGCACCATGGCCGCCGTCGAGATGATGTTGAGGGCGATCTTCTGCACCGTGCCCGCGTTGAGCCGGGTGGACCCGGCAATCACTTCGGGACCGATCGGAATCTCGACCGGCAGGTGCGCAATTGCGCCGAGCGGCGTGGACTCGTTGCACGCCAGGCCGACCGTGAGGGCGCCAAGCTCATTGGCGCGCCGGATGGCCCCGAGCACGAACGGCGTGCGCCCGCTGGCCGAAATGCCGAGCACCGCGTCCCGGTCGCTGACGCCGAGCCGGTCCAGCGCGTCCGCGCCGGCCTCCGGCTCGTCCTCCACGTTCTCCGCAGCGTTACCGAACGCTTCCTGACCGCCGGCCAGCACGGCCACGATCGTGCCGGCCGGCACGCTGAACGTGGGCACGGCCTCGGCGGCGTCGAGCATGCCCAGGCGGCCGGCCGTGCCCGCGCCGACGTACACCAGGCGGCCGCCGGCCTCGAGGCGCTTGACTACCTCCTCGACCACCGGCGCGAGCAGCCGGACCGCCCCGGCCACGGCATCGCCCGCCCGCTGGGCCTGCGCCGCCATCAGCGTCACGAGATCGGTGACGGGCAGCTGGTCAAGATCGCTGAATGCTGAGTTCGCCTGCTCTGTGCCGAGACCCGCGAGAAGCGCTACATCACGTGCTGTGATCAAGGCATCCCTCCCCAGGGAGGTAGGTACCGTCATGTCGCACGGACACTACGGAACGTTCACGGGGTGCAGTTGGTGACTTTGATACCTAGCCTAATGCGCTAAATCGCAGTTGTGACGCTCCGCCGCAACGCATTTGCACACCCTCGTGGCGATGCGCGCAATTGCGGGCGTACTGGCTGTAGGCTAACGCCGTACAGCGCGGAGCGGCCGCCATGCGGCAGGCCGTGGGGGGGACGCCGGTGTCCAGTCTGGACTGCCCGCGCCCGGGAGTTCCTTCCGCGACCTTGCATGCCGGTGACTGCACTGATAGTCACCGGGATATTAGGTCCGGTACCGCCCCGCTGAGCGAGGCCGACCGACTGAGCCGGCCACGGGCGATTGGAGATCCTGGCGATGGCTGCGCGGCGAACCTCCACGGGGCAGCGTCTCCGGTCTACGACCGGACGATCCGCCCGTCAGGCAGAAACCGATGCCCAGATGGACGTGGTGGTGCGCATCCGCGCCCTGATGCCGAGCCTGGCCCCGGCCGAGCAGCGGGTCGCCAAGCTGGCGGTGAGCGACCCGGGCCGGGCGGCCCGGTGGACCATCTCCGAGTACGCCGAGCGGGCCAGGACCTCGGGTACCACGATCATCAGGTTCTGCCGCGCGATCGGGCTCGACGGCTACCCCGCGCTACGGATCGCGCTGGCCGCGACGGCCGGCCATGGTGCCGCGGGGACCTGGCGCTCGGTATCGGGTGACATCGGCCCCGAGGACGACATCGCCACGGTGGTGCGCAAGGTCGGCCACGCCGACGCCAGGGCAGTCGAGGAGACGATCGGCCAGATCGACTTCACCGTGCTGGCCAAGGTCGTGGACTCGCTGATCAGCGCCCGGCGGATCGACGTGTACGGCGTCGGCGCCAGCGGACTGGTCGCGCTCGACCTGCAGCAGAAGCTGCACCGCCTCGGGAAGATCGTCTACGCCTGGACGGACACCCACATGGCGCTCACCTCGGCGGCCATGCTCGGCGCCGAGGACGTGGTCATCGGCATCTCCTACACCGGGACGACGCTGGACACCATCGATCCGGTCCGGCTGGCCAAGGCCAATGGCGCGCTGGCGGTAGCGCTGACCAACCACCCGCGTTCGGCGCTCGCCTCGCTGGCCGACCTGGTGCTGACCACCGCGGCCCGCGAGACCACATTCAGGTCCGGCGCGATGACCAGCCGGATCGCCCAGTTCACCGTCATCGACTGCGTCTTCGCCCTGGTCGCCCAGCGCAACTTCGAGCAGACCGTGGACGCGCTCGAGCGCACCTACGCGGCGATCGGCCGCCGCCGCACCGCCACCAAGTAACCCGCCCAGCCAGGCTCCGCCGCTGGCTCCGCCGGCCTACTGCTGCGCCCGCACAAAGGGACTCAAACCGCGGATCGGCCCCCGCTGGTGGGACTCGAACCGCGGATCGGCTCCTGCCGATGGGACTCAAACCGCGGATCGACCCCCGCCGATGGGACTCAAACCGCGGATCGACCCCCGCCGGTGGTCGGCACGTTCAACGGCAACCCGCTGGCGATGGCCGCCGCCCGCGCCATGCTCTGCGAGGTCGCCACGCCGCAGGCGTACCGGCGGATCGAGGCGCTGCGCCGCCAGGCCGTGACCGGCATCGAGCGGGAGATCGCCGAGCAGGGCCTGTCGGCGCACGTGGTGTCGGCGGGCGCGAAGGGCTGCGTGGTGTTCGCCCCGGAAGCGGTCAGGAACTACCGGGGTTTCCTCGGCATCGATGACAGGTACAGCCACGCGCACAGGCTCTTCCAGCACAACGGCGGTGTCTTCCTGCCGCCCTGGGGCAAGATCGAGCAGTGGCTGATCTCCGTGCAGCATGAGCCGCAGGACATCGACCGGCTGATCGAGAACTTTAGCGTGTTCGCCACGGCGATCAGCGCATGAACTGTGCTCTGGCCAGGCAATTGCCGCCCAGGGCTTACGCCCGGGTCCGCCCAGGAGTAGGACTACCCGTAATTGACGGAATGTTCAGTCAGGGCCGATTCCGCCCGGGACCGGGGTGACCTGACCTGATGACGCACCCGCGTGAAGGCTGGGACGGCACCGGGCCGCGGCGCCCGCTGCTGTCGCGGCGCGGGTTCCTCACCAGGAGTGCGGGCGCCGCGCTGGCCGCACCCGGCGCGGGATCTCTGCTCGACGCCTGCGCGCCGGCCCTGGCCGGGTTTGGCAGCCTGCCGCTGCCCCGGCCTAATCATCCGGTGACCTGGCCAATTTTTGACGACAATGCCGCCATCAAGTCCGGCCTGGAGCCGGAGACCGGCGCCACGCTGCAGATTT
>DASXZD010000094.1:0-11206 GCA_036502085.1 Streptosporangiaceae bacterium
CCAGGCCTCGACGTCGAGCATCCGCACGTGCATGACGATCTGGCTCGGCTCGTCGTGCGCCTGGGCCTGGAACTTCACGCCCATCCAGCCGTGGCATTCGTTGCCGCCCCGGAAGCTGCGTGCCACCACCGTGTCGGCGAAGGCGAAGAAGCAGTTGGAGTCGCCGCGCTCCTCGTTGAGCCGCTCGACGTTGAGGTCGAATTCCTTGTCGAGCATGCCCTGCAGCCGGCCCACCGAGACGTACCGCTCGGCCTTGCCGTAGACGGCGTCGCTGACCGCCATGTCGTAAGCGGAGATCGACTTCGCGATGGTGCCGGCGGCCCCGCCCACCCGGAAGAACCAGCGGACGACCTCCTGGCCGGCCCCGATCTCGGCGATCGTCCCGTACCAGCGCGGATCCAGGTTGATCCGCAGCGCCTTCTGATGCGTGTCGGATTGATGAGCGCCGACGACGTGCTCAGTCATCCGTCTCCTGCCTGCGCTTGCGCAGTTCATCCGCCTCGCCAGGGCGACGGTACGGCATCCGCGTCGCAGCCGAAATTGTACTGATCTTCCCGCGCCGGACGCCAGGCCGCGCCGCCTCATGCATCAGTCCTCAGGCGTCGCGCCGGCGGAGCAGCAGGGCGCCGGCGGCCACCGTGATCACCGCGTACCCGGCAAAGACCGCAAGCTGCCCGTACGGGCCGTACAGGTAGTTGACACCCGGCAGGGGCTTTGTCGCGTTGATCGGGCTCAGCGCGTCACCGCCGGGCAGCCAGCGTGCGATTTCGAAAAACCAGGAGTTCGGCAGCGCGTGCGCGAGCGCGGGGATCAGGAAGATCGCCCCGAACAGCGTGGTGATCGCTCCGGCGGTATGCCGGATGACCGCGCCCAGGCCGAATGACAGCAGCGCGCAACAGGTCACGAACACCGCGGACAGCAATATCGCACGGAGCGCGCCCGGGCTGGTGATGCTGGCCCCGGCGTGCTTGGGTCCCAAGATCGCCTGGCCGACGAAAAATGAGGTGACCGACGTGATGAGCGCGATCACAGCCGTGACGGCGGTCAGCACGGTGGCCTTGGCGGCGTAGAGCACACCGCGCCGGGGCATCGCGGTCAGCGAGGCACCCATCATGCGCGTGCCGTATTCCGAGGTGATCACCAAGGCGCCGATCACCACGATGATCAGCTCGCCGAGATAAAGGGTCCCGTTCAGGCTCGTGGCCGTGGGGTCAAACAAAGCTACGTTGATGTGTGACCAGTTCGCCGCGTTGCCTGCCGTGGCCGCGATGGAGAAACCCACGCCGGCCACGAAGAACGCGATCAGCGTGAAGTATGTGGAGCGCACTGAGCGGATCTTGGTCAACTCCGAGCGCAGCGTTCCCGCGAACCCGGACCGGCGGGTGGCCGGCGGGACCGCACGAGCGCGCTGGGCTGGAGCCGACTGGCCCGGCTGGCCCGGCTGGCCCGGCTGCACGGTGAGACTTGCCATCGTCATGCCTCCGTTGCTGCGAGTGCGCGCTGGTGCAGTTCGTGCGCGGCGCCTTGGTATTCGACGCTGTCGGCGGTTAGTTCCATGAACGCTTCCTCCAGCGAGGCCCCGATGGGTGCGAGCAGGTGCAGCGGGACCCCGGCCGCGAACGCGACGTCACCGGCCTGCTCCAGGGACAAGCCGCGCACTTCCAGCTCCGCGCTGCCGCCCGCCGTCGTGTTACCGGTGGTGGTCACCTGGCCGCCAGCGGCCGTCACTGCCTGCGCAAGCGCGCCGGGTTGCGATGTCTTGACCCGCACAGCGTGCTGGGTGCTGCGCGCGATGAACTCATCCATCGAGCAGTCCGCGATGAGCCTGCCCTTGCCGATCACGAGCAGGTGATCGGCGGTGTGCTCCATCTCCGACATCAGGTGGCTGGAGACGAACACCGTCCGCCCCTCGGCGGCCAGCCCCCTCATCAGGTTCCGGATCCACAAGATGCCCTCGGGGTCCAGGCCGTTGACCGGCTCGTCGAACATCAAGATCTCCGGATCACCCAGGAGCGTCGCGGCAATGCCGAGCCGCTGGCTCATGCCGAGCGAGAAGCCCTTGGATCGCTTACGCGCCACCTCGGACAGCCCGACGATGGACAGCACCTCATCGACCCGCTTACGCGGGATGTCGTTGGTCTGCGCCAGGCACAGCAGGTGGCTGTACGCGCTGCGGCCACCGTGCACCGCTTTCGCGTCCAGCAGCGCGCCCACCTCTCGCATCGGGCTGTACAGGGCGGGGAACGGCTTACCGTTGACCGTGACGCTGCCCTTGGTGGGATAGTCGAGCCCCAGGATGAGCCGCATCGTGGTTGTCTTGCCGGCCCCGTTGGGACCCAGGAACCCGGTGACCATCCCGGGCCGGATGGTAAATGACAGGCCGTCCACCGCGGTCTTGCCGCCGTACCGCTTGGACAGGCCGTTAGCCTCGATCATCGCTTCCCCATTTCGGTGGCCGCTGGTGTCCGCCACGATGTCTCAGTGAACCGGCCAGGGCCCTCGGTCCGCATCGGCCGGCAGGCTGATCCTCAGGTACGCCCCCGGGCTGATCCCGTCATCCCCGGTGATGATCGCAGCCCCCGCATGAGAGGACGCTGAGACGTCTGACGGGACGCATTACGCGAGCTGGGCCGGGTTAGCGGTCCTGCGCCGGGCATGCCAGCGCGCAGCTCAGAAAGTCCGCGCTGGGTACCGAAAGAGGGCAGGCAAGGACTTCAGGCCATGCTGCCGCCGTGCCGGGCAGCAGGCGAGACCGGTGAGGCGATCAGCCGGTGATGAGGTAGCCGGCGCCGTAGGTATCCCCGGCGAACAGGCCTGAGGTGACGGGCGTGCAGTTGTAGAAGTCCCATCTCCCGGCGTTGACGCCGGCCTGGCCGGCCGCGTTGCAGGCGTTGACCTGGGTGGGCCCGCTGAAGTACTGGGCCCAGACCTGCCGGGTGACCAACTGGCTGCCGGCCCAGGCCGCCTGAGGCGTAGCGATGATCCCCGATACGGCCACCACGGAACCGAGTAAGGCGGCGACCGGCACTGCCCGCATTCTCCTCAGCATCGCTTACCTCCAGTCAGAACCGTGAACGCATCCCGGGCTCAGCGAAGCACGCCGGGTCCTGCGGTTGCTATAGCCAATTGGTCACACTGGCAAGCTTCCGCACGGGTACCCGCCAGAGCGCTACGGGGTCAGGGCGACCGTGGCGCCTGATGAGTCGAGCAGGCGGTGGTACCCGGCCGCGGCGGGGAAGGCGGCCCGTGGCCCGCTGACCCGCGCCCGCGGACCGTCGGGTCCGGCCAGCACAGTGCCGTCGGCGTCCACCGCGATGAGCTCGTCGTCACCGCGCAGCAGCGCCGGCCCGTCCCGTCCGGCCGAGATCGCGACCCGTCCGGCGCGCAGGCCGTCCAGCACGTCGCCGGGACCGGAGCCGGCGCACTGCACCCAGGTGGTCGGTGACCCAAGCGGGGCATCCGAGCCCGGCCGGTGCCAGTCGCTGCCGCCGACCGGGATCGCGTCGGGGTCCCAGGCCTGCCACCACGCCAGCGGCGTGGTCCAGCGCTGGTCCAGCCAGCTCCAGTGCCAGACCTCGACCAGCGGCGGGCGTCCGCGCATCTCGTGCATCCAGCTCACGCGGCCGGCGATCGGATGGTTCACCGACATCAGTCCGCCCCGCCGCTCGGCCTGGGCCAGCCACTCGTCCGCGCTGCCGCGGAAGTCCACCCAGCCCACGTCGCCGAGCAGGCCGGCGTGACCGGCGTCGGTCGTCACCTCCTGCCCCGGCAGCAGCGTGATCCCGTACCTGGCCGCCGCCCCGGCCAGCTCAGCGTGGTGGCTGATCGTGTTGTGGTCGGTGATCGCGAGGAAGTCCAGCCCTGCCGCCACCGCCATCCTGGCCAGCTCGGGCACGGTGCCCGAGCCGTCGGAGTGCACGGTGTGGGCGTGCAGGTCGCCCGCGAGCCAGCGCCCGCCGTCGCCGCCCGGCAGGTCACGCCGGGCCGGGCGGCCGGTTAGCGCCGGCGGGGGATCGGGCCGCGGCTCTGCCGCCAGCTCGCCCGGCGTGCTCGCCAACTGCACGGTGACCTGGTACGGCGCCCCGTCCGGCGGCAGCCAGTAGATGCCGATGACTACCTGCCAGGTGCCCGGCTCGATCTCGCCGGGCAGGTAGCCGGGCGTCGCCCGGTCCGTCCCGATGGTGAACGACCGGCGCGCCCCGCCCGACCAGCCGCGGAATCCGGCCGGGCCGAAGCAGCCGAGGTCCAGCGTGGCCGCGGACCGGTCGTGCTCGAGCTCGACCCGGATCGCGCAAGTCCCCGGCGGCACCTCCACCGGCAGGTAATGCCAGGCTGAGGCGAAGCGATGCTCATACGTCCACCGGCCGGCGTGCCGCACGGTCTTGGCCATGCCGCCATCTGATCACGCCCGCGGCGATGCCCCGAACCGCAGGGGTCAGCACCGCAGGGGTCAGCCTGCGGCGGGCGGCCGGGATGCGGGCCGTGACCCGGGGCGCCTGCCGGGCTACGGCGGGCCTGGCTGGGTAGCGTGAGCCAGGCCCGCCGGCATCATCCCCGATGTCGGCCGGCCCGGGAAGGGTGGACCTGGTGCTTGTCCTGAGCCGTACCGATGTCGAGGCCCTGCTGGATCTGGGCGCGCTGATCGACGCCCTGGCGGTGACGATGGCTGACCTGAGCGCGGGCCGTGCCTGCGCTCCGGATCGGGTAGCCGTGCCGGTACCCGAATACGACGGGCTGCTGGCCGCGATGCCCAGTTACGCGCCATCGGCCGGCGTGCTGGTGAGCAAGACGATCTGCCTGTACCCAGGCAACACCGGCGGCCTGCTGCCCACCCACCAGGCGGTGATCACCGTGTTCGACCCCGGCACCGGCCAGCCGGTCGCGCTGCTGGACGGCACCTCGATCACCGCGATCCGCACCGGGGCCTGCTCGGCCCTGTCGGCCCGGCTGCTCGCCCGGCCCGACGCCGACGTAGTGGCCATCCTGGGCACCGGCGTGCAGGCCCGGTCGCACGCCCGGGCGATGTGCCAGGTCCGGCCGGTCCGCCAGATCCGGATCGCCGGCCGCGACCGGGTGAAGGCCGAGGCCCTGGCGACCGAGCTGTCCGGCACGCTGCCCGCCGAGGTGTGCGCCGCGGCGAGCTATGAGGAGGCACTGCGCGGCGCCGGCATCGCCTGCGCGACGACGCACCCCGCGGAGCCGGTGATCCGGCGGCCCTGGCTGACCCCGGGAGTGCACGTCACGTCGGTGGGCTTCAGCCAGGGCGGCCGGGAGATCGACGACGCCACCGTCCGCGACGCCCTGGTCTGCGTGGAGTCCAGGTCGGCGGCGCTGGCCCCGTTCCCGGCGGGGACCAGCGACCTGCTCGAGCCTATCCGCACCGGAGTGATCGAGGCCGGGCACGTGCACGCCGAGCTGGGCGAGCTCGTGGCCGGGACCAAGCCGGGCCGCCAGTCAGCCGACCAGATCACCCTGTACAAGTCCGTCGGCGTCGCGGTGCAGGACGCCGCGGCCGCGGGACTGGTCATCGCCGCGGCCCGTCAGCGAGCCGTCGGCCAGGAGATCCTGCTCTGAGCGAGCAGAGCACCGTCCGCACCCGGGCCGTCCTTTCCCGCGCCCGCCTGGCCCGTACCTGAAAGATATGCATGGCAAGCTACCTCCTCATCACAGCTCCGCTCTGATGCCATGCTTCGCGGCAGCGGTGACGGCGGGGTAACGTCTTCGTATCGCGGTGCGAATCCACCGGCATCGGGCTCGCTGACGGAAGCTGAGAGCCGACCAGGCTCGTCGAGCTCCGCGGATCGCGATGCCGGATTACCAGGCCAGGTTTCCCTGGACGGCCATACCCTACGGCTGACGGGCGGTGTCTTCGGCGGCGCGCAGGACGCGCAGGATATTGCCGCTGGACAGCATCGCGCAGTCGGCGTCACTCCAGCCGCGGCTGAGCAGCTCGGCGAACAGCGCGGGGTAGCAGGAGACGTCGGAGAGCCCCTCGGGTACCTGGTCCGTCCCGTCGTAATCGCCGCCGATCCCGACGTGGCTGATCCCGGCCACCTCGCGGACATGATCAATGTGGTCGGCGACCTGGGAGATGCTGGCATTCGGTCGCGGATGACTGGCCGAATGCTCGACACTCATCCGCATGCGTTCGGAATAATTCTTGTGATCTATACCGCGTTCCCGCATTATCTCGGAAACCTTGAGATCCCACTGCCGGCATTCTTCGGAGACGAAGGCCGGCACGAACGTGACCATGCACACCCCGTCGTGGGCGGCCAGCTCGGTGAGCACGTCGTCCGGCACATTGCGCGGGTGATCGCAGACCGCGCGGGCGCTGGAGTGCGAGAAGATGACCGGCCCGCGGGCCGTCGCCAAGGCGGCGCGCATCGTGTCGGGCGAGGTGTGCGACAGGTCCACGAGCATGCCGAGCCGTTGCATCTCGGTCACCACCTCGCGGCCGAATTCGGTCAGGCCGCCCGCCGCGGGCTCGTCGGTGGCCGAGTCGGCCCACGGCACGTTGTCGTTGTGGGTGAGCGTCATGTACCTGACGCCCAGGGCGTACATCGCGCGCAGCACGCCGAGCGAGGATGCGATCGAGTGGCCGCCCTCGGCGCCGAGCAGCGAGGCGACCTTGCCCGCGCCCATGATCCGCTGCACGTCGGCCGCGGTCAGCGCGAGCTCCATCGCGTCCGGGTAACGGGCGATCATGCGGGTGGCCAGGTCGATCTGCTCGAGCGTGACGGCCACCGCGCTGTCGCCCTGCAGCGACGACGGCACGAACACCGACCAGAACTGCGCGCCCACCCCGCCCGCCCGCAGCCGCGGGAGGTCGGTGTGGGTTTCAGGCACTGGCTGGCGGAGATCCACCCGGTCCAGGTCCGACTCCGCCATCATCCGCAAGGTCCACGGCAGGTCGTTGTGACCGTCCAGCAGCGGTGAACGGCGGAGGATGTTACGGGCGCGGTCCATCTCGGTCGTCATGGGGTCAGAATGTCAGGTCCGCCCGGCCGGTCGCTACCGGGTCGCTACCGGGTACAAAGGAGCATCAGGCGGGCGGCAGGCCGGGCCGGTGGGCCGGGCCGTGCGCTTCCGGGCAGTGCGCCGCGGGCGCCTCCGCCTCGCCGATCGACAGCAGCGGGTCCTGGGCGTGATCGACCTGCAGCGTGGTGTGGCTGATCTGGTAGGTCTGGGCCAGCAGCGCCTCCAGATCGGCGCGGACCGAGTGGCAGTCCAGGCCCTGGCCGACGAGCACGTGCGCGGAGGCGGCCGGCATCCCGGAGGTGATCTGCCAGATGTGCAGGTCGTGCACCTCCACCACCCCATTGCGGGCCGCCATCGCCCGGCCAACCAGGTCCGGGGACAGCCCGGCCGGGGCCGCCTCGAGGAAGATCCGGCCGGACTCGCGGACCAGCCCGGCTCCGGCCTTGGCCATCAGCGCCACGACGACGAGCGAGGCGATCGCGTCAGCCCGGTCGAACCGGGTGGCGATCATCACGATCCCGGCGATCGCGGTGGCGATGAACGCGTACAGGTCGGTGAGGATGTGCCGGAAGGCGCCTTCCACGTTGAGGCTGCCGTGACCTTCAGAGGCCCGCCCGGTCAGCGCGGCCGCGGCCAGGTTGACCGCGATGCCGGCCAGCGCGGTGCCGAGCACCGGCCAGCCGGACACTCCCGGCGGCGTGATCAGCCGGCGGATCGCCTCGTAGGTCAGCCAGGCCGCGAGCAGCAGCAGCGTGATGCCGTTGGCCTGGGCCGACACGATCTCCGTCCGGCGCAGCCCGTAGGTGTACCCGCCGGCCGGCGGCCGGGCGGACAGCCGCATGGCGGTCAGCGCGAGCGCGAGCGACGCGGCGTCGGTCAGCATGTGCGCCGCGTCCGAGATCAGGGCCAGCGAATGGGCCAGCAGGCCGATCGTCACCTCGGCGGCCATGAAGGCCGCGATCAGCGCCAGCGCCCAGCCCAGCAGCCGCACCCCCGCACCGGAGCCAGGGTGCGCGCCTGAACCGTGATGCACGGTCACGCCGGTTTGCGGCTCGCTCGCTTGGCCGGCTTCTTCGGCTGCTCCTTCTCGGCCGCCTGGCGCTTGCCCTGGCCCGCCCGCTTCTCCTTGGCCGCCGCCACGTTCGCGCGTAGCGCCTCGACCAGGTCGATCACCTCGCCGCCGCCCGCGCCCGGCGTATCGGCGCTGGACAGCTCGCGGCCCGCCGTCTTGGCCGCCACGACCTCCTCCACCGCCGCCCGGTACTCGTCGGTGAACTGCGACGGGTCAAAGTCGGCGGCCAGCGAGTCGATGTAGCTGCTGGCCATCGCCATCTCCTGCTTGCGGACGGTCACGTCGGTCTGCGGCGCCAGCAACTCGGCATCGCGGACCTCCTCCGGCCACAGCAGCGTGTGCACCACGAGCACGTCCCCGGTGGCCCGCAGCACTCCGAGCGCCTCCCGGGAGCGCAGCGTGACCTTCACGACCGCCACCCGCTCGCTAGCCGCCAGCGTGTCCCGCATCAGCACGTAGGGCTTCACCGCGGACTTGTCCGGCTCCGCGTAGTACGCCTTGCTGAACAGCATCGGGTCGATCTGCTCGGCCGGCACGAACTCGACGACGTCGATCTCCTTCGACGACGCGAGCGGCAAGTTGCTGAAGTCCTCGTCGGACAGCACGACCATCTCGCCGTCGGGCAATTCGTACCCCTTGGCGATGTCGCTGTACGGCACTTCCTCGCCGTCGATCTCGCACACCCGCTTGTAGCGGATGCGGCCGCCGTCGGCGGCGTGGACCTGCCTGAAGGACACGTCCCTGGCCTCGGTGGCGGTATACAGCGAAACCGGTATGGCCACCAGGCCGAACGAGATGGTCCCCTTCCATATCGGGCGCATGACCTCAGGATATGCGCAGGTCTGCCGCATGGGCAGGGGGCCCATTGCTCGGTGCCGGGTAGGTTGGCCGGTGTGACAGCTGATGATCGGTTTCGCACTATGCCAGGAACGGTGCAGCTAAGCCTGACCGTGACCGGCTCGGTTGCCCTGTCGCCGCACATGCAGCGGCTGAAGCTGACCGCCCCCGAGCTGGTCGACTTCGGCTACCTGCCGGGTCAGGACGTGATGCTGCTGGTGGCGACCGACGGCGACCGCCCGGTGCGCCGCAGGTACAGCATCAGGGCGCTGGACCCCAAGGCCGGCCTGCTCACGCTGGACATCGTCCGGCACTCGGAGGGGCCAGAGCACACCGAGGGGCCGGGGGAGCGCTGGGTGCGAACCGCCGGGCCGGGCGTGACGATCGAGGGCATCGGACCGCGCGGCAAGGTCAGTCCCGCAGCCGAAGCCGACTGGCACCTGTTCATCGGTGACGAGTCGGCGCTGGCGGCCATCTTCTCGATGGCCGAATCGCTGCCGCCGGAGGCTTCGGCGACAGTGATCCTCGAGGTGCCGGAGGCCGCCGACGAACAGGACCTGCACGCGCAGGCCGAGGTGCGGCTCAGCTGGCTGCACCGAGGCGGCCAGCCGGCTGGCGATCCGGACGCGCTGCTGGCCGCCGCGCAGGCGGTCCCCATCCCGGCGGGCAGGCCGCACGCCTACCTGATCGGCGAGGCGAAGGTGGTCTCCCGGCTGCGCGAGACGCTGGCCGGCCGCGGCTTCGCGCCCGAGCAGATCTCGCCCAAGGCCTACTGGGGCCGGGGCAAGGCGAACGAGAACCGCGGCGAGCCGGCCAGGGACGGGTAACCAGAGGCGGCGGGCGGCGGTCGCTCATCAGGGCCGGGTGACTTTCAGCCGCGCGAAAACGATCTTGCCGCCGTCGCAGGGGTGGCAGCCCCACTCCTGGCACAGGGCGTCCACCAGCCTCAGGCCGCGGCCGCGCTCGTCGTTCCCGGCCGCGTTCACCAGGCGGGGCTGGCCCTCGCCGTAGTCGATGACACCTAGGGTGAGCGTTTCCGCGTCCAGTTCACACACAATCTTGATGACGGCTGGCCCGGTGGCGTGGATGACGGCGTTGGAGGCCAGCTCGGACATGATCAGCAAGGCGGTGTCGAGTTCGTCGTGATGTCCTTGCGCCGTCAGGGTGATGCGCACCCAGGCCCGCGCCCTGCGCACGGACTCGGGCGCGGCGGGCAGCGGATAGGCGCTTCGCGCCAGCGGATAGGCGCTTCGCGCCAGCGGTCCCGCGATCCGCTGACGGCTGCCGGTGCGGGCACCGCCCGGAGTCCGGGAGACATGTCCGTTCACTGTCGGCGTTTCACCCCCCACGCTGGGTCACTTAGTGCCATCATTGCCTAGAGAGTGTTCCTCTGACAAGTAAGTCGGAAAGTTTCTTCGGAGAGTTGACATGGCGCCATCATCGAGCCCGACCGTCCGGCGCCGCCGTCTGGCGGCCGAGTTGCACCGGCTCCGGCAGGTGTCAAAGATGACCATCGAGCAGGTCGCCGAGGCCCTGGAGTGGTCCACCGGCAAGGTCTCCAAGATCGAGAACGCCCGGGTGTCGGTGCTGCCGCGGGATGCCCGCCGGCTGGTCGATCTCTACGGGATCGGCGAGGGCCCGGAGCGGGATCTGCTGCTGTCGCTCGCCCGCGAGTCGCGGGCACGAGGCTGGTGGCAGCAGTACGGCGAGGCGGTCCCCGACTGGTTCGCCACCTACGTCGGCCTGGAGGCCGAGGCGTCGGCCATCTCTGCCTATCAGGCCGAAACCGTGCCTGGCCTGCTGCAGACGCGCGGGTACGCGGCCGCGCTGCACCGGGCCGCGCTGATGAACGCGACCGAGGAGGAGATCGAACGGCACGTCACGGTGCGGATGGAGCGTCAGGCGCGGCTCAGGCAGCCGGACGCGCCGCAGTTCTGGGTGGTGCTCAACGAGGCCGTGCTGCGGCGCGTGATCGGGGAGCGGGCGGTGATGCGTGAGCAACTGCTGAGCCTGGCCGAGGCGGCCGGCGCGCCGAACATCACGCTGCAGGTGCTGCCGTTCAGCGCGGGCGCGCACGCCTCGATGGACTCGGCCTTCTCGATCGTGGGCTTCGAGCCGCCCACCGACGGCGAGGTCGTCTTCTTCGAGCACCCGACCTGCTCGCTGTACGTGGAGAAGCCCGCCGAGGTAGCGCGATATAGACTCGTCTACGAGCATCTTCGCGCGGCCTCGCTGTCCATCGGCGAATCACGGCGGCTCATCGCGCGAAGTGCCGAGGATCTGACCTGAGGCGAAGGAGGTGCGAGGTGGACATCG
>DASXZD010000095.1:0-51501 GCA_036502085.1 Streptosporangiaceae bacterium
CCGGGCGCGCGAACTACATTAGTGGAATTACACGCGCGTGTCTTGGGCTACGTCAAGCTAGGTTGGTGATAATGACAGCGCGTTGCCCAGGGATGACGGAAAAGTCTGTACAGCGTCCCAGGATGGTCCGACAAAAGGCCGGCCGGTTACGTCCAGTCAAACAGCGCTCACCGGGCGCGGCTAACCTGGGAGGGCCGCCGGCGGACTTGACCGGCTTCCCGGCCGGCGAGGCCTGGCCGCTGTCGTCGGTCGGCCGTGCTCACTCAGCAGCAGCGGCGCTCACTCAGCAACAGCGCGAACTCCGGCTCCGCTTCGGCGACCCGCTGCCGCACCATCAGCAATGGCCGGCGTGCGGCCGGCTCAGGCGGGATCCCGGCCCAGTACGTCCGCTAGCTCAGGAGGAATCCTGGTCTTCGGCGTCGGGCCGGTCGGCGGTGCCATGCTGCTGGCCCGATGCTTCGTGCGTCCCGCCCGCGGCCTGCTGGCCGTAGCCGGGCGTGCGGCCGGGCTGACCGTACGCCTGCTGCCCGTAGCCCTGCTGACCCGGCTGCGCGTAACCCTGCTGCTGCGCGTAGCCCTGCTGGCCGTACGCCTGCTGCTGCCCGGCCTGCGGATACAACTGATGCTGCCCCGTCTGCGGATACGCCTGCTGACCAGGCTGCTGGCCTGCCTGGCCGTACCCCTGCTGGCCTGCTTGCGACCCCTGCTGGCCTGCTTGCGCGTACCCCTGCTGACCCGGCTGGGCGTAGCCCTGACCCGAGGGAGTGTAGGCCTGCTGCCCTGGCTGGGCGTAGGCCTGCTGGCCCGGCTGCGCGTAACCCTGCTGACCAGGCTGGCCGTAGGCCTGCTGACCCGGCTGCGCGTAGGCCTGCTGACCAGGCTGGGCGTAACCCGGCTGGGCGTAGCCCGGCTGAGCATTCGCCTGCTGACCCGGCTGCGTGCGTCCTGGCTGCTGCGCGTAGCCCGGCTGCGCGTACCCGTGCTGCCCTGGCTGCCCCGGCTGGGCGTGCGCCTGCTGCCCGGCCGGCATCCGGCCCGGCTGCTGCGCGTAGCCCGGCTGGCCGTATCCGGCCTGGGCCGTCATCTGCTGGGTGGCAGTCGTCACGCCGGCCACCGGGGCCGCGCTGCCCTGCATGTCGGCCGCGCGCAGCACCGCCAGGGTGAACAGCATCCCGGCCACGGCCACGACGATGGACACGGCGTCGGCGATGAAGATCTGCGTCTTTCCTGTGGTGGTCAGGTGCGAGCCGAATGCGGCCAGCCAGCTGATCACGCCGAGCACCAGGGCAACCGCCTGCAGCGCGACGGCCGCCCGCGTCAGCTTCCGCGCGCGCGGAAGCTTCTCGCCGATGACCGCGGCCAGCAGCACCGCAGTCACGGGCAAGGCGGTCACGTACACGGCACCGAAGTAGCCGAATGCCTCAAGCCCGCGATCGCCGAAGCTCAGCCCGCCGGCTGTCACCACGTCGATCAACTGGCTTCGCGCATCGAGCAGGGTCCAGACGCCGACAATCACGCTCAGCGCCGTGGCGGCCAGGAGCAGCATGGCGGCCGGCTCGCGAACCCGCTGCGCTTCGTTGCGTATCACGTGGACTCCCTGGAGTGTCGGGTGATGGCTGGCAGCTTTCCACAAGTCCGCCTGCCATGTCGCCGGAGACGCGGAGACGCGGGCGGCGGCGCGACCTGCGAGACTGTCCGCCATGCGCATCACCGTGCTCGCCGGCGGCGTCGGGGCCGCCCGGTTTCTCCGCGGCCTGAAGGCCGCCGTCCCGGACGCCGAGATCACCGTCATCGGCAACACCGGGGACGATATCACCCTGTTCGGCCTGCGAGTCTGTCCGGACCTGGACACCGTCATGTACACGCTCGGCGGCGGAATCAGCGAGGAACAGGGCTGGGGCCGCGCCGAGGAGTCCTTCACCGTGCAGCGGGAACTGACCGCTTACGGCGAGGGCCCAGACTGGTTTTCGCTGGGTGACAGGGATATTGCCACGCATATCGTCCGCTCCAGGATGATGGCCGCCGGGCAGCCGCTGTCCGCCGTGACCGCCGCGCTGTGCCAGCGCTGGCAGCCGGGCGTACGCCTGCTGCCGATGTCCGACAGCCAGATCGAGACCCACGTCCTGATCGAGGACGGCGAGGGCCGGCGCAGCATTCACTTCCAGGAGTGGTGGGTGCGGATGCACGCGGCGACGCCCGGCCTGGCCATCACTCCGGTCGGGGCCGCGGATGCTGCCCCCGCGCCCGGCGTCCTGGAGGCCATTGCGGACGCCGACTTCATCGTGCTGCCGCCGTCGAACCCGGTGGTGAGCATCGGCCCGATCATGGCGGTGCCCGGCATCCGCCAGGCGGCCAGCGGCAAGGTCGTCGTCGGGGTATCGCCGATCATCGGCGGCGCTCCGGTGCGCGGCATGGCCGATGCCTGCCTGACCGCGATCGGCGTGGAGACGAGCGCCGCCGCGGTCGGCGCGCACTACGGGGCGGACCTGATCGGCGGCTGGCTCGTCGATAAGCAGGACAAGGTCGCCGTCGATGACCCCGCGCTCACCGGGATCGAGGTACGCGCGCTCCCGCTCTACATGCGGGACCTGCCGTCCACGGCCGAGATCGCCCGGGCGGCGGTGGCGCTGGCCGCGGAGCTCCGGTCATGACCGGCATCAGCATCACCGGGCTGGCCGGGTTGCCTGAGGTCACGCCCGGAACCGACCTGGCGGAGCTGATCGAGGCCGCGGCACCGGATCTCCGCGACGGTGACATCCTGGTCGTGACCTCGAAGATCGTGAGCAAGGCCGAGGGACGAATCCTCCGCGCCGACGACAGGGAACAGGCGATCGACGCCGAAAGCGTCAGGCTGGTAGCTCAGCGCGGCCCGACCAGGATCGTGGAAACCAGGCACGGCCTGGTCCTCGCCGCCGCGGGCGTGGACAATTCCAACACCCCGCCCGGCACAGTAGCGCTGCTGCCCGAGGACCCCGACGCGTCGGCCCGGCGGCTGCGCAAGGACCTGGCCGCCCGGCTTGGCGTTCGCGTCGGCGTCATCATCACCGACACCCTCGGCAGGCCGTGGCGGACCGGACAGACCGACGCCGCGATCGGCGCCGCCGGCCTGATCCCGCTGCGTGATCTTCGCGGTCAGGCGGACTCGTTCGGCAACCCGCTGGAGGTCACGCTGGCCGCGGTGGCTGACGAGATCGCCGCGGCCGCCGACCTGGTCAAGGGCAAGACCACCGGCGTCCCTGTCGCGCTGCTGCGCGGCCTGGCTGACCTGGTCACGGAGGCCGACGGCCCGGGAGCCGCCGCGCTGATCAGGCCGGCCGCCGAGGACATGTTCCGGTTCGGCTCGGCCGAGGTCCCGCTGGCCCGCCGGACCGTGCGGGAGTTCTCCGCCGAGCCGGTCGACGCCACGGCGGTCCGCCGGGCTCTGAACGCCGCGTTCACCGCGCCCGCACCGCATCACAGCGTGCCCTGGCGTTTCGCCGTCGTCGAGTCCGCAGCCGGCAGGCAGGAACTGCTTGACGCGATGCTCGGCGCCTGGCAGGCCGACCTGCGCGCCGACGGGATGACCGAGGAGCAGATCGCCCGCCGGGTGCGGCGCGGCGAGCCGCTGCGCCGAGCGCCGCTGATCATCGTGCCCTGCCTGGTGACCGAGGCCGCGCACGCCTACCCGGACGAGCGCAGGGCGGCGGCCGAGCGCGAGATGTTCCTGGTCTCGATGGGCGCGGCGGTGGAAAACCTGCTGATCTCGCTGGCCGCCCAGGGACTGGGCTCATGCTGGGTGTCGAGCACGATGTTCTGCCGCCCGGTCGCCGTGGGCGCGCTAGGCCTGCCGACCGACTGGGAGCCCATGGGCGCGATCGGCGTAGGCCACGCCACTGCTCCCCCCTCCCCCCGCCCGCCCCGCGACCCCTCCGCCTACCTCCGCTACGCCTGACCCAGCCGCCCCGCTCGGCACCGCTGCCCGCCGACCGCGGGCGGTCCAGCCCGTCTCACGCCCCCCGCCGGACACATGCCGACCGCCGCCCGGCCAGCCCATCTCATCGCCGGGGCGGGGAATGGTTCGCGAAAGAACACCGAAGTGACAGCGACGGTCATAGAGGAACACCAAATTCACATCGACGTTCGCCGGAGACACGTGGTGCGAGACGTGGACGGTTGACCAGCCAGAACCTCAGTTGGTGACTATCGGGAGCGGGGCGCGGACGGTGGCGCAGATGCCGTCGCTGGCGGCGGCAGCAGCCTGGCGCTCGGCGGGTACCGGGCCGTAGGTCGTGCCGCGCTGGCGCATCGGGCGGCCGGTGGGGGCTACCATCTCGGCCATCTGGCTGATCGTCTTGTACGACCCGTTCTGCGAGCCTGCCATCCGGCTGATGGTCTCTTCCATCAGCGTCCCGCCCAGGTCGTTGACCCCGCCGCGGAGCACGTCCAGGCAGAGGTCGGCGCCCAGCTTGACCCAGGAGCACTGGATGGAGCCGATCGCGCCGTGCAGCATCAGCCGGGAGACCGCGTGCACGGCCCGGTTCTCCCGCGCGGTCGGCCCGGTCCTGGCCAGCCCGGCCAGGTAGATCGGCGCGTTCTGGTGAACGAACGGCAGCAGCACGAACTCGGTGAAACCGCCGGTCTGCTCCTGGATGCCGCGGATCACCCGCAGGTGCCCGACCCAGTGGGCCGGGGTGTCCACGTGCCCGTACATCATCGTCGCGGACGTCGGGATGCCCAGCCGGTGCGCGGTCGTGATCACCTCGACCCAGGTGGCGGTGGGCAGCTTGCCCTTGGTCAGCACCCAGCGCACGTCGTCGTCCAGGATCTCCGCCGCGGTGCCGGGCAGCGAGCCGACCCCTGCTTCGCGGGCCCGCACCAGCCAGTCGCGGATGGACAGTCCGGTGCGGGACGCGCCGTTGACCACTTCCATCGGCGAGAACGCGTGCACGTGCATGTCCGGGCAGCGGCGCTTCACCTCGGCCGCGATGTCGAAGTAGGCGGTGCCGGGCAGGCCGGGATCGATGCCGCCCTGCATGCACACCTCGGTCGCCCCGGCGGCCCACGCCTCGACCGCCCGGTCGCCGATCTGCTCCAGGGACAGGCTGTAGGCGTCGGCATCGGTGCGGCGCTGGGCGAACGCGCAGAACCGGCAGCCGGTGTAGCAGATGTTGGTGAAGTTGATGTTGCGGTTGACGACGTAGGTGACGTCCTCGCCGGACACGTCGGCCCTGATCGCGTCGGCCAGCGCGGCGAGCGCGTCCAGCTCGGGCCCTTCGGCGTCCAGCAGCGCCAGCGCCTGGTCGTCGCTGAGGCGGGCAGGGTCGGACTCGGCCCGCCGCAGCGCGGCCGCCACGTCGACCCGCAGCCGTTCCGGCGCCGAACGCCCAGCCCCCAGGCCGCTAGGCTCCACGCCGCCAGACCCGGATCCCAGGCCGGCGGACTCCACACCCTCAGACTCAGACCCCCGGCCGACAGATTCCAGACCGCCGGGCCGCGGCGCAGGCGGCGCGATCCTGGCGCGCACCTCGGTCCAGTCGCCGTAGACCTCGGCGAAGTCGTCCCTGCGGTCCTTGGTCCGGCCGGTCGTGTCGATCGTGACGTGCAGGTCGGTCCGGCCGGCTGCCTCGCCCCAGCTGCCGTCCGGCTGCTGCCAGGGCCGCCCGCGCACGGCCGCCTGCTCGTCGGCCAGCCCGGTCGCGGCGTCGGCGAGCTGGGCCACGTGCGCGGCCAGCCGCGGGTCCAGCCACGGCTCGCGGATGTAGCCCGGGTAGATCGTGAGCCGTTCGCGCAGCGTGAACCCCGCCGCGCGGGTATGCCCGGCCAGCTCATCGACCTGAGGCCAGGGGCGCTCGGGGTTGACGTGGTCCGGGGTGAGCGGCGAGACGCCGCCCCAGTCGTCGATGCCGGCCCGCAGGATCAGCGCGTACTGCTCGCCGATGAGGTTGGGCGGCGCCTGGATCCGCATCGCCGGGCCGAGCACGAGCCTGGCGACGGCGATCGTCGCGGCGAGATCCTCCAGGTCGGCGTCGGGCACGCCGCGCATCTTGGTGTCCGGCTTGGCCCGGAAGTTCTGCACGATCACTTCCTGGATGCCGCCGTACTCCCTGGCGACCTTCCTGATGGCCAGGATCGACTCAGCCCGCTCGGCCAGCGTCTCGCCGATGCCGATCAGGATGCCGGTGGTGAACGGGACCGCGCAGCGGCCCGCGTCCTCGAGCACCCGCAGCCGGACGGCCGGGTCCTTGTCCGGGCTGCCGAAATGCGGGCCGCCGCGCTCGGTGAACAGCCGGGCCGCGGTGGTCTCCAGCATCATGCCCATCGACGGGGCGACCGGCTTGAGCCGCTGGAAGTCCTGCCAGGAGAGCACGCCGGGGTTGAGGTGCGGCAGCAGGCCGGTCTCCTCGAGGACCATGATGGCCATCGCCCTGACGTAGGACAGCGTGTCGTCGTAGCCCTGCTCGTCCAGCCACTCCCGGGCGGCGGACCAGCGGTCCTCGGGCCGGTCGCCCAGGGTGAAGAGGGCTTCCTTGCAGCCCAGCTCGGCGCCGCGGCGGGCGATATCGAGCACCTCGTCTGGCGACAGGTAGGGGCTGTCCAGCTTGCCGGGCACGGTGGCGAAGGTGCAATACCCGCAGCGGTCCCGGCACAGCCGGGTGAGCGGGATGAACACCTTGCGCGAGTAGGTGATGACGCCAGCCCGGCCCGCGGCCTGCAGGCCTGCGTCCCTGACCCTGGCGGCGTGGTCGAGCAGCGCGGCGAGCTGGTCGCCGCGGGCCTGCAGCGCGACCTGCGCCTCGGCCAGGTCGAGGGGCTTGCCGTCCCGCGCCCTGGCCAGCACCCGCCGCATCGCACCGTCGGTTACACCCATAGATCGACCCTACGTTGCCGCCGGCCGCGCGCCGTACGGGGCGGCCGGCCGCGTCACGCGTCGGTGGAGAACCTGATCGACACCGGGTCAAGCTCGACCCCGGGCCAGACCCGCAGCCCGCCGCGCAGCTCGTTGCCGGTGCCGATGCGGGCCTCGTCCCCGATGACCACGCCGTCGAGCACCGCATCGGCGTCCACGCTCGCGCCGCGGCCCAGCACGCTGTCGCGGACCTGCGCCCCCGCCCCCACCACGGCCCCGTCGAAGATCACGCTGCCGTGGACCTGAGCGCCCGCGCCGACCACCGCGCCCGCGCCGACCACCGCGCCGCCGGTCAGGACCGCGCCCGGATCGACCACGGCGCCGGGCAGCAGCAGCGCCTCGCCGTTCGCCGCGGGCACGGCCGGCGAGGCCAGCAGGGCCGGCGAGGCCAGGCGGCCGAGCACCAGGTCGCAGGAGCCGCGCACGTAGGCCTCCGGCGTGCCCACGTCCAGCCAGTAAGCCGTGTCCGGGTAGCCCATCACGACCTGGCCCGACTCGATCAGGGCCGGGAACGTCTCGCGCTCGACCGACACCACCCGGCCCGCCGGGATCTCGTCGATGAACCGCCGGGCGAACACGTAGCATCCGGCGTTGATCCGGTTGGTCACCGGGTTCGGCGTCTTCTCCAGGAACGCGGTCACCTGGCCGGCGTCATCGGTCGGCACGCAGCCGAACCGCGCCGGGTCGGGCACCTCGACTAGGTGCAGCGTGACCGCGGCGTCCGCCTTGCGGTGCATGTCCAGCTGCGCGGCCAGGTCATGGCCGGACAGGATGTCCCCGTTCAGTACGACGACCGGGTCATCGGGGCCGCTGCGCAGCCCGGATGCGGCGTTCCTGATGCCGCCGCCGGTACCGAGCGGCTCCTCCTCGTGTACGTAGTCCAGCTCCAGCCCGAACGCGGATCCGTCGCCGAAGCACTCGGCGAACATCATGGCCCGGTACGAGGTGGCCAGCACCACCCGGGTCACGCCGAACGAGGCGGCCCTGGCCAGCTGGTGCGCGAGGAAGGGAACGCCCGCCGTGGGCAGCAGTGGCTTGGGCACGGAGACGGTGAGCGGACGGAGCCTGGTCCCCCGTCCCCCGACGAGGAGAATGGCCTCCAACGGTTCACCTGTGCCGATCGGGTGTCGTGTATCTCCTGGCATGAGGTGCGAGGTTACTCTGCCCGCTGCTCGGCCGCACGCTGATAGGAGACGAGATGGGCTTCGGCCGAGGCCGACCAGGTGAATTCCTGGGCCCGCGCGTGGCCGGCCGCGCCGAGCGACTCGCGGCGGGCCTGATCCAGGATCAGCGCGCGCAGCGCGTCGCGGATGCTGTCCGCGTCCGGCTCGGTGTAGCCGACCGCGTCGCCACCCACCTCGGGCAGCGAGGTCCGGTGCGTGGTCAGCACGGGCGCGCCGCAGGCCATCGCCTCCAGCACCGGCAGGCCGAACCCCTCGCCCCGGCTGGGGAAGGCCACCACGAGTGCGCCGCCCAGGTAGCCGGGCAGGTCGGTGAAGCGCAGGTAGCCGGGCCTGACCAGGCGCAGGTGCGCGGGGACGGCCGCCACGGCCGAATCCACCTCTTCGCTCCAGCCGCTGCCGCCGCCCAGCACCAGGGCCGGCGGGTTGTCCAGGTCGGCCACCGCGGCCGCCCACCCGGTGATCAGCGCCGGGACGTTCTTGCGCGGCTCCAGCGTGCCGAGGTAGGCGATGTAAGGCATGCCGTGCAGGCCAAGCCGGTCCGAGACGTGCTGCACCTCGGCGGGGTCGGGCCGGCGAAAGAGCGTATGGTCCACGCCGTGGTAAGCGACGTCAATCCGGGTTGGGTCCGCGGACAGCACCCGCACCAGCTCGTCCCTGGTCGCCTTGGAGGGCACGATCAGCCTGCTCGCGCGGCGGACGGCGGTCCTGATCGCCGACTTGAAGAACGCTGAGGATACCGCGCCGTGCAGCGCGGGCTCGGTGAAGAACGTCAGGTCGTGGATGGTGACCACGGTGGGGGCAGGCGGCCGCAGCGGCATCGAGTAGTGCGGCGCGTGGATCACGCCCGCGTTCACCTGCTGCGCGACCAGCGGCAGGCCGGTCTGCTCCCAGGCCAGCCGGGCCGGGCGATGCGCGATCGCGGTCGGCCCGGCCACGATGTGCGCACCGGGCACGAGCCGGGAGTATCTTTCCTCGTCCGCGCGCTGGCAGGCTACGGCCAGGTCCGCACCCGCGGCGGTGAGAGCGGCTACGAGTCCATCGACGTAGCGGCCGAGCGCGCCTCGGTCGGCCGGAACGGTGGTCGCGTCAACAAGTACACGAGGCGACACAACCGATCTTGCTCCTCTCCTCAGGCCTCCAGCTCTGGGCCCCCGGGCCGCGAACCCAGCGGCATGCCAATAGCTGCGAAGATCAACACTCTGGTCAAGTGTCCCGTCAGAATCGAAGCGTACGCCCACCGCCGGCCTGGTGCGCGCACCGCCGTCAACGCCGCCGTCAACGCCGGGCGGCGCTACCGGGAGGCATGCGCGGGCGAAGCGCCGCCCGCTGGCCCTCCGCCGCCTGCTGGGCGCGGTCGAGCGCGGTCTTCATGCTCGCCATGTCCTGGCCGTACGCGCCGAAATTCCCGCTCTTCAGCGCCGCCTGGCCGCGCTGGTAGTCGGCCTGCGCCTGCTTCAGGTAGCCGAGCACGGCGGCCTCCTGCGCCGCGGCGGCCGCGGCGGAACTGCCCTTGATCGCTGCGCCGGCAGACCCGGGCGCGGCAGACCCGGGCGCGGAGCCGGCCGCGCCGGCCGGCGAACCCGGGGATACACCGAACAGCTGGCCGAGCGCGGCGCTCAGCGTGCTGCCGTAGCCGACGTCGCCGCCCATCGACGCGAACACCCGCTGCACGGTGGGGTACGCCCCCGCGGTCGCCGTGCTGGCCTGCGCCGCCGCCTCGACGTAGACCGGCTCGACGTAGAGGAACCCGCCGCTGACCGGCAGCGTGATCAGGTTGCCCAGTGTCACCCTGGAACCGCCCCGGCGCAGCTGGGAGAGCTGGATGGACGCCGTGGGGTCGGTCTCGAAGGAGTTCTGCACTTGCTGGGGCCCGGCGATGGCGGTGTCCTGCGGCAGCCCCAGAATCCTGATCGTGCCGTAGCCGGGCGAGAGCGGATTGCTGTCCACGGCCATGAACGCGGCCATGTTGGGCCGGCCGCGCTGCACGAACGACGTGCTGAGCGAGAATTCGGGCTGCGAGTAGCCCGGCATGCTCATCGTCAGGTAGTACGGCGGCTGCGAGCTGCCGTCCGGCGTGTCGCCGCTCGGGTCGGCGGGCACCGTCCAGAAGTTCTGCCCGGCGTAGAACGCCTGCGCCTGCGTGACGTGGTAGCTGGCCAGGATCTGGCGCTGCGCGTCGAACAGCGCCTGCGGGTAGCGCAGGTGCGGCAGCAGCGCGGCGGGGATGTCGCGGCGCGGCTTGACCACTCCTCCAAACGCCTTCATCCAGGTGCGGAGCACGGGATCGGCGGTGTCCCACTGGTAGAGCGCGACCGAGCCGGTGTAGGCGTTCACCACGGCCTTGACCGAGTTGCGGATGTAGTTCAGCTGGCCGCCGGGCGGCCGGTAGGCGGAGACGCCGGCCACCGAATCGTCGGCCGCCGCGAGGCCGAGCCCCTGGGAGTAGGGGTACTGGTCGGACGTGGTGTAGCCGTCCACCACCCAGTAAATGCCGTGGCCGGCGACCACCGGGTACGCGTCGCCGTCCAGGGTGAGGAACGGCGCCACTTTGGCCACCCGCGACAGCGGATCGCGGACGTAGAGGATGCGCGAGTTGCCGTTGATCGCGCCGGACAGCAGGACGTTGGGCTCGTGCAGCTTGATCGCGTACAGCAGCCGGTTCAGCGCCGAGCCGACGGGCACGCCGCCGCCGCCGGCGTAGGTGGTGTCACGCTGGCCCGCCGCGCTCTGCACCGGGTAGTCGAGTTCCATCGGCGCCCGGCCTCGCGGCGCTCCCGCGATCGCGTACTGGGTCTCCTGGTCACCGAAGTACACCCGGGGCTGGAATGAGCCCAGCGCCCCGCGGGGAGGGATGTCGCTCTCGGTGAAGGAGGGATCCCCATTGGCCTGCACGGTATTGGCGGACGCCGCCACGAACCCGAAGCCGTGTGTGTACACGAGGTGCGTGTTGATCCAGTTGCCCTGGCCGGGCGGCGGGCCGGCCAGGTCCCTGACCCCGACCACCATGTCGCGCGGCTGCGGGCCGCCGCCCGGCACCTGGTAGCGGTCCATGTCGAGCTGCCCGGGGAACCGGTAGAACCCCTTGACCTGCTGCAGCTGCTGGAACGTCTGGGACACGACGCCGGGGTCGATGAGGCGCAGGCTGGGCAGCGCCGCGGCCTGGGCGGCGAGGCCCGCGCCCGGCTGGGCGGCGATCGTCGCCTGGTACGGCGTCGTCACCGTGTGGCCGACGGCGTAGGCGGCCCTGGTCGCGCTGATCTCCCGCCGCAGGTACGGCGACTCCTTGGCCAGCGCGTTCGGCTTGACGACGAACTGCTGGATGACCGCCGGGTACACGCCGCCGACGAGGATCGCGGACAGCACGAGCAGCCCGAAGCCGACGGCCGGCATCATCGCGCTGCGCCGCACCGCCCCGGCGAAGAACAGCAGCGCGCAGACCAGCGCGATGACGGCGAGCACGGTCTTGGCCGGCAGGATCGCGTTAACGTCGGTGTAGGACGCGCCGCTGCTGACGGTTCCGCCGCGGGCTTCGTCGATGCCAAACCGGTCGATCCAGTAGGCGACGGCCTTGAGCAGGACGAACACGCCGAGCAGCGCGAACAGGTGAGCGCGCGCCGCGACCGTGGCCCGGCGGCTGGAACCGGGCGGCCTGCCGCCTGCGCTGGTGGCCGGGGCACCCGAAGCCGAGCCGGCGCTGCCGCCCGGCGGCGAGGAACTGCCGCCGTCACCCGCCGTACCGCCGTCGGGATCGCTGCCGCGGCTGCCCCAGGCCCGGCCGCCCCACGCGCGGCCGCCCGGGCCCGAAGCCCGGCCGCCCGCCGCGTGGCCGCCCTGCGGCTGCGGCCGGCTCGGCGCCCGCTGCAGCCGCACCCCGCCGTACAGGTAGTGCACCGCCACCGCGACCAGCACGCTGACCAGCACCGCCGCGAACAGGAAGGTCAGCACCATGCGGATGAACGGGTACACGAAGACGAAGAACGAGATGTCGAGGCGGAACTGCGGATCCCTGGCGTGAAACGACGTCCGGTTGGCGAACAGCAGCCACGTCCGCCAGGAGCCGCTGGCGCTGAGCCCGGCGATCAGGCCGACCACCGCCGCGGCCACCGCGACCATGAGCCTGCGCCGCCGCTCCAGGGCGATCCGGTACCCGTCAAGCGCGCGCTGCTCGGCCGTGCCGGGCCGGTGCACCGGCCGCAGCCGGTAGGCGAGGACCGCGTTGAACACGACCAGCGCGGCCATGAACGCCCCGACGATGCCGAACAGCGCCCACTTCACGCCGTAGGCCGTCGCGAACACCGAGGTGTAGCGGACCGAGGCGAACCACAGGTAGTCGGTCCACACGCCGCTGACGATGACGATGACGATGACGAACGCCACGATCGAGGCCACCGACACGGCGAGGATCCTGGGCCAGCGCCGCGTCCTCATCAGCAGGACGGCACGCTGCGGCCCGCCTTTATTCGCTGCAGGTCGCTCACCGCCCCGGCCAGCGTGTTCACCTTGACCAGCTGCAAGCCGGCCACAGCGGCCCCGGCGGCGTCGGAGCAGTTGGCCGCCGGGACCAGGAAGACCGTCGCCCCCAACGCCCTCGCGCCGGCCAGCTTCTGCTGAATGCCGCCGATCGGCTGGATGGAACCGTTCGGAGTAATCTCGCCCGTTCCCGCAATGAACCTGCCACCCGTGAGATCCACCGAACCAAGCTTGTCGATGATCCCGAGCGCGAACATCAGGCCGGCGCTGGGGCCGCCAATATCACCAACACTGATTTTTATTCCGAACGGGAAGGTGTACCCGGGCTGCACCACGACTCCGATGACCTGCCGGCCCTGGGCACTGACGGTGCCGACTTTCAGCTGCCGGGCCTGGCCGCTCCGGGTGATGGCCAGGGTGAGCTGCTGGCCGGCCGGGTGTGCGCGGACGCTCGCGCTGAGCGCGGCCAGGGTGGCGACCGGGGTGCCGTCCACGGCGGTGATGATGTCGCCCGCTTTGAGGACTTTGGCGGCCGGCATCCCCGGCTCCGTCTGGGCCACCTGGAGGTAGGTCTTGAAGGGGATCTTGAGCTGTGACAGCGCGGCCGCGGTCGCGTCCTGCTGCGAGCCGGTCATCTCCTGCACGTCCTGGTGCTGCACCTGCTGCTGCGTCTGGCCGGAGCCGAACACCTCGGCCTGCGGCACCACCGCGTCATGCGAGCTCAGCCAGCCGCGCAGCGCGGTGAAGATGTTGATCTCGTCGCCCGGGCCGCCCTGGAAGTTGACCGTCACCAGGTTGAGGTGGCCGCGGGTGGCATGCGCCCTGGCGCTGTCGATCTGGATGAGGGGCTTGCCGCTGACCGTGCCCAGCGTGTTCAGCGTCGGACCGGGGCTGAGGATCACGTAAGGGACCGGCAGGGCCGCGGCCACGACGGCGGCTGCCACCACCGCGACGCCGGCCACCAGCAGGGTCAGGGCACGCCTGGACATGCTGGGAAGACTACGCGCCGTTGACCCACTCGTCAGATCCGTCCCCGAAGTACTGGTGTTTCCAGATCGGGACGCACCGCTTGATCTCGTCGATCAGCAGCTGGCAGCCGGCCAGCGCCTCGCCGCGATGCGGGCAGGAGACGGCCACGACCACGGCCAGATCGCCGATCTCCAGCTCGCCCACCCGGTGCACGGCGGCCACCCCGCAGACCGGGAAGCCTGCGGCGACCTTCTCGGCCACGCGGTGCAGTTCGGCGGCGGCGGACGGGTGGGCAGAGTACGAGAGCCTGCTGACCTGGCGTCCGTGATCGTCGTCGCGCACGGCGCCGGCGAACAGGGCGATGCCGCCGGCCGCCGGATCGGCGACCGCCATCCGTACTTCGTCTACCGACAGCGGAGTATCGCGCACGTCGATGAGCCTGATGACCTCCACCAAGCCACGCTATACCGGACCGGCATGATGGCCTAGCCCCGAAACTTATTCAAAACTTCCATCGATTATCAATCGAGCCGGGGCTGACCTGCGGCTATGCTAACCCGTCCCATCGGGTTTTGAATAAGCTTTCCTGACGCCGGCGGCGCGCGCGGCGGACGATCGCGGCCGTGCCGATGACCGCGACGGTCGCCCCGGCGGCGGTGATCGTCGCCTCCTTGCCGGCCAGCCGGCGGCCGGCCACCGCGTGGTGGCCGGTCCGCTGCTCGAGCAGCGCGGCCAGCGCGGAGGTGTTGTCGTGGCTGGGCCGCCATCCTGCCCCGCGCAGCGCCGCGCAGTCGACGACCCACGGGTACATGACGAAGCTCAGGTCGGTGGCGGGCGCCGGAGTGATGCCGACCCGGTGCAGCCGCTGCATGGCCCCGAAGGTCAGGCCGGCCGGCAGCTCGACCCGGCGCATCCCGCTGAGCTCTTCTACCTGCTCCTGTTCCAGCCAGCCGTCACAGCCCACCGCGAACGCGCCGGTGACCTCGCCCGCCACGGCCAGCTCGATCGCGGAGACGAGATCGTCGGTGTGGCAGAACTGCCAGCGGGGTGCGCCGCCCTTGACCGTCAGCAGCCGGGGCGCCTCGAAGTGCCTGGTCACCAGCGTGTCCACGCCGGAACCGACTAGGGCGGCGGGGCGGACCACGGTAACCGCCACGCCGGGGTGGGTGCGCGGCGAGCGTTGCGCCAGATCCTCGATTTCCAGCAGGTCGCCGACGACGCTGCCGTCGGAGTCGGCGCCGAGCGGCGCGGTCTCGGGCAGCGGCACCGGGTTGTCCGGGCTGGCGCCGTAGACCATCGCGCTGGTGAGCAGGATCACCCGGCCGACCCGGCCGGCCGCGGCCGCGGTGAGCACGGTCTGCACGCCGCGGACGTTGAACGCCCGCCTGGCGCTGCGGTCCGAATCGGGCGCCAGGTCAATGTCAGTGTGCACCAGCACGTCGACTTCGGCCAGGCGGCTGGCCAGCACGGGATCGCGCACGTCCACGACGCGCCAGGTCACGCCGGTCGCCTCGCCCCGGTGGTCGTCAATCGCGATAACCCGGCTGACCCGCGCGGATGCGGCCAGCCTGACGGCCAGCTCGTGGCCGACTCCGCGTGCGGCGCCGGTGACCGCGACGACCAGGTCATGCCCGCTGCCGCCGCCACCGTACTCGGCGCGGGTTCGCCGCCCGCGATCCTGGGTGTCTCGGATCGTCAAAGTAGACTGCTCCAGTGAGACTTATTCAAAACTTCAATGGATGATCAGCGTAGCCGGGGTTCGCCTGCGGCTACGCTGGCCCGTCGACCCAGGTTTTGAATAAGCCTCCATATAACGTGACCGACATGACTCTTCCATCCTGCCCGAGAGGTCGCGAAGATGGCTGATCCTCCCTTCGGCTTCGGGCTGCCCGGCGACCCGGACGAGGGCCCGGACGACCCGGAGCCGGGTTCCGGAGCCGGCTCCGGTGCCGGTTCTGGAGCCAATCCCGGAGGCGGGCAGACGCCGGGGTCAGGCGGGCCTGCGGGTCCGCTGGGCCCGCTCGGGCCGATGGGCGCCATGGGGCCGATGGGCGCCGGGAGTCCCTTCGGTGACCCGCAGCAGATCGCGGACGCGCTGCGGCAGTTCGCCGACCTGATGTCCTGGCAGGGCGGCCCGGTCAACTGGGATCTCGCCAAAAACGTGGCCAGGCACACCGTCGCCGCCGAGGGCGATCCCAGCGTGCTGGACAACCAACGGCAGAAGGTGGACGAGGCGCTGCGGCTGGCCGACCTGTGGCTCGAGGACGTCACCACGTTCCCGTCCGGCATCAGGTCCACGCAGGCGTGGAGCCGCTCGGAATGGGTCGAGGCCACGCTGCCGGTCTGGTCCAAGCTCTGCGACCCGATCGCTGCGAAGGCCGTCGAGACCATGGGCGGCATGTTCACGCTGAACCCGGACGAGCTGGCCGACATCCCGCCGGAGATGCGCTCGGCCATGACCGCGATGACCGGCGGCCTGGGCGGTCTCGGCGGCCTGGCGCCGATGATGCAGCAGCTCGGCGGGGCGATGGTCGGCGGGCAGACCGGGGCTGCGGTCGGCGCGCTGGCCCGCGAGGTGGTCAGCTCGACCGATGTCGGCCTGCCGCTCGGACCCGAGGGCGTCGCCGCGCTGCTGCCGGCCGGGGTCACGGCGTTCGGCGAAGGACTTTCGGTAGGCGAGGAGGAGGTACGGCTGTTCCTCGCGCTGCGGGAGGCGGCCCACCACCGGCTGTTCGCCCACGTGCCGTGGCTGCGCGCGCACCTGCTCCACGCCGTGGCCGAGTACGCCGGCGGGATGACCGTCGACACCTCGCTGCTGCGCGAGGCCATGCCGCAGGTCGACCTGGCCAACCCGGAGGCGCTGCGCGAGGCACTGTCTGGCGGGCAGCTGTTCCAGCCGCAGGACACGCCGGAGCAGAAGGCCGCGCTGGCCCGGCTGGAGACCGCGCTCGCCCTGGTCGAGGGCTGGGTCGCCACCGTGGTCGACGCGGCCGCGGGCCAGCGGCTGCCGCACGCCAGCGCACTGGCCGAGGCGATCAGGCGGCGGCGCGCGACCGGCGGGCCGGCCGAGCGGACTTTCGCCACCCTGGTGGGCCTCGAGCTGCGGCCGCGCCGGCTGCGCGAGGCGGCGACCATCTGGCTGGGCCTCACCGAGGCGCGCGGCATCGAAGGCAGGGACGCGCTGTGGGCGCACCCCGACCTGATGCCGACGGCCGAGGACTTCGACGACCCCGACGGCTTCGTCCGCGGCCGCCCCGAGCTCGACACGTCCGCCCTCGACGCCGACGGCGCTGGTGATGCCGACGGCCCCGATGACCCCGCCCCGGCTCCATGATCACGAAGAGCTTTACGTACTATCACGCGTAAAAGTCTTCGTGATCATGAAGGCCAGCCTTGGCTCGCAGCCGGGCGAATTCTTCGGCCAGGGCGGCGGCGCTGTAGTGGGCGTTCAGGCCGCTGGGGTTGGGCAGCACCCAGACCCGGGTCTCGCCAAGGCCGGCCGAGCGCGGCCCGACCACGGCACGGGCGTCGCCGAAGGCGACGCGGAACGCGGTGACGCCCACGACCGCGAGCCACCGCGGCCGCAGCTGCGAGACCTTGGCGGCCAGGATGCGCCCGCCCTCACGCAGTTCTCCGGCGTCGAGTTCATCGGCACGGGCGGTCGCCCGCGCTACCACGTTGGTGATGCCGAGGCCGAGGTCAAGCAGTTGGTCCTGCTCATCAGGCCGCAGCTGGCGATCGGTGAACCCCGACCGGTGCAGCGCCGGCCAGAAGCGGTTGCCCGGCCGGGCAAAATGATGCCCGGTGGCGGCCGAGTACAGGCCAGGGTTGATGCCGGAGAACAGCACCCGAAGCCCCGGCCCCGCGACATCGGGAATCGTCGCATCCCGCGCGGCCGCCAGATCATCCGGCCCCGGCCGCCACACGCCGCTCCCAGGCATCACGTTCCTCCCGTCACGTCCCGGCCAGCATCGGTCATCCTTTCCGATCACGGGCGGGGGGGCGGGCCGACTGGGGGAACGTCACGGGGTGCGAGAGTGTCGTTACCCGCTGCCATGCTATGCCGCATGAGACCCGCGCTCAAGCCTGGACTGCTTCCTGTCTGGCGGGACAGGGACACGCTGCAGATCGGCATCGATCCGCGGCGGGCCGTCGCTCTTTCCGGCGTCGGCGCCTCGGCCCTCCTGTTCGGCCTGATCGGGCTGCTGGACGGGAGCAGGGACCTGTCCGCGATGATCGCTGCCGCCTGCGACGACGGCATCCCCGCCGAGGCGGCGCACCGGGTGATCACCCTGCTGGCCGCCGCCGGGGTGCTCGACGACTTCCCGGCGGCCACCCTGCGCGCCGTCCCGGACGGCGTCCGGTCCAGGCTAGGACCAGAGCGGGCCACCGCGGCACTGGCCCGCGGTGATACGGATGGCGGTGCTCGCGTGCTAGCCCGCAGGTCAGCGGCCTATGTACGCGTGTACGGAGCGGGCCGGGCGGGTTCGGCCATCGCGGCGCTGCTGGCCGCCTCCGGGGTGGGTCACGTGTCCTGCCGGGATTCCGGCACGGCGTTCGCGGCCGACCTCTCGCCGGCCGGCCTGTCCGAGGCGGATATCGGCGCGCCGCGTTCGGCCGGCGTGGCGCGGGCCATCCGGCGCAGCGCGCCCGAGGTCAGGACCGACGACGATGCCGCACGGCCCGACCTGGTCGTGCTGACCGGCCGCCACGGCCCGGAGCTGGCGGCCGAGCTGACGGCCGACGGCGTGCCGCACCTGGCCGTGAGCGCCGGCGAGGCGATCGGCATCGTGGGACCGCTGGTGATCCCGGGGCGCTCGGCCTGCCTGCGGTGCCTGGACCTGGCCCGCACGGATCGCGATCCAGCCTGGCCCACGCTGCTCGCCCAGCTGATCGGCCGTCAGCCGGACGTCCCCGCTTGCGATGCCACGCTGGCGACGAACGTGGCCGCGACGGCCAGCGCTCAGCTGCTGGCGTTCATCGACAGCTCGGGAACGGCCGACGCGGTCACCAACGGCACGCTGGAACTCGTCCTGCCCGACTGGCAATGGCGAAGGCGCACCTGGCTCCCGCACATCCGCTGCGGATGCACCCGCGATGCGGCAAGCACCGGCAGCACGGCCTGCTCAGGGGCGGGGGCGGGCGCTTGAGTAGCTGGGGGTGGCTGGAGTAGCGGAGAATGTTGATCGTGAGCGATTTGCCTCGGCGCGCTGTGACGCGCACCGCCAAGCTGGCCACCCTGCCGATCGGGCTTGCCGGGCGTACCGCCCTCGGGTTTGGCAAGCGTATCGGCGGGCGGCCGGCGGAGATCGTGACCGAGGAGATCCAGCGGCGCACCGCCGAGCAGATTTTCCGGGTGCTCGGCGAGCTCAAGGGCGGGGCGATGAAGCTGGGCCAGGCGCTGTCGATCTTCGAGGCGGCACTGCCGCCCGAGATCGCCGGGCCCTATCGCGCCACGCTGACCAAGCTCCAGGAGTCGGCGCCGCCGCTGCCCGCGGCGACCGTGCACAAGGTGCTCGCGGGCGATCTCGGCGAGGACTGGCGCGGCTCGTTCGCCGACTTCGACGACACCCCGGCGGCCGCTGCTTCCATCGGCCAGGTGCACCGGGCCCGGTGGCATGACGGGCGCGAGGTCGCGGTCAAGATCCAGTATCCGGGCGCGGGCCAGGCCCTGATCAACGACTTCACTCAGCTGAGCCGGGCGGCGAGGCTATTCGCCGTGCTGATGCCCGGCCTGGACGTAAAGCCGCTGCTCGACGAGCTGTGCAACCGGGTCGCCGAAGAGCTCGACTACCACCTGGAAGCCGCCTCGCAGCAGGCGTTCGCCGACGCGTACGCCGGCGACCCCGACATCTCGGTGCCGAACGTCCTGATGGCGACCGATCACGTGCTGGTCACCGAGTGGATGGCGGGAACTCCGCTCTCGAAGATCATCAGCGACGGGGCCAGGGAGGACCGGGACCGGGCCGGGATCCTGCTGGTCAGGTTCTTGTTCTCCGGTCCGGCGCGGGCCGGGCTGCTGCATGCGGATCCGCATCCGGGCAACTTCAGGCTGCTGCGCGATGGCCGCCTGGGCGTGCTGGACTTCGGCGCGGTGGACCGGCTGCCAGACGGCTTTCCGCCGTTCATCGGCAAGCTGCTGCGCATCATGCATGAGGATGGCGAGATCGAAGAGGTCGAGCAGGAGCTACGGGAGCAGGGATTCCTGCGCGAAGGCATCGAGGTCGATCTGGACGCGCTGCGCGCCTTCCTGGCCCCGCTGGCCGAGCCGTCCAAGGTGGAGTCGTTCAAGTTCAGCCGGGAGTGGATGCGCGACGAGGCGGTCCGGGTGACTGACCTGCGGCCGTCCAATATCACCCGCAAGTTCAACGTCCCGCCGTCCTACGTGCTCATCCACCGGGTGTCCACCGCGGGCATCGGCGTGCTGTGCCAGCTGGAATGCGAGGGCCCGTTCCGGGCCGAAGTCATCAAGTGGATGCCGGGCTACCAGACCGAGCCGGCCGGCAGCGCGAGCGCTGAGGCCTGAGACTGCGTCGGCGCCGCTTGCCGTGACCGGTGAAACGGCCACGGCGAGCGGCGCCGGGTTAATGGTCTGGTCGGGCGCCCGCAAGCCGAGCACGGCAGCGGTTAGCTTTCCGCTTCCAGCCCCAGCCTGAGCCGGCTGGCCTCGCGGTGAGCACGGCTCATCCGCTGCTCGGCCCGGTCGGCCCGGCGCTGCGCGCGCTGCATGGCGCGAAGGCGCCAGGCGTTGCGGTGCATCTGCGCCTCTTCCAGCCTTTCCTCGTGCATTCGCACGGCTAGATCACTGCCTACATACATGGTGAAACCACCCATCTGGTCGTGAAGAATGTCTCGGTCCGGATCCGCGGACTGCGATTGGCCGGTACGGATGTGCCGACCGGACCGGCCGGGCCTGGATGAGGCCCGGCCGGCTGGCCAGGTGAGCTTGGCTCGCTGGCTGTGTGTCTATGCGGCTACGTCGGTCTTGCGCGGGCGGCCACGCGGCCTCTTGCGCGGCACGACCTCGCCGCGCAGGAAGAGCTCGCCGCCCCAGACCCCCCAGGGCTCCCGGCGCTCAATCGCACCGGAAAAGCAGGCGATCCTGGCCGGGCAGTCCCGGCAGAGCGCTTTGGCGTACTCGACGTCCGCCGGCGACTCGGCGAAGAACATGTCCGGATCCTGCGTGCACGGCAGATCCAGGCGCCCGGGAAGCCGGGCCACCATGACCGGTCCTGCCATCGGCACCGCCGGTGCCCCGGCGACCGGCGCCATGCCTGTAGATACGGAGCTTGACTCGAACCCCGCCGCGTTCGCCACGACGGCGGTGGTCTCGGGCCACTGCATCGGTGCCATCCCCTCTCGTTGTGCTGTTCCTGCTCGCCTGCGATGTGTTGCTCGTCGGACAAGGTGGCCCAAATAAATAAGGCCGCGGACCCTGTATCGGGTCCGCGGCCTCCGAGGGGAAGGGCCGGTCTTTCTAGACCGGTTCTCTCGCCGGATGCGGACCCGGACCGCCGCCGCCAATCGCGTCGACGCGGGTCATGTAGTTGTTCGGCTTGTGGGTGGCGGCCGGCCCGAAGACAGGCTGCTCGGCGCGGGCCTTGTTGCTGACCGCGGACACACTCGTCCCCTTGGCCGTGTGCAGCCCCGGCACTGTCGAAGGAGCACACGCGCTGCGGCCGCCGGCCGCCGGGAGCAGGAAGGCATCCCGGATCGGCAGGATCACGCCGACCGACGTGGCGTCAGTGAAAGTAACCATCCCCAGGGCACCTCCTCCCACGGTTGACGATGGGCGCGCCAGGAACATGCGAGCAGCCTATGTACCGGGGGGGCCACCCGGCAACAGTTTTTCTACCTGCGGTTTCATTGTTGCGAAATCTTTTCCGGCGACCGCGGCATCGGCCGAAGGCACTAGCAAACAGCGAGCCGGGCTCAGGCCTGCCGGTCCCGCGACCGGATCAGCCCCTCCTGCACGACCGACACCACCAGCTGGCCGTCCTGGGTGAAGACCTGGCCGCGGGCCAGCCCGCGGGCTCCGGAGGCCACCGGAGACTCCTGCGCGTACAGCAGCCAGTCGTCGGCACGGAACGGGCGGTGGAACCACATCGCGTGATCCAGGCTGGCCCCGATCGTGTGCCCGTCCACCCAGGACAGGCCGTGCGCGAGCAGCACCGAGTCGAGCAGCGTCATGTCGGAGGCGTAGGTCATCAGGCAGACGTGCAGCAGCGGGTCGTCGGGGAGTTCGCCGTCCACCCGCAGCCAGACCAGGTTGCGGGTGGTGCGCAGCGACGGGTCGTGCTGCGCCTCGACGGTGAGCGGGCCGGGGAAGCGGAGGTCCACCGGGTTGCGGCGGAGCATCCGCTCGTAGCGGGAGTCCAGCGGCCCGAACAGCTTCTCCAGCCGCTCGGCGGTCGGGGTCACCGAATCGGGCGGCGGGACCTCGGGCATCGCCGTCGCGTGCTCGGGTCCGGGCTCGGCGTGGTGGAACGAGGCGGACAGCGTGAAGATCGTCTTGCCGTGCTGGATGACCGACACCCGGCGGGTGGTGAACGACCGCCCGTCCCGCACCCGGTCCACCATGTACACCAGCGGGACCGCCGGGTCCCCCGGCCGGATGAAGTACGCGTGCAGCGAGTGCACCGGCCGGTCGGCCGGCACGGTGCGGCCGGCCGCGACCAGGGCCTGGCCGGCCACCTGCCCTCCGAACACCCGCTGCACCCGCTCGTCCGGGCTGCGGCCGCGGAAGATGTCGGCCTCGATCTGCTCCAAGTCGAGCAGGTCAAGCAGGTCGGCCAGCATCTTGCTCACCGGCCCGCACCGCCGGCGCCGCTCCCGCTATCCCCGGCACCGCTATCCCCGGCACCGCTGCCCCCGCTGCCGCCGGCCGCGCTGCCGTCGGCCGCGACACGCGGGCGGATCTCGGCCAGGAACCTGGACGGCTTGCGGTTCGCCCGTCCGCCGGGCTGGCGGGCGGCGGACCAGGACAGCTCCAGCCGGTGCCGGGCCCTGGTCACCCCCACGTAGAGCAGCCGCCGCTCTTCGGCGACGGCTTCGGCTGTCTGCGCATGCACGATGGGCAGGACTCCTTCGGTGAGGCCGGGCAGGAAGACTACATCCCATTCAAGGCCCTTGGCCGCATGCAGCGACGACAGGGTGATCCCCGGTGCGACCGGGGGATGCTCGGCCGCGGCCCGGTCGGCCAGCTCGGCGGCGAAGTCGGCCAGCGTCGCGTCGGCCCGGGCGGCCGACATCGCATCGGCGAGCCCCAGGATCGCGGCCAGCGATTCCCAGCGCTCCCGCATCGCGCCGCCGCCCTGCGGCGCCGCTCCGGTCAGGCCCAGGCCGGACAGCACGTGCCGGACTTCGGCCGACAGCGAGCCCGGCGCGCCAGCCGAGCCCGGCGCGCCGGCATCGCCAGAGGCCCTCGGCCGTTCCCCCGCTCCTGGGCCGAACTTCGCGGCCGCCCGCAGCAGCCCGATGGCCTGCTTGACCTCCGGCCGGTCGAAGAACCGTTCCGCTCCCCTGACCTGATAGGGCACCCCGGCCTCGGCCAGCGCCCGCTCGTAGCCCTGCAGCGATGCGTTGACCCGCACCAGCACGGCGATCCGGCCGGCCGGCACGCCCTCGCCGATCAGCGAGCGGGCCCGCGCCGCCACGGCGTCGGCCTCGGCGGGCTCATCGGGATATTCGGCGAAGGACGGGGCCGGGCCGGCCGGCTGCTGCGCGACCAGGCTGCTGGCCCACCGCGCCAGCACGTTCCCGCCGGTGCCCGCGACGCCCCCGGCCGCCTCCGGCGAGCCGCCCTCGCCACCCGCGCCGCCCGCGCCCTCGCCGGCCCGGTCCGGGCCCCCAGCCGGCCCGGGCGGCCTCACGCCCGCCATGAGCAGCCGGTTGGCCAGCGCCACCACCTGCGGCGTGGACCGGTAGTCCCGGATCAGCCTGATCACGGTCGCGCCGGGGAACTCGGCCGCGAAGCCGGTGAGGTAGTCCGGGCTGGCCCCGGCGAACGAGTAGATCGCCTGCTGCGGGTCGCCGACCACGCAGATGTCGTCGCGCTCGCCGATCCAGGTGCGCAGGAGCAGCCGCTGCAGGGGGTTGACGTCCTGGTATTCGTCGACCAGGAGGTAGCGGTAGCGGTCCCTGACCTCGGCGGCGGCCTGCTGGTCATCAGCGAGCATGGCCGCGGTGAGCTCGAGCACGGACTCGAAGTCGATCAGGTGGCGCTCCCGGCGCAGCGCCTCGTACCCGGCGAAGACCGCAGCGACCTGGTCGGCGGGCAGCGGCGGCCGGCGCCCGGCCCGGCCCGCGGCGACGGGATACTCGTCGGGCCGGACCTGGGTCACCTTGGCCCACTCGATCTCCGTGGCGATGTCGCTCAGCTCGGCGGGCCCGGCCGCGATCCGCTGCGCCCTGGCGACCTCGCCGATCAGGCCGAACTTCGACGGCAGCACGCGCGGCGGCCGACCGCCTACCGTGGCGGGCCAGAAGTGGCCGAGCTGGCGCAGCGCGGCGGAGTGAAACGTCCGGGCCTGCACCCGGTCCAGGCCCAGGCCGGGGCGGCCGAGCCGGTGCAGCCGGCCGCGCAGCTCGCCGGCCGCCCGCGACGTGAACGTGACCGCGAGCACGTGCGCCGGATCGACGATCCCGGTGTGCACGGCGTAGGCGATGCGGTGCGTGATGGCCCGGGTCTTGCCGGTGCCCGCGCCCGCCAGCACGCACACCGGACCGCGCACGCTCAGCGCTACCTCGCGCTGCTCTGGGTCCAGCGCGGCCAGCACCGCATCGGGCCCGTCATCCCCGTACGGCGGGTCCGTACCGTTCGGAAGCAACGATTGTCCGCCCTCGGCGCCCCGCTGGCCGATTTCCACGCTCACCACGGTCCTCCCTCGCCACGGACATCCTTGCGCATGCCCGCGCCGCCGGGCGGGAAGCCCGCCGCCCTGTTGCGCGTTAACACCCGTGGACATCGCCACATAATGGGCAGAGCGAGACGCGAAGGAGGCGGCAGATGCCGGAGCCGGTGACCATGTACACGACCCCATGGTGCGGGTTCTGCAAGCGGCTGAAGGGTCAGCTCGGCCGCGAGGGGATCGAGGTCAGGGAGGTCGACATCGAGCGCGACCCGGCGGCGGCCGAGTACGTGATGTCGGTCAACGGCGGGAACCAGACCGTGCCGACCCTCGTGTTCGCGGACGGCAGCGCCATGGTCAACCCGTCGCTGGCCCAGGTCAAGGAACGGCTAGCCAGGCTCGCGGCCCGGTAAGAAATGAAAGACCCTTCTTTCCGAGCGGTACGCGGCCAGGGTGCCGCTGCCGGGGAACCCGGTCCGGAGGCCGGGCGGGAAGGCACGCCTCCGGATTCCGGCGGCCCGGCGCTGGCGGCACCCGGCGAGACGGCGCCGGTGATCATCCGGCGCAGCGGGCAGGGCTGGCGGGTGGCCGACGAAGAGGCACCCGACCTGACCAGCGCGATCGTGCTCGCCGACTTGCTGGCCCCCGGCCTTCGGCCGCCGGATGCGCCTGATGCCCCGGGTGCGCCGGCCGACGCGGGCCCGGATGGCGACGGGGAGGACGGCCTGGCCGGTGAGGCCAGGCGGCTGCGGGTGACCGTGGCCCAGTTGCAGCACGCGCTGGCCACGCGGGTGCGGGTGGAGCAGGCCATCGGCGTGCTCGCCGAACGCGGGCGCATTGCCCCCAAGGCCGCGTTCGAGCTGCTGAGGGGGGTCGCGCGGGGCAGCGGCGCGCGACTCGTCGATCTCGCGGAGCAAGTCGTCGAGAGCGCCGCGAACCCGCTGCTGGCGCTGCCCGACGAGCTGGCCAGGCCGCCGCGGCAGCCGCGGGTCAGGGGCAGGTCGCCGCGGCACGTTCGGGTCGTCGAGTAGCCGGGCCGCCGGCCGGCTACTCGACGAGCGGTGCCAGATCTCCCGGTTCAGACGTGGGCGGCGGCGTCGGCCAGCAGGGACCTGATGGCGTCCAGCGCCGCCCGGATGTTCTCGACCGAGTTCGCGTAGGAGAACCGCAGGAATCCCTCGCCCCAGCCGCCGAAGGCGGTGCCCGCCAGGCCGGCGACACCCGCCTCGGTGAGCAGCCGGGCCTGCAGTTCCGCCGAGGTCAGGCCGGTACCGGTGATGTTGGGGAAGACGTAGAACGCGCCCTGCGGTTCCAGGCAGGTGATGCCGGGGATGTCGTTCAGCCCGGCGACGATGATGTCCCGGCGGCGGCGGAACTCGGCGACCATCTGCTCGACCGGCTCCCAGGGGCCGGTCAGGGCGGCCGCGGCCGCGTACTGGCTGAACGCCGACGTGCACGACACCGAGTTGATCACCAGCCGGGTCACCGGCTCGACCAGGGCGGGCGGGAAGACGCCGAAGCCGAGCCGCCAGCCGGTCATGGCGAAGGTCTTGGACCAGCCGTCGAGCAGGATCGTCCGGTCGGCCATGCCGTCGACGTCGAGCACGCTCGCGTGCTGCCCGCCGTACCTGATGGCCCAGTACACCTCGTCGGTGAGCACGGTCAGGTCGTGCCGCAGCGCGATCTCCGCGATGGCCTCGCAGTCCTCGCGGGTCAGCGCGCTGCCGCACGGGTTGTGCGGCGAGTTGATGATGAGCAGCCTGGACCGGTCGGTGATCAGCCGCTCCAGCTCGTCGGTGTCGATCCTGAAGTCGTTGCCCTCGCGCAGCGGCACCCGAACGCCGGTCGCGCCGGCGAACGAGGTGATCGACTCGTACATCGGGAAGCTGGGGTCCGGGTAGAGCACCTCGTCGCCCTCGCCGCACAGGGCGAGGATCACGAAGAACATGATCGGCTTGGCGCCCGGCGTGACGATGACGCGGTCCGGCGTCACCCGCATCCTGCCGGTCTTCTCGAGGAAGGCGGTCACCGCCTCGCGCAGCGGCGGAACGCCCGGCGCGGGCACGTAGTGGGTCTGGCCGGCCTGCAGCGCCTCGACCGCGGCGTCGACGATGTGCCGGGGGGTCGGGAAGTCCGGCTCGCCGATCTCCAGGTGGATGATCTTGCCTCCGGCGGCCTCGATGGCCTTGGCCCGGGCAAGCACTTCGAAGGCGGACTCGGTGCCGAGCCTGTTCATGCGGTCGGCGAGAGGGGTAGCAGTCATGGCCCGATGATATTGCGGTACGGGTTTGCCGGTTAGAGTCGGAATTCCGCAGCAATGGAGGTGCGTGGATTGGACGTCATCGCGCGATCGGGCAGCGAGCAGGACGCCGGCAGGCTCTTCGCCGCGGCCGAGCCTGACTTCGCCCGCTACGAGCTGGTCAAGGACCTCATCGACGAGTGCATCGACCTGTCGCTCAACTACCGGCAGAGCGGGCACCCCGGCGGGTCCAGGTCCAAGGTGCACATGATGGTGTCGCTGCTGCTGTCCGGCGCGATGCGCTGGGACGTGCTGCGGCCGTGGCGCCGGTTCGGCGACCGTTTCGTGCTGTCGGCCGGGCACACGGTGCCGCTGGTCTACGCCACGCTCGCGGTGCTCAACGAGGCGATGCGGGCCAGGCACGAGCGCACCGGGGCGGTCGAGTTCGCCTTCCCCGATGACGGCCGCTGGGCGCTGACCTGGGAGTGGCTGCTGCAGCTGCGCAGGCACGGCGGCCTGCCCGGGCACGCCGAGATGGAAGGCAGGACGCTGTTCCTGAAGTCCAACACCGGGCCGTCCGGACACGGGATGCCGCCGTCCGCCGGCGAGGCGCTCAGCCTGAAGCTGGCCGGGGCCGGCGAGGTGAAGGTCTTCGTGTTCGAGGGCGAGGGCGGGCTCACCCCCGGCTCCGCGCACGAGACCAAGAACCTGGCCTGGGGGCTGGGCCTGGACAACCTGGTCTTCCTGCTCGACTGGAACGACTTCGGCATCGACCCGCGGGCGGCCTCCACCGTGGTGTACGGCGGGCCGGTGGACTGGTTCGAGCCGTACGGCTGGCGGGTGAACGGCACTGAGCACGGCATGGAGTGGGGCCCGGTCACCGAGGCGGTGCTGGACGCCGCCTGCGGTCCCGGCACAGTTGGTTCCGGCACGGGGCAGGTGCCGAGAGTGGCCTGGTTTGTCACTCGCAAGGGCCGCGGCTACGGCAAGTTCGACGCGGCCAGCCACGGCTCGGCGTGGCCGATGAACTCCGAGCAGTTCTGGGCCAACCGCAAGGAGTTCATGGCCAGGCACGGGGTCGAGTACCAGGGCGTCGACTCGCCCGCGCCGGCGGACTCCGACGCGGTGAAGGAGCAGGCGACCGCGAACCTGGGCATCGCGATGAACGTGCTGCGCCGCGACGACGACCTGGTGACCTGGCTGTCGGACCGGCTGCAGGCGATCGCGGGCTCGGTGCCCGAGCAGATCGACGGGTTCAGGCTCGGCAGCCGGTCGGCCGGCGTCTTCGCCGACCGCCGCATCTTCGACGTGGCGAGCTACCCGGACAGCATCTGGAAGAAGCCCGGCGAGAAGGCGCCCAACCGGGCCGGCCTGGCCGCCTGGGGCGCCTACGTGAACTCGCTGGCGCTGCGGGACTACGGCAGGCCGCTGTTCATCGCCGCCTCCGCCGACCTGGCCGAATCGACCAACATCGCGGGGTTCTCGCAGGACTTCGAGGGCTCGCCGGGCACCGGCTGGTACGAGCGCGAGAAGAATCCCACCGGGGCGCTGCTGCCGACCGAGATCACCGAGTTCACCAACGCGGGGGTGACCGCCGGGCTGGCCACGGTCAACCTGGCCGAGAACCCGTTCGAGCAGTTCGACGGCTACTGGGGCGCGTGCTCCACCTACGGCTCGTTCTCCTACCTCAAGTACGGGCCGATCCGGCTGTTCAGCCAGCTGGCCCAGGACTGCGAGCTGAAGGTCGGCAAGCTGCTGTGGATCGCGGGCCACTCGGGTCCGGAGACGGCCGAGGACTCGCGCACCCACTTCGGCATCTTCGCCATCGGCGTCACCCAGCTCTTCCCCGAGGGGCACGTCATCGACCTGCACCCGTGGGAGTACAACGAGGTGCCGGTCCTGCTCGGCGCGGCCTTCGCGCTCGACGTCCCGATCGTGGCGCTGCACCTGACCCGGCCGCCGGTGGAGATACCCGACCGGGACGCGCTGGGCATCCCCAGCCACCTTGAGGCGGCCCGCGGCGCCTACGTCCTGCGCCAGTACCGGCCAGACCGGCCCAAGGGCGGCACCGTGTACCTGCGCGGCACGCTGCCGACCCGCAACCTGATCACCCTGCTGCCCGAGCTGGACGCCAGGGGCATCAACGTCAAGATCGTCGCGGCGATCAGCCCGCAGCTGTTCGCGCGGCAGCCGGCCGGATACCGGCGGTCGGTCATCGGCCCGGCCGACCGGCTGGACGCGATGGTCATCACCAACGGCGCGTACAAGCTGATGGCGGACTGGGCGAACGATCCCCTGGTCAGGGAGTACTCGCTATCGTCGGACTGGGACGACAGGTGGCGCACCGGCGGCTCGCTGGCCGAGGTGATCGAGGAGGCGCACCTCGACGAGGCGCACATCCTGGCCGCGCTCGACCGCTTCGCCGCCGACCGGCCGGACCGGCTGCGCCGGCTGCGGGAGCGGCTGGACGGCGCGTAGCGGCTCGCGCGTAGCGAGTCGCCGAGTCGCTCGTGGCGAGCCGGTTGTCGGTCCTTGCCGCTAGGTTTCCGGCACAGGACACGACGGGAAGCGGCGCGGGATCCGCCACGAGTTCGCCGGGCTCAGCCAAGATGGTCACCAGTGATCGCCGCCGGCGAGCACGCCGCCGTGCCAGCGCCGCGAGGGAGGCCGATGTGACAGATCTTGAAGCTCTTGAAGCGGTCGAGATCTGCGCGGGAGCCGGCGGCCAGGCGCTCGGCATCGAGCGGGCCGGGTTCGAGCACGCGCTCGCCGTGGAACTGGACGCGTCGGCCTGCGACACGCTGCGCGCCAACCGGCCCGGCTGGAAGATCGCCGAGGGCGACGCGGCCGACCGGCAGGTCTGGAACCCGCAGGACTACGCCGGCATCGCGCTGCTGGCCGGCGGGGTGCCCTGCCCGCCGTTCACCGTGGCCGGCCGGCGGCTGGGCGCCGCCGACGAGCGCGACCTGTTCGCCTGGGCGGTGGAGCTGTGCCGGGTGATCCGGCCGCGCGCGCTGCTGCTGGAGAACGTGCGGGGGCTGAGCGAGGCGAGGTTCGGCGCGTACCGCCAGCACGTACTCGACCGGCTGCGCGAGCTCGGGTACGTCCCCGGCTGGCGGCTGCTGAACGCCTGTGACTACGGGGTGCCGCAGCTGCGGCCCCGCTTCGTACTGGTGGCCCTGCGGCCGGCCGACGCCCGCTGGTTCCGCTGGCCGGCCCCGGCCGGCGGCCCGCCGCTCACGGTGGGCGAGGCGCTGGCGGACCTGATGGGCGCCCGCGGCTGGCCGGGCGCCGCGCGCTGGGCCCGCGGGGCGAACCGGGTCGCGCCGACGATCGTCGGCGGGTCCAAGAAGCACGGCGGCGGCGATCTAGGCCCCACCCGGGCCAAGCGTGCCTGGGCCGAGCTCGGCGTGGACGGGCTCGGCATCGCCGACCAGGCGCCAGGACCGGCCGACGATCCCGCCCTGGCGCCCCGGCTGACCTGCGAGATGGTGGCCAGGCTGCAAGGCTGGCGAGACGAGTGGGGCTGGCAGTTCACCGGCCGCAAGACGGCCCGCTACCGGCAGCTCGGCAACGCGTTCCCGCCGCCGGTCGCGCAGGCCGTGGGCACCGCGATCCGCCGGGCGCTGCGGCACGAGGCCGGGCCGGGCAACCCGGACGGGCCAGACGGGTCGCGGCCGGACGACGCGGCCGAGACCGCGCACGTCGGCGACCCGGTCTACGCGGTGCTGCGCTCGCACCCCGAGTTCCTCACGGTCTCGCAGATCGCCGCCGCGACCGCGGCGGGGATGGCCGGCGTGGTCACGGCGGGCCTGGCCGCGGCGGGCGCGACACCGGCGGGCGTGCCCGGCGCCAGCCCGGCCGAGGTGCTGCGACGGGTCCGGCACCTCAGCCAGGACTTCGAGGTCGAGGTAGCCGAGATCCGCGGCGAGCCCGCCTACCGGCTCGGCCAGTTCAAGGCGTTCCTCGGCCAGCACGACCACGCCCGCCACCAGCGCTTCCTGGCCGCCCGCACCAAGATCAGCTAACCCCGGCGCGGCCGGCGAGCCGGCGGCGGCCCGGCGGCTCGGCAGGTCACGCAGCATCACCTGAAGCCCTGCACGGGGTGAGCTGTCGCCGGATCGCAGCGCTGTCTCACATGCTGGACACAAGCACGCCGCCAGAGCCTAGGACGGCGCCTGCCGGCCGGGGATCACGATCCCGGCGTGTGACCAGGGGCGGGTGAAGCCGACCGGATCGCGGTTGGTGTAGCTGGCGATGCGGATCGGGAAGCCGGTGGCGTACGCCTCGATCATCAGGCCCTTGCCGATCACTATGCCGACATGACCCGGGTTGGTCTGGGTGCCGTCCGAGCCGGCGAAGAAGGCCAGATCTCCGGGTTCCGCCTGGCTCGCCGGGACCTGCGGCCCCCAGGACCACTGGTCTTCCGAGGTGCGGGGGATGCTCACGCTCGCGGCCCGGTAGGCCATCATCACCAGGCCGGAGCAGTCGAACGCGTCCGGGCCGGTGCCGCCCCACTGGTAGGGCTTGCCCAGCTGCGCCTCGGCGAACGCGACGGCGGTAGCGGCCGCCTCGTTCGGCGCCTGGCTGCTGCCGCTGCCGGTCAGGCACTGCGGCGCGGCATCCACGCTGACCGGGCCGACGGTGAAGCCGCCCGCGGAATAGGTGTTCGCCCAGCCCAGCACCGCCTGGACGTAGGACTCCAGGTGGTTGTAGGCGAAGATCGCCCCTTCGACATTGTCCAGCACCCCGGCGCGCACCAGGTACTTCGCGGCCCCGGCGATGGCGTCGGCGGGCTCGTAGACGCTGGCTGTCCCGTCCCCGTTCTCATCGGTGGCCACCCCGCTGACCTGCTCGGCCGCCGGATGCGCCGGCGCGCCGCCCCAGACGTTGCCCGCCGCGCCCTCTATCCCGATCTGCATCGGGCCGGCCGCGCCGAACGCGTTGGCGCCGCTGTGCACGCCGGGCAGGTTGGACTGGCCGTCGTTGCTCTCCACCTTGCCGATCCCGGCCAGGATCGGCCAGGGCACGCCGAACTGCTGCCCGACGTGCTGGAACTCGGCCAGGTAGTCGGCCGGGATGGAGTTCTTGGCCTGCGGGCTCACCGAGGTCGTCGTGGTGCCCTGCCCCCCGCCGCCCTGCCCGGTGCAGCCGCTGCCGGCCGCGAACAGGATGTTGCTGCCGCCGACGACCGCTAGCGGGACGATGATCAGCCCGGTCAGCAGCAGGCCCGCGCCGACGATGGCCGCGAGCACCAGCGGCCGACCGCCGGGAAAGCCCCTGGGCGGGCCGCCCGGGCGGTAACCGCCGACCGGGATCACTGATTTCCAGACGAAGCGAGCTCGATGTCATTGACCTGCCAGCCGGAGCCGGCGTTGGCCATGGTGACCGCGTACTTGGCGCTCGCCTGGCTCTGCCCGTGCGGCGAAGTGATCTTCTGGTTGACGGTCAGGACGAACGTCAGGCTGGACGGCCCGAACGCGCGCAGCGAGTCGATGACCGCTTGCCCTGTGTAGATTCGCTTCTGCTGCGCGCGCAGGCTGGCCAGGCCCGGCGTGGCGTAGTCGCCCTCGATGGTCTGGACGAGCTGGCTGGTTGCCAGGCCCTGCATGCGGCTTCCGTAGCTCGCCGCGCTCTCGTTGTAGGAGTAGGTGCCGTAGTAGGCGCCGAACTGGGTGGCGACGGTCGAGGCCTGGGCCAGGTCCTGCTGGCTGAACGGGAGCCACTGGTAGATGTTCACCGCCGGGGAGGCCGTCGAGCCGGTGGGCTGCGGGCTCGGCGGCGGCGCGGGCGGCGTGCTGGCCGGCGCGGCCGGGGTGGCCGAGGTGGCCGGCGTGCGGGCCGCATGCGGCTTGGCGCCGCCCGGCTGGAGCAGGAAGAGGCCCAGTCCGGCCAGCGCCAGCACGGTAACCGCGAACACCAGCATGCGCTGGCGTGACGTCAACTCCACGACCGCTACTTCTTCCGCCGCACCGGACGCAGCCAGAACGGTTTGGGTGCGCCCTGCCCCCCGCTGCCGCTGCCGCTGCCGTTCGGGCCGGCGTGGCTGGCCGCCCGGGTGCCGGGCTGGCCTGCGGCGGCCGGGTCTCCGCTGCGGGACCGCCGTGACGGTCGCGCCGCCCCGGCCGCCGGCCCGGTGTGCGGGTAGGCGGGCGGCGGTGCGCCCGGCGCCCGGGACGGCGGCGCTGCGTACGGCGCCGGGGGCGGCGGGGGCGGCGGTGCTGACCCTGGTGCGGCTCCGGACCGCGATCCGGCGCCGCCGGACCACCCGGTGGAGGGGCGGATCGGGCCCGGCTGCCACAGCGGCCTGCCGCCCCGCCCCGCGGGGGCCTGGCGGGCGGCGGCTTCGCCGCGCCACCGGGAGCGGGCAGTGCCCGCGCCGGCCGGTGCCGGTCCGCCGCCGCCTGCGCTGGTGCGCGGTGGCGGGCCGCCGTTGCCCGCGGCTGGCCGCGGCGGCGCGGCGGCACCGCCGGACCGTGCCGCCGTGGTCTGCGGCGGGCCGGACCGCGGCTGGACCGACGCGGCCCTGGTCACCCGCGGGAGAGTGGGACGCGGCGGCACGTCGCCGGCCCGGCCGCCGGGGCGGCCCGCCGCCGTGCCTTCGGCTCCGCTGCGCGCCCAGCCGGACGGCGCGGCCGAGTCCTCACCCGTGCGGGTCACCCGGGACGGCAGGTGCAACGGCGGCGCCGCGCGGGCACTGCCGTCCACGCCTGCGGCGGCCCACGCCCGGCCGCTGCCGCCGCTGCTGGCGTGAACCCCGGTCCCGGCGTGCTCCCTGTCGCCGTCCGGCGAGGCGCTCGGGTCGGCCGTGCCGTGACCGGCCGGGCCGCCCGCCGCGTGCTGGCCCACTGCGACCCCGGCTGCATCGACCGCCGTGCCGCCGCCCGCGGCCGCGATGTGCTCGGCCAGGCTGGCCGACTGGGCCGGATCGCGGCGCGACCAGCGGCCGACCCGGTAGCCCGCGAACCCGCCCGCAGCGCCCGCGGCGGCCGCCGCGACGCCGGTCGCGTTCCTGCGCAGCGTCTCCCTGGACCGGTACATCTCGATCTCGGCCCGCTCCCGCGCGCCGATCGAGCCGTAGCCGACGGCGGAGAACAGGTGCTGGAACGGCTTGCGGTAGATGAAGACGGCCACCGTGACCAGGGCGATCATGAGTATCTTCAGCGCCCAGGGCAGCACCGCGTCGCTCGTCCCCATGATCAGCGAGTAGCAGTACAGCAGGACGCTCAGCACCAGAGCGACCGCCACCTGTTTGAGCAGCACCCCGATGATCATCTCTACCCAGCGCATGGCGACCACCCGGCCGAACCCAGGGTGCGTCCCTATGATCAGGAAGAACGGCCCCGCCACCAGAAGCAGCAGGAACCCCAGCTTCAAGATGATCAGCGTGATCGCGATCAGCAGCACGAGCACCCCGGCCACCAGCGCGGCGAACAGCGCGGCGAACCCGATCTCCATCCGTGACGTCCACTGGTCGCCCTGGAACAGCGGGTAGACCGAGGGGTCGTTCGCCTTGATGTTGCTCGCGATCCCGGCGTACACGGCCTGCTTGGCCTTGATCACCGACGCCGAGGGGCTCTCGTTGGCGGCGATGGCCTGCGCCCACAGCAACTGCCTGCCGTAGGTGTTGACCAGCGTCTTGTGCTGGCCGGTCCCGGTCGCGTACTGGGTCGTGCCGAACTCGCCGTCCAGCCACGGCTTGCAGACCAGGACGGCCCACAGTTCGTTCGCGTTCTGGTCGACCAGGCCGTTGCCCGCGGTGAAGCCGAAGTTGCCGCCCGGGCTCTGCGGGTCGCTGGACGTCACCGGGACGCAGTTGCTCCCGCCCGGGCTCGGCAGCTTGGAAAACGCCACGTTGAGCACCTGCGTCACGCCGTTGGAGACGGACTGCCCGAAGCCGGTGAAGTCGGCGGGCCTGCCGATCAGCCAGATGGCTGCCGCGCAAGCAATCACCATCCAGATCGTTCCCTCGATCGTGCGGGTCGCGCGCTTGCGGATCAGCCCGTGCCAGGCCAGCCACATCACGCCGAGCAGCACCACCGGGGCCAGGTAGGGGAAGTAGATCGCGTTCCCCAGGCTGCTGATCAGCCGGTTGACCACGTTCTGCAGCCAGGACAGGATGCCGTTGCCCGCGGCCGACTGGTACACGGTGATCGTCACCCGGTCGACGGCCTTCGATGCGTCGAACACCATCCCGGCCACGTTGTTGCCGATCAGTGAGGTCAGGTCCGAGCACTGCAGGCCGTACGCGGCCCAGTACTGCCCGGCCACCCCGTAGTTGTCGTAGAGGGTCTTGCCCTGCGGGCCGGTGGTCGCCGGCGGCCGGACGATCGAGTCGATGCCGGCGGTGGCCGGCTCGGGCTGCGGCAGCGACGGCTGGCAGATGTTGTTCAGGTCACCCAGCAGGCCGCTCTGGCCGGACGAGCACAGGCCGAGCAGGCTGCCGATGTCGCCGATCCCTGGCACCGAGCACGGGCCGCCTGCGGTGGTCAGGCTGGCCGGCGTGACCGTAGTCGCACCCGCGGCGTGCTGGGCGCCGGCTGGCGCCGCGGCCGCCGGCTGCGTGCCGCCGGCCGGCTGGACCGCCGCCGTGGCCGCCTCCGCGGCGGGGCCGCCGAGCACGGTAACGAGCAGGCCGAGCACTAGCAGTGACTTGCGGGGGATGAGTCTGGTCACTGAGGGCTCCTGGTGGGCGGCATTCAATCGATTCAGCGGGCGGGCTCACCCGCGGCGGCGGTCGCAGGCTTGCCGGTCCCCGCCTGGGCGGGCGGGGCGGGCGGGACAGGGGCCTGCTCTGGAGCGTCATGCTCGGGAGATCTGGCGCGCGTCGGGTTGGTGTCCAGCCAGCGGCGCAGGTCGTCGGTGACCAGGTCGATGCCGATCCGGCCGGCCCGGCCGTCCAGGTCCCGGAAGATGCACTCGCCGTTGCCGAGGGCGCGCAGCACGGCCTTGTGCTCGTCCGACGGCTCCACGCCGAGCAGCGCCATCACGTTGGCCACCTCGACCCGCTCGGAGGAGCGGAACGCGAACACGCCGGAGATGCAGTTGGTGACCTGCTCGTTCAGCAGGTCGCCGGCGTTCTGCGAGACGAGGATCAGCGCGGTGTTGCGGGACCGGCCCATCCGGGAGACCTCGGGGATCAGCTTGGCTCCCTGCGGGGTCGAGGTGATCGCCCACGCCTCATCGAGGAAGATCGCCTTCGGGATGCGCGGCTCCATGCTGTTGAGCAGCCGCCGGGCGAACTGGGAGACCAGGTAGAGCAGCGCCACCGACAATCGCTGCTCGTAGGAGAAGTCGTCCCGGGAGACGCCTGCGTCGGGCAGGCTGAGCCCGGCGAGCGTGAACACCGTGGTCCATCCGGCCGCGTCGATCTGCTGGCCGCCTGACGGGGCGAAGCACAGCCGGGCCAGCCGCATCTCCGACATCGAGCGCAGTACGGCACCGAGGTTCTTCGACGCCGGGTCGTCGGACTCCTCCAGGTGCCTGACGACCTTGCCCAGGCTCGGCCGCTCCTGGCCCGCGACCACGCCCACCGCCTGGATCATCGCGCTCTCGCGCTCTTCGCTCATCCGCGGCAGCAGCAGCCGCAGCGTCTCGGTCGCCATCGTCCGCTTCTCGGCCAGGTCGTCGCCGAACGAGAACGGGTCGAGCAGGCCGGGCGCGGCCGACCCCAGCGGCAGCGTGCGGGCCCGGCGGCCGCGCGAGGCCAGCAGCCGCACCAGCGACTCCGCGTCACCCTTCGGGTCGATCGCGGCCACCGTTACCCCGCGCAGCGCCAGCTGCAGCAAGAGCAGCAGCGCGAGCGTGGTCTTGCCCCCGCCGGGTTCGCCGGTGATCGCAATCGCGGTCGGACGGTTGCGGGCGGCGGCGATCAAAGGATCAAAATGCACTACCGAACGCGCGCGGCCGAGAGTCTCCCCAATGTAGGGCCCGATCCACCCCGCTCCCGCAGGAGCGCTGTCGCCGAGGTCGACGGTCGCGGTCGGCACGCCGCCCGCGATCGTGTAGAGCGGCTGGCGCTGCGCGTACGAGTTGAGCCGCACCCGGTCCCCCGGCAGCGACTCGCGCAGCAGCGAGAACTGGTCGCCGGTGGAGTTGACCACGTCGATGCCGATGTCGCGGTAATGCTCGATCAGCGCCTCGGCCCGGCGCAGGCACAGCTCCCGCGACGGCGCGGTCACGATCAGCCGGTGCCACCCGTAGACGAACGGCAGCCGCTCCTTGGTGATGCCGTGCTCCAGCATCCTGGCCGCCTCGATCTGCTCGGCCAGCGCGATCGGCGCCTCCGCGCCCGCCTCCCTGATGTGCGCGTCCATGTCCCTGGCGTGCGCGAGCCTGCGGCTCACGTCCTTGCTGGCCTTGGCCGGCGGGATCAGCCTCATCCGCGAGCTGATCTCGACCGGGAACGGCAGCGAGTCGGCGAAGTGCAGCCACGGCTCGCCCTCGGGAAACGACATCACGTCGGGGAACCGGGAGAACGACAGGAACGCGGTGTACGACGAGCCGGACGGATGCTCCAGGCAGAGCAGGTTGCGGGCGTTGTGCACCTGCCCCTCGACCAGCGCCTCGATCTCGCCTGCCCCCCACCGCTTGCGCCTGGCCGCCGACGGCGGCGGCTCGCCGAGCGTGCCGCGCAGCGTGTGCCGGAACAGCCAGGCGACCTGATCGGAGGTCGCGGCCCTGGCCATCAGCGCGCTGGAACCCAGCGCGCGGCCGTACCGCTCGGCCTGCTCGGTCCACTTGGCGATCTCGGCCGCAGGCACCGACTCGTCGTCGATGCCCATGACCCGCTCGCCGGCCTGATAGGCGCTGATGAACTGGGACAGCACCCCGCCGGACAGCTGCGCCCGCACCCCGCGCTGGCCCAGCCTGATGCCCAGGTAGATCTCCTTGGCCCAGAAGTCCTTGTCCCAGACGTGCCGGTACATCTCCTCCAGGTAGTCCAGCCAGCCCGGGCCGCCATCCGAGGTGGCGTCCAGGCCGGCCGCCCACTCCGCCGCGGGGTAAGAGCGGTGCGCCACCCGCAGGTGCACCTCCGCCTCCGGCATCCTGATCGCGGCCAGCGCCACCGTGATGTTGGTGGCCAGCGCCTCCCGGTCCTCCGGGGTGATGAACTCATACGGCACGGCGGGCAGCCGGAAGTACGCCCAGGCGTGCGTCTCGGTCAGCAGGATCCGGTCGTCGAAATACCTGACGCTGATCCGGCTGCGCCCCCGGCTGCTCCTGGTCCGCTCCCTCACCGCGCGTCCCCGGTGGCAGTCGCGGTCGAGAGGGCGGATATGAGCACGCCGGCCAATGCGGTCAGGGCCTGCCGGGCCGGCAGCCGCAGCGGCCCGCCCGCGCACGGCCCTGCGGCGGCACCCAGATGGTCTTCCCACGGCACCCGGACGATCGCCCGGCAACGGCCGCTGGCGATAGCCTCGGCCTGCTCGACATCGGGCATGCTCCGGTTGCTCACGCCGTTGACGACCAGCACCGCGCTGGCGGCCAGGACCCGGTGGTCGTGCGCGTGCAGCCATTCCTGGGTCATCGAGACGGCTCGCGGCGCGTCACCGCTGGCCGGCGCGACCAGCACCAGCTGATCGGCGACGTCGAGAACCCTGGCCACGGCGGCCGCCCCGGGGTCAACCAGGCTGATGCCGTAGCGCGAGCCGAGCAGCCCGCCGATCTTCACGTAGTCCCGCTCGTCCAGGCCCTTGGCCGCGGCGGGGTCTGGATCGGCGCCGATCACCTCTAGGTGGCCGGTCCCGCCCCGCCCGTTCGCGGCCGGCTTGATCGTCCCGGCCAGCAGGTCCCGCACGGATCCGGCGGACGGGACGGCGGCGCGCAGCGCGAGCGATCCGGCGCCGGGGTTCAGGTCGAGCGCGCCCACGGTCTCGCCGCGCAGGCTGGCCAGCAGCCGGGCGGTGAGCAGCGTGATCACGGTCTGGCCCGCGCCGCTGGTGCAGCCGAGTACGACGATCCGGCGCGGGCCGGGCAGCGCCAGCCTGGCTCGCGCCTTGTCCCGCTCCTCCTGGTCCACCGCGCCGGAACGGCCGGGCCGCCGGCCGCCGGGGACCAGGGTGACCCGGTCGTGCCAGCCGCGCATCCGCTGGTCGGCGGGCCCGCTGAGCGCCCGCTCCACGGTCTTGGCTGGCTGTTCCTCGCCCGGCCCACGGGCGAGGGTCACGATCGGCACGACCCGCTCGGCCGGTGCTTCGGGCTCGCTGTCGGCCGGCAGCACCGGCGGGCCGGGGTAAGGCGGCGGCTTGGCAGCGGGCGCGGGCGGCACCTGGCTCACCGGGGCGTCAGTCTCCGATGGCTGCCGCACTGGATCTTCGACCTGGGGCGCCTGGCTCGTGGAACCAGTCGCCTGGGCGGCCGACGACAGTGGCGGGCCGGAAAGACCTGGCGTCTCATGAGCGGCGGACGAGGGCAGTGTCTCGCTCGCCGGCGCTTCGGCGGCGTCTGGGCCGCGCCGCTGGTCCGCTGCGGGCACGGTCGCATCGGGCGAGGACGGCGGATCAGGAGGCACCGCATGCGGGCCAGCGCCACTCACGCGACCAGGCATCTCAGGAACCACACGCGGACCAGCACCAGTCGGGCTGCCCGACCGCTCAGATAGGGCACGCGGGCCGGTGCCGCCCGGGCTACGGGAGGCGTCAGGCACCGCACGCGGACCAGGCCCGGCTGGGCTGCCCGACCGCTCGGGCAGGACTCTCGGGCAGCCGCCACTCGCGTGGCCGGCCGGCTCAGGCACGGGGCGCTGGCCGGCGCCACTCGCACCACCGGACCGCTCGGGCACCGCACGCGGGGCGGGCCAGGTACCTGACGGCTTGGGTGCCGGACGGGTCGCGGGATCGAAGCCGGTGTGCGACGGCTCGCTCATCACGGGCGGGTGCGGCAGGTCGGTGCCTCGCCTGGGGTCCTTGACCGGCCAGGTGTCCCTGTCGGTGTGCGCGACCTCGAGGAACCGCGGCTTTGACGGCTCGGCGGGCCGGTCAGCCTGACCGCTGGATCGCGCCCCAGCCGGCCACGCCGGAGGCGCGCCGTGACCGGACGCGGCAGGTGGCCACCGGACTGGTGCAGGGCGCGATGGTGCCTGGCCTCGGTCGCGCGGGTTCCCGTGAGCCGTCACGCGGACGCCGGAGGCCGGCGCAGGCGGGCCGGCCGCCGCTCGCTCGTGCGTGACCCTGGGCGCGGTCTCCGGCACGACGCGGGCCTCCGGCTGGCCGGCCGGCGTTGCCGTCGCTGCCTGGCCGGCCGGAGTCACCCGGCTTCGGCCTCTGGCCGCGGTCGCCGGGCGGGCGCCTGCCGCCATCGCCGGGCGGGTGGCCGGTGCCATCGCCAGGCGGCTCCCGGACGCGGTCGCCGAGCGGATATCGGGGGCCATCGCCGGCTGGTGCGGTGCAGTGAGCTCGGGCTGCGGAGCCCGCCACTGCGGCCGCCGCCTGGGCTGGGACTCTGATGACGACTGGCCTGACGCCAGCCGGCGGTGCCGTGGCTCGCCTCGTCGTCGCTGGGCTCCGGCCGCCGGGACCGGCCACGTGACCCGGCCGCCCTTGCTCGGTTTGATCGCCTTGTCCGTGACCGGCTCGAGCAGCGGATCGACCGCGGGATCCACGGCGGCCTGCGGGGTCGGACGGAGGTGGGCGTGCCATACCTTGCCCACGACCGTGATGTCATCCTTCTCGGTATCAGGCGCCATTCTGGACCAGACATTCGGCTCGCCTAGATAACGTACCTGAGAAGCTAGCAGCTCGGGCAGTCGCTTGTTTTCGAGGACCGGCCTGGTGGCCAGCCAGGTAAGCGCCCATGGGGGCAGGACGTAAAGCCAGAAGAGATTGTGGTCGAAAGGTACGCCGATGAGCGCAAGGAAGAGCACATACGGCACTGCTATGCCCGCGAACGCGACGATCTGGCCCAGCGGAAGCGGCATGGGAAGCTTGAGGTCGTACAGCTTGTACAGCCGCTTCTCGATGCGCCAGATGTTCGTATAGGTGGGCAGGTCCACGTGCAGGTGCTCCTTCCGCCAGGCCTAGGTCAGTGAACCCCGAGCGCGTTCGCGATGCCCTGGGCCAGCGTACGGATGATGCCTGGCGTGTAGAAGATCACGGCAATCGCGATGGCCAGCACGACGAACTGGACGAAACGGGTGATCTCTCGCGTAAACAGGAAAAAAATCGCCACGATACCAACAATGCCCAGGAACAACGGGCCGAATAGGCCCTGGAGATAGGTCACCAGGCTCTGGGTGCTCAGCGCGGCGGTGAAATCTGCGGCGACCGGATGCAACAACATCGCTCTACCCTTCCGGGGGTACGGTAGATCTTGCGTCTAGCGGACAAGCGGCTCCGTCGGTCGGACAGCCGGTCATGACTGTTCCACTGGCTGAGTCGAGGCACGAATGCTCTTCACGTACCAGTTCGAGTTCTGGCTCACAACAGTCATGTCATAGGTCATCTGCAACTCAGCCGCCGCGGCCCCGGCCCGCACTGGAATCTGCCAGGTGACGCTGACGGTTATCTGACGGGTATCGCCTCCTGTCGGGACGTACATTCCGGAGATCGAGGAAAAGGTCACGGTGCCGCCCAGGCCGGTGACAGACGCCCCATGGGCCAGGAATCGCGCCATGGTGGCCGAATTACCGCTGGCATACGCGGCGAAGAACGCGGGCAACTGTGTCATCAGAGCGGCCTGCGCGGTGGGATCGCTCTCCGCGCCGGCCGGGACCGGCACAGAGGCATGTGCGGGGGCCGGCAGCCAGGCCGGCTCGCTCGATACCGCCATGGCACCATTGGCGGCATAAATGGGCACGCCCAGTTCCATGAGCCCACCATTTACCCGGGCGAGCAGCGTCACCACGGCATGCTGCGAGTCGCGCACATCAATTCCGGCAACCTGGTCGGAATCCAATGTCAGGATCCCCGCCTTATTCCAGCCGAGCTGCGGGTCGGAGCCGTTCGGCAAAAATGGGACAAGCCGCTGTGCTCGCTGTGACGCGGTCGCCTGGCTGAAATTCAGGTACACCGAGGCGAACTGCTGAGCGTACGCCTCGGCCAGGCTGACCGGGAACCCGCCGGACGGCGCGCCCGACGCGGCCGGTGCGCCCTGCGACTTGGACGGCGTGGTCTGGTTGAGCGCGATCGCGAGGACGCCACGGGCAGCGATGATGATCAGCACCGCCCACAGCACGACCCGCATGGTCCATACCGCCCAGCGCCCGCCCGCACCGCGCCACGGCGCGAGTGGCCTGCCCGGCGCGTCCGCGGACGCATGCGGCTGCGACCCGCCACCGTGTACGTCCGACTGCGGACCGCGATCGAGGGTCGACCTGCGGACCATCGCACCTCCGCCCGCTCATGTGCCCGCGCGAGGAAACGCGAGCACGCCGTTGCCTGGCCTCGTGGACCATTCTGCGGCATAACACCCCAGCGCAACAGCCGCATGCGATAGGTGGCTGTATCTGGGAGCGCCCCGGGTGGGTGCACCCGGATTGCGCGGGGGCGGTAGATTCCCTGCCCCCAATGTAGTTGCGCAACACATACTCTATGCGCAAAGTGGGGTTTTGCCACACCACGGTAACAAGCGATCAAGGCACTCAGCCCGGCAGGTGGCGGCCCGGGATGCGGAGGTGCAACGTGTCGAAGACGCATGAGTATGACGTTCGCGTCAGGTGGACGGGCAACTACGGCAGCGGCACGAGCGGCTACCGTGAGTACGGCCGGGAGCACGAGGCGACAGCGGCCGGCCAGGACGGCGGGCCGCCGGTTCTGGCCGGGAGTTCCGATCCGTCGTTCCGCGGCGACCGGTCCCGGTGGAACCCCGAACAACTGCTCGCCGTCTCGGTGTCCCAGTGCCACATGCTGTGGTACCTGCACCTGTGCTCGGTCTCCGGCGTCGTCGTCACGGACTACCGCGATGACGCGCGGGCCACCATGGCCGAGGACGACGACGGCGGCGGCCGCTTCACCGAGGTGGTGCTGCGGCCCAGGGTCACGGTGGCGTCGGCTGACATGACCGAGAAGGCTGTGGCGCTGCACGATGCCGCGCACCGCAAGTGCTTCATCGCCAACTCGGTCAACTTCCCGGTCCGGCACGAGCCCGTCGTGCTGGCCGCCGACGCCCCCGACGCGGCCGGCAGCTCAAGTTGCTAACTCCGGGTCAGGTCCCGGCGATCCTGACCCGGATGGCGCCATCAGGCTCAGCTGGCCGCGGGATCACCGCCCGGCCCAGTGGCAGCCACCTGCCGCAACCACCACCGCCCGGCCCCGGCGTTCCTCAGGACTCCTCGACATAGGCGGCTCCAGCGTCCCGGCATGCCGCGAGCAACCGCTTGTCGCGCGTCCACAGCCGTGCTCCGCCGACCAGCATGACGGAGCCGAGCAGGTGGACATCCACCGCGCTCAGTCCACGCCCCCAGAGCTGGCGCCCGTCCACCAGCGCCATCACTTCCTCATGCGTCAGGACGGGAAACCCCCGGAGGCTCTCAAGGAGGGCCAGCACACGGTCGCGCCGCTTGATCGACCCGAGCGCCAGTTCCTCGATCACAGCACGATGACATCCGACCTGGTCCTCACGCAGGAGCGTAACAAGTGAAGGCTCGGAAGCATGGAAGTGATCGATCCAGATCGAGGTGTCGACCAGGATCACCTGGCGCCGTCCCGCCGACGCGGCGCCGCGGTTGCGTCGCTGTCCGAGCCGCCTAGGGCCGCCAGGCGCTTGGCGCTCTCGACACGGATCAAGATTTCCAGCCCGTCGCGCAAGAGCGCGGACCTCTCCGTGATGCCCGTCAATTCAGTCGCGCGCGCCAAGAGTTCGTCATCGATGGTCACCGTAGTCCTCACCGAGACCTCCGCATCAAAAATCGCATCATCTGATGCTCTCGATGATGCCACATCTCGAGCGGCGCGGACAGTCGCCAGCTGATGCCCCGGATGTCAGAGGGCAATACGGCTACACACATTGAAGCGGAACTCTCCTATGTCACGTCGCTGATAACCATGACGTCTCTAATGGTCTGGGCGCGCTCTTACCAGGGAGAAAGGACTCCGCTTTCCAGTATTTTGCTGGCTGCGTCGTTTACCTCGCGAGCTACTCGGATCGCGTCCTTCACGTCGTCTTCCGAAGGACCGGGAGTCTCTGTGCTGGGGTACTCGAAGCTGTTGCGTGCGCGACGGAGCCTGCTGAATGAGCGAAGTGCCCGGATGCTGGTCCCGAACTGAGCGATGACGGCATCCTGAACGGCGATGCGGCCGCCGCGGGTGGTCGACCGAAGCCCCTGGGCCTCCAACAGGCTCGCCGCGCTCTTGCGAAGCGCGTCGTACGCCAACTGATACGCACCCGGCAGATCTCCAGTCGACTGAGCGCCTGCCGCCGTTGTCAGATGCCGCTGGGCGTCCCCCAGCATCCGCCGCGCGAGCTCTTCGTCCGGTGAGACTTGGCTCAGTTCCCCCGCGTCGATCAGTTCTTGGATACGCGTGCTTCCCGTCTCCCAGCTCATCTCGCTTCCTCCGCACTGAACACTGGGACTAGGGGGCGCCGGGTGACATCAGCATGGAAGCCATCGCTTCCTTCCCGCCACCATGCTGGCGACCGGATCGTGACGTTAACCTCTCGAGCCAGGCGCCCCTCGGCCCGCTGAGCAGCATCGTCGAGCTCATCCCGATCTGGGGCGCCGATCACGAGGACGTCTAGATCGGCCGGAGAACGGCCGACCTCGCCCTGGTACCTGGCGGCCCACGAACCGAATAGGTAGGCTCCGTCGATCCCTTCGACACTTTGCAGTTCCTCGGCCAGCACCTGGCGCGGACCGAACGAGCGCAGCAGGAGCTCGGTTAGGGAAGCAGTGAGCGGTGAGTCCGCTGCCGTCACCAGCCGTACGTTGCCAAGGCGCCTGGAACTGACGATTCCAGCCTGCTCCGCTCGAGCGATCTCCCGTTGAACCGACGAAACCGATGCTCCCACGCGCGATGCAAGCTCTGTCAGGGACCACTCCCGGCCGGGATTCAACATGGCGAGCGTCAGCACCTCAGCCTGGAGTCTGGACCGTAGCAGCGGCAACAGCGGAGGCGGAGCAGCTTTTTGCATAAAACGTAATATAGATTGCGTGATATGCAAAGACCAGCCAGGCGGCCGGGTGACGGCTACACGTTAAATCTGAACTCTACGACGTCGCCGTCTCGCATGATGTAGTCGCGGCCTTCGATCCTGGCCTTGCCAGCGGCGCGGGCCGCGGGGACCGAGCCCGCGGCGATGAGGTCTTCGTAGGCGACGACCTCGGCCTTGATGAAGCCGCGCTGGAAGTCGGTGTGGATGACTCCGGCGGCTTCCGGTGCGCTCGCGCCGGCCGGGATCGTCCAGGCCCGCGCCTCCTTGGGGCCCGCCGTGAGGAACGTCGACAGGCCCAGCGCGGCGAATCCCGCGCGGGCCAGCTGGGCCAGGCCAGGTTCGCCGAGACCGAGGTCGGCCAGCAGTTCGGCGGCCTCTTCTTCGGGCAGCTCCACGAGTTCGGCCTCGGTCTTGGCGTCCAGGAAGACGGCTTCGGCCGGGGCGACGAGATCGGCCAGGCTCTTGCGCAGCGCCTCGTCGGCTAGCTCCGTCTCGCCGGAGTTGAACGCGTAGAGGAACGGCTTTGCCGTCAGCAGCTGCAGCTCCCGCAAGTCGGCCGGGTCCAGTCCGGCCGGGCCGGCCGCGGCGAACAAGGGTTTCCCATGATCGAGGAGCTGTTGGGCGGTCGTCGCGGCGGCAGCCGCTCGGAGCCGTTCGGAATCCTTATTGAATTTTGTCTCTTTCGTCAGCCGGGGGATCGTCTTCTCGAGCGTCTGCAGATCGGCGAGGATCAACTCGGTGACGACCGTCTCGATGTCGCGCTGGGGTGCGACGTCGCCGTCTACGTGGCTTACATCCGGGTCGGTGAAGACGCGGACCACCTGGCAGATCGCGTCGGTTTCCCTGATGTGCGCGAGGAACTGGTTGCCGAGGCCCTGGCCGGTGGACGCGCCGCGGACCAGGCCGGCGATGTCGGTGAACCTGACCGAGGCGGGGACGATGCGGGCTGAGTCATACAGCCTGGCCAGCGCGCCGAGCCGCGAGTCGGGGAGGCCGACGATGCCGACATTCGGCTCGATCGTGGCGAACGGATAGTTGGAGGCCAGCGCGCCGGCCCGGGTCAGCGCGTTGAACAGCGTTGACTTGCCGACGTTGGGCAGCCCCACGATCCCGATGGACAGGCTCACCCCGGCGATTCTAGGGCGTCGGCGAACGAGCGCGGGACGAGGTGCCGCCCCGGCAGCGAGGGCGGGGCTTCCCCGGAGCCGGGGCGGCACCAGCTTCTGCTACCCCGCGATCAGGGCGTGATGCGTAGTCGTCTCCGATACCGAACCGCCCTGCCGGGGCGGACCGATTCGCGGCGACCGCGTGTCGGTCCTGGAGCTGTCAGAATTCGCTGCGAGCATTGGGAGAATGAGCGCGATCATGCTGTTTGCCGGGCTGCTGCTGGGCGTTGCCCTCGGGGTGCTGATCGGTTTCCTGCTCGCCCGCGGCAGGCAGGCCGCCGCCGCGGCCGACCTCACCGTCCGCGCGCACACCGCTGAGCAGCGCGCCCAGGCGGCCGAGGAGCGCGGGGTGATGATCGATCGCGCCGCCCGGGAGAGGGCCGCATTCGTAGAAGAGCAGCTTTCCGAACGCTTTCAGGCCCTGTCAGCCCAGGCGCTCGACGCGAGCACCGCGCGTTTCCTCGAGATCGCGGAGGGCCGCCTGCAGACAGCGAACGCCAACGCGGCGGGCGAACTGGAGAAGCGGCGCAGCGCGGTCGAGCAGCTGGTCGGTCCGCTCAAGGAGACACTCGGCCGGGTGGAAACACAGCTGCGCGACTCGGACGCGGAGCGGCAGCGGTCGCACGCGGCCCTGTCCGAGCAGGTGACCATCGCCAGGCAGAGCTCGGAGCAGCTCAGGACGCAGACCCAGGCCCTGGTCACTGCGCTGCGGCGGCCCGAGGCGCGCGGCCGCTGGGGGGAGATGCAGCTGCGGCGGGTGGTCGAGCTGGCCGGGATGAGTTCCCGGTGCGACTTCGACGAGCAGGTCAGCGTGGTCACCGACGAGGGGGCGCAGCGCCCTGACCTGGTGGTACGGCTGGCCGGCGGCAAGAACATCGTGGTGGACGCCAAGGTCTCGCTCGCCGCCTACCTGGAGGCCGCCGAAGCCGTCGACGAGAACGTCCGCGATGCCCGGCTCGGCGCGCACGCCAGGCACCTGCGCGAGCAGGTCGACCGGCTGGCGGCCAAGTCCTACTGGGCGGCGCTCAGCCCGTCGCCGGAGTTTACGGTCCTGTTCATCCCCGGCGAGGCATTCCTGGCCCCCGCCCTGGAGCACGACCCCGGGCTGCTCGAGTACGCGCTGGCCCGCCGGGTGCACATCGCGACGCCGACCACGCTGGTCACGATGCTGCGCACAGCGCAGTACGCCTGGCAGCAGGAGGCGCTGTCGGAGAACGCCCGCGCGGTGTTCGATCTCGGCCGTGAGCTGTATGACCGCATCGCCGGGATGGGCAAGCACGTGGACCGGCTCGGCCGCGCCCTCACCAACGCGGTGTCCACCTACAACCAGGCGGTCGGCTCGCTGGAGAGCCGCGTCCTGGTCAGCGCGCGGCGGCTGAACCAACTGGGCGTGGTCGATGCGGAGCTTGAGGCGCCGCAGCCGGTAGAGGTGACGACCCGCGCGCTGTCCGCGGCCGAGCTCGTCGCCGAGCCGCTGCCGGACGGCCCCGAGCTGGTCAGCCCGCCGGCGCCGTGGCTGGCGGCGGCCGGCCTGGGGGTGGCCGCGGGAGCGGCTGGCCAGGGCCAGGCGGCCGCGCTGCCGCGGCGAGCCGCCGAAGCCTGAGCCGGGCCGGTTGATACCGTCGATCGAGTACACGCAATGCCGGCCTCGCTGCCGGGACGCCCGCCGGGAAGGCACGGTGAAAGGCACGGATGTCCCAGCGGACATGGCAAGCAGCAGCCCGGAGTCCGGCTGGAAGCGGGCCTAGTGCAGGTCGCGGGCCGGGCACGGGCCGCGGGCCGAGTGCAGGTCGCGGGCCGGGCACCGGCCGCGAGCCGGGTACCGGCGGCGGGCCGAGTGCTGACCGCGGAGCAGGAGCCCAGTCGCGTACGACAGCCCAGCCGCATGTGACGGCGGAGCGGGCGGTGCCGCCGGTGGCCGCCGCGCCGCTGCGGCTGACGGGTCGCGGCGCGGTGCTCGGCATGTTCGCGGTGTGCTTGTCCGGGATCCTCGTGTCCGGCTGGCTGGGCTGGGGGCCGCTGACCGGCGGCGCCTTCGTCCTGGGCTGCGGGCTCGCGGCCGGCTGGACGCGGCCTTCGGACCTGCTGACGGTGGCCGTCAGCCCGCCGGCGATCTTCCTCGGGGCGCTGATCCTCGCTAAGGCGCTGACCTCATCGGGCGGCGTGCTGCTCTCCACCACCGAAGGCACCCTGATCGCGCTGTCCAACACGGCTCCGTGGCTGCTCGCGGGCACCGCGCTGAGCCTGATCGTCACGTGCGCGCGCGGCCTGCCGGACAACATCCGCGCGATCGGCGCAGGACTGCGCGGAGATCCCCAGCGCAAGCCCGACCGCCCTCCGGGCGCGGAAGGCTGACGCTGCGCAGCGGACAGACCATGATCCCGAAGACCTGTGCGTGCTCTGACACGTCAAAGTCTTCGGGATCATGAAGCGGGTGCGGAGGGCTGACGCTACGAAGCGGGGGTGCGCTGCGGCAGGGGCTCAGGCGGTGGGGCCGGGGCGGTCGCGCACCTCTCGGGGCAGTGTGAACACCATGTCCTCCTCGACCGCCTCGACCTCTTCGACGTCGCCGAACCCCAGCCCGGCCAGCCGGTCGAGCACGCCGGACACGAGATTCTCCGGGACGGACGCGCCGCTGGTCACGCCCACGCAGCTCGCGTCGGTGAGCCATTCATCGCGGATGAACGAGCCGTCCTCCACCAGGTAAGAGGCATCGGCCCCGGCGTCCAGTGCCACCTCGACCAGGCGCACCGAGTTGGAGGAGTTGGCCGACCCGACCACGATGAGGACGTCGCAGTCGCGGGCGATCTGCTTGACCGCCGCCTGCCGGTTCTGGGTGGCGTAGCAGATGTCGTCGCTCGGCGGGTTGATCAGCTGCGGGAATCTCGTCCGCAGCGCGGCCACGGTTTCGTTGGTCTCGTCGACCGACAGCGTGGTCTGGGACAGCCAGACGAGCTTGGCCGGATCGCGCACCTCGACGTTCGCCACGTCGCCGGGGCCGTCCACCAGATGGATGTGGGCCGGCGCCTCGCCGGTGGTGCCCTCTACTTCCTCGTGTCCCTCGTGACCGATCAGCAGGATGTCGTAATCCTGGCCGGCGAACCGCCGGGCCTCGCTGTGCACCTTGCTGACCAGCGGGCAGGTCGCATCGATCGTGTTCAGGCCACGGACCGCGGCTTCCTCGCGCACCTGCGGCGCTATCCCGTGCGCGGAGAAGACGATGACCGCCCCCTCGGGCACTTCGTCCGTCTCGTCCACGAAGATCGCGCCGCGCTCCTCGAGCCCGCGGACCACGTGCGTGTTGTGCACGATCTGCTTCCTGACGTACACCGGCCGGCCGTACCGCTCCAGCGCCTTCTCGACGGCTTGGACGGCCCGGTCAACTCCCGCGCAATATCCACGGGGGCGGGCGAGCAGGACGCGGCGGGCAGATTCGGCCATGCCCCCATGGTATGAGGTATGCGGCTCGCTGCACTCCGGCGCCATCTGCCTGCGGCCTTTCGGGTAGCCGGCCCGGCGGCTGCCGCCCGGCGACGGCGCAGTCGACACGGGCCGTCAAGTAGCCTGCAGAGATCACGCATGAGGTCGCGGCTGTCACGCTAAGATAGCCGCCCTCGACCTGCAATCCCCCGAGGAGAGGTCAATATGCGCATCCCGCAGACACCCGAACGCATCAAGGAAGCCCCTGCACAGGCACTGCGGGCCGTCTTCGCTGGCGTTGGCCAGGTCTTGCTGATCACCGAACGAGTCCGCCGCCGGGCGACCAGCTCTGATGACTCTCCGTCGCACTTGGACGACAGCCGCACGGCTGCCACCCCGACAGCCACCTCGACGGATGCCCCGTTGGCCACCTCGACGGTACCGCTGCAGACCGCCGCCCCGCTCGTCCCGGAGCAGGCGGCCAGCCCCGAGCCCCAGCAGAAGTCCCCCGCCGCACCGGTCGCAGAAACTCCGGCTCCTGTGCCCCCGGCCGCTGCTGCCCCGGTCACGGACGAGCTGCCGCTGGCCAACTATTCCGGGCTGTCGGTAGCGTCGCTGCGTGCCCGGATGCGCGGCCTCGACACCGGTCAGTTGCAGGACCTGATCGCCTACGAGCAGGCCCACGAGAACCGGGAAAACGTGACCAGCATGTTCGAGCGCCGCATCGCCAAGCTTGAGAGCGGTGCGGACGAGGGCACCGCGGCCGGCTGACCGAGCGGCCTGCGGCGTAGCGAAGGGACGGCTGAGCGGCCATGCCGCTGGAGACATCCGCCGAGTCGCCTGTCCCGGTTCGCACCATGCTCCGGCTGGTCGGTGACTGGATCGGCAAGCTGGGCCGGGTCTGGGTCGAGGGGCAGATCGCCGAGCTCAACCGGCGTGGCGGGACGGTCTTCCTGACCCTGCGCGACCCGCTGGCGGCCGTATCGGTCCGGGTCATCTGCGCGCGCACGGTGTTCGACGCGACCGACCCGCCGCCTGGCCCTGGCGCGCGCGTAGTGGTCTGGGCCAAACCGGATTTCAACACGACGCGCGGCTCGTTCGCGCTCACCGCGCTGGACCTCCGCGCGGTTGGCATCGGCGAGCTGCTCGCCCGGCTGGAGCGGCTGCGCAAGGCGCTCGCGGCCGAGGGCCTGTTCGCTCCCGAGCGCAAGTGCAGGCCGCCCTTCCTGCCCCACGTGATCGGCCTGATCTGCGGCCGGGACTCAGCCGCGGAACGGGACGTGCGGCGCATCGCCGCCAGCCGCTGGCCGGCGGTGCGCTTCCGGGTCGAGCAGACGGCCGTGCAGGGCAGCCAGGCCGTGATGGAGATCATCGACGCGCTGCAGCGGCTCGACAGCGACCCGGACGTCGACGTGATCATCATCACCCGCGGCGGCGGCTCAGTCGAAGACCTGCTGCCGTTCTCCGACGAGACGCTGGTCCGGGCGGTGGCCGCGTGCCGGACCCCGGTCGTTAGCGCGATCGGGCACGAGCAGGACACTCCCCTTCTCGATCATGTGGCCGACATCCGCGCCGCCACCCCGACCGACGCCGCCAAGCGGGTGGTCCCCGACGTCGCCGAGCAGCTCGCGCTGGTTACGCAGCTGCGCGACCGCGCCCGGCGGTGCCTGAGCGGCAAACTCGACCGGGAGCGTGCCTGGCTGGCCGCGGTGGCTTCCCGGCCCGCGCTGGCGAGCCCGGTCCGCGAGGTCGAGCGGCTTGAAGAGCAGATAGAAGCATTTTCCGAACGGGGGATCCGGGCTGTATCCGCCCGGCTCGACCATGCGGTGCGCGAGCTGGAACACGCCCACGCCCGGCTGCTCACGCTCTCGCCGGCCGGGACGCTCCGCCGCGGCTACGCGATCGTCCAGCGGCCGGACGCCACCGTGCTGCGGGCCGCGACCGGCGTGACCGGCGGCGAGACGTTGTACGTCCGGTTCGCCGAAGATCAGCTGATCGTCACGGCCGCTGGTGACACGCCGAAATCCGACAAGTTACGCACAGTTAAGGCCCGCTAGGCTCGCCGACGGCGTGTCTGCCCGGATACCAGTACCTGAGCGCGGAAAATTGCCGTGTGCTCCGCGCGGGCGATCATCTGGCCCAACGGCCGCAAGGCGGCGAGCCGAGGGACGCCAGACCAGGGGGCAGTCCCGCGGTCGGCCGACCGCGGGCATCCGCCAGCCGGGCA
>DASXZD010000096.1:0-15337 GCA_036502085.1 Streptosporangiaceae bacterium
GACCTCGCTAGCGGAGAGCGCGCCGGGCGAGTAGTTCCACGTTGATAGATGAGATCTCGGTCAGGGCGGCCTCGACGAGATCCCCCTGCTGAAGGCAGGAGCGGGTAGGGACCAGCTGGGCGGCGGGGACGTACCTCATGCCGCGCCCGTCACGCCTGGGAGTCAAAAAGGCGTAGGGCCCATGAGGACTCCCCGTAGCGCAGCGGCAACCATCCTTGCCGCACCGGCGGGTCTGCTCCACCAGCGACCCCAGCAGCACGCGCTCGACATCGCCGAGGTGTGCGGCCCATTGGTGTCGTCTGACCAGCAATTCCTGGGTGGGTAGCGTAAGCAGCTCGGACTTATGTGAAATCACCACACAAGATTAGACTTGACGGTTATATCACACTATGTGATTATTCTCGCAAAAGATCGTAATTGGATGGGTGCAGAGAGTGATTAAGGTTCGCTGAGGCTTGGCGAGCCAGTTAGATAGGCATATTCCAGCCTTTCATGTCCCTGTCTGCGAAAGGTCGCATATTGACACACTGGGCGGCAGGAAACCAGTCACGGCACTACCGTTGCGTTGGCATCGGCGTGGGACCGGCGAACTTGAGCCTAGCGTCGCTGATGTACGGCTACCCAGAGATGACAAATCTCTTCATGGACAAGAACGAGAACTTTAGATGGCATGATGGCCAGCAAATGCCGGGCACGTCGATACAAGTCTCAATGCTCAAGGATCTTGTCAGTCTTGCGGAGCCAACAAGCGCGTACTCCTTCCTTGCATATCTACATGAGTCCGGCCGTATCTACCATTTCCTCAATGCTCAGTTCGATGCGGTTCCACGACAGGAGTTCCGCAACTACATGGAGTGGGCTAGCTGGAAGAACAAGAATATCGTCTTCGGCCAGGAAGTGACATCGGTCGAGTACAATGACGTGTTCCGTATCCAGGCTCGCACAGCGCAAGCCGGCGCAGCGCAAGCCGGCGCAGCACAATCCGGCGCAGCACAATCCGGCACAGCACAATCCGGCACAGCACAAGCCAGCACAGCGCAAGCCACAACAATGGCAGTAACCGCAGACAATATCGTGATTGGCGTGGGAGTCGAGCCGTGCGTCCCGCCGCAAGCCCGGATCCACCTGGGAGAAAGCCAGTTCCATGTCAGCCAGTTCCTGGCCAAGGCTGGAAATCTCGGCGGTATGCGGGTCGGCGTGGTCGGCGGCGGCCAGTCGGGAGCAGAGGTTTTCCTTGAGCTCCTCTCACGCCGGGACGGGGATTTACCTCGGCGAGTCGTTTGGATATCGCGACGGCCCAACTACTTTCCCTTGGATGATTCGCCGTTTACCAACGACTTTTACATGCCGAGTTATTCCGAATACTTCGCCAGGCTCGACTCTGCCACCAGGCACGCGTTCAATGCTCGTCAAGTTCTCACCAGCGACGGGATATCCGCTTCCACGCTGCGGCTCATCTATCAGTGTATTTACACGCGCAGATTCATCGATGGCTACGCCGATCTCGTGGCGCTCTACCCTAATCGCGGAGTCACCGGCGTAGCTCGCGCATCGGCCCGGACCTGGAACCTTGAGCTCACGCACAACGACCACGCCGGCCTCCGCGAGAATGTCGAACTCGATGTGGTGATCTGGGCCACCGGCTTCCGCCCGGTGCCGCTGAACTTCCTGGCCCCGATCGAATCGCGCCTGGAGCGTGAGGGCGATGAGTACAAGATCGACAACAGCTTCGCGGTCCAGTGGGACGGCCCTGTGGAACGCAACATCTTCCTGCAGAATGCCGCGCGCGGACAGCGCGGCCTGGCCGATCCCAACCTGAGCCTGAATGCATGGCGCAGCCAGCAGATCCTCGACCGGCTGCGCGGCGTCCGCACCGAGCACCAGCTGAGCTCGTTCATCGACTGGACGACCAAGCCATGAACGGCAGAACTCCCGGGAGCTCAAGGCTATGACGCAACGCGCAGCCGTCGTCATCGGGGCCGGAATCGTCGGCTGCCTGGTGGCACGCGAGCTGGCCGCCCGCGATCCGGAGATCTCGATCACCGTTCTGGACCGCGACGCGGTCGGCGCCGGGGCCAGCCGGAGGTCGATAGGCCTGCACCTGCCCAGAGGAGCCTCGGCGCGGACGCGGCGCATGGCCGCCTTCAGCCACGCCTACTACGCGGATCTGCAGCGCCAGCATGCTGGCCTGCCGATCCACCAAATCGCCGCGACGGTCATCAATAGCGGCGCAGGCACCGGTGAGCTGCCCGGCGGCTACCTCGATCTGGCCGCCGCCGCCCCGGCGGGCTCGATCCCCAATCCTGAGGTCCTGCTTCCTGAGGGCTCACGCGCCTGGCGCATCACCGGCTGCCACCATACCGACGTCTACCAGCTGGCCCAGGCGGTCGCGGCTGAGCTGCGTCCCAGGGTGCGCTTCCTTGAAGGCGTCGCGGCGACCGGGCTGGAGTCCCGCGCGGGCACGGTCACCGTGCATGGCGGGTCGGGCGAGCAGCTTACGGCTGACTTCGCGGTCCTGGCGCCCGGGCCATGGCTTACCGCCCCGGCGTGGCATGATCGCGTCGCCCCGCTCGGACTGCGGGTCAAGAAGGTCGCCGCCCTGCACATCGAGCGGCGGCCTGATCCGGCCGACGAGGTCGTGGTTTTCGACTCCGACGATGCGTTCCTGCTACCGCTCGTGCATCGCGGTCACTGGCTGTTCAGCTACAGCTGCCCGGAGTGGGACGTGGATCCCGACGCGCTCACGGCCGGCCTGGCCGCCGCCGACATCAGGACCGCCAGGGACTGCCTGCGCCGCTACGCGCCGGGCCTGGCCGATGCCTGCGGCGGCGGGCGGGTCTTCTGCGATGCGTACAGCCCCGACCGGGAGCCGCTGGTACGCCCGCTGGACGACACCGGGCGGCTGGTATTCGCGGGGGCGGCGAACGGCTCCGGCTACCGGCTGGCCCCGGCGATCGGATCAGAAGCCGCGGACTTGCTGTACCCCTCCGCGGGAGCGCCAGGGAAGCCGCTTGTGCCGGGCACGCCACGAAGCGAAGGAGTCACAGGTGATCATCAGTACGTATGAGGCGGACTCGATGCACCGCTCGTTCGGCATCGACCTGAGCGAGATAGACATGGGGACAGTCGGGTCGCTGGGCATCGGCGCGGCCTGGGGCAAGGTCTCACCCGGACGTCACTCCGATCCCCATCAGCACGACGAGACCGAGACGTTCGTGATCGTCAGCGGCCGCGGTGACATCGTCGTGGACGCCGGGCGCACGCCGGTATCACCCGGCATGGTGCTCCAGTTCGAGCCGTTCGAGACGCACTACCTGGATAACACCGGCACTGCCGATATCACCTTCGCGACGTTCTACTGGCGGGACGCCGATCGCGCCGCACGGGCCGCGGTAAGGACCGGCCGCAGGCGATTCGGCGACCGGCCGGTCTTCGCGTTCTCCACGCCGCCCACGCCGAACGGCGCCCTCCACATCGGTCACCTCTCCGGGCCTTACCTCGGCACCGACGTCTTCGTCCGCTTCCAGCGGATGAACGGCGCGAACGTCTGGCACCTGGCCGCCACCGACGACTTCCAGAGCTACGTCGCCGAATGTGCCATGCGGGAGGGACGGCCGCCCGCCGAGGTGGCTGCGCATTACAGCGCCGAGATCGCCGAGACGCTGCAGCTGATGGACATCGAACCTGACCAGATCACGCACACCAGCCGGGAGGAGGGTTACCCCCGCGCGCTCCAGGCGTTCTTCTCCCGCCTCGTGGATTCCGGCCGGGTCACCCGCCGCGAGGGCGCGGCGCTGTTCGACGGGGACACCGGGGAATACCTCTACGAACCCTGGGTCAGCGGCGGCTGCCCGGCCTGCGGCACTGACACCGGCGGCAACATCTGCGAGGTGTGCGGCGAGCCCAACTTCTGCACCGACCTGGTGAAGCCGCGCCCGGCCGGCGGCACCGCCGAACCGCGGGAGGGCGTGATCGCGCGCTACAGCCTGCCCCTGCACGAATTGCGTGCCGAGGTGCTCGAGCACCACCGTGTCGGCCGTGCGCCGGTCCGGGTGCGCGAGCTCGCGAGCCGGCTCTTCGGCCGGGAGCGGCTCGACGTCGCGCTCAGCCACCCGTCGTCGTGGGGCGTGCCTCCGATCCAGCCGGACGCGCCTGACCAGGTCATCTGGGCCTGGGTGGATCTGGCGTTCGGCTTCATCTACGGCATCGATGCGCTCGGCCGCAAGCTCGGCCAGGACTGGCGCGCCGACGCGCCGCAGGACGACTGGAAGATCGTCCATTTCCTCGGCTACGACAACACGTTCTACCACTCGATACTCAGCCCGGCGTTGTACAAGATCGCTAATCCCGGATGGACCCCCGATATCGACTACAACGTCAATGAGTTTTATCTCCTTAACGGTGACAAGTTCTCGACCAGTCGCGGGCACGTGATCTGGGGCAGGGACATCCTCGGCCCGGACACTGTCGATGGCATCCGGTTCTACCTGGCCCTGACCCGCCCGGAGACGCACCGCACGAACTTCACGCTCGCCGAGTACGAGACGGTCGTGCGGGAGACGCTGGCCGGCACCTGGCAGCGCTGGCTGAACGACCTGGGGGCCCGGCTGGACCGGCGCTACGAGGGCGTGGTCCCCGATGCCGGCATCTGGACACCGGAGCACACCGCGTTCCTGGCCCGGCTGGGCAACCGGCTCGGCGCGATGGCCGGCAGCCTGAGCCAGGACGGGTTCTCGCTCAATCAGGCGGCGCAGACGCTGGCCGGCATCGTCGAGGACACGCTGCGCTTCGCAGGCCTGGAGAACCCGGTGCTGGAGATGGCGGACTGGGCGGATGAGGCCAGGACCGCGATCGCGCTCGAGCTCGCCGCGGCCCAGCTGCTCGCGCACTGTGCCGCACCGGTGATGCCGCGCTTCGCGGCGAGGCTCGCCGCGGCACTCGGCCTCGCGCCGCCCGCGCTATGGCCTGAGACGGTGACGCTCGTGCCGCCTGGCACCAGAGTGAACCTGGCCGGCCAGGTGTTCTTCGCAGGGCCAGCAGGGCCTGCGGCCCCGGAGGCGCTCTTACTGTCCTGGCTGTGCGGGCAGGTCCGCGAGGCGCTGGGGCTGCCCGAGGGCGAGCGGGTCGCGGACACGACGCTGATAGCGCTCGGCATGAAGTCCATGCAGGCGATCGCGCTGCAGTACCAGATCCTGGAACGCACCGGCGTGGACATGACGATGGAGGATCTACTCGGCGACCGTACGATCGCCGAGCTCGGCACGCTGCTGTCCGGCCGCGAGGCGCCTGACCGGGAAGCGACGGTGGATGCGTGAACCACCTTCAGGTGCTGCGCGACGTCGAGGCACGCGGTCTGCGGCTCAGCGTTTCGGGTGCGGATCTGCGCCTGCAAGGACCCCCGCAGCGCGTCGACCCGGAGCTCGTCGGCCGGATCAGGTCGGTCAAGGCTGAGCTCATCGGCTACCTGAGCGCGGCCGAGCCGGCCGGCTATCCGCTGACCCTGCTGCAACGCGGATACCTGATCGGCCGCGGCGACTCCGTCGAGATCGGCAACGTCGCGAGCCACATCTATCACGAGATCGACGGCTGCTGGGATATCGACCGGCTGGAAGCGGCCCTGCAGGCGGTCGTGGACCGGCACGGCACGCTGCGCACCCGCTTCACCGCCGATGGCCGGCAGATCGAAGAGCCGGCCGTGCCGGTCAGGATCGACCGCCTCGACCTGCGCGGCGAGCCCGCGGCCGCGCAGCAGGCCCGCCTGGCCGCGCTGCGGGAGCAGCGCTCGCACCGCATCCTGGCCTGCGACCGCGCGCCGATGCTGGCCGCCGAGGTCACGCTGCTGGCCGGCGACCGGATGCGGCTGCACGTTAGCCACGACGGCCTCGTGATGGACGGCATCAGCATGTTCCTGTTCTTCATGCAATGGTGGCGGGCCTATACCGGCGAGCAGGAACCGGCCGGCGGCATGGTGTCGTTCGGTGACTACGTGGCCTGCGCCGAGGCGATGCGCGCGAAGCCTCCCGGTCAGCGCTCCAGGCGCTACTGGCTGGACCGGCTCGGTGATCTGCCGCCGCATCCGGGGCTAGCGCTGCGGACCAGCCCGGCCGCGATCAGCCGCCCCCGGTTCGTGCAGTACAGCGCGCGGCTCGGCCCGCCGTCCTGGGACACGCTGAAAGCGCGGGCGGCGAACGCGGGCCTGACGCCGACCGGGGCGCTGCTGGCCGCCTACGCGGAAACGCTAGCCCGCTGGGGGGCCGGCCGCCGGTTCACGCTCGCCACGACGGTCGCCGACCGGCCGCCGATTCACCCGCTCATCGCCGACGCGATCGGCAACTTCTCGCAGACGCTGCTCGTGGAGATCGACATCGACCGGCGCCGTTCGTTTGCCGAGCGAGCCCAGGCGCTGCAGGCCCGGTTGCGCCGCGACCTTGACCATCGGCACTTCTCCGGCATCGAGGTACTGCGCGAGCTGGCGCAGCATGGCGCCGACCCGCGCATGCCGTTCACCTTCAACAGCACCATCGGCTATGTCCGTTCCGGCGTCGACGGCTCGGCGCTGGAACTGTTCGGCCCCGAGGTCTACACCTCCAGCCAGACGCCGCAGGTGTGGCTCAACGCCTTTGCGTTCGAGCAGCAGGGCGGCGTGGTCGTGCAGATCGACGCTGTGGACGGGCTTTTCCCCGAAGGGATGATCGGCGCCCTGGCCGGCGGCTATCAGGCACTGCTCGAAAGCCTGACCGAGGAGGCGGCGTGGTCGGCCAGCACGTTCGACTTGCTGCCGGACGGGCAGCGGGCCCGGCGGCGGGCCGCCAACGACACGGCCGCCCCGCTCCCCCGGCATCTGCTGGCTGACCTGTTCACCGCGCAGGCCGCACGTACCCCGGACGCGGCCGCGATATTGAGCAGCTCCGCCGTGCTGAGCTACGGCGAGCTCTTCGACCGTGCGGCGCACGCCGCCGCCTGGCTGCGGGCCAGGCAGGTGGGGCGGGACGAGCTCGTCGGCCTGGTCATGCACCGGGGACCTGAGCAGATCGTGGGGATCCTGGCCACGCTGATGGCCGGCGGCGCCTATCTGCCCGTGGACGCGGGACTCCCGGCCGCGCGGGTGCGCTACATGCTGGCCGACGGGGGGGTGCGCTACGTGCTGACCAACGCCGGCTGGCAGGCCGGCCCCGGCATCGACACGCTCGCGCTCACGGCGGGCAGCCCGCTCGTCCCCTGGCCGGTCGGCCAGGGGTGCGAACCGCTGCCAGGGGCGACCCCGGACGACCTGGCGTACGTGCTCTACACCTCGGGCAGCACGGGTGAGCCCAAGGGCGTCATGGTCAGCCACCGCAGCGTCGCGAATGTCGTGGCCGACTGCAATACCCGATTCGACGTCGGCCCGGGCGACCGGTTTATCGCCGTCAGCGCCTTCACCTTCGACCTGTCCGTCTACGACGTGTTCGGTGCGCTTGGCACGGGCGCCGCGCTGGTCCTGCCCGAAGCGGACCGGGCCGCCGACCCGGCCCACTGGCTGGAGCTCTGCGACACCTTCGGCGTCACGGTCTGGAATTCGGTGCCGGCCATCGCGGGCTTGCTGGCCGAGCAGGCGGAGCTGGACGGCGCCGCCCGCCTGGGCCAACTGCGGCTGGTGATGCTGAGCGGTGACCGTATCCCGCCGGCCCTGCCGGCTGCGCTGCACCGGGTCAAGGCCGGCCTGACGCTGGTCTCCCTCGGCGGCCCGACCGAGACCACCATCTGGAACATCTGGCATCCGGTCGGGGCCGGCGCGGCCGGCGGCCGGATCCCGTACGGCCGGCCCAACGCGAACAACCGCGCCTACATCCTGGACGCCGACGGCCTGGACGCGCCGGACTGGGTCACCGGGGAGATCTATGCCGCGGGCACGGGACTCGCCCGGGGCTACTGGGCGGACGAAGTGCGGACGGCGGAACGCTTCAGCCACGACGAGCGCCGGGGCGAACGCATGTACCGGACCGGGGACCTCGGCCGCTACCTGCCCGACGGGAGCATCGACATCGTCGGCCGCAGCGACTTCCAGATCAAGATCAACGGTTACCGGATCGAGGCCGGCGAGGTCGAGACGCGGCTGGCGGCGATGGACGCAGTGAAGCAGGCCGTGGTGGTACGGCAGGCGGCGGCACGCGGTGACCGGCTGGTGGCCCACCTCGTCCCGGCCGGCGACATCCGCCCGGGCGAGGCCGAGATCAGGCAGGCGCTGCGGGCGCACCTGCCGGACTACATGACGCCGGCCGCCGTCGTCTGGCACGACAGCCTGCCGCTGACCCCGAACGGCAAGGTCGACCGCGGCAGGCTCACCACGTCAGTGCCGCTGCCCGGGCCGCCGACTGGGCCGCCGGCCGAAGCGGCCGCGGCCCGCGGCGGCGAGACCATCGACCTCGAACGGGAACTGGCCGGCCTGTGGGCGCCGGTGCTGCGCCTGCCGCCCTCGGCCATCGGCCCCGACAGCAGGTTCTACGACCTAGGCGGCGATTCCCTGGCCGCGGCCAGGATCTTCGCTCAAGTGCGCAAGCAATTCGGCGTGAGCATCACCCTGGACCGGCTGCACGAGGTGCAGACGATCCAGGCGATGGCCGCCGCCGTGGCGTCGGGGCGCGCGGCCACCGGGAAAGCAGGGGCGGCGTGAGCGGCAGTGTGATCAATGCGATCGTGGCCGCGCCGCCGCCGGCTGGCCACCAGATCAGGTTCGCCCGGCTCGACGGCACGAGCACCCTGACACTGACCGAGCTGCATGCCATGGCCGAGCGACTGGCCTGTGGCCTGCACGAGCTGGGCATCGGTCCGGGTGACCGGATCGGCATCCTCGCGTCCAACCGCCCGGAATGGGTCCTGCTCGACCTCGCCGCCCTCAGGCTCAAGGCCGTGACCGCGGGGTTTGAACCGGGCAAGTTCGACCCGGACGCCGCCCTGCTGAGCAAGTACCGGCTGGCTGTGCTCTTCACCGACCGCGAGGCGGACGCCGCTGGCATCCGCCCCATCGGCGACGTGGCCGGACTGATCGACGGCGCCGATCCGGCCAGCCCGCTGCCCCCCGCGGTCTACCGCCCCGACGACGTCACGACGATCAAGTTCACCTCGGGCAGCACCGGTGAACCGAAGGGCCTCGCCACAACGGTCGGCAGCATCGACAGCTCGATCAACGCCGTGCAGGAACTCTTCGAGCACCGCGCCGGGGACAACCTCTTCGTGTTCCTGCCGCTGTCCCTGCTCCAGCAGCGGTACTGGATCTACTCGGCGCTCCGGTTCGGTCATGACGTCACGGTCACCACCTATGAGGCGGCCTTCGCGACCCTGCGGCAGACCAGTCCGACCGTGGTCATGGGCGTACCGGCTTTCTACGAAACGGCGCGCCGGCACATCGAGTCCAGAGCCGGGGCCGCGCCGGACGGCGACGCGCTGCGCGTGGCGGCCACCGGCCTGTTCGGCGACAGGATCCGGTACTTGTGGACCGGATCGGCGCCCGCCAGGCCGGCCACGCTGCGGTTCTTCACCGCAGCAGGCCTGCCGATCTACGAGGGCTACGGCCTGAACGAGACCTGCATCGTCAGCAAGAACCATCCGGGTGCGCACCGGGAGGGCAGCGTCGGCCAGGTACTGGCCGGCAAGAAGGTGCTGTTCGGTCCCGACGGGCTGATCAGCGTGCACAGCGAGCATCCGGTCAACCGGCGCTACGAGTACGCCGGTCCCGGCGAGTCAGAGCGCGTCTTCGGCGAGGACGGCACGGTACGCACCGGCGACCTCGGCTACATCGACGATGACGGCTTCCTGTTCATCCGCGGCCGCGCCGACGACGTGATCGTGCTCGACAACGGCAAGAAGGTCATCGTCCGGCCGCTTGAGGAGTACCTGAAGGCAAGCCCGGCGATCGAGGAATGCGTGGTGTTCTGCCCCGCGCAGACCCGCCTGGTCGCCGTGGTGTCACCCGCATGCGACCCCGCGGACGAGGGAGCGATCACGGCGCGGCTGGCCGCGGCGAACGTCACGTTCGGCCGGGACGAGCAGATCGCCGGGCTGGTGATCGCCAGCGAACCGTTCGGAATCGAAAATGGCCTGCTGACATCACAGTTCAAGCCGCGTCGGCAGCATATCCTGGAGACCTACCTGACGCGGATCAACGGCGCGGGCCAGCCGGCCCGTCCCTCCTGCGCGCAGGACGGCGATGATGGCGCCTGACCTGAAGGCCACCGCGGCCGATCCCCGCCCGGCCCCAGGCTCCGCGGCGCTTCAGGGCGGCGCGTTCGCCAACCGGGATTTCGTCAAGCTGTGGGCCGGGCAGACCGTGTCGCTGATCGGCACGCAGGTCACCCAGTTCGCGATGCCGCTGGTGGCGGTCCTCACGCTCAACGCCACGGTGTTCCAGGTCGGGCTGCTGTTCGCGGTGCGCTTCGTGCCGGTGATCCTGCTGTCGGTTTTCGCCGGCGTCTGGCTTGATCGCAGGCGGCGCAGGCCGGTGCTCATCAGCTGTGCCCTCGGCAACGCCGCGCTCATCGGCCTGGTGCCGATCGCGGCGGCGACCGGCACCCTGTCTATCGGCCTGCTCTACGCCGTGACCGCGCTGGTGGGCACGCTGAACATGGTCTTCGACGTCGGAGCGCTCTCCTACGTGCCGCAACTTGTGGAGTCACGGCACCTGGCGGAGAGCAACGGCAAGATCCAGGCCAGTACCGCGTTCGCGGGCGTCTCTGGCCCCGCGCTCGCCGGCCTGCTGGTGGGCCTGATCACCGCGCCGATCACGCTGTCGGTGGACGCGGTGTCCTACCTGTTCTCCGCGTTCGGCCTGATCAGCATCGGGAAACCCGAGCCGGAGCCGGAGCTCCCCGCCGGCCGTCCCTCGGTGCTGCGGTCGATTGCGGAAGGGTTCGGCGCGGTCTACGGAAGCAGGCTGCTGCGGGCGCTGCTGACCCAGTCGACCACGCTTAACCTGTTCTTCGGCTCGTTCATCACGATCTTCGTGGTGTACGCGATCAGGACTCTGGGCCTGAGCCCGTTCCAGCTCAGCATCGTCATGGGCGCCGCCGCGGCGGGCGGGCTGTTCGGGGCGCTGTCGGCCAGCCGGGTCCGCAACGCGCTCGGGTTCGGCCGCGCGATGGCCGTGGCGACGATCTGCATGGCCACCGCGCCGTTGCTGCTGCTGATCCCGCGTCACGGCGGCCCGCTCGCGGTGACCGTGCTGGCCGTAGGGCAGCTCATCTACGGCGGCAGCGTCTCGATGTTCAACGTGAACGGCATCACGCTGCGGCAGGTCGTCACCCCGAGGCGGCTGCTGGCCAGGATGAACGCGACCTACCGCATGCTGCTGTTCGGCGTGGCCCCGGTCGGCGGGGTGATGGGCGGACTGCTCGGCGGCGCCCTGGGGCTGCGCTCCGGGCTGATGATCTCGCTGATCCTGATGACCTCGCCGGCGGGCTGGCTCGTGCGTTCGCCGGTATTCCGGCTGATGGAGCTACCCTCCGGGCCGCCGCCGGCCACCGGCCAACCGGGCCTTGCGAAGGACGGAGAGAACCGATGACCGAGGTACCCGCGTCGTTCGCGCAGGAGCAGCTGTGGTTCATCGACGAGTTCCATCACGGCCTGGCGGCGCACAATGTCGCGCATCAGGTGCGGCTGCGCGGGCCGCTGGAGGTGGCGGCCCTGGGCCGCGCGCTCGATGGCCTGGTGGCCCGGCATGAGGCGCTGCGGACGCGGCTGGTCGCGGGCGAAGACGGCCGGCCGGTTCAGGTAATCGACCCGCCGGCGCCGGTGCGGCTCGAGCTGGCCGACCATGTCGGGCTGGGGCGGGAGGCAGCCTCCGCCCTGCTGCGCGAGTTCGCGAGCGCCGAGGCCCTGCGCCCCTTCCGGCTGGCCCGCGATCACATGCTGCGGGCCTGCCTGGTGCGGCTGGCCGCTGCCGAGCACGTGCTGGTGATCGTGGCGCACCGCACGGTGCTCGACGAGTGGTCGGCCGGCGTGCTGCTGGCGGACCTGGCTGCGCTGTATCGCACCGAGGCGGCCGGCGGCGCCGCCGGGCCGGCCAGGCCGGCCGCCCAGTTCGCCCGCTACGCCGCCTGGGAGCGGCAGCACCTGCAAGGCTCGGTGCGCACCGCGCTGGATGAATACTGGCGCGGCGCGCTGGCCGGCTTCGAGACGTCGCAATTCCCGGCCGACCGCCCTCGTCCGGTCCTGGCCGACCACGACGGCGCGGTCGAGACCACCATGATCGACCGCGAGCTGCTGGACGGCCTGGAGGAGCTGAGCCGCCAGGAGGCCACCACCCTGGACGTGATGCTGCTGGCCGCGCTGCAGGTGCTGCTGCACCGCTACACCGGGCAGACCGACGTGATCATCGGTACGGTCAGCGCCAACCGGGCGAGACCCGAGTTCGCGTCGCTGATCGGCTTGCTGGCCAGCACGCTGCCGGTCCGCGCCGACCTGTCGGGTGATCCGGCGTTCACCGACCTGCTGGCCCGCGTGCGGCGGGCGGCGCAGGCCGCGCGTGACCACCAGGATCTGCCGTTCTCCCAGGTGGTCGAGGCGCTGAACGTCGAACGCGACACAGGCCGCTTCCCCATCTTCCAGATCGGGTTCGCCTGCCGTGAGCCGGCCGGCGACATCGAGTCGGCCGGCGTGGTCTTCCATCGCGAGAACGTCGAGGTGCGGGCCTCGATGTACGACATCAGCTTCCTGGCCGAGCCGCGTCCCGGCGGGCTGTGGCTTGAGGCCACCTACACTCCGGCATTGTTCGACGCCGCCACGGTACGACGGCTGCTGGGCAATCTCGGCGTGCTGCTGCGAGGGGTGGTGACGGACCCGTCGGCGCGGCTGTCGCAGCTCCCGGTGCTGACCGCCGATGAGCTGCGGCGCGAGCTGGCGGAGTGGAACGACACGGCGGCGCGGTTCCCCCCGGTGTGCATCCATCAGGGCTTCGAGGCTCAGGCCGCCTCGCGGCCGGATGCGATCGCGGCGCAGTTCGAAGGCCAGCGGATGTCGTACGCCGAGCTGAACCAGCAGGCGAACCGGATCGCGCGCCGGCTGCGCGGGCTGGGAGCAGGTCCCGAGACGCTGGTCGGAGTGTGCATGCGAACCGGGCTGCTCAGGCTCGCGGCGCTGCTGGGGGTCTGGAAGGCCGGCGGCGGTTACGTGCCGCTGGACCCTGAGGTACCGGCCGAGCGGCTGGCGTTCATGATGGCCGACACCGGGATGACGGTAGTAGTGACCGATCAGGCGAGCGCAGGCTGCCTGCCCGCCGCCGATAACGTGACGGTGCTGTCGCTGGACGCCGGGCAGGAGCAGATCCGGGCTCTGGACAGCACCGACCTGGATAGCACCGACCTGACCGATAGCGGGGTCACTCCGGCGAATGTGGCCTACGTGATCTACACGTCCGGATCGACGGGCCGGCCGAAGGGCGTGGTGGTCGAGCACCGGCAGGCGATCAACTTCCTGCAGGGCATGGCCGGGCCCTGGCGGATCGGCCCGTCCACCGTGCTGCTTGCCTTCGCGGCGTTCACCTTCGACGTGTCGGTGATGGACATGTTCATGCCGCTGCTGGCGGGCGGGCGGGTGGTGCTCGCCCCGGCCGGGACGCTGCATTCGCCGCCACGGCTTGCCGCGCTGATCCGTGACGCCGGCGTGACATTCGCCTGCCTGCCGCCGGCCGTGCTCACCCTGCTCCGCGGGGAGGGCTTTCCCGATCTGCGGATCTTGCTATCGGCCGGCGAGGAACTGTCGAGTGATCTGCTGCGGGCGTGGATGCGTGACGGCCTGGAGATCTATAACGGCTACGGCCCGACCGAGGCTTCCATCGGCGCAACGTTCATGAAGCTGGAGCCCGGCACCCCGCTGCCGCCGCCGATCGGGCGGCCCAAGCCGAACTACCAGGCCTACGTACTGGACGCGCACCTGAACCCGGTAGCCGTCGGGGTGACCGGCGAGCTGCATATCGGCGGCACGGGCGTCGCCCGCGGCTACCTGGGCCGACCGGAGCTGACCAGCGAGCGGTTCATTCCCGATCCGTTCCGGCCGGGCCCTGGCGCCCGGCTCTATAAGACCGGCGACCTGGTGCGGCGCCGCGCAGACGGCACGATCGTGTTCGCGGGCAGGATCGACAATCAGGTGAAGATCCGCGGGCTGCGGGTCGAGCTGGGCGAAATCGAGACCGCGCTGACCGCCCAGCCGGCCATCGCCCAGGCCGTCGTTATCGTCGCGGCCGACCCGGCCGGGAGTCAGCAGCTCGTCGGCTACCTGCGGGCCGCTGACGGGGCCGCGCCGGAGATCGCCGACGTCCGCGAGCACCTGGCACGGTCTCTGCCTGGCTACATGATCCCGGCGTACCTGATGCTGCTGGACGAGCTTCCGCTGACCGCGCACGGGAAAATCGACAAGGCCGCGCTCCCGGCACCCCAGGGCATCAGCGCCGGCGCCGAGCGCGTGCCGCCGAGAACGCTGATCGAGACCATCCTGGTGGATCTCTACGCCACCGTGCTCGGCCACGAGCAGATAGGTGCCACCGACAGCTTCTTCGACGCCGGCGGCAACTCCCTGCAGGCCATGCAGCTCATCACGAAGCTTCGCAGCACCCTCGCGGTGGACCTGGATATCAGTGACGTGTTCCTGACCCCCACGCCGCAGCAGCTCGCCGGGCTGCTCCGCGGCAAGCACGGCTTCGAGGATTCCGACCTAGGCCCCGATGGCATCGCGGGATTGCCTGCCTCGGCAGCAGCCAGCCCGGCCAGCGTGGCGTGAGGCAGGAGAGGCGATGCTGACCGATTCCCAGCGGGAAGCACTGGCCGCGCGGCTGCGGCGCGGCCGCCAGGACGTGACGAGCGTGATTCCGCGGCGTCCGGCCGGGATGGATGACCCGCCGCTGTCCTGCGGGCAGGAGCAGCTGTGGTTCCTTGACCGGTTCGCGCCGGGGCTGCAGGCCTATAACATCCCGCTGGCGCTGCGGCTATCGGGACCGCTGGATGCCGCGGCCCTGGGCCGGGCGCTCGACGGGCTGGCTGCGCGGCACGAGGCGCTGCGCACCCGGCTGGTCATGGGCACCGACGGCCGTCCGGCTCAGGTGATCGACCCGCCGAGGCCGCTGGTCTTGGACCTGGCGGACCTGGCGGAGCCTGAGGCCGGCCAGCGGCAGGCCCGGCTGGGCGAGTACATCCGCGCCGCGGCGATGCGGCCGTTCAGCCTGGCCGACGGCCCGCTGCTGCGGACGTGGCTGCTGCGGCTGGCCCCTGACGAGCATGTGCTGCTGGTGGTGGTTCACCACGCGGTGTTCGACGGCTGGTCGGCCCGGGTGCTCATGGCGGACCTGGCGGCGCTTTACCGCCAGGAGGCCAGC
>DASXZD010000097.1:0-8643 GCA_036502085.1 Streptosporangiaceae bacterium
GGTGAGCAGGGCGACGATTGCCGCGACGTCGCCGCGCTCGAACGCGTCGGCGAACCGGGCAGTGATCTGCTGCTCGCGCGGAGAGCCGGGCAGCGGGGCGTGGTCGCGCCCGCCCGGCGGCAGGTGGCCGGTGATCGTGGCGCGGGCTCGCTTGAGCAGGTTGTTCGCGGCGTCCGGGGTGCAGCCGAGGACGGCCGCGGTCTCGGAGGCGCGGAACCCGAGCACGTCGCGGAGCACCAGGGCGGCGCGCTGGCGGGGCGGGAGGTGCTGCAGGGCGGTGATGAAGGCCAGCGATACCGATTCCCGGGCCTCATACCGCGCCTCGGGTCCGGGGGCGGCATCCGGCAGGTCGCCGAGCAGCGCGTCGGGGTCGGGCTCCAGCCACAGCGGCTCGCCGCTGCGGGTAGGCTCGGGCAGCGGCACCTCAGGCGCGGGCAGCGGTGCGCCGCGGCTGGCGCGCAGGTGGTTCAGGCACTTGTTGGCGGCGATCGCATGCAGCCAGGTGCGCAGGGATGATCGTTCCTCGAACCGGTCGAGTCCGCGCCAGGCAGCCATCATCGTCTCCTGCAGCATGTCCTCGGCGTCGGCGGCCGAGCCGAGGATGCGGTAGCAGTGCACCTGGAGTTCGCGCCGGAACGGCCCGGTGAGCTCGGCGAACGCGTCCCCGTCGCCGGAGCGGGCCCGGGCCAGCAACTGTCCGGTCTGGTCAGCGGTTTCTCGCACGGCGCCTCCCGGCTCATGGTCCTCCGCCAATACTGACCCCGCCCGCCCCGGAAACTGGCCGCTCCGCGGCCGGCCAGTTTCCGGCGTGCACCGTGTCCCAACACGGCGGAAGCCGACAACGCACAGAGAGAGAAGGCACGTGGTTCAGGAGCAGGTAGCAGCAGGCGGCCGACCGGCCGGGACGACGAGGGAGCAGCGCTGGGTGCTGGGCCTGGCGTCACTGGCGTCGTTCATCGTGATCCTCGACGTGATGGTCGTGGCTACCGCGCTGACCGCGATCCGGCGGCACCTGGGCGCGTCGCTGGCGGACCTGGAGTGGACGGTCAACGCCTACACGCTCAGCTTCGCGGTGCTGCTGATGACCGCGGCGGCGGTCGGTGACCGGCTCGGCCGCCGCCGGGTCTTTGCGGGCGGGCTCATAATGTTCGCGGTGTCCTCGGCGGGATGCGCCCTGGCCCCGGACGCCGCCGCGCTGATCGCCGCCCGCGCGGTGCAGGGCGCGGGCGCGGCCACGATCATGCCGATGGCGCTGGCGCTGCTGAACGGCGCGTTCCCGCCCGCGCGGCGCGGCTGGGCGATCGGGATCTACGGCGGCGTGACCGCGCTGGCTGCGGTGGCCGGGCCGGTGCTCGGCGGGGCGGTCACCCAGGGGCTCGGCTGGCAATGGATCTTCTGGTTCAACGTGCCGGTCGCGCTCGCGGCCGTCCCGCTGGTCCTCAGCCGGATCAGCGAGGCGACGGGCCCGGGCGGCGCGGTGGACCTGCCGGGGCTGGTGCTGGTCACCGCTGCGGCGCTGGGCCTGGTGTGGGGGCTGGTCCGGGGAAACACGGCGGGCTGGGGCAGCCTCGAGGTGACCGGGACGCTGGCCGGCGGGGCCGCAGCAGCGGCCGCCTTCGCGGCATGGGAGCGCCGTGCCGCGCGTCCGATGCTTCCCGCGCGGCTGTTCCGCTCGCCGGCGTTCTCGGCGGGCAATGTCGCGATCTTCATGATCAATGCCTCGCTGACCGGGGTGATATTCCTGATGCCGCAGTACCAGCAGGTGGTTGCGGGGCAAGATCCGCTCGGCTCGGGGCTGCGGCTGCTCCCCTGGGGGATCGCGCCGCTCCTTGTCGGCCCGCGGGCGGGCGCGCTGGCCGACCGGGTCGGGGAACGCGTCCTGGTCGTGACCGGGTCGCTGCTGCAGGCCGCCGGGGTGGCCTGGATCGCTGCGGCAGCAGGCCCCGGGACCGGCTACCCCGCCCTGGTCGCGCCGATGATCATCATCGGAGCCGGGTTCGCGCTAGCCATCCCGGCGGTCACCAGGTCGGTCACCAGCACCGTGCCGCCCGCCGACATCGGCACGGCATCCGCCGCGTTCACCACGATGCGCCAGCTCGGCGGCGCGTTCGGTGTCGCGGTCCTCGGCGCCGCGTTCGCTGCGACCGGAGGCTACGCCACCCCCGCAGCCTTCAGCCACGGGTTCACCACGGCCTTCGCCGCCGCGGCGGGCCTCGCCCTCACCGGGACCGCGGCCGGCACCATCCCTACGGGCCGCGGGAACCGCCCATCACCCACCGTGTCGGGCGAGCCTGGCAGGGCGTTCAGCGCCAGCGGGACAGCTGCCGCGAGGCATCCCGCGGCGCCGGACGCGAACCTCCGGTGAACGGTCCGCTCACCGGCTTAACTGCGCGCTGCCCTGCACCGAGCCGACCTCGCACAGATCATGGCAATATGCACGTTGGCAGGCTCTGACCGTGACTAACAGACCGGCGCCAGATTCGGCGATCTGAAATTGTTCGAGCCAATTACGATATGGCTGGCTGTCGCGTTACGCGACCGCGAGAAGCGATCACCGGGCGTATTGTGCCCCCATCTGGATCGCGGTCGATGATACGACCTGCTGGTTACAAGACGGTCTGTCATGCGCTGGGACCATCACAGCCAGGCGGATGACTTCAGGTCAGCAGCGGCGGGCCTTGCCGGATCCTGGCCATCGCGCCGGCCGGGTCGCAGCGCCACCAGCCCAGCGCTTCCACCCGCCAGGTGAGACCGGCGTCGCGGTAAGCGGCTACGTGCCGCCCGCCGCGGTCAGCCGCCGTCCCGTCGGTGCGGCCTTCCAGCGCCACCGTCAGCGGCGCGGCCCCGTCGTCGCGGTGCTCGCCGATGTAGCGCACGACGGCGGCCAGCTCGGCCGGCGGCATGGTCTGCCCCAGGCCATAGCGGGCGTGGGTGGGCATCCCCCGTCCCAGCGGGCCGCCCGCCGGAACGGCGCCCTGGCGGCCACCGGCCAGCGCACCGGATGGGAATGCGCGGCTGCTGCAGCGGCGGGGGACGCATCCTCACGCCGGTGACGGTGATGTGCTCTCCCCGGAAGTGGCCGGCTCGCTGCGCCACATTCCGGTCAGCACCTGCAGCGACTCATCCAGCCGGGTGGCGCGCTCCCGAAGATCACCCGGTTCCCCGAACGCGGTGAACTCCTCCGGCACCGAACCGGGCCCGGCGCCCAGGATCAGCCGGCCACCGGACAGCCGGTCCAGCGTGACCGATTCCCGCGCCACCTTGCCCGCCCGGCGGCGAGCCAGCTGGTTCATCAAGACGCCGAACCGGACCCGGCTGGTGCGGGCGCCACCGCCGCGATGACCACCGTCGGGTCGGCCATCGGCCAGCGCTGGTCCAGGTACAGCAGGTGATCCCAGATGAAGAAGCCATCCCAGCCGCTGTCCTCGGCCGCGACCGCCAGGTCCGTCAGCAGCGGATCGCCGAACGGGCCCACATTGGGCACCCCGGCCGCGAACCGCACCTCAGCCCCGGCCACGCGCCGCATCCTTGCCGGCGCGCCGGCCACGCTCTGCGTCCTGGCGGGCGTGCCGCCCGCGCCCCGCACTCTCATGGGTGTGCCAGTCGCGGGCCGTATCCTGCCCAGGATGGCGGGCGGAGGCCTGGGTAACACCGTCTTGTCCGTGTTACCGGTGTGTTGATCTTGTCCGCCGCCCGGGTGTGCTCCCTTACGTTAGCCGTGAGCATTCAACTGGTTACTGGACAATTAGCAAGGAGCCATCGGATATGAGTCAGGTTCCTCAGAAACGAAACGTAGTTTCGCCTTGCACGCCGCGGAAGGTCGGCGGCCAAGGATCTGGGGAAGTAAGGCCCGGCGGATCGGCGGCCGGGGCGGACCGTCGGGGGAGTTCCCGGCGATCGAGCGGCCGCGGCCCGCCGGGGCCGACGAGCAGCCAGCCGGTCATTGTGATGCTGGCGGTGCGTCGCCCGTGGCGGGACGGCCGTCGTGATGGCGGGGTTTGAGGGCCCGTGCGGTCGCTGTGCCGATCACGATGAACGCGGTCAGGACGGGGAGCAGGCCCAGGGCGGCGGGCAGCGACGCCAGGGCGGCGAGGCGGCCGATCAGCGGCGGCCCGCAGACGTATCCGGCCCAGCCGCAGGCTGAGGCGGTGGCGACGGCGGTGCCGGGGTGCAACCCCGGGATGCGCCCGGCGGCGCTGAACGCGGCGGGCACGACGGAGGCCAGCCCGATGCCCAGGCAGGCGAATCCAGCCAGGGCCGCGGCCGGTCGCGCGATGAGCAGGGCGGCCGCGAAGCCGGCCGTGGCGACCAGAGCCAGCGCGGGCAGGAGCCGGTCGGGCCGGTACCGGCTGAGCAGCCGGTTGCCGGAGAGCCGGACGATGAGCATGGCCAAGGCGAACGCGGCATAGCCCAGGCCCGGCACGGCGCCGCGCCCATGCAGCGGGCCGGACAGGTAGACCGAGGACCAGTTGGCGGCGGCGCCCTCGCACAGCATGCTGGCGAACGCGATCGCGCCGAGCAGCAGCATGCCGCCCGACCAGCGCGACGCGGCGCGCGGGGCCGGGTCCTCGGCGTCGTGCGGCTGGCCGGCGGTGCTAGGCCGGGCGGCGGCGTCGGGAAGCATCCGGGTGGTGAGCAGCCCGGCGGCCAGCAGGGCCAGGGTGCCGAGGACGAGCAGCTGAGGGGTGAGGGTGATCCCGGCGCCGACCGCGAGCGCTCCGATGCCCGCGCCGGCGAATGATCCGATGCTCCAGCTGCCGTGCAGCCCGGACATCAGCCTCCGGCCGCCGGCGCGTTCGGCCGTGATGCCCTGGGTGTTCATGGCCACGTCGAGCGAGCCCTGGAATGCTCCCCACACCAGCAGCGCGCCCATCAGCGCGGGCAGGCTCGCGCAGATGCCGACCACAGGCCCGGTGGCGCAGTACCCCACCAGGGCGATCTGCACGACGCGGCGGCTGCCCAGCCGCGGGATCAGGTAGGACGAGGCGACCATCGCGCAGATCGACCCGGCCGGGGCGCCCAAAAGCGCGATCCCCAATGTCCCGTAGGTGAGCCCGAGACGGTCCTGGACGCCGGGGATGTGCGCGGTCCAGGAGGCGAACAGCAGGCCGTGGACGACGAACACGGCGGTGACCGCGACCTGGGGCCGGCGGCTGGCCGGCGGTGCCGCGCGGTGCGGTGTGCTCAACGTGCTCTTCATGCGTGTCTCGATGCGGGGGATGGATGTTGCGCCCGGAACAGATCGCAGGCGCGTCATCCGGGCGGGGCCCTTGCCTGGTCAGACGCTATGTGATCAAATGATCACATGCAACGATCAATGCGGCAGAAACTGATCGTTCAGACGGTGCGCGGCAGCGGACGCATCCGCATCGACCAGCTCGCCGAGCTGACCGGGGCATCGGCGGTAACGATCCGCCGCGACCTGGCCGACCTCGAGGCGCACGGGTCGCTGCGGCGGACCCGGGGCGGGGCCGCCCGGGCCGCCAAGTTCGGCGAAGACGTCTCCTACCGGATCCGCGCCGGCGAAGACCAGCAGGCCAAGGCGCGCCTGGCCGAGGCCGCCGCCGCGCTGATCAACGACTACGACTCGCTCATCATCGACAACGGGACCACCTGCCATGCCGTCGCGCACGAACTGGCCGGCCGGCCGGTGACGGCGCTGTGCCTGTCCCTGCACGTCGCCGCGGCGCTGGCCGCGGTGCCCGGCGCGCGGGTCATCGTCCCGGGCGGGCCGGTCGAACCGGACACCCTGGCGCTGTACGGCAGCCAGGCCATCGACGCGGTCCGCGCCATCAGCGCGGACGTCTTGCTGATCGGCGCCTGCTCGGTCTCGGCCACCCGCGGCCTGACCTCAGCTACCTACGAAGACGCCCAGCTCAAGCGCGCCAGCATCCACGCGGCCAGCAAAACAATCCTCGTGGCCACCGGCGCCAAGCTGAACCAGACCTCGAACTTCCGGTTCGGCGGCGCCGCCGACATTGCCCACCTGATCACCACCGCCGACGCCCCCCACGAGGTGCTGGCCGCGTTCCAAGCCGAAGGCGCCCACCTGACGCTCATCTGGCCGGCCTCGTCCGGCCTGCAGCTTCCCCGGCCGCCGGCCAGGACGCCCGAGAGGAACCATCGAGCTGGGAGCGCACCGGGGAAGCCCCGGCCGCGCTCGCCGGGCTGCGGGCCGGCGCAACCCCTGGTACCGCGGGGCAGCATCGCGCCGGCCCGATGAGCCGGGGCCGCCATTCGTGCTCAGTTACCACGGGAAGCCCGTCGGCAAACCGGGTCACCACGGCACCAAGACCGGTGATGATCTTGTCATCGGGGACGACCATAACAGGCCGATCTGCGCACGCCAACATCGATCACCACGCTGCTCATCGGCCGCGCTAAATCGGCGATCTGAAATTGTTCGAGCCAAAGACAATGTGTCCGTTCTTAGCGGTGCGTGACCGCGAGGGCGCTAGCCGGGCCTGGCTTGACCATGCGGATCAAGGTCGACGTGACCTGCCGGCTGCAAGACGGCGTGTGCGCCTGACACCATAGCGCCAGGAAGCGTTGAGACGGGACAGGCCGCAGGCGTCGCGTAGCTGCTATTGCCGCGCCTCGGACGGCTCGCCGTTCCGCTCGAGCCACCCGCTCGCCCGCCGATGCAGGTCAGGAACGTCGTCGGGCTGCTCGTCCCGCAGGCGCGCGTGCAGGACGTCGGCGAAGAGCTGGTGATAGCGATACCACTGCCGGCGGTCATCAAGCGGGACCAGGAACAGGTTCCCCCGCTCCAGCGCCGTCAGCTTGGCCTTGCCGCCGTCCTGGCCGGTTACGGCATCGCACAGCGGGCCGCTCAGCCGGTCCAGGATGGAGGTCTGCAGCAGGAAATGCTGGACATGCTCGGGCTGGCGCTGCAAGACCTCCTCGGCCAGGAAGTCGACGATGTACCGGTCATCCCCGGCGAAGCCGTCGATGAACGCGGCGGTGTCCTCTCGCCCCTGCATCGAGAGCGCCGCCAGCTGCAGCGCGGCGATCCACCCTTCGGTGCGCCCCTCCAGCGCTGCGACATCGGCTGCGGTCAGCGCCAGACCCATCACCTCGTCGAGGTACGCCGCGGCCTCGCCGGGCGTGAAGCGCAGATCGGCGGCGCGGATCTCGGCGAGCTCGCCACGCCCGCGCAACCGGGCCAGCGGCACCGGCGGGTCGGTGCGGCTGGCGATCACCAGGTGTATCTGCGGGGGTAGATGTTCCAGCAGGAAGGCCATCCCGTCCTGCACGTCCCGCGCGTCGATGACGTGGTAGTCGTCGAGCACCAGCACGACATCGTTCGAGATGGCGCCGAGGTCGTTAAGCAGAGCGACAAGGCCCGCCTCGTTCGGCGGCTGGGGCGGTTGCAGGAGCGCGAGCGCACCTGCACCAACCGCGGGCACGCCCGTATTCAGCGCGGCGACAAGGTACGTCCAGAACAACGCGGGATCGTTGTCGCGCTGGTCAAGCGAAAGCCACGCCACGGACCGTCCGCCGGCCGCAGCGACAGCCAGCCACTCCGCCAGCAGCGTCGTCTTGCCGAACCCAGCCGGAGCCGACACCAGGGTCAGCGCCGACTCCGCCCCGCGGCTCAGGCGCTCGCTCAGTCTCGGACGCGCCACCAGGCCGCGCCGCCACCTGGGGACGTGGAGCTTGGTCTCGAGCAGTGGGCCTGCCATGACCACCGCCCCTCAGGAGGCTCACGCGTCGTGCCAGCAGGTCGCCCGAGACCATCTGGTCACGTGATCACACCGTACGCGGAATTCCGGCAGACCCGGTCGACGACTCCCGCAGTCAGCACATATCGATCCATCTGCACGTCAACCGATCGCGATGAAGTACGGTGCCGCCGCGCATAGCGCCAGGGACGCGCGCTCACCTGCGCTGGGGGCCGATCGGGCAAGATGAGGGTTCTACGATCTGGGCATGGCCAATGACAAGCGGCTGGCCGGGCGGGGCCGGTGACTGCCTTCGGCGGCCGCCGGGGTAGAACTGAACCATGGCTCACGCCGCTCTCATGGCCGGGAAGTCCGTTCTGGTCACCGGAGGTACCGGCGGCATAGGCAAGGCCACCGCCACCGGGCTCGCCGCGCTGGGCGCCCGGGTCGGCATCACCGGCCGTGATCCGGCCCGCGCCGAGGCGGCCGCTGCAAGCATCCGCGCCGCGCCGGGTAGCCCAGCGTAGATGCCTTTGCCGCGGACCTGTCGGTTCAAGCCGGGGTGCGCCGTCTGGCCGCTCAGGTACTGGACACCTACCCGCAGCTGGACGTGCTGGTCAACAACGTCGGCGGGTTTCTGGGCTCACCGGCACGTCACCGCCGATGGCCTAGAGCACACCTTCGCGCTGAACCACCTCGCGCCGTTCTCGCTGACCGGCCTGCTGCTGGACCGCCTCACCACGAGCGCACCCGCCCGGATCGTCACCGTCTCCTCCAGCGCCCACGCCAGAGGCCGCATTGACTTCGATGACTTGCAGGGCGAGCGGAACTACTCCGGGCAGCGTGCTTACAGCCAGTCGAAGCTGGCCAGCGTGATGTTCACCTACGAGCTAGCCCGCCGCCTGGAAGGCACCGGCGTGACCGCCACGGTGCTGCACCCCGGCGTGGTACGCACCAGCTTCGGAGCCGAAGACCAGGC
>DASXZD010000098.1:0-82692 GCA_036502085.1 Streptosporangiaceae bacterium
CCCGGGAGGGTGCTGGCACAATCGTTGGTGTGCTGGCGGCCGACAACCATGTGCACACGCAGTGGTCCTACGACACCGACGGCCGGGCGTCGATGGCCGCCGCCTGCAAGCACGCGCTCGCGATCGGCGTGCCGGCCGTCGCGTTCACCGAGCACCTCGACTTCGCCACCTGGACGGCGGCCGACCCGATCGCCGCGACCGGCCTGCGCGACGCGCGCTACGACGCGATGCGGCCGCTCGACCTGTCCGGCTACCTCGAGTGCGTGCAGGACTGCCGCCGCCGCTACCCGGATCTGCGGATCCGGTCCGGTGTCGAGGCGGGCGAGCCGCACCTGTTCGCCGCCAGCCTCAAGTCCCTGCTCGGCGCGGCGCTGCTGGACCGGGTCCTCGGCTCGCTGCACGCCGTGGTCTGTGACGGCCGCCTGACCGATGTGGACGGGGCCTACGAGGTCTTGCCCGCGGACGATCTGATGCGCCGGTACCTCACCGAGGTGGCCGCTCTGGTGGACGGCAGCGACCTGTTCGAGGTGCTCGCCCACCTGGACTACCCGCGGCGGGCCTGGCCCGCCGGGGCCGGCCGCTTCGACGAGGCGGCATTCGAGGAGGAGTACCGCGCCGTGCTGCGCGCGCTGGCCGCATCGGGCCGAGTCCTGGAGATCAACACCAGCAGCCCGCTGGCCTCGGTGACGCTGCTGGACTGGTGGCGCGACGAAGGCGGCCGGGTCATCTCGTTCGGCAGCGACGCGCACGTCCCCTGGCACGTCGGCCAGAGGTTCGCGCTCGCCGCCGACATCGCGGAGGCCGCCGGCTTCCGGGCGCCCCGGGACCCGTCCGCGTTCTGGCGGAGCTAGCCGCGCCGCGTCAGGCGGTCGCCCGCACGCGGGCGATGAAGCGGGTCCACTCGTCCGTGCTGATCATCAGGACGGGACCGTCCGGGTCCTTGGAGTCGCGGACCGCCACGACGTGCCGGAGGTTGCTCGCGACCTCGACGCACTCAGCGCCGCCGTTGCCGCTATGGCTGGACTTACGCCACGCGGTGCCGACCTCGACGCATTGACCGCCGCCGTTGCCGCTGCGGCTGGACTTATGCCGGCGCCAGCCTAGGGTTTTCCATTGCTCGTCAGCCACCTTCAGGATGAGGTCTCGTGAGGCGTCGCGCGGCAGCGCGTTGCCCCGCACCCGGTCAAAGGCTACCGCCGCCTTCCGCACCACTGATCGTGTCTCGGTGGTGTGGTCCTCGATACCAATCACTGGTCTGGCGAGTTGCCGAGCACCATGGTGATCAGTGCGCCGGTGCGGTCTGGGTCGAAAGGCTCGCTGGTGAGCAGCCGCTGGTAGAAGATGGGCCCGAGCAGGACTTGCGCGGCCAGTTCGGGGTCGGCGGGGGCGCGGAATTCGCCATCGGCGACGCCCTGGCTGATCAGGCTGGTCAGGGTCTGGCGGCGCAGTTCGGAGTACCGGTGGCGGAACTCCCGCAACTGCGGGTCGCGCTCGGCGCCCTCGATGAGCGCGGGAATGGGCGCCGAGAAGGCCGGGTCCGTCACGACCTCCGCGACGTGGCGCAGCAGCCGCTCGAGGGCCTGCCGGGCGGTGAGCCCGGCCACCGGCGGCGCGGCGTGCTGGTGCGCTACCTCGAATGCGTCGGCGATCAGGACCACCTTGTCGCGCCAGTGCCGGTAGATCGTTGACTTGCCGACACCGGCCCGGGCGGCCACCGATTCGATGGTGAACGCCCCGTACCCTGCCTCGCCGAGTTCCTGCAGTGCCGCGCGCAGGATCAGCTGCCGGGACCGCTTGATGCGGGGGTCAGCCCGCCGGTCGGCGCGCGCTCTGCTCATGCCCGTCCTTGCCGGTCGCCGGGGTACCGGATCGCGTATCTGTGAGACGGTACCGTATCGCTATGATACGGTACCGTTTCATAAGCCCACTGCACGGAGGAGGGGCTGATGGCTGAGGTCAGCGTCCGCTACATCGTCCATGACGTCGATGCGGCGATCGTGTTCTACCGCGACAAGCTGGGTTTCACGCTGGTGATGCACCCGGCCCCGGCGTTCGCCATGCTGGAGCGCGGTGCCCTGCGACTGGTGCTCAGCGCGCCGGGCGGCGGGCCCGGCGGCGGCCAGGCGATGCCGGACGGCTCGCTCCCCGAGCCGGGGGGGTGGAACCGGTTCGCGATCGAGGTCAGCGACCTGGCGGCAACAGTGGATGACCTCCGGGCCCAGGGCGTGCGGTTCCGCAGCGAGATCATCACCGGCACGGGCGGAAACCAGATCCTGGCCGAGGACCCGTCCGGCAACCTGGTGGAACTGTTCGAGCCCGTCTTGCCGCAGGCCCGGCTCGCCCAGCCCTCGCCAGCACCTGGGTAAGCCCTCGCGGACTGTGGTCTTCCTGGCCGGGCAGCGCGGCTCAGCTGGCGGGGTGGCTTTCCCTGATCTGGGCGGCAAAGGTCTTGACGGCGGGGAAAGCGAGGTCCGGGCGGTCGCGGAAGATGATGTGACGCGCCCCGGGAAGTCGTACGAAGCGGGTGGTGCCGGCCGGCAGCTGGCTGGCTAGTTCCTCGACCACGGGCAGCGGGCAGACCGGGTCGTCCTCACCGGCGAGGACCAGGACGGGGCACCGGACGGCACCGAGCACGCTCCAGGGATCGAAGCTTGCGACCTCGCGACTGGCGTAGTGCGCGGCGACGTCCGGGTTCTGGATCATCCGGGCCAGGAACCGGCGGGACTCCTCGGCCCAGCCCGGCGTGGCGCTGTAGAGCGGGTAGCAGACGCGGCTGAACTCAGCCTGGAGATCCTCGGGGTCCTTGGCGTAGATGCGCTCGATGATGGCGGCCGCTTCGGGGCCACCGAGGCGGCCGAACGCCTCGATGACTCGCGGCCCGCCCCAGTGGCCACCAGTCGTGCTGGCCAGGATAAGGCTGATGCGCACGCGACCTCCAGGACGACTGCGGCGAGCCGTTCAGAGGCCCACAGTAACCTCCAGAACGCCGGGGGTGGTCCGGCCATCGCAGCGCGCCCGTGCCGGACGGGCGCGCCTAGCGCAGCCTGACCTGAGAGGAGGGCACCTCCACCGACTAGAAGGCCGCTGTGGCAGGCTCGCTGCTACTGACTGGGCAGGTGTTTGCCGGAAAGGGCGCGTGGCATGAGTGAAGAGGCACCGGAGCTGACCGCGGAGCTGGTGGTGGACGGGGTCGTGCCGTCGCAGCCGGTGGTCTCGCCAGATGGGTGCTGGGTTGCGTATGTCGTCGCTCCGGCCGGCCGCGGGACAGAGCGTTGTATGTGCGCGCTGTGGGTGGCCGCTGCTGACGGCAGCTCACCGCCGTGGAAGCTGACCGCGGGTACGGCGGCAGATTCTGATCCGCGCTGGGCGCCGGATTCGGCGTCGGTGTTTTTCTTCTCAGATCGCACCGGCTCCCGTCAGCTGTACCGGGTACGGCTCGGTGGCGGGGAGGCCGAGGTCCTGACGGACTGGCGCGGCGAGATCTCCGATTTCCGACCGCTGGCTGACACTCGGCTGGTCGCCGTGGTGGCCACCGACGAGCCGAGTGAGGAGGACGAGCGCCGGCGCGCCGAGCGCGACGACGCGTTCGTCTGGGGACAGCAGCTGCGCTGCGGCAGGCTGCGGGTACTTGACCTGGCCACCGGCGAGCTGCGTACGGTGGACGCCCTCGGCCGCCGCCACGTCGTGGAGCTGGCGGCGCGGCCGGGCGGGGGCGCGCTGGCGGCGATCAGCCGGGCGAGCCCGGAGACGGACGTTATAACCGGCGAGTTGCATGTGGTCGATCTGGAGACAGGGACGGCCCGTGATCTGGGCCGGACCGGGCCCGGGGCGCAGCCGCCGGCCTGGTGGCAGGCCGGCGGCTGCTGGCACCTGGCCTACCTGGCCATATCAGAACCGTGCGGCGGCGACGCTGTCTACGATGTCGCCGTCTGCGCGGCTGCCGCCGTGCATCGTGACCTGACCGCGGGCATGGCTGCCTGCCCGACGGAGCTGGCGCAGGTCACCGACGGCCCGCCGCTGGCCCTGTTCGCGGACGGGCTCGACACCGCGATCTACCGGCTCGATCCTGACCTGCTGCGGTTCCGGTGCCTGGCCACCCGGGACGGCCTGGCCGGCTCGCTCACCGCGTGCCGTTCCGGCGAGGTGATCGCGGCGCTGGCCAGCACCTCCTATGAGCCGGTGAATGTCCATGCCGGACCCCCAGGGGCCCAGCTCATCCGGCTCAGTGATACCCAGCCCGCCCTGCGCGCGATCAGATGGGGACGCCAGGAACGCCTGTCCTACCGGGCATCGGACGGCCTCGGCCTCGACGGCCTGCTCGTACTGCCGCCCGGCCGCAACCGCGCGGACAGCCCGTTCCCGCTCATCACCTTGGTGCACGGCGGCCCTGATGCCCGGTATGCCGACAAGTTCATGCTCGCCCCGCATCCTTCGGGACAGTGGCTCGCGACCGCGGGATACGCCGTGTTCCTGCCTAACCCGCGAGGCGGGGTGGGTCATGGCCGTGATTTCGCGGCGGCGGTCGCGCGCTCGGCCGGCGGCAGCGAATGGAGCGACATCATCAGCGGGATCGACCTGCTGATCGCCGAGGGGGTCGCAGACCCGGACCGGCTCGGGATCGGCGGTGCCAGCCATGGCGGGTTCATGGCCGCCTGGGCGATCGGGCAGACCGACCGGTTCAAGGCCGCCATGATGGCCGCCGGGATCAGCGACTGGGGGATGCTCGTCGCGACCGGCGAAGAAGGAGCCCGGGAAGCTGAGCTCAGCGGCAGCTGCGGCTGGGAGGGCACCGGCCCGCACCCCCACGACCGAGTCAGCCCGATCTCGTTCGCGTCGAAGATCCGCACCCCGGTGCTGATCGTGCACGGCGAGGACGACACCAACGTGCCGGTCAGCCAGGCGATCTACTTCCACCGCGCGCTCAGCTGGTACGGGGCCGAGCACGAACTCGTCATCTACCCGCGCGAGGGACACGGGTTCGCCGAGCGCAATCACCAGCTCGACCTGCTCCGGCGCACGCGCGCCTGGTTCGACCGCTGGCTTCGCGACGACTCGAACTCGCCGGATAACAGGCAACGCCCGGCACACGTCACACCACGCGGGTTCAGTTAGCGCGCTCGTCTGAGCATAGGACCGCAAGTGGTGCATGCCATGCAGGTCAGGAGGCCGGCGAATCCCCCTCGGTGCTGTATCTTCGTGGTATGCAGCGTTCCGCAGAGACGACGACGCCGGGTATCTCCGGCGTCCGGCTGCTGCACTAACAATCGCCCAGCCCTCCCGGAGTCAGGCTCCGGGACTGTGTTGCGGCTGTCTGACTCCCAGGGGCTCCAAATCCCGGGGAGCATCCGGTGAATTATGAAGCCAACCGCGATCACCGTGACATCAACCAGGATCTCCCGGTCTTTACGACCGACCCGCTCGCTGGCGCTGGCCTGCCGCTGTGGCTGCCTGACGGAGCGGTGATCCGCGATGAGCTGCAGCGTCTGGCCAAGGATCTCGCGTGTGCCGACGGATGCGAGGGCGTCTACTCCCCGGTGCTCGGGAAGCGGGCGCTGTTCGAGCGCTCCGGCCACTGGGCGAAGTTTTGCGAGGACATGTTCCCGCCGATGCCGGTGGGCGGTGACGAGCTGGTGCTGCGGCCGGCCAACTGCCCGCATCATGCGCTGATCTACTCCTCGGTGCAGCGGTCCTACCGGGATCTGCCGGTCCGGTTCAATGAGCTCGGCGCGATGTTCCGGGCCGAGCGGTCCGGGGTGCTGTCGGGTCTGACCCGGGTCCGGCAGATCAACCTCGACGACACGCACGTGTTCTGCCGCCCCGACCAGGTCGCCGCCGAGGCGGCCCGCGCCATGCGGTCGGCGCTGCGGGCCCAGGAGATCCTCGGGCTCCCCGTGGATTACGTACGGCTCTCGCGTCGCGACGACAGCCCCGTTTATCTGGGCGGCCACGAGCAGTGGGAAGCCGCGGAGGCGGCACTGCGGGCAGCTGCCGAGGCGGCCGACCTGGCGGGCCGCGGCCTCCGCCTGGTCGATGCCCCCGGTGAGGCGGCATTCTACGGACCCAAGCTCGACGTGCAGATGCGGGACGGTCGCGGCCACGAAGAGAGCATCGCGACCGTGCAGCTGGACTTCAACCAGCCTGAGCGGTTCGACCTGACCTATGACGCGGCCGACGGCACCAGGCAGCGGCCGGTAATGATCCACCGCGGCACTGTCGGTTCCATGGAGCGGGTGACGGCGGCGCTGCTGGGGCACTACCAGGGCCGGCTGCCGCTGTGGCTCGCCCCGGTCCAGGTGTGCGTGCTGCCCGTCGCCGCCGGGCACGACGCCGCAGCCCGCCGGGTCGTCGATGACCTGATCGCCGCGGGACTGCGGGCCCGCCTCGAAACCGCCGGGTCGCTGGGCGCCCGGGTGCGCTCAAGCCGCCAGCGCCGTGACCACCTCATTGCGGTCGTCGGCGACGCTGAGGTCGCCGACGAGAGTGTCCAGGTCACCGACATCGCCAGCGGCTTCAGGGGATCGGTAAAGGTCGCTGCCCTGATCGGCCTGGTGCGGAGCGCCTATGAGAACCGGATGCCGCACGTCACCTGGGAACCGCCGTCATGACCGATCCAGTCGCTACGGGTTCCGGGGGTCGACGGTGGTAGTGATGCGCCCGATGTCGATGTCGTAGACGTGGCCGGAGACGCTCACCTTCGGTGAGAGCCGGGGGGAGGCGAGCAGGCGCTCGACATCGGCTTTCACAGTGATGTGCGGATCGGCGACGGCGGAGGCTTCGAGCGCTGCCTCCGGCAGGCCGGTCTCCTCGGCGGCGCGATGCCGGAAGCCGGGGTCGGCGAGAAGGCCGGTGCCGCATTGGGTGTGGTGGACGACCGCGACCTCGAAGAGGGTGTCGGCCGTGCCCTGGCTCCCGGACAGCTGCCCGGCGAGGAACGCGAGGAAGGCGATGTCGTCGATGACGGCCGGGGTGACACGTCCGCCCGCGTTGCGGATGACGGGAGCTTCTCCGAGCTGGAGCCCGAGGAAGACCGCCGGGTCGACGCGGTGGTCGAGGCAGGTGATGACGAGCGCCTGGGCGGTGGGCAGGCCGAGTGGCACGGGGGTGTAGGTGCGGGCGAATCGCTCGTTGCGCTCGAGCAGGGGGGTCAGCCTTGTCACGGTAGGTCCTTTCGGTTAAGGGGTGGGTGTCATCCGCGGGTGGTGGCTGGGGCGCCGACGCCGTGCGTGCTGTTCCCGCTCGCCGGGACCCTGCGTCGTGGGGCTTTGGCCAGGGCGGACAGGGACGTGAGGTGCAGGGCGAGCAACAGCGGCACGGTGACCGTCGGAACCAGCGCGAGCGGGATCTCGCTGATCGGGGCACTGGAGGGTGTGACGTGGATCAGCCCGTACCCGGTGAGGGCGCCGAGGGTCACAGCCGTGACCAAGTCGGTGATGCCGAACGCGTTGAACCACAACGCGGTGCGGCGGCCGGTGCCCTGCGCGAGCCGGCGTGCGGCCAGCGGCGCGGCGATCCCCGCAGTGATGTCGCCGAGGCCCGCGGGCAGGGCGAACAGCGCCGGCAAGTGACCGAAGGCCAGGTAGAGCAGGAAGAACACCCCGGCCACCCGGAACGAGTGCGGCAGCACCAGGCGGCTGGCCATGCCCGGGGCCCGCAGAGCGCCTGCTACCGACGGCACCCGGCTGAGCGCCAGCAGCGTCCCCAGGAACCCGGCCGCCGCGGCCAGCATCCACGGTGCCTGGCTCGGCGCAGTGCCGTAGCCGCCGTGTCCCGCGATCACCGCGCTGGCGGCAATCCAGCCGCCAAGCACGACGGTCGCCGCCCCGGCGACCAGCGCTGCGCGCCTTCGACCCAGGCCAGCGCGCACTACGCCGCTATACAGCACGACGCCGGTCGCAACCCCGATCACGGTGGTCCCGCCGATGATAAGCGCCCACAGATAGGCAGGCGGGTCGTACATGACATCCTCCGTGAGGCCCAGCCCGGTCCTGGTGACCTGGCTCCTCCGGGAACGGTACGGATCCCGGGCCGTCGGCGGCATCACCCGAAGGTGCCTGCCGGGTGGAATATCGCTGCGCAGCGGCCGGTCACCCGAAGGTGCTATCGGGCCGGGCGGGGCTGCGGGGTCAGGGGATCAGGCCCAGCTGGCGGGCTCGCGCGACGGCCTCGGTGCGGTTGGCGGCGCCGAGCTTGCCCAGGACGTGCGTCACGTGCTTCTTCACCGTGTCGAGCGCGACGACCAGGTCGTTCGCGATGCGCTGGTTTGACCTGCCCGCAGCGAGCAGCCGCAGCACTTCCAGCTCGCGGTCGGTCAGCGGCTCGGCCGGGCCTGGCGTCGGTACAGCGCCTGCCCGGCCGCAGGCGCGCACGAGCGTGGCCAGGTAGCCGGGGTCAATACGGCGGCCCGGCCGGGCCGCGGACAGCAGCGCGCGCATCGGCGCGCCCTCGTCGGCGAAGACCCGCACGTAGCCCTGCGGGCGGGCCAGCGTGAGCGCCTCGGCCAGCGCGCCGAGGGCTCTGGCCTGATCGTCGCGGCCGGCCAGCGCCAGCGCCCGCAGCGCCTGGATCTCGATGATGCTGCCGGTCCGGCCCTGACCGGCCGCGGCGTCGAGCAGCCGCTGCAGCAGCCTGAGCGCCGGGCCGCAATCGTTGCGGGCGATCAGCACCCGGGTCAGCACCAGATAGGCCGGCTCGCGGGGATAATCCGGCTCGTCGTCTGGGCTAAGACCAGCAGCCGCTGTCCACTGGGCGGCCGCGCGGACGTCGCCCTGCGCCAGCAGCAGCCGCGCCCGCTGCGACGGCACCGGATTGAACAGGGTGACCACCTGCGGGCTCAGCCCGGTCTGCCCGGCCTCGTACATCGCCGCCAGAGCCCCGGCCGCGTCACCCTGCGCATGCCGGATCCGGGCCAGCACGGCCAGGCCGGCGGCCAGCGACTGGGTGAAGGTAAGTTGCCGGCACAGCGTGACCCCCCGGGTGGCGTGGTCAACGGCGGCGGTCAGCTCGTCCCGCTCGTACAGGACCTGGGCCAGGCCCACGTGCGCCGGGCCCGTGATGGCTGCCTGGCTGCTCTGGCCGGCCTCCTGCGCTGGCCGGCAGGTCACCAGCGCCGCGTCCAGGTTGCCCTGGGCGTGCTGCACCTGGCCCAGGTCGTAGCGGACGCGCATGGAAAGGAACCCAGGGAAGAACTCATCAGCCGCCTGCCGCTCGGCGAGCACCTCCGCCAGGCCGCGCTCGGCCGGCCCCAGCCGTCCGCCCAGCCATTCCGTCACCGCCTGGTTCCAGCGCACGAAGGAGCGCATCAACCAGTCGCCTGAGTCCAGCTGGGCCAGGGCCTGCCGGTTGCAGCCGGTCGCGAGGGCGGCATCTCCGCGCAGCCGCGCGAGCGTTGCGCGCAGGAACGCGATCCCCGCGGGGACGTTGGCCAGCACGCTCGCCGGGCGCCCGGCCGGGTCCTCGTACGGCTCGTCGCCGCTGACCGCATAGCCACGCTCGGCGTCATGGAGCAGGGCCTCAAGCGCTTCGGCCTGGAAGCCCATGGCCGCGCCGAAGGCCTGGGCCAGGCACAGCCGCGGCCGGTCGCGTATCGCCTCGGCCGGCAGCGCCGACAGCCAGCGGCGCAGGGTCACGCCCTCGCTGCGGCCCAGCAGTTCCTCGACGTGCCGCTCGACCAGCCGCGCCGCCCAGGCGGTGTCCCCGGCCGATAGCGCGTGCCGCACCGCGTCATCGGCCAGGCCGTGCTCGTCATACCAGGCGGCCGCGGCCCGGTGCAGCACCTGCACCTGGCCGGGCTGCTCAGCCTGCAGCCGGGCGCGCAGCAGATCGGCGAACAGATGGTGGTAGCGCCACCAGCCGCGCACGTCATCCAGCGGCACCAGGAACAGGCCCGCCCGCTCGATATCGGCCAGCATCATCTGGCTGCCGGCCCGGCCGGCGACCGCATCACACAACTCCCCCGACAAACGCTCCAGCACCGAGGTCTCCAGCAGGAACGCGCGCACCTGCTCGGGCTGGCCGTCAAGGACCTCATCGGCCAGGTAGTCCAGTACGAAGCGGTGGCTGCCGCTGAACGCCGCCGCGAACCCGGCCGCATCGGCCTGCCCCCGCAGCGACAGCCCGGCCAGCTGCAACCCCGCCGCCCACCCCTCGGTGCGGGCTACCAGCGCCGCCACCGCCGTGCCGGGCAGGCCCGGCCCGGCCGCCTCGCCCAGCAGTGCCGCCGCTTCCTCGGCAGTGAAGCGCAGGTCGGCGGCGCGCAGCTCGGCTATCTGGCCGCGGGCCCGCAGCCGTGCCAGCGGCAGCGGCGGGTCAGCCCGGCCAGACACCACCACCCGCAGGCCCGTCGGCAGATTCTCCAGCAAGAAGGCCACCGACTCGTGCACCGGCCAGGAGTCAACCAGGTGGTAGTCATCCAGGACCAGAAGCACCTCATCCGGCCCTGGATCGGCGGCCAGTTCGTTGATCAGGGCCGTCACCAGTCCCTGCGGCGAATGCGGAGGCAGCGAGCCCACCCGATCGGCCAGTCCCGGCCGGGCGCGGTCGAGAGCGGTCACCGCGTAGCGCCAGAACCGGGCCGGGTCGCTGTCGCCGCCGTCTAGGCCCAGCCACGCCACCGGCCGTCCGCCACCGCGGGCCCAGTCGGCCAGCAGCGCCGTCTTGCCGAATCCGGCCGGAGCGCACACCAGCACCCGCGCCCGCGCCAGCCCGTCGTCCAGCGCCGCCACCAGGCGCTGGCGCGGCACGAAACCCGGCTGCGGCCGGGGCACGTGCAGCTTGGTCGCCAGCAGGACATCCGGCCCGGACATCGCGGCCCCGGCTCGGGCCGCCACAGGCTGGTCAGGCGTCGGTCGCCTGCTTCCCTGGCCGGCCGGCTTATCGCGCGGAAGCGTGCCGCTCACGCTGCGGGACTCGCGGGCTTGACCGCGTGGATGCGCTCCACCGAGCCGGCCTTCAGCCGTTCGGCTTCGACGACCTGGAATCCGGCGGCCTGGACCAGGGGCAGCTGCCGTCGGGTGAAGTGCTCGCCGGCGGCGCCGATCGTGATGCGTTCGAGGAGCCACTGAGCGGCGTAGACCGGCGGCCAGGTGCTGCCGATGTGATCGAGCAGCAGCAGCCGGCCGCCGGGGACCAGGACGCGCTTCATCTCGGCGATCGCCGCGGCGGGGCTGGGGATCGTGCACAGGGACAGCGCGCACACCACCGTGTCGAACGTCCCGTCGCCGTAGGGCAGGTGCTCGGCGTCGCCCTCCTGCAGGCCGGCCTCGCGGCCGAGGTCAGCCGCGCGCTGGCGGGCGATGGCGAGCATCGCGGGGCTCAGCTCGATGCCGGTGACGATCGCGTCGGCCGGGTAGTGGGGCAGGTTACGGCCGGTGCCGATGGCAACCTCCAGCACCCGGCCGTGCGCTCGCTGACCGAGCCATTCCCGGCCGCCGCCAAACCAGGTCTTCTCGAAGAAGGCGATCTGCCTGTCGTAGCCGGGTGCGGTCTTGTCCCACACCTGCTTTTGCCGGGCCGCCGGAGTCGGGCCGCCTGATACAGCTCGTTCATCCATGTCCACTCCCAAGTATGCACATGCCCGGGATGGGTTTCGGTTATGAAGGCCCAGGCCGACATGCCGGATATGGCGGTGAGGTCGCTGGCCTGCCCGTCAGCGCGTGACCGGCGACCTCACCGCCGGCGGAACCTGAATATTTGCGGGGTAAGAGACCAAGCGCGGCACGCCGACGATGGGCGGTGCGGTCATCGTCGTCGCGGCCACTGATCGGCTATGTAGCCGGGCATGTGGCCACCGCCGATCCGGTCACGGCGTCAGGCATCCTGGTGCTGCTGATGATGGCGGGCCTGGGCCTGGTCGGGTTAGTCGACGACTTCCTCAAGATCTTCCGGCAGACCAGCCTCGGGCTGCGCAGCCGCGCCAAGATGGCCGGCCAGCTGGTCGTCGCGGCCGTGTTCGCGGTGGAGGCGTTGCAGCATCGTGACGGTTTCAACCTGACGCCCGCTGACGCGCACCTGTCGTTCCTGCGGGATTTCGGCCCGGCCATCGGCACGCTGCCGTTCGTGATCTGGGCGGTCTTCATGGTGGTCGGCGCCTCCAACGCGGTCAACCTCACCGACGGCCTCGACGGCCTGGCCTCCGGGGCCACGATCGTGGTGCTGGCCGCGTACGTGCTGATCGGGATCTGGGAGGAGCGCAACGACTGCACGGACATCATCTCGCCGCAGTGCTACCAGGTGCGCGATCCGCTCGACCTGGCGGTCGTGGCTTCCGCCGTGCTCGGCGGTTGCATCGGGTACCTGTGGTGGAACGCGCCGCCCGCCAAGATCATCATGGGCGATACCGGGTCGGACGATCGTGGTCAGGTTCTGGCTGATCTCCGGCCTGTGCGTGGCAATCGGTCTCGGCATCTTCTATGCCGCCTGGCTGCACCCGGCGTGATCGACCTGAGGATCACCCGGGCCGGGTGGTCGCGGGTCCGGGAGCGCTTCGGCACCGATCCGGCCGTCCGGCGTGATCCGGCCCGGCGTGACTGGATCGAGCTCCGCCTGGATTCGGCGGCAGATCTTCACCGCCTCGACGGGCTGCTGGCAGCCGCGGTAGCCGCCAACGCATGAACCACACCGGCGCGCGGCGGGCCGGCCGGCAGAGAACTGGGGAAACGACTCCCCGTTCGGGAAAACTCGTGGATCTCGCGGCCCGAGATCTAGCGGTCGCGAGCTACGAGACGGCACCCGCCTCGCCCGCCGGGGCAAGCGGTTCCGGATCCGGCTCGGTCTCGCGGGCGAGCGCGGCCGAGGTGAGCAGCTCGATCGTGTAGTCGTGCTGCGGGCTGGCGAAGACCGCCTCCGACGGACCCTCCTCGACGATGTTGCCCTTGTACATGACCATGACGCGGTCCGCGATGGACTGGACCACGGCCAGGTCGTGGCTGATCAGCAGGATGGCCATGCCGCGGGCGATGCGGATCCGGGTCAGCAGGTCGATGAGCTGGCGCTGGACGATCACGTCGCTGGACGCCAGCGGCTCGTCCAGCACCAGCACCCGCGGCTCGAGCGACAGCGCACGGGCCAGCGCCACGCGCTGCACCTGGCCGCCGGACAGCGTGCGGATCTTGCGGGAGCTCAGCGCGGGGTCGAGGGTGACCTCCTGGAGCGCGCGGGCGACCGACCAGCCATTCGGGGTCGCGACGCGCTCGCCGCGCAGCCGCAGCGGCTCGGTCACGACTTGCTCCACCGTCCAGCGGGGGTTGAACGCGCCCCGGCTGTCCTGGGCCATCAGGTGGATCTCGCGGCGGAACCGGCGCAGCCGGCTGCCGTCCATCGCGCCGGTCTCCTGCCCGGCCACCCGGATGACCCCGCCGGAGCGGGCCACCAGGCCGAGCATAGCCAGCGCAGTGCTGGTCTTGCCGCTGCCCGACTCCCCCACCAGCGCCAGGCATTCGCCCGGCGCGATGTGGTAGGAGACGCCTGCCACCGCGTCCACCGTCGCGCCGGCCCTGGTCACGTACCGCACCGCCAGGTCGCCGACCTCGAGCACCGGGCCGGCCGGCGGCGCTGGGGCGTCTTGCACGGCGGCCGCGGCTCCGTTGTGCCGCGCGAGGGTGGCGACGGGAGGGAGCGTCTCCAGCAGCCCCGGCTGCTCGCCGGACAGGCCGCTGGCGGCCAGCAGCCTCGAGGTGTACTCGGCCGTCGGCGCGGACAGGATCGCTTCGGTGCTGCCGTGCTCGACGACCTGGGCGGAGTGCATGACCATGATCTCGTCGGCCAGGTAGGACACGACGCGCAGGTCGTGCGACACGACGAGCAGCGACATGTTGCGCTCGCGCTGCTGCTCGCGCAGCAGCCGGAGCACCTGAGCCTGGATCGTGACGTCGAGGCCGGTCGTCGCCTCGTCGGCGATCAGCAGCCGCGGGCTGGCCGACAGGGCGATCGCGAGTACCACCCGCTGGCGCATCCCGCCGGACAGCTGGAGAGGGTAGGCGGCAAGCACCCGGCCGACGTCCGGCAGGCCCAGCTTCTCCAGCAACTCGGCGGCTTGCTGCAGCGCGACGGCGCGACTGAGGCCGAGGTTGAGAACCAGGTGCTCGGTCAGCTGCTTTCCGCAGGTCATCAGCGGATTGAGACCGGTGCCCGACTCCTGCAGCACCAGGCCCACAGTGGTGCCGAGGAACTTGCGGCGCTGGCTGGACCGCATTGCGGCCGGCTCCTGCCCGGTCACCAGGATGCGCCCGGCGCGCCGCTCGCCCGGCCGGGGCGGCAGGCCGGCCAGGTAACGGCAGAGCGCCGATTTGCCCGAGCCGGACTGGCCGACGATGCCAAGGCAGCGTCCTTCGGCCAGCGACAGCGAGACGTCGTTCACCGCGACGACCGGGGCGGGGTGGCCGGCGAACTGGACGGTGATCCCGGTCGCGCTGAGCACCTCCCGCGCGTCTGGTGCTTCCAGCGTCGCTGCTGCGAGCCGGGGGCCTGGCCGCCTCATGAGTTCGCCCGCCTGGCCGCCTCGCCGATGGCCAGCAGCGAGGCCACGGTCGCGGCGAGCGCGATGCCTGGCGCGATGATCAGCAACGGACTCTGGTAGATGTAGCTCTCGCCGGTCGCCATCATCGTTCCCCAGCTTGCTATCGGTGGCTGAAATCCGAAGCCGAGGAAGCTGAGCGTCCCCTCGGTCACCAGCGCATCGCCGGCTACGTACGGAAGCAGCGGCCAGATCGTCGCGATCACCATCGGCAGCAGGTGCCGGAAGAAGATGTGCCGCCGCGGGGCGCCGATCGCGATCAGGCTGTTCATCCGGGGCGAGCCGTAGAAGTCGATGATGCGCAGCGCGATGATCGGCGTCATGAACGGCCAGGAGAACGCGCCGATCAGCGTGCCCATGATGAGCGCGCCGATCACGCCGGCGCCCGCGCTGTAGCCGAAGGCGAAGATGCCGTAGGCCACGATCAGCGCAAACTGGGCCGGGAAGGCGTTGAAGCTCTCGTTGATCCGCTGCGCGGACCGGGCCAGCAGCTTGTTCTTGTTGGCTTCCACCGCGGCGACCGCGATGGCCAGCGCGGCACCGACCAGCGCTGAGACGATGGCCACCAGGAGCGACAGCCGCCCGCCGTACAGGACGCGGGTCAGCATGTCCCGGCCGACGTCGTCGGTGCCGAGCAGGTGATGCAGCGAGACCGGCAGGAACGCGCTCTGCACCGAGATCGCGTTCACGCCGTAGGGCGACAGCGGGGCGAGCACGGCCGCCGCGACGATGATGGCCAGCCAGATGGCCCCGGCCTTGGCCGCGAACTGGGGCTTGGTCCCGCCGACGGAGATCAGCTCGCCGGTCAGCGCGGAGGGCTGGGTCATCTCACTGCCCGCCCGTCCTGGCGCTGAGCACCTCGCGCCTGCCGGTCCCGATCCAGTCCGCCAGCAGCCTGGACAGCCGCATGGACACGATCGCGATCGCCCCGCTGATCACCGTGATGGCCAGCACGACGGGATAGTCCTGGCGGGCCGAGGAGGACGCGAGCAGCTGACCCAGGCCGGGCCAGGAGAATATCTCCTCCACCGCCACCAGGCCGGTCAGGATCGACGGCAAGTCCGCGCCCATCAGCCCGAGCAGCGGGCCGATGATGTTCTTGCCGACGTGCATGTTGACTACCCGCATCTCGGACAGCCCCTTGGCCCGCGCGACGTGCACGTAGTCGTCCTGCAGGGCGTCCACGGCCAGGTCTCGCACCACCCTGATGTAGTAGGAGGTGACCACGGTGGCGCCGACGAACGTAGGCAGGATCAGGTGGCTGAACAGGTCGCCGAGGGCGATGCCGGACGACTGGTAGCTCTCGCTGCCGGCGATCGGCAGGATCGGCCCGGACGGGCCGCCGGTCTTGACCAGCACGTAGATGATCAGCACGCCGATCCAGAACGCCGGTATCCCCTGCGCCACGCCGGTGACCGACAGCACCAGGCGGTCCACCCAGCCGCCCTCGTGCTTGGCCAGCCACAGGCCGAGCACCCAGGCGATCGCGACCGACACCGACGCGATCGCGACGAACAGCTCCACGCTCGGCAGGATCCTGGCCTGGATCAGCTGGGCGACCGGCGAGCCGCTCACCAGCGAGTAGCCGAAGTGCCCCTGGAGGCTGGAGCGCAGCCAGGCCCAGAACTGGAGGTAGGCCGGCTTGTTCAGCAGGAACTCATGGGTCAGGAGCTGGATCTGCTGGTGGCTGGCCTTGCCGTGCGATCCGCCGAGCGCGGCCAGCGGGCCGCCGGGCACCAGCTGCATCAGGCCGAACGTCGCCACGCAGATGATCAGCAGCGTCATGGCCACCGACAGCGTGGCCATGACGAACTGTCGCACCCGCACGGCCCAGGCGACCCCCGCCCGGCGGTCGGCCGGGCGGCCGGCGCTGCTGTCGGCAGGCGCCTCCGCTACCTGAGATACCACTGGGCCACATCCCAGGTCATCGGGCTGTTGGGGTTGGGCTGCCAGCCGTGCAGCGCGGCTGAGTACACGTCCGGGTAGGGGTAGGTGGCCAGGAAGACGGCCGGCATGTCGCGCTGCCAGATCGCGTTGGCGGCCAGCAGGGCCTGGTCCCGCTTCGCGTTGTCGGGCTGCACCTGGGCCTTCTTGATGGCGGCGTCGAACTGCGGGCTTTCGTACCGGTCCACGTTCCAGCCCGAATCCCAGGTGCCGTCCGAGGCAGGCTTGCTGTCGGTCAGGTAGTAGCGCTCCATGTAGCCAATGGGGTCGCCGACGAAGCCGTCGTCGCGCAGCGCGAGGTTGTACTGGCCCTTGAGAATCCGGGTGTCCTCGTCGCTGGAGACTGTGATGCTGATGCCGATGCCGACGGCCGCGAGCTCGGACTGAACGTACTGGCCGAGCGCGGCGTAGCCGGATGACTGGGACGGGATGAGCAGGTTGAGCTTGAGCGGCTGGCCGTCCTTTACCCGCGGCTGGCCCTTGGCGCCCTGGATCCAGCCCGCCTGCGTCAGCAGCTTGCCGGCCGCCGCCGGGTCGTAGGTGCCGGTCGGCGCATTGCCGATGCTGAACAGGTTGGAGTAGATGGGCGTGCTCTCGCCGTCGAATATGTACTTGACGATCGAGGCCCGGTTGAGCGCCAGGGACATGGCCTGGCGCACCCGCACGTCCGACGTGATGGGCTGCGTGTTGTTGATCTCCATCCGGCTGGCCCACAGGTTGTTCGCGACCACGGTGGCGCCGCTGGCGCGAAGCTGCTTCACGCTGTGGTAGTCAATGCTCCACAATGCCTGCGCCTGATTGCTCTGCAGCATTTCGTTGTCGACGAATGCCGACGGGACTTCCGGGAAGATGATCTTGTCGAGATAGGGCCCGGGCCCGGCGTAGTACCGGTTCTTCGCGAGCGTCACAGCTTCGCCGCGCCGCCAGCTCGACAGGATAAACGGGCCGGTTCCGACGGGCTTCGATGTGCATCTCAGGTCGGACAGATCCTGCGGGCCCGAAGTACCGCAGGCGTCTTTGGAGAAAATTCCCTGCGTGCCGCCGTCCGGTGCCATCCCGGAGAACTGATCGAGATAGGCGGGGTCGAACTTCGAATAGGTCAGCCGGACGCTGTAGGCGGTGGGCGCCGTGACGCTGGTGATGAGATTCCAGCCGAGCCCGGAGACCCCCAGGCCGGTGATGAGAAGCTTGGCCGTGTAAACGACGTCAGCCGAGGTAAACGGCGTGCCGTCCGACCACCGGATGCCCTTCTTAAGGGTCCAGGTGACGACCTTTCCGTTGGCCGACACATTAGGCAGCGCGGCGGCCAGTACCGGGACATATTTACCGGTCGGCGAAAGGTCAACCAGATCTTGGTATATGGTTTTCGTGATCAGGTTTGTTTCGTTAGTCTGCTCAAGGTACGGATTCAGGTTCTCCGGATCCTCGACGATCGGCAGCGTAACGGTTCCGCCGCGCGCTGGCCCTTGCGCGCCCGATCCCCCGGAGCTGCAACTGGCCGCGAGCGGAACCAGCAGGATCAGGGGAAGGATTCGTGACACCAGCCTAATATGCACCGCTAACTCCAACCTGACTCGAAGACAAATCTGGGCGTAGGAGTTTGCGAGTGTTGGTACCGCACAGCATTACTGCAATGCATCGCTAAATGCCACCTTCGGTAACGCAGGGTACACAAAAAGCGCGCAACCGGTTCCACCGCATCGTCCGAATTTCAAGATCACGTTCTATGCGCAACTTCCGATTGTAGCATCCTACCCGTGGACCGGACAGCGCGTACCGAGCCCGCCAAGAGCCCGCCACTATGAGCGCGCGATGCCGCCCGATGCCGCCCGGCAAAGGCCCCGTCAATGGCGCGGATGTCCGCGTCAATGGTGCAAACGATTGGCCTTCAGGTCACATGCCGACGGATCTTCGCCGCTCGCACAGTAACGATCTCCCGACCGGATGCCTGCCAATGTCTGACTGTTGTCTGAACCTCTGCTTGATCGCTGTCCGACTGCGCCGTCTGCGCTGTCTAACCACTCTGTCTAACTACGCCGTCAGACCGTGTTGCGGGAGTCGTGGCATGCGTGCGGATCACCACTCCCCCGACCGACTTATTTTAGCCGTACGGAGCGGCGCCTGGCTACCGCCTAGCGATGCGTTGCGAAGACGTTACTAAGTTTCGGTGGCTGCCGTCAGGCCAATGGTGACAGCTCCTCGCGGCCGGACTCTTCGAGGGCATGGCCGCGGAAGTCCCGCAGGTAGGAGCCTCGGCGGCGGCGTTCGGCTGGCTGCGGGCGGCGGCCGGGCGGGGCGGGCGGGGGCCGGGCCGCGGCGGGGCTCGCGGGGGCTCGCGCAATTGCGCGGTATCCCGGGCGGATAGCCGCATGATCAAATTGCCGGGAATCCCGGCCAGGCGGTGCTCACCGGACGCCCGGAAGGGCGGGTCGCATCACACCGGCCGTTCTTTGTAAAGGCTTATCGCTCTTGACAACGACGGCCGTACCGGGAGACGCTGCTACCAGGCTCTGGAAAGCGCGCGGGAACGGCGTGTTCACGGATCCCGCAGAAAGGGGTCCGAATGGCACCGGCAGCCGACCGCGGCAGCAAGTTAACTCGAGTACTCTTGATCAAGCCGCCCATCAGGTCGTGCATGGTCGAGATCGGCCGTCATATGCCGATCGGGCTGGCCTATCTGGCGTCCAGGCTCCGGCAGGATAACGTGGATGTCGATATCTTCGACTCGCTCGCCTGGACCAGCGACAACTACGTCGTCCCGCCGGATGAGTACACCGCGGCCGACCGGGCCAAGATTGCCGCGCACCCGCGCTGGACGCATCTTGTTCACTGGGGCGCCACCTGGGACCGGATCCGGGACAAGCTCAGCGACGGCCATTACGACATCGTCGGCGTATCGTGCATGTTCACGCCCTACTACGAGCCTGCCTACCAGATCGCCAGGATGGCGAAAGAACTCCAGCCGTCGGCGCGGATCGTCCTCGGTGGTCAGCACCCGACGGTGGCTCATCATCACGCAATTGCCGAGCCGGCCTTCGACGCGCTGATCCTGGGCGAGGCCGAGGGGAATATCGTCGAAGTGGTGCGGGCGCTCGTAAACGGCGAGAGTCTGACCGGGTTCCCCGGCCTCGCGTTCCGCTGCGGCAACGGCCTGTGCGATTGTGCGGAGCCTTCGAACCGGGTGCATCTGCAGCCCCGCACACAGTTCGTGCAGGATCTGGACGGCCTGCCGCTGCCGGCCGTCGATCTGCTCGACATGAGCCATTACGATTCGACCGCGACGCTCATCACCAGTCGCGGCTGCCCGTTCTCCTGCTCGTTCTGCACCGTTCACGCCACGGTCGGGAAGAAGTTCCGCGCCCGGTCGCCCCAGCTTGTCGTGGACGAGATGGAGCATTACGTCACCGAGCATGGCGTCCGGCGGTTCTTCATCGAGGACGACAATTTCACGTTCGATATACCGCGGGTTCACGAAATATGCCAGGCCGTCTATAACCGCGGCCTCGACGTCGAACTGCACCTGCCCAACGGCATGACCGTCATCAAGCTGACCGAGGATCTGGTCTCTGATATGGCGCGGGCCGGATTCCGCAGCCTGTTCCTCGGGCTCGAGACCACCGACGTCGTCCGGCTCCGCAAGATCCGCAAGGGCTTTACCTCGCTGGCCAAGGTCAACGAGGGGGCCAACTTCTTCACCGATCAGGGCATCGACGCGGGCGCTTCGTTGATCGTCGGGCTGCTCGGGCAGAGCCGGGCCGAGCTGGTCAGGGACTCGATCAACCTGATGCTCGTCGGGGTGCGCTTCTGGACCAACCCGTTCTACCCGATCCCGGGATCGCCCGATTTCCAGACCTGCCAGCGGCTGGGCCTGATCACCCACGACACCGAGCTGGCGCTCTACGACCAGTTCAACTTCGCGATCGGTTCCGACATCCTGCCCCCGGCCGAGCTGTACTGGGCCTGGGTCTGCACCCAGGCGATGGCGTTGTGGCCGCGGTATGTGCTGGAAGGCCAGGCCGCGATGGCCGAGCGGGGCGAGCTTCCGCTGGCCGAGGCGCTGGACCGGCTGCTCGCGCACAGCACGAATCTTTTCGGCCCGAACGGCGAGCTGGAAGTGCCGGCCGTCCCGGTCGCGGTTCGGGCCGAGGACAACTTGATCTTCGTCCATCCGGACGGCTGCTTCGACTCGATGCAGCACGTGTCGGGCAAGCCGCAGCCCGACGGGCTGTGCACCTTCACCGGAGACGTCCTCGCGGCCGTGGTCAGCATCTACTCGGGCGTTCCGTATGCGGCGCGCCAGCTGCCGGGCAAGGACGACGGCCGGTGCGTTTTCGTGCTGTCACCCGAAGGGGTCTCGCCGGTCTTCCTCGAGGTCACCGGCACGATCAAGGCCGAGCTTGATACGGCGCTGGCCGCCGGGGCGGGCGGCGGGGCGGCCGGCGCGGGTGAGCGCGTCGCCGAGCCGGTCGAGCGAGACGAAGCCCTCCAGCTTCGGTAATCCCCGGGCGTAATCCCGGGGCGTAACCTCCGGGCGTAACCTCCGGGCATTAAGCAGGGCCCGGGCGGCGCTGCCGCCCGGGCCCGGTGATCCGGCCGGATCAGCCGTTCACGTGCTCCATTTCGTGCTGGTGATTCTCGAGCGGGTGATCCATCCGGCGGGCGGTCCGGCGGCCTTGCGTGGTCGCCGAGATCCGGTCCTTGCGCGCGGCCAGCTCGATCTCGGCCACGGTCAGCGGCACGACGACCTCGATTTCATCCCGCGCCGCCGGGTGCGTGTCGAGCAGTTCCGGCAGGTTGTACGCCCACAGGTGCCCGGTATGCAGTACGAACCTGCTCCACTCGTCCCGCTGGTCCAGCGGGACGATGGACCGGCGGAGCATCCGGATATCGTCCATCATCTGGCCGTGCACCGCCAGGTCCGTCCGCGGGGACGGCCCGGCCCCTTCGGCCCGCTTGAACGGCGGCGCCTGCTGGAACTCCGGCGCGCTGTGCTCGATCCAGGCGCTGGTGTCCTCCTTGATGCCGTCGGCCAGCGCGCGGGCGGCCTGCCCAGTGCTGACGCCCGCCTCCCTGGCCTGCCAGTAGCGCAGCACCCGCGAGGCGTGCCCGACCATGCCGGTCATGGTGCCGCCGCTGGTCAGCACGTGCCCGGTGCCGAACGAATCACCGGCCACCACGCCGTTGGGCGCCACCAGCGCGTCGTCGCCGATCCGCTCGACCACGCTGAACATCTTGGGCCCGTAGGCCAGCTGGATCTTCAGGATCTCCTTCTTCGGCAGCTCGGTGATGAACGACATCTGGTCCAGGAAGTACTCCCGGATCAGGAACTGGTAGCCGGCGTAGTACTGGGCTGACTTCTTCTCCGTTCCCGGCGGTACCAGGCCGGCCACGACCGGGTCGAAGCTCTTGAACTCCGGTATCTCGATCAAGGTCCAGCCGACCTCCGAGTCGTCCTCGTGGCCGAGCGAGATCTGGCGTACCCAGTACTCGTTGCCCTCCTTGTCGAACTCCGAGGCGATCCGCCGCCGGATCCGGCTGTCGAAGTACAGCTCGATGTTGCCGGCCAGGTAGTCGGCCTCGGCCGGCACCGGCCCGCGACCGTCCTGGCGGTCCACCCTGACCTGCTCCAGCTTGAGCCCGAGCCGGGCCGCGTCCGGGCTGTCGGCGCCCTCGGCCAGCATGAACAGCTCAGGGACGCCGAGGTCGAGTACCTCGGTGCCGGGGATCCGCTCGCGCCGGAACTTGTTCTTCTCGTCGTACTCGCGCACGGCCTCGATGAGGATCCGCTTGCGGCCGTCCGGCTCGGTGACGAAGCCCTCCTGAGCGGTCATGTTCCAGCCGAACGGGAGCCGGCCGCGCCAGCCGGGCCGCCGGGCATGGCCGGTGACCACCCGGTGGTAGGTGAACATCCGGATCCGCGGCTCGTCGCCGCGCTCCAGGTCCATCGCCTCCAGGCCCTCCAGGTACCGGCGCATGAGGATCAGCAGTTCCTCGGCCCCGGCCTGGAACATTGCCGGGCTCTCCAGCACCTCCTTCATCGGCACGCCGACCCGGTCCAGGTTGGGCTGGGTCGGCGGCTCGATCGCTCCGCCCCGGGTCAGCGAGCGGACCGGCTGGCCGTCGCGCCAGCGGTCGTCGATCAGCTCCGAGTGCCGGATCCCGCCGCCGATGTGCGCGTCCACGTCGAACCCGTAGATCACCTCGTCGGCGCGGGCGTCACCGGCCACCGAGTCCGGGCTGTACAGGCAGTCGGACAGCTTGAGCAGGCGGCCGTCGCCGCGCTTGGGCAGCCGGTCCGCACCGTAGCGCTCCAGCATCAGGTGGTCGATCAGGGCCAGGTGGTGGTAGTAGTCCTCCCGGATCGACCAGTGCATGACCGACACGTACGGGTCGCCGCGCAGTTCCACGCCCACCGTGCGCTTGCCCATGGCGATGGACCAGAGCATGGCCATCATGCCGGCTCCGCCCATGCCGATGGCCATGAAGTCCGCGTCCACTGCGCCGGTCAGATCCCGGTGCAGCATGTCCCCGGACACGCCGCCGCCGTGGTCCAGCAGCTTGGGCGCGGTCTTGGGCACGGCTGGCTGCAGGAAGAACAGGCACAGCACGAACCCGGCCGCCGCCAGGCCGGCCCCGATGAAGAACGCCAGCCGGTAGCCGCTGGTCAGCGCCGGGGCGACCGCCGTCCCGGCGGCCAGCGCGTGCACGGTATGGCTGGCCGAGACCGTCGCCATGACGGCCAGGCCGATAGCCGGCCCCACCTGCTGGGTGGTGTTGATCAGGCCGGACCGCAGGCCGGAGTCGCTCGTGGTGGCGTCGGCCACCGCGATCGTCAGCACGGCCGGGAAGGACAGGCCTGAGCCGACGCCGAGCAGCACCATCGAGGGCAGCACGTCGGTCAGGTACCGGCCGTGCACCGGTACCCGCGCGAACAGCAGCAGGCCTGCCGCGATCAGCACCAGGCCGCCCAGCAGCACGGCTTTGGCTTCCACGTTGTTGATCAGCTTGGGCGTGGCCTTGAGCGAGAGCACTCCGATGATCGCCGTGGCGGGCAGGAAGGCCAGCCCTACCTCGATCACGCCGTAGTGCAGTACCTGCTGCATGTACAGCGCGCCCAGGAAGAACAGCCCACCCAGGCCTGCCACCATCAGCGACTGGACGATGTTGGACCAGGCCACGTTGCGCGCCCGGAAGATGCCCAGCGGCACCAGCGGGTTGCGGGCGGTGGCCTCGCGAACCACGAAGCCGGCCAGCAGCAGCAGCGCACCGCCGCCGAGCAGCAGGGTTCGCGCCGACCCCCAGCTGTGCTGGGATGTCTGCACGATCGTGTACACCAGCAGCATCAGCGAGGAAGTGATCAGCAGCGCACCGAGCACGTCGGCGCCCTTTTCCTTGCCGATCTCGCGCAGGTCGTCCAGCAGCCGCAGCCCGAAGGTGACGGTCAGGATGCCGATCGGCACGTTCACGAAGAAGATCCAGTGCCAGTTGAGGCTCTGGGTCAGGACGCCGCCCAGCAGCAGGCCGAGGCCGGCTCCGGTGGCCGCCACGAACGCGTAGAACCCGATCGCCTTGACCTGCTCCTGTGGCTTGGGGAACATCGTGGCGATCATCCCGAGCGCGACCGCCGTGGCCAGTGCGCCGCCGACGCCCTGGCCGAACCGCGCGCCGATCAGCATCCACTGGTCCTGGGCCAGGCCGGCCACCATCGAGGAGACGGTGAACAGCGCGAAGCCGCCGGCGAACAGCCGCTTCGGGCCGATCAGGTCGCCGAGCCGGCCGGCGAACAGCAGCAGCCCGCCGAACGGGATCAGGTAGGCATTGACCATCCAGGCCAGGTTGGCCTGAGAGAACCCCAGGCTGCGCTGGATCGACGGCAAGGCGACGTTCACCACCGACGTGTCCACCACGATCATCAGCGTGCCCGCGCACAGCACGAGCAGCGCTATCTGCCGCTCCCGCAGGCTCCGCAGCGGCTGCACCGCGAGCTTGCGGTGCTGGACGGTCTCGTTCAGGCTGCCGAACGAGTCGCCCCTGGGGGTCTGCTCGACAGTGGCGGTCATGCCGGCCCGCCCACGGTCGCGGCCTCCATCTGACCGTTCCCGGCCGGCATGGGCTCGGCCGGCGTGCCGGCTGCGCCGTTCATGTCCGGCTCGGCCATGGTGGCCTCCTGCTTGGCTTCCTCCTCATCGCGGACGGCCGGGTGGAATTCAGACAGCGGCGGCAGCGCGGTCGCGTGCAGCCGGCCGCTGTGCACCACCAGGCGGCGCCAGTCGGACGGGTCCAGCGGTACGAGCGCGTGCCGGTGCCGCCGGGTGGCGTCGATGGTGTGCGCCCGCTGTGAGGTGTCCCGGCCGGAGTCCTTGGCGATCTTCTCGATGCGCTCGGCGCCGAAGTTGATCGGCAGGGCCGTGCTGAACTCCTGCGCGCTCACCTTCATCCAGTCGTCGGTGTCCACCTTGATGGCGTCGGCCAGGTGCCGGATGGCCACCTTGGGCTCGATGCCGGCGTCCCGCTCCTGCCAGTAGGTGAGCACACGGTAGGAGTGCCCGATCATGCCGGTCATCGCGCCGCCGCTGGTCATGAAGTGCCCGTTGCCGAACGAGTCGCCCGCGACCACGCCGTTGGGCGCGACCTGGGCGTCGGCACCGACCTTCTCGATCAGGCTGAACAGCTTCGGCCCGTAGGGACACTGGATCTTGTCCAGGTCGGCCCGGGGCAGTTCGGTGATCAGCGCGACCTGGTCCAGGTAGAAGTCGCGCATCAGGTGCTGCACGGCCGCGACGTACTCCTTGGACTTGCGCTCGGTGCCCGGCTGGACCAGCCCGGCCAGGATCGGGTCGAAGGTCTTGAAGTCGGGCACCTGGACCAGAATCCAGCCCACCTCGGGGTCTTCTTCGTGACCGACCGCGATCTGGCGGACCCAGTACTCGTTGCCCTCCTTATCGAACTCCGAGGCAATCCGCCGGCGGAGCCGCCCGTCGACCCAGATCTCCAGCAGCCCGGCCAGGTAGTCGGCCTGGGCCACGACCGGCCCGCGGCCGTCGTGGTGGTCGACCTCGATGTCCTCCTGCTTGAATCCGAGCCGCTCGGCGTCGGTGCTGAAGAAGCCCTGGGCGATCATGAAGAGCTCGGGGACCCCGAGGTCGATCACGTCGCTGCCGGGTACGCGCTCCCGGCGGAACTTGCCCTTGTAGTCGAACTCGCGCACCGCCTCAATCCGGATCCGCTTGCGGCCGTCAGGCTCGTTCACGAACCCTTCCTCGCGGCGGAACCAGCGCATGTAGCCGTCGTCCTGACCGGTGCCGGTGCTCACCACGCGATGCGACAGGAACAGCCGCACCCTGGGCGGCGTGCGGCCGGCATCCAGATCCATCCGCTCGATCGCCTCGAGGTAGCGGCGCATGATGATCATGACCTCGGCGGCGCCGCACTGGAACGTGGACGGGCCGTCGAGCACGTCGAAGATGCTCCGGCCGACCTTCGTCACGTCCGGCACCGGGGGCGGTACCGGCGGGGTCAGTACCGTGAGGATGCGCTCGGGCTTGCCGTTCTGCCAGCGGTCGTCGATGAACTCGGTCGCGTGGATCCGGCCGGCGATGTGCGCCTCCTCGCCGAGCAGCGAGTCCAGGAAGCCGGTGGCGACCTCGTCGGCGTCCACCGCGCCGGGCGCCGTGTCCGGGCTGTAGAAGCACTCGGCCAGCTTGAACAGCTTGCCGTCGCCGCGCCGGGGCAGCTCATCCTCGCTGAAGCGCTCGGCCATCAGCTTGTCGATGAGGCCGAAGTGGTGATACAGGTCCTCTCGGATGTTCCAGTGGATGCCCAGCGACGGGTCACCGCGCAGTTCCACCCCCACGGTCCGGCGGCCCATGGCGACCGACCAGAGCATGGCCAGCATGCTGGTCGCCCCCAGGCCAAGCGTCACGAAATCCGCGTCCTGCACGCCGCGCAGGTCGCCGTGGCCGGCGAATTCGATTTGGGTGTGATCGAGCTGGCCGGCCGCGCTCTTGCGAACGGCTGGCCGCAGCATCGCGCTGGGGAGCACGCGCTCGCCGGCGGTGCGAGTCAGATTGAGCGGACGCGTCAGCTTGTCCTTGCTGATCATAGGCCTTCCTGTGGCTATCGCTATGTAACGCTTTGCGGGTTGTCCATTAGCTCTGTGGTGGCTCTCTTAGTGATGAGCCAGGTACTTAAGGTGAGATACAGGCATGCCCGGAACGGGACTTGCCGACCGGTGTATACGGCCGGGACTACGGAACGGGGGTCTGGCTGTCAGCGACGCGGATCCGCCGGACGACGCTGCGCTTGCGGTAGCCCCACAGCAGCCGGTAGGCGGGCGCCCGGCCGTTGCGGCCAAGGCGGATTCTCAGCGTGCTCGCACCGCCGACGCGACGGCGGGAGCGAACTCGGGCCGGCTGCTCTCGCTCTCGCCGGTCCGGCCGGTGCACTGATCCCCGTAACATCCCGACGGGCGGCCCGCACCGAGCCACCGAACTGACGCCGGCCCAACTGGTCAGGCCCGAACTGGTCCTGCACTGTGCCCTCTGTGCCCTCTGGCGAGCCCCATGGTCCGTCAGGAGCACACGTGCCGTCGCGCTTCCCATTGCTCCTACGCCTTCGCTCCCTGTGTAGCCCAGACGTTCCCCCTACAACACGGACAAGAGGCACTATAGCACATGTACAGTGACAGTCCATATACATTATGCGAACCCTCGCTTTTACCCGCATTCGGGATGGATCCGCGCGGTTCACCGGGTCGAGGCGGTCGCCAGGCTGGGCCGGTCCCACCCCGTCTGACCAGGGAGTATGCGGCTCTCGGCCAGGTCATCCGGCACAGGCTGGCTGAACGGCCATTCACCGGGCGGGGCAGGACAGATACCTATACCGAATCTTTATATGCGGCGTAATATTTTTTCAGCTGGTCATTAATATCGTCTTCGCCATAAGCCAGCAGCTCAGGCGGCGGGGTGAATTGCGAGTCAAATTGATCCATGAGCTCCGTATACCAGCGCTCCAGTTGCTCCTCGATAATCGGCGGCCACTCCATAGGCAGGTCCCAGTCCTGCTCAAAGCCCAGCGCGAGCGTGTGCTGCACGGCGGTCTTGAGGCACTCCTCGCGGCTCATCGCCTGGATGGGCGGGCGGACCGGGGTGAACACGTCGAGTTCCTTGTCATGCGGCTCGCCCAGGATGCGGGCGCCCATCTCGTGCGCCAGCAGCGGCGACTGGTGCAGCCCGTCCCGGTACGTCCCGGTCATCATCCACAGGCCGGACACGCCGACCGCACTGAGCTCGCCGATCAGCGGGAATCCGTCGAGCGGGACCGGCCGGTTGCCGACCATGATCCGCTCCACCGCGGCCTCGACCAGGTCGGTCCTGAGCTGCCGGGTGCAGCCGAGCAGCAGGTTCAGGTCGCCCACCTTGCCCGAATCGCGCGGCTGCGGCGAGATGTTGTTGGTCGCGCCCAGGTAGATCCGGCCCTCGCCGCGCGGCACCACGTGCAGGCCGCACGCGAACGCCCGGTTGGGCGTCCTGATCACGCTGTCCGGGACCGTCCCGTCGGTGGTGCCGATCAGCAGCGCGATGCCGTAGCCGCAGACCATCGCGGGGATCAGGTCCCGGCTCTCTTCGGGCAGCCCGGCGAGCAGGTCATACGAGGCGGCGCCGGCCGCCAGCACGACCGTGGGCGCCGATAGCGTCTGTCCCGACGCGAACGTGACCCCGGTGACCTTGCCGCCCGATATCTGTAGTCCGGACGCGTGCTCATCGACCAGCGTCCCCTTCGCACGGGTAAACGCGGTGCCCAGGCCGCGCAGCAGGGCGATCGTATTGACCGCGCGCTCGCCCGGGATGAACATCGCCCGCAGCGGGCGCGAACCAGGCTCCGGATTGAGCCACGGGATATCGGCCGGATCCAGATCCTCGTACGGCTCCTTGTACTCCTCGAGCGCGGCCCGGATTGAGGCGTAGCCGGCGCTGTCGATCTCGGGTATGCCGATCGTGTTGAGAATGACGACGGTGCCGTTTGCGGTGCGAATGGCGGTCTCGTCGGATTCCTCGACCAGCGACTGCTCCCACGCGTCCCACATGCCGGTGGCGCGCACGTCCATGGCCAGCTTGGCCCGGCCGTGCTCGCTGCGCAGCAGGCCCGGCGTGGCCTCGCCAAAGCAGCCGTTCATCGCTCCCGCCGCAGCTGAGGCGGCGAATGGGCGGCTCGACTTCCCGACCACCGCGACCGCCAGCCCGCGCCGGGCGAGCACCAGGCCCAGCGACAGGCCGATGCTCCCGTTGCCGACAATGATGGTGTCGTATGCGCGCTGAGCATCGACAGCTTGAATAGACATGTACGTCCCTCAGGAATGATTGCGAACCCGGGCAGAACCGCTGTACCGCTCGCTAGGCCGGCACGTCGGCGCGAATGTCTTCGATATTAGGAAGCCATTCTTCGATTTTCGCCATAATACGTTCGTCACGGAATATATCGAGGTAATAGTCGGTGACGCCGTAATAGGTTCGCGACGGGTACGTCGCCAGATAGTAGTCGGCGATCTCGTCGGTCCCTGAAAGTAGCTTGTGCAGCGCCGGATGCGGGTTACGGTAGAGGAACTGCACCACCGGAGACCGCTCCTCGGCATGGATGATCTCCTCGAACGGCTGGTCGTAGAAATTGCCGAGGAAGAATGGCGTGTCCATGAACTTGTCGTTGGTGGCGGTCATCTGGCAGCTGCTCACGACGTGACCGTGCGGGTTGACGCCGAGGTGGACGCTCAGGCAGTCATCGAGCTCGTCCGGGGTCCGCTTGGTGTAGATCTGCTTCAGCCGCTCCATCGTTTCCGGGTTGTTTCCGCTGGTCGTCAGCGAGTCGAAGTAGATGGTCTCGTCCTCCAGGCCCATCTCCTTCTTGATCCACTCATCGGTCTCCGGCTGATCGGAGTACACCCAGTTAAGCTCGTAAGTCACGCCGAGGTCGAAGCAGGCGCCCCGCAGGTTTTTCACCCGCTCCAGCGGCACGTACTTGAGGTGATAAGCGCTCGCGCTCGGAAAAATGGCCTGGACCCCCGCGTCCTGAAGCTGGGAAAGCATCTTCCGCGCCTTGTCTGGCGTACGCGCCCAGTAGGCGTTGGTATTGAGGCAGACGTAGTAGCCGAGGTCACGCGCGGTGCTCGCGACCTGCATTACCTCCCTAGGGTAGAGCATCATCTCTCCGCCGGAGAGATCAAGGAAGCTCTTGCCATGCTCCGCGCCGATCCGCAGTAATTCGCCTGCGATCTCGGGAGTGAGCTTGCCGCGCCTCTTGGGACCCGACTCGACCAGGCAGTGGTCACAAGCGGCATTGCAGCCGAACGTGTAGATCATATAGATCTTGTTGCGCTCGGCGTTGTCGTAGCACACACCGGTCTTCGGGTAATACTCCGCCATGACGATCTCCTAGCCTGGATGGTGGTGGGTCTACTGCCAGTGATCTATGCTTTAACTATCAGTAATCGCTGGTACCCTCGAGCTAACCCCCTGCCGCCGGACCCAGTCGTCATCCCAATGAGCGTAACACCGAGGCCCTTCCGGTATCAAGAAGAAAAACGGGCGCAATGGCCGTTTCTGCCTCCTCATCATCCGGCTTGCGGTCGTGATTCGAATGGGCCGAATGATCGATTAGCCGGGGGCCGGGCGGCTGTCGATTCGGCTGGCCGTTAAGAACCGTTTGCGTACCGTCGGATGGCGCATCTCCCGATTGCCTGCCCTACCTGCCGTGCGGGCCTTGCTCACCTTGCGTACCTTGCATGCCTGAAAGGTTCCTGTACAACTCGGCAACGCGCCCGGCGACCACGGTCACGTCATACCTTTGACGCACCGCCTTGGCCGCCCGCCCGGCAATGGCCGACTGCGCTTCGGGATCACCCAGCGCGGACCTGATGCCGGCCGCGAACGCCCGGGCCGACCGCTCGGGTACCAGCCAGCCGAGTTCGCCGTGGTCAAGCACGTCCGCCACGCCGCCCACGCCGACCGCCACGATCGGCAGGCCGACCGCCATCGCCTCCAGCATCACGCTGCCGAACTCCTCATGCAGCGGGGCCATCAGCAGCAGGTCCATCACGCCCATCAGGGCGGCGATCTTCTCGTTCGGCAGGTAGCCGGTAACGGTCACCCGGTCAGCCAGGCCGCGGCGCGCCGTTTCCTTCTCGAACAGATCCCGCTCATTGCCATCACCGCAGATCAGCCAGTGAATGGGCTCGTCGCGCAACTCCTCGGCGATATCGAGGATGATCGGCCAGCCCTTCTCCCTGGCGATCCGCCCGACATAGCCGATCACGGCCGTGTCGCCGGACGGAGCCCACTGCCGCCGGGCTTGGCTGACCGCGTCGGTCGTCGCCTGCGCGGCGAAGCCATCGGCGTCGATCACGTCGGGCAGCACGGTGAAGTCGGCCGACCTGCCGGTGACGTCGGCAAACGCCGGGATGGTCCGCGGCGTCAGCGTGATCGTCTTGGCCGCCGTGCGCAGCGCCATCCGCTCGATCCGCCGGGCGATCGGCTGCAGCATCCGGTCCAGCGCATTCATCGGGTGATAGGTCACGATGATCGAGCAGTGAATGGTCAGCACAAGCGGCACCCGCAGCGTTCGCGACAGCAGCCAGCCGAGAAGCGGCGGAATGGTTACCCCGCTGCAATGCACGTGCAATACATCGGGTCGCCGCCGGTGCCGGATCAGGTATCCGATCACACCGAGCGCCCAGGAGAGGTTGAGGTCAACCATTCCCCGGATCCGCGAGCGCACCGGCAGCACCGGTATCCGGACACCGCGCACCTCGGTATGGTCGGAAATCTGCCATGACGTCGGCGCTCCCGGAATGCGCAATGTCAGCACGGTCTGCTCTACGCCGGCCGCGTCCAGGGCCATCGTCAGCCGGTTGATCTGCGATTGCATGCCGCCAATCGCATCGAACTTGACGGGCCAGGATGACTCGGCTAGCTGCGGCCAGTAAAAATGGGGGGTAAGCCGCAGTACCCACGGTGACCGGAGGGCTGGCGTAGAACCGTCGCTCACTGATCATCTCCTTAAGGCATCCCGATGCGCTCCCGGGATGACGCGGGCCGGCCCTGATGCCGTCCGGTCCTTCGTCAGCGGATCCCCCAGGACCATTATCCGATGAACGCCCGGCAGAAACAATGATCAATGCCGCGCATTATTGGCATACCTCGGTATCCGTTCATCGCGGGCCGCAGGCCACGCCCCGCAACGTCCGCCAACACCCGCCTCGCAGACCGCACGCAATCGCCACAGGCATGTTCGCCGCACGGCAGTTTCCGCCGTTCCGGGGTTGTCCGGCGGGCCCGGTATGGCTTACGATCAAGTTAATTGGCTTGCCATGCCCTTGCTATGCCCTGGGGCATCCACCCCGCGAGGTCGGCAGGCAATCGGCTCAGCTATCGCAGACAGGCCTATCGCAGAAGGATGGAGCGGATAGCTAGTGACTGAGGTCAACGATTCCCTTGCCATCTGGGACCGGTTTCCGCCGAATGAGCGCCTGGCGATCAATTTCACTCTGACCTGTAACTTAGCGTGCGCGCACTGCATCGTTGAATCCAGTCCGCACCGCAGCGAGCGGCTGACGCTCGACGAAGTGCGGTCGGCGCTCACGACCGGGCACGAATCCGGTAAGAAGCACGTCACTTTCAGTGGCGGCGAGGTTTTCCTGTACCCGGCCGAAATGTGCGCGGCGATCGCCAGCGCACGCGAGCTCGGCTACGTCGTGGACGTCGAGACCAATGCGTACTGGGCGCGGAACGACGTAACCGCGCGTAAGCACCTGACGCCGTTCGTGCAGGCCGGCATTTCCGGCGTCAGCCTGAGCGCCGACGCCTACCACGTCGCGTACTTCCCGGTCGACCGGGTCATTAACGCCGCGCGCGCCGCGCGATCCTACGGAATGCTGACCGAGATTAACTTCTGCCCGTCCAGCGATCCCGAGACCGACGAGAAAATCATCGACGCGCTTGAGGCCGCGGGCGAGCCATTCATCCGCAATGAGCTGCTCAACCGGGGCCGCGGCAGTGAGCTCATGGCCATTGAGGTGCGCCGGCCGGTCGACGACCTGCCCGACTGCGACAGCCTGACCACCACCGTGCACGCGACCGGCGATGTATACGCGTGCTGCGAACTGGAGGTCAGCACCAACGCGATGAAGCGCACGCCAGTTTTCCTCGGCTCCATCCGCTCCGCCGAGACGGCCCGACCCGACGGCGGCGCCGGGAGCGGGCCCGGGGGCGAGCGCCTGGTGACCGCCTTCTACGACCCCGCGTCGCCGATCTACTTCCGCAACCTCGTGCGCGATCACCCGATGTTCCGCGAGTTGTCCGGCGAGCGGTTCGCCAGCATCTGCGACTTCTGCCTGCAGGCACTGGGAGATCCTGACCGGGTCCGCCAGCTAACCGCCATCCTCGATGCCGACCCGTCCTAACCCCCCTCTCGCATCAAGCCACTTCGCCAGCCCGGCAGGATCCCGCCGCCTGCCGCCCGCCCGGCGGAATCCCTAGTCCCCCGCTGGGCGGCTGCCTTCATGATCGATCCGCGGCCCGCACCCCGGACAATTTCCACGCCCGCGCGACCATCTCCCCGGATGAGAAGGCTTTGCATGCGTTCTGCGCCCACAAACCCGGACAAAGTCGGTCACGAACCTGTCAGAACGCATGCAAAGTCGAAATGATCATGAAAACATTTGATCAAAGGGCTGGGCTGATCGGGAGAGCCAGCCGACCGGGGGAAGCCAGCCGACCGGGGGAAGCCAGCCGACCGGGAAGCCAGCCGACCGGTGGGAACCGGGCTGGTCAGGCTGAGCTGATGAAGAAGTGGCGCAGGGGGGGCGGGCCGTCGCGGTCGTCGAGGACGCTGCCGTATTCGGAAAGCAGGCGGGGCGCGCTGATCAGCGGGCCAAGCCGGACCGCGCCCGACAGCACCATGTCTAGCGCCTTGTCCAGCTGCTGGTAGCCGGACAGCACTCCGATGACGGTCAGCTCGCGGAGCATCACGGTGCTCGGCGGCATCGTGACCGAGTCCTCGCCCGAATAGCCAACCAGCACGTACGTTCCGCCGGGCCGGGTGGCCTCGAGTCCGGCGGGGAAAACGGCGGCCACGCCGGTGGCGTCGAAGACGATCTCGGGAAGATCCGCCTGCCAGTCCCCGGCAGCCGGATGGGCCGTCAGCTCGAGCTCCGCCGCGATCCGGCGGCGATGCTCTTGCGGGTCGGCCACCAGGACCGTCTTGGCGTCGCCCGCCCTGGCCAGCTGGGCCACCAGCAGTCCGACCGTGCCGGCGCCGATCACGCCGACCGTGCGGCCGGTGAGATCCGGCGCGCGCTCCATCGCGTGCAGCGCGACGCAGAGCGGTTCGAGCAGGCAGCCTTCGGCACCGGACAGGTCCGGCGGCAACGGCCGCAGGTTGGCGGCGCGCACGGTGAGCGCTTCGGCGAACGCGCCGGGCCGGGTGAAGCCGACCTCGTCCAGGTCGGTGCACAGGTTGTACGCGCCATCGGCGCACATGTCACACCGGTCACACGGGGACATGCCGTCCGCCACCACAGCCGAGCCGACCAGCTCGGGGCGGCTCGGCGCGGCCAGCACTCGGCCCGCCCATTCGTGACCGGGAATCACCGGGTAATGCGCGTCGTGCAGCCCGCCGCGCAGCAGCCGCAGGTCGGTACCGCACAAGGCCACGTGCGTGACGGCGACCAAGGCCTCGCCCGGACCGGGTACCGGTCGCCGCACCCGCTCCAGCGCGTGCCGCCGCGAGCCCCGCACCACCAGGGCCAGCATGTCCCCGGCCGGCACCGCTCCCCCGCCCGGGACTGCTCCCTCGGCCGGCACCGCTTCAGTCATCACCGCTCCCCCGGCCGATCCCATCCCCGCCGACGCCGCTCCGCCAGCCGGACCTGGCCCAGGTCCCGCTCCGGCCGACACCGCTTCCCCACCCGGCACCGCTTCCCCCACCCGGCACCGCTCCGCCGGCCGGCACCGCTCCGCCGGCCGATCTCGTCTCGGCCGACGCCGCTACACCAGCCGGTCCAGACCTCGCCCCGGCCGACGCCGCTACACCAGCCGACCCAGCTCCCGCAGATCCAGATCCGTCCGGCCCAGCCTCAGCCGACCCGGCCGGTCCCGACCCCTGGGACCCCGCAGCGGCACCCGCACCCGCGGCTGCGCTCGCCGCTTCCGCCATGGCCTAGTTCTCCGGGCTCGGGGAGTCGCCGTTCGGTGAACTCGGGGAGTCGCCGTTCGCTGAGCCTGGGGAGTCGCCGTTCGCCGGATCCGGGCTGTCGCCCATCCGGTGGACGAAGAACGCGCGGCCGTGCCAGCCGTAGCGGACGAACTCGCTGTAGTCGTAGAAGCCGTCGGTGCGGGCGAAGCACTCACGCAGGGCCCGGCGCATCCCGAAGCGCGGATTCGCCCGGTTGCAGTTGTAGTCGTCCATCAGCAGCACGGCACCGTCCGGCAGCAGCCGCCCGCCGAGCAGGTGATCCAGCACGTCCACCGTGGACGCGTACAGGTCGCAGTCCAGGTTGACGATCGCCACCGGCTCGGTGATCGGCGCGGAGACCAGCGTGTCGGAGAAGATGCCGCGCACGACCGTCCAGTCCGAGCTGCCCAGCCGCCGCGGCAGCTCCTGGCGGAGCATCTCCTCGGTGCCGGGCGGCGAGGCGTCCTCGTGCTCGCGCCAGTACCCGCTGTCGGCGACCTCGTAGCAGATCGAGTCCACCGGGTTGGTGCTCTTCGGAAATCCTGCAAAGGAGTCGTAAACGTAGAAATGACGGGGGAAGAGCGCCGCGTAAAAGTCCGACTGCGCGTTGAACTCGCTGATGAGGTCGGCGAGCAGCAGCGTGCTGAAGCCTTCGAAGCAGCCGAATTCCACGATCGCCCCGGGAATGTGGCTGCCGTAGACGTACTCGAACGTCAGCCGGAACACCTCGCCGTAGATCTGCGTGGCCCGGGCGTTGTCCGCATACGTCGAGCTGCAGACCTGCTGAACGCTGCGCGGCGTCATCGTCACCTGCTATCCGCGACGGCTCGGGCGGCGGCCGGCGCCTCTATGACGTAAAGTTCCGGATCGACCTCGATGTCCATATTCAGCTCACAGCACCGGTAGCAGATCGGCGTGAGTCCCTCACGGATCATCGCGCGCATTCGGTTATAAGTGTCGCCGTGCCAGATCTCGCCCAGGCTGGATTCCCTAAGCGAGCCCATCACGGTGTCGGCGAAAGTAGTGCAGCTGATCACCTGCCCGTTAGGGAGCACCGTGGTTTGCGCCCACAGTTTCGTGCAGGTGGTCTCGCGCACCGTGCTAGACCATTTGTCGCTGAAGAACCCGCTCTTCTGCGCGTTGCTGTACCGGGTCGGGGTGATCAGCACCTCGACGTCGGGCGAGATGGTTTGCGCTTCGTCCAGGATGTCCGCCAGTTCGGCCTGGTCGATCTCGGCGTGCTGGTGCTCGTTGCAGTAGCCGGCCCAGGACATGAACGGCTGGCCGGTGACCGGCTCAAAGGCCTTCCGCGCGCGGGCGCCCTCGTCCCTGGTGAAGAAGCTGGCCAGCCCGACGGTGACCTGCGGCACGCCGAGGCCTTCGGCTACCCGGATCATCTCCGGCAGCGACCGGTAGTTCATGCCGGTCAGCACGAAGTTGATCGCGATCTCCGGGCTGCCGTTCCTGCTGGCCCGCTGCAGCGACTTGAGGCCGGCTACCGCCCGCTCGAAGGAGTTGCGGCCGCGGATCGGGTTGTTGATCTCCGGCGTAGGCCCGTCCAGCGATACGTAGGCGGCGTTCAGGCCCGCGTCCACCAGGCCATCGGCCACGCGCGGCAGCAGGGTCCCGTTGGTGTCCAGGTCAAGCCAGCCGTCTGGCAGGCCGTCCTTGGCCAGCTGGACCAGCTCCACGATCCTGGGATGCATGAGCGGCTCGCCGCCCATGATCGACACGAGGGGCTGCTGACCGGTCCGCTGGGCGCCAGCGGCGAGCTCGTCGATGACCCCGCGCCACATCTCGAGGCTTATCTGATCCCGCTTAACCTCTTCGAGCCATGTGCTCTCGCTGGATGAGTCGCCATACATCCAGCATTCACGGCATGTTAAGTTGCACGCCCAGTTCACGTAGACGGTGAGGTAGCGAGGCACGGATGAGACTAAGGGCAGACCTGGCATTGTGTCTCCGAATGTCGGCAGCGGCCACGGGCAGCCTAACCTCGCATGTCGAGCGGAAGCAAGACTTGACAAGACTTCGGCCGGATACTTTACTGACCAGCGCTAGGCTAATGGATACTGAAGATCTAGGGCGAAGATCCAATTGCCCGCGCGGAGAACGCCATTGACATCATCATCGGACGATGACGCACCCGGTCAGGACGTTGCTGGCGACCCTGACGACTTGTCGGCCTTAGCCGCACACGGTAGCCCTGAGACCAGGGCCGCCGTCCCGTCGCGCAATTGTGCTGGCGACACCTTGCCCGTGAATCGCGTAAGCATCGTCTTGCCAATCAGTAAGGATTGGCTCCCGGCCCCGTACTACACTCCGTGCTTTATTGTATCCGGAGAGTATAAAAGTCTGACTCACCGTAATCATGTGATTACGTTCCGCGATACTTGCTGCGACACAAGCAATTTTCGCGCTGATCGTGACCTTATCGTTACTTTGAGCGAGAAATCGGACGTGCCAGGCATACCGCAGGCGCTCGGGCCGGCGCTTTCCGCAACCGTTTGCTGCCACGCTGCAACCGTTTGCCCCACAAACGTTCGCATGCGGACCTCGACCCGGCCTCCGATCAGCCCCCCGAACAGGTGCACGGCCGGCTGCGGCCCGGCCGCCGGGCTCGGCTCCCGACGAGCCACCGACGAGAACTTCCGGTTCCGACAATCGATATCCATGGGCATTTACCGGGCGCCGGAGAACCTGTTTTCCCGGCCCGTCGAACAATTCCCATGGATGACCGGCACCGCATCGTAAGGAAGCCATCTCTGGCACCATCGGCCGATAACACGGCATAAAAGGCACGGGGAGCTACCAACAGCAGCATAAGGCCGGAAGGGCGGGCCGGTATCGCACCTTCCGCCGATCTTGTGCAGCGAAACTAAAATAATTGCCAATTACGCGGGCACGAAACGGTGCGCGGTTAACTGGGAGCTAATCGATGACGGCTCGAGACGACATCACTGCCAGATATGAAGACCGCTGGCAGGCCCACCGCATCAGGCTGGGGGAAAACGAGTATCCGTACTACTACGGCTATGGATGCATCGACTTAATAACCCAGGAACTTGCCGCCTTCGAGGCGGACCGGTTCATCGTGGTCACCGACCATACCGTGCACGCTCTGCATGGCGACACATTGCTGCCCAAACTCGCCACGCTGGCCCCGGTCGAGGTGTTCAGCCAGCGACCCGGCGAGGCGATGAAATCCCTGGAACAGCTGACCGAGCTGATGGAAAGGGCGCTGGCCGCGGGGGCCACCCGCCGATCGGTAGTGATCGCCTTCGGCGGCGGGGTGCCCGGCAACCTGGCCGGCGTGCTGGCCGGATTGCTCTTTCGCGGCGTGCGCCTGGTGCACATACCCACCACCACGCTGGCCGCGATGGACTCGGTGCTGTCGCTCAAGCAGGCCATCAACAGCACCCGCGGCAAGAATCACGTCGGCATCTACTACCCGCCGGCCGCCGTGTTCACCGACGTCCGCGTGCTGCAGACGCTGCCGGACCGTGAGCTGCGCTCCGGGCTGTGCGAGGCTGCGAAGAACTGCCTGGCGATCAGGCCCGTGTCGCTGCCCGCCCTGCGGGACGTGCTGGCCCGCGGCGAGCTGTCATCGGCGGCGGCGCTGCTCTGGCTGCTGGACGAGAGCATCAGGGCCAAGTCGTCTGTCACGATGCACGACGCGCACGAGCAGCGCGGTGGCCTGGTCCTGGAGTACGGCCACACGATCGGGCACGCGGTCGAGCTGACCTTGAACCGGCGCCGGACCGACCGGCCGATCTCGCACGGCGAGGCCATCGCCTTCGGCATGGTGGCGGCGGCCAGGCTGGCGCAGCGGCGCGGCTGGCTGTCCGACGCCGACACCGAGCTGCACGACGAAATCGTCTCCGCGCTCGGCGCCCCGCTGCGGCTGCCGCCCGAGCTCGCGGTCGATGAGCTGCTGGCCGTGCTGGGCAATGACAACAAGCGCGGCTACTTGCTGCCCGCCTCGGGGACCGTACCCTTTGTGCTGCTCAAGGGGCTCGGCCAGCCGGCCGGGCCGCCGGACTTGCCGCTGGTGCCGGTCGGCCTGGACGAGGTAGGCAGCGTGCTGGCCACGCTGTCCGCGGCCAAGGCGGTACCGGTGTGAACCTGGCCGCCCGTTACGGTCCCGCCCCCGGCGCGGCGGATCTGGCCGAGGTCTTCGACGTGTGCGTCGTCGGCAGCGGCGCGGCGGGCTCGACGGCGGCCTGGCTGCTGGCCGCCGCGGGCCTGCGGGTGGTCGTGATCGAGCAGGGCCCGCACGTGAGGGACGAGGACAGCTACGACGACGTGCTGGCGGCGGCCGAGCCGGCCTGGGTCCGGCAGGAGAACGACGCCTGGGCCAAGGTCGGCTACCCGTGGAGCACCTGCAACGTCGGCGGCGGCACGGTCTTCTACGGCGGCGTCATGTTCCGCGGCCGACCGGTGGACTTCGACCCCGAGACCGTGCTCGGCCGGGCCGAGCTGCCGCTGCGCTCGCCGTGGGACCCGGCCGAGCTCGAGCCGTACTACGCCGCGGTCGAGGCGGTGTCCGGCATCGCCGGCGACGCGACCGCGGATCCGACCCTGCCGCCGTTCAGCCGGCCCTACCCGATGCCGCCGGTCCCGGTCTCGGCCGAAGGCGCCACCCTCGGCGGCGCCGCCGCCGCGCTCGGCTGGCACGCGTTCCCGACCCCGCTGTCGGTCAACAGCCGCGCCCGCGACGGCCAGCAGGCCTGCGCGAGCGACGCGCCGTGCATCTGCCGGCGCTGCCCGCACGGCGCCAAGGGCGACGCGGCCAGCCGGTTCCTGTTCCCCGCCGTGGCGTCCGGCGCCCGGCTGCTGGCCGGGCTCAAGGCGGTCAGGCTGATCGCCGACGGCCGCACCGCCACCGCGCTGGAGTGCGTCCGGATGGACACCGGCGAGCGCTGCCAGCTGCGCGCGCGGCAGTTCCTGGTCTGCGCCAACGCCATCCAGACCGCGGCGCTGCTGCTGCGCTCGGCGGGCGGCGCGCACCCGGCCGGGCTGGGCAACAGCCGCGACCTGGTCGGCCGCGGCCTGTGCTTCAAGCTCAGCGAGTACCTGGTCGGCTACCGGCACGAGAGCACCTCGCAGCCGCCGCAAAGCCACGTCATGGGCCTCGGCCCGTTCTCCACCTGCACGGTCGCCGACCTGTACACCGACGCCGCCGCTCCCGGCGGCCTGGGCGGGCTGCTGTACGAGGCCAGGCCGATGCGCCCGTACCGGATGCGGACCAGCGAGCAGCTGCTGCGGATCGAGGCGCTGGTACCGGACGAGCCCCAGCTGGCCAACCGGGTGCGGCTCGGCCCCGGCACCGACGCGCACGGCGTGACCGACGTGGTGATGGACTACACCGCGCACCCGCGCGACCTGGCCCGGCTGGAGTACATGCTGGCCCGCGGCACCGAGCTGCTGCAGGCGGCCGGCTGCGAGCTGGTGGTCCGCGAGCCGTCCGGCTGGGCGCTGGGCAGCTGCCACCTGCACGGCACCTGCCGGATGGGCGCCGATCCCGCGACCAGCGTCACCGATCCCGACGGGCGGCTGCACGACGCGGAGAACGTCTACGTCGGGGACGGCGCCCTGCTGCCCTACCCGTCCGGCGTCAACCCGGCGCTGACCATCCAGGCGGTCGCGCTGCGGGTGGCCCGCCGGCTGCTCGCCGACCGGTTCGCGATCGACCGGGTACCGCAGCTCGACGCGGTCACCGCGGCCAGCCCCGGGCCGGCCGGCCCCCGATTCGCTCAGCCGACCGTCCGGTGAGCGGGCCGCCACCTGTCGCCCAGGTACTCCTGCACCGCGTCGAGCCGGCTGACGAAGTACGCGTGCTCGCGATCGCCGACGCGCACTCGGCGCACCGTGCCGGTCAGCCGGTCCGGCAGCTCGCGGTACACCCGGTGCACGACGTTGCCGCGCTCCCGCTCGGCCGGCTCGAGCGCGTACTTCAGCAGGCCGAGCTCGGCCAGCTCGGGCTCGGTGGCCGCCCAGGCACAGATCGCGCCAATCAGCACCGGTATCCAGTAGCGCTGAAACGTGCGCCGCAGCACCGGCACGTAGGCGCCGTACCTGGCCACCAGGTCGACCGGATCCCGCTCCACCACCTCGTCGCCTTCCCGCACCGCGGTGCGGCCGCCGCGGCCCTGGAACAGGTAGCTGTACCGGACGGCCAGGTCGCTCTGCAGCCCGGCCAGGTACACCGCCGGGCCGTGCCGGACGCCGTAGGCGTAGCCCAGGTAGCCCGGCCGGCCCGCGTCCATGAAGTTCCAGTCGGCGGCGTCGTACATGGCCTGCGGCAGCACGGCGTGGTCGGTCAGGTAGCAGCGCAGCGTGACCGGCGCGCCGAAACGCGGGAACCGGTCACCGGCCACGTCATCGCAAATGCCCTCCATCGCCACCACGGAGAACGACGGGTAACGGTAGCTGAATGGCACTCGATCGGACAGCGGAGCGGTCTCGTTGAACGGCCGCAGCAGCGCGCCGAGCGATATGCCGTGCGCGGCTGCGACGTCCTCCCGCTCGGTCGGATCCTCCAGCCACCGCAGCAGCAGCTCCCGGTCGGCCAGCGCCGGGTTGCCGTACACCCAGCGCTGGAGAAAGTCCAGGTCAGGAACCACGATCGTCTCCGCCATGGTATCTACCCTAGTTCGGATGACATTCGCAATCAACATATAAAAAACCTCAAAAAATTTGCTTCCGAACGGTACGCGCATTGACATTAGCTATTTATTTAAGACACGACGAGGGCCAGCCAGAAAGCCTCCTGGGAAGGGAAGCAGATGACGCAGGAAACTAAGCAGGGAAACCTTGCGACTATCGAGCGTGCCCGGCGAGTGACCGCGGCCGAGGACTACGACATCGGCACCAGGTTCCCCGCGGTGTTCGAGCGGTCCGACGGCTCGTGGATGCACGACGTGGAGGGCAACCGGGTGCTGGACGTGACCGCGGCCAGCGGAGCGCTGCTGCTGGGCAACCGGCATCCTCGCGTGGTGGAGGCGATCACCACCTGCATCCGCGACTACGGGACGCTGTTCTCCAGCACGCTGTCGCTGCCCCGCATCGAGGTGGCCGAGCGGCTGTGCGAGCGCTACCCGGCCGCGGAGAAGGTCGTGTTCTGGAAGTCGGGCTCCGAGGCGACCAGCGCCGCGATCAGGCTGGCCCGCGCCGCCACCGGCCGCGACCTGATCTTGACCTGCGGATACCACGGCTGGCACGACTGGCAGCGCACCTACCTGAACGTGGGCTTCGACGCCGGCACCAGGACGGCCTGCTTCGGCTACAGCGAGGCGGCGCTAGAGCGGCTGCTGGGCGAGTTCGCCGCCGACGTCGCGGGCGTGTTCGTCACCCCGGAGCCGGCCTGGTTCGGCGTGGACTACTACCGCAGGCTGTCGGACCTGTGCGCCCGGCACGGCGTGCTGTTCATGATCGACGAGGTGATCACCGGCCTGCGCTGGGGCGCCCGCGGCCTCAACGGCAGCGGCGGCGTGCGCGCCGACGTGATCACGATGAGCAAGGGCCTGTCCAACGGGCACTCGCTGTCGGCGGTGATGGGACGCCGCGACATCATCGACGCCTACGACCTGGCCGGCGTGTCGGGCACGTACACCCGCGAGGTCCCGTCGATGGCGGCCGCGCTGGCCGTGCTCGACACCATCGACGACGGCTCGGTGCACGAGCGGTGCGAGAAGATGGGCGGGCTGCTGATGGACGGCATGCGCCGGGTGCTCGCCGACGCCGACGTCCCGGCGCACGTCGCCGGGCCGCCGATGATGTTCGACGTCGTCGTCGAGTCCGAGCAGCTGTCCTGGGACTTCTACCGGGCCGCGTTCGACTACGGCGCGTACTTCGAGGACAGCGGTACCCAGATGGTCACCGCCGCGTTCGGCGAGGCCGAGGTCGAGCACGCGCTGACCGCGTTCGAGCAGGGCGTCCGCAAGGTCCTGGCGACCCGCAAGCCCGGCCCGGTGGACGAGGCCCGCAAGCGGCAGTTCGCCGCTGAGGCGTTCGGCGGGGTGCTGACCGAGGACGAGGCTTCGGCTGCGCGCATCGACCAGATGATGCAGGCGGTGGCCGACCGGGACACCAACCTGGGCGGCCCAGCGGCCCCTGCTTGTGGCTGATCCCGGCCTGCCGGTGCCGGTGTCGGCGGCGCCGGTCAGGAACGGCCGCTGGGAGCACGTGGCGACGCGCTCCTACGGCACCGCCATCTACCGGGTCGCCGACGACCGGGGCCTGGCCGCGTACTACGTCAAGGCCACGGCGTCGGCCGACCCGGACGACCTGCGGTTCCATCCGGCCCGTGAGGCCGCCCGGCTGGCCTGGCTGGGCGAGCAGGGCTTCCCGGTCCCGCAGGTCATCGAGGCCGGCGCCCGCGGCGAGCTGGCCTGGCTGGTCACCACGGCGATCGAGGGCCGGTCCGCGGCGCTGGGCTGGAGCCCCGCGGACCAGGACACGGTGCTCGACCTGGTCGCCGACCTGGCCAGGGAGCTGCACGCGCTGCCCGCCGCGGACTGCCCGTTCGACCGGACGCTCGCGGTCAGCCTGCCGCGCATCAGGGCCGGGGCGCTGGCCGGCCGGGTGGACACCGACGACCTGGACCCGGCGTACGCCGGCTGGACGGCCCGCCAGCTGCTCGACGAGCTCGACGCCACGCCGCCGCCGCAGGAGGAGGACATCGTCGTGTGCCACGGCGACCTGTGCCTGGACAACATCCTGATCGAGCCGGAGACGATGACGCTGGCCGGGCTGCTGGACGCCGGCCGGCTCGGCACCGCCGACCGCTGGCTGGATCTCGCGGTGCTGCTGCGCAACCTCGGCGGCGAATGCCCCGGCTGGCCGCCCGACCCTCGGCACGCCGACCGGTTCCTGCGCCGCTACGGCCTGGCCGCAGTGGACGAGCGGCGGCTGGACTACTACCGGCTGCTGGATGAGTTCATCTGATGGGCGGCCCGACGGTGACCCCGGTGGCCGGCCCCGAGCTGGCCATGGAGCAGGAGGACGTCTTCGCCGGCTTCGCCGCCCGGGTCGAGCTGGCCGGCGCGGTCGTTGCCGAGTTCGGAGGCGCGTTCCCCAGCGCGCTGATCGACGAGCGGCGCGTCGCCAAGTGGTACTCGATCGACCCGAACCGCGCGCCCGGCACGTTCGCCTCCGGCGCGCACGAGGTGCTGGCGGTGCGCGCCGAGGACACGCCGCTGCCGGACGCCAGCGTCGACGCGGTCTTCTCCAGCAACGCATTCCAGTTCATCGACGTGCCGGCCGCGCTGGCCCAGGTGCGCCGGATCCTGCGGCCAGGCGGTCTGCTGTACGCGCACTTCGGGCCGATCTGGAGCGCGGTCGACGGGCACCAGCTGGAGTACGTCAGCTACGACGGCCGGGATCTGCAGTTCTGGGAGGATACGCTGCTGCCGCCGTGGGCGCACCTGGCCTACCCGCCTGACGAGCTGCGCGCGCTGCTGCGCAGCGGCCTGCCGGGCGAGCTGGCCGACCTGCTGGTCTGGCACGTGCACGACAGCGGCACAGTCAACCGGCTGTTCTTCGAGGACTACGTGGCCGCGGCGCTCGGCAGCGGGCTGGACTGGATCCAGGTCGCCGCGTCGGACTACCTCGACTACGAGATCATCCCGCCCGCGTTCGACCCCGGCCTGCTGCGCGAGGTGACGGTGGCCGCGCTGGCCGCCGACGTGTCTCGCCGCCGCGGCCGACCCACCCAGCTCGGCGTCCGCGACGTGCTGATGGTGCTGCGGCAGCCGCCGGTCCCGCCCCTTGTCCCTACCGGAACCGCATCCGACTCGCGAGGAGAATCATGAGCACGCTCGCCCTGCACGGCGGCACCCCGGTCCGCCGGGACCGCCCCTGGCCGGCCTGGCCGCAATACGACGACGCGACCGAGCGGGAGCTGCTGGCCGCGCTGCACTCGCGCCGCTGGGCTATCAGCTGGCCGAGCGACGGCACCTGGGCCAGGGAGCGACGGTTCGCCGCCGAGTTCGCCCGGTACAACGACGTGCCGTACTGCGTCAGCGTCGACCACGGGTCGAGCGCGCTGGTGGTGGCGCTGGAGGCGCTGGACGTCGGCCCCGGCGACGAGGTCATCGTGCCCGCGATGACCTGGGTGGCCCCGGCCAGCGTGGTGCTGCGGGTCGGCGCGCTGCCGGTGCTCGTCGACGTCGACGCTCAGACCGGCTGCATCACGCCCGAGGCGGTGCGCGGCGCGCTGTCGGCGCGCACCAAGGCGGTCATCGCCGTGCACCTCGCCGCCAGCGTGGCCGACCTGGACGGCATCGGCCAGGTCACCCGCGAGGCGGGCATCCCGCTGATCGAGGACTGCGCCCAGGCGCACGGCGCCCAGTGGCGCGGCCGGGCGGTCGGCACGCTCGGCGCGGTCGGCACGTTCAGCTTCCAGAACGGCAAGGTGCTCACCGGCGGCGAGGGCGGCGCGGTGATCACCTCGGACGAGCGGCTCTACCGGCGGGCCCAGCAGCTGCGCGCCGACTCCCGCCGCTACCCCGACCACGAGGTGCCCGCCGGGCAGATGGACCTGGTCGAGGACGGCGAGGTGATGGGCGGCAACTACTGCATACCCGAGCTGTCCGCCGCGCTGCTGCTCGACCAGCTGCCGCGGCTGGACGCGCAGCACCAGCACCGGGAGAAGGTCGCGCGCGAGCTGGAGCGCGGCCTGGCCGCGCTCGGCGGCTTCGGCCCGATCCCGCTGCCCGAGCCGGCCACCCGGCGGTCGATCTACGAGTACGGCATCCAGTTCCGGCCCGGCACGTTCGGCTCGGCCCCGGCCGGCCGGGTCGGCGAAGCGGTCAGCGCCGAGCTGGGCGTGAACTGGTGGCCGCCGGACCCGGCGCTGTACGACAGCAAGCTGATGCAGCCGCACACCAAGCGGCGGTTCGCCGCCGCCTGGACAGCCGAGGGCCGCCGCCGGTCCTTCGAGCGCGACTTCAGCGGCTGCGAGCAGTACGCCGCGACCACGTTGCTCTGCCACCACAGCACGCTGCTCGGCGACACGGCCGACGCCGACGACATCGTGCGCGCGCTGGAAAAGGTGCGCGACGCGAGCGACGAGCTATAAAGCGCGCAATAGGGCGCACGGCCATCGGGTCGCGCGCCCTATTACCGCGTGTTCGGTTGCCGTTCAGTCGCCGACGGCACCGTCGATGCGCTCCCTGATGAGGTCGGCGTGGCCATTATGCCGCGCGTATTCCTCGATCATGTGCAGGTAAGCACCGCGAATGCTCAGCTTGAAGCCTTCGGTATCTTCGTTTTCGTCGAGGTTGCGCCGCGGGCTGGCCGCGCGGGCGGCCTTCACCACCGCGGTGAACTTGGCGAAGTTCGCCGCGGCGTCGGCGTCCGCCGTGCCGTCCAGATCCCCCTCGGGGCTCTCCTCGGTGCAATAGGTGCCGGTCACGGGCTCGCCGGTGAACAGGCTGCCGAACCACTGCTCGTTGTCGGTCATGTGCCGGACCATGCCGAGCAGGGTCAGCGTAGACGGCTCGGCGCTGGCCGTCTTGAGTTGCTCGGCGGTGAGGCCTGTGCATTTGTGAAGAAGGGTGTCGCGGTGATAATCGAGCCAGCCGTCCAGCAGGCTGCGCTCATCACCAAGGAACGGGGCCGGTTTACGGTCAACTTCAGGTGCGGTCCAGGTCATTGTGCCATTCTTCCCTACCCGCCGGCTCGCCGCCAGACCGATGGCGATAGTCATCCGCGCAAAGCCGTCAGCGCGGCGTGTTCTCGATATTGGGTGGCGGAACTCACCGCGACGGGCTTTGCTGGACTCATGCGCATCGAGCCCTTTGATCCGGTCACGGACACCGAAAAGGTCCGGGCCTGCTACGAGCTGTACGCGGCAGGCCATGAGGCCGACGATCCCGGCGCCCCGCTGATGTCATGGCCGGCCTACCGCGGCCAGTTCGGCCTGGTCTCGGCCGACGCGCGGCGGGAGGCGTGGCTGGTACCGGGGGAGGAGCACGGAACCGTAGCGGGCATGTACCTGCTCCGGATGCCGGTGATGGAAAACCAGCACCTGGGCATGACTAGCATCGCCGTGGCGCCCGTCCGCCGGCGGGCCGGCCTGGGCACCGCGCTGCTGCACCACGCCGCCGGGCGCCTGCGCGAGCACGGCCGCACGGTGCTGTCCAGCGAGGCGCGCCAGGGCTCGCCGGGCGCCGCCTTCGCCGAGGCGGTCGGCGCCAAGGTCGGCATCACGGACGCGCGACGGGTGCTTGACCTGGCCGACATACCCGACGGGCACTTGGCCGCGCTGCGCCGCCGCGCCGAGGCCGCCGCCCGCGGCTACTCGCTGCTGTCCTGGGTCGGCCCGACCCCCGAGGAGCACCTGGAGCAGGTGGCGGCGGTGTCGAGCGCACTGGAAGACGCGCCGCACGTGACGGGCCTGACCTCGGAGATCTTTGATGCCAGCCGGATCCGGATGGAGGATGAGCGGGCCGCCACCCGGGGGCTGCGGTCGTACACGGTCGTCGCCAGGTGCGACCAGAGCGGCGAGCTGGCCGCGCTGTCGCACCTCGATGTGGACCCGGCGCGGCCGGGCTGGGGCTACCAGGAGCTCACCGCGGTAACCAGGCCGCATCGCGGTCACAAGCTCGGGCTGCTGGTCAAGCTGGCCATGCTCGACCTGCTCGCCGAGGCCGAGCCTGACGTCCAGCACATCTACACCGGCAACGCTGACGGCAACACGCACATGATCGCCATCAACGCCGAGCTAGGCTTCCGCATCCAAAGCCACTGGTCCGTCTGGCTCCTAGACCTAGCCCACCTCCCCGCCCCGCCCTCTTAAATCGCCCCGCCCGCCAATCCGCCCGCCTGCCCGGCTACTCGTCGAAGCCTAGGCGTCTTAGCTGCTTGGGGTCGCGCTGCCAGTCTTTGGCGATCTTGATGCGCAGGTCGAGGTAGACCTTGGTGCCGAGCAGCGCCTCGATGCTGCGCCGCGCATCGGTGCCGACTTCCTTGAGCCTGGCGCCCTTGGCGCCGATCACGATCGCCTTCTGGCTGGGGCGCTCCAGGTACATGAACGCGTGCACGTCGGTCAGGTCCTCGCGGCCTGGCCGCGGGCCCATCTCCTCCACCACGACGGCGATCGAGTGCGGCAGCTCGTCGCGGACGCCTTCGAGCGCCGCCTCGCGGATCAGCTCGGCCACCATGACCCGCTCCGGCTCGTCGGTCAGCTCGCCGTCCAGGTAGAGCGGCCTGCCCTCGGGCAGCCTGGCCACCAGGACGTCGGCCAGCACGTCCAGCTGGAACCCGCTGACCGCGGACACCGGGACGATGTCCGACCAGTCGCCCAGCGCGGCGACCGCGGCCAGCTGGGCCGCGACCTGCTCCCGGCTGGCCTGGTCGGTCATCGTGACGATGGCCACGACGGGGGTGCCGGGCAGGCCGGCCAGCTCGCGGGCCAGGTACCTGTCCCCCGGCCCGACCGGCTGGCCGGCGGGCACGCAGAAGCCGACCACGTCGACTTCGGTGAGCGCGGACCTGGCCAGGCTGTCCAGTCGCTCGCCGAGCAGCGTGCGCGGCCGGTGCAGCCCCGGCGTGTCCACGATGATCAGCTGGGCGTCATCGCGGTTGACGATGCCCCTGACCACCCGCCTGGTCGTCTGCGGGCGGCTGCTGGTGATCGCCACCTTGGTCCCGACCAGCGCGTTCATCAGCGTCGACTTGCCGACGTTGGGCCGACCCGCGAAGCAGGCGAACCCCGACCTGAACGGCGCGCTCCGCGTGCCCGGCGCGCTCCGCGCGCCTCGCGGCTCCCCCGGCGTCTGCGCCGCGCCCTCCGGGGCAGGGCTCACGGCACTGTGCTCACGAGTACGGGGCTCACGAGTACGGGGCTCACGGGGCATTGGGCTCACGGTGACGCCGGCATCAGGCGGGCAGGGTGGCGCGGAGCGCGCCGTCGGGCGCCGCGTGGAACACCGTGATCTGCTGACCCAGGTCCCGCAGCACGGCCAGGTCCTCGGGGTCGGGCGCCGCCGCGTCGCTGACCAGCGCGGCCGCCTCCAGGCTCGCGGCGCCGCTGGACGCGGCCATCGCGACCGCCAGGCGCAGTGCGGACAGCCGCAGCGAGGGCAGCACCACGGCCGCGGCCGCGTAGGTCCGGCCGGTCTCGTCGCGGACCGCGGCTCCTTCGGCGGCGGCGACCCTGGCCCGTGCCGACCGGGCCAGGTTGATGATCTTGAGGTCCTCCGGATCCAGTGCCGCTGCGTCGCTCACGGGCAGAGTCTACGAGAGCCGCGCTGTCCTCAGGGTCCCTGCTGGTCCGGCACCCCGTCGGCGGGTTCGCCGCTGCGCGGTTCGCTGACCGGCTCGGGTACGCCTCCCCGTTCGGAATAATCGGATTTTTCTGCATTCCCTGAGTCGGCTGGCGCCTGGCCGACGCGCTCGACCAGCACGGTGCCGATCCGGTTGCGGCGGCCGGCCAGGTTCTCCGCGGTCAGCCGCAGGCCGGCCACGATCGCGACCGAGCCGGCGATCGGCACCCGGCCGAGGGCGTGCGCGAGCAGCCCGCCGACGGTCTCCACGTCCTCGGCCTCGATCTCGACGTCGAACAGCACGGCCAGCTCGTCCACCGGCAGCCGCGAGGTGACCTGGGCCGCGGTGTCGGGAACCAGCCATTCCACCGTCGGCTGCTCCTGGTCGTACTCGTCGGCGATCTCCCCGACGATCTCCTCCAGGATGTCCTCGATGGTGGCCAGCCCGGCGGTGCCGCCGTACTCGTCGATGACCACCGCGACGTGCGTCTGGCGGGCCTGCATCTCCCTGAGCAGCTCGTCGATCGGCTTGCTGTCCGGCACGTAGGTGGCCGGCCGCATGATCGACTCCACCTTCTCCACCGACTCGGCGTCGGGGTGCTCGTGCTCGCGGGCCACGATGTCCTTGAGGTAGGCGACCCCGATCACGTCATCGGAGTTCTCGCCGACGACAGGGATGCGGGAGAAGCCGCTGCGCAGGGCGAGCGACAGCGCCTGGCGCAGCGTCTTGCCGCGCTCGATGAAGACCATGTCGGTGCGCGGCACCATGACCTCGCGGACCAGGGTGTCGCCGAGCTCGAAGACCGAGTGGATCATCTTGCGCTCGCCCGGCTCGATCACCTGGCGGCGCTCCAGCAGATCCACCAGGCCGCGCAGCTCCGCTTCGGAGCCGAGCTGGCTGTCGCGCGCTCTGCTGCCGGGGGTGACGGCGCTAGCCAGCGCGACCGCGAGTGAGTACAGCGGGGTGAGCAGCCGGGCCAGCGGCCGCAGCAGCCTGGCCGCGGCCAGCGCGACCCGCTCCGCGTGCCGGCGGCCGAGCGCCCGGGGGACGACCCCGACCAGCAGGTAGCCGGCCACGACCATGATCATCCCGGCAATCAGGTACGCGCGCCAGTCCGCGCTCAGCCACCGGGCGAGCGCCGCGGTCACCAGGACGATCGCGGCGGTTTCCGCGCAGACGCGCAGCAGCAGGAGCGCGTTCAGGTAGCGCGGGCCGTCGGCGAGCAGCGCCTCGAGCCGGCCCGACCCGTGCTTGCCGTTGCTGGCCGACTCCTGCGCCCCGGCCAGCGACGCGCGCGTCAGCGCGACCTCCCCGGTCACGCACAGGCCGGCCAGGAACGTCAGCACTATCGCGGCAGCGATGAGCCATCCCATGGGCGGTCTCACCCAGGCCCTTTCCGCCCTTCGCCGTTGCCCCCCGGCGGCGCCGCCTTCGCCGCGCGCCAGGACGCGAGCAACTGATCCTGCAGGCCGAACATGGTGGCCCGCTCTTCCGCGTCGGCGTGATCGTAGCCGAGCAGGTGCAGCAGGCCGTGCGTGCAGAGCAGCTCGAGCTCTTCGGCCATGCTGAGCCGCGCCTCGCGCGCCTGCTCCGCGGCCACCTTGGGGCAGAGCACCACGTCGCCGAGCAGCGCCGGGCTCGGATCGGGCGCGTCGGCTCCGCTCCCCCCGGCGCGCGAGCCGCCGTAGTGCGGGAAGCCGGGCGGCCGCAGCTCGTCCATCGGGAAGGCCAGGACGTCGGTGGGGCCGGGCTCGCCCATCCACCGCTCGTGCAGGTCGGTCATGACCTTCTCGTCGACGAGCAGCACGGACAGCTCGGCCAGCGGGTGGATGCGCAGTTCGCCGAGCAGGTAGCGGGCCATCGCCGCCAGGGCGGCCTCGTCAACGTCGGCCCCTGATTCGTTGGCTATGTCAACGCTCACCGGTCAGCTGCCCGTCCGGTCCGCGCCGCGGGCGCGCGGGCGTACCCCGCCGCCGCGCCGGCCGCCGTTGCCGCCCGTCCCGGTCTCGGCCACGCGGACCTCGTATCGCTCATAGGCGTCGACTATGTCACCGACCAGCCGGTGGCGCACGACGTCACGGCTGGTCAGCCGGGTGAAGTGAATGTCGCTCACGCCGTCGAGGATGTCCTGGACCTGGCGCAGCCCGCTCATGTGGCCGGACGGCAGGTCGACCTGGGTGACGTCGCCGGTGACCACGACCCTGGAGCCGAAGCCGAGCCGGGTGAGGAACATCTTCATCTGCTCGGGCGAGGTGTTCTGCGCCTCATCCAGGATGATGAACGAGTCGTTCAATGTGCGGCCCCGCATATATGCCAGCGGGGCGATCTCTATCGTTCCGGCGGCGAGCAGCCGCGGGATCGAGTCCGGGTCGGTCATGTCGTGCAGCGCGTCGTACAGCGGCCGCAGGTAGGGATCGATCTTCTCGTACAGGGTGCCGGGCAGGAAGCCAAGCCGCTCGCCGGCCTCCACCGCGGGCCGGGTCAGGATGATCCGGTTGACCTCCTTGGCCTGCAGCGCCTTCACCGCCTTGGCCATGGCCAGGTAGGTCTTGCCGGTGCCCGCCGGGCCGATCGCGAACACGATCGTGTGCCGGTCGATCGCGTCGACGTAGCGCTTCTGGTTGAGCGTCTTGGGCCTGATCGTCTTGCCGCGGGCGGACAGGATGTCGAGCGTGAGCACGTCGGCGGGCCGCACGCCCGACTTCTTGCGCAGCATGCCCAGGCTTCGCTCGATCGTGTCGGCGGACAGCTCCGTGCCGCCGGACAGCAGCTCGATGAGCTGCTCGAAGAGCGCGGTGATCAGCGTGTTCTCGGCCGGCTGGCCGGTCACCGTGATCTCGTTGCCGCGGACGTGGATGTCGGCGCGGAACGCGCTCTCGATCACGTGCAGCAGCTCGTCGCCCGAGCCGAGCAGGGTAACCATCGGATACTCATCCGGGATCACGATCTTGACCTGGGTGCGTTGCTGCTCGGCCGACGCCTGGCTGGCGCTTCTCTGGCTGGCACTGTGGCCGGCACTGCCGTGACTGCCAGTGCCGCCGTGGCTAGCGCTGCGGCGATCGGCGGACGTTTCCGTCAATTGCTCCCCTTCGGGAGATCCGGGGGCCCATGTATCCCCCGTCATGGTACCGGCGCGGACGTCATCCCGGCGGCCAGCTGAGCCCGCGGCCGCCCAGGACGTGCGCGTGCATGTGGTCCACCGTCTGCCCGCCATCGTGGCCGGTGTTGAACACGACGCGGTATCCGGTCTCGTCGATGCCCTCGGTCACCGCGACCTGATGCGCCTGGCTGGCCACCTCGTCGAGGAGCCCGTCGGCCGCGCGGGCCACCGCGGCCAGATTGGGGTAGTGGTCCTTCGTGATGACCAGCACATGGCTGGGCGCCTGCGGGTTTATGTCACGGAAGGCGATCGTGCGATCACTTTCAAGCACCGAAGTGGCGGGAATCGTGCCAGAAACAATCTGGCAGAAAAGGCAGTCAGTCACGGATCAGATCTTAACCTCAGGGGCACACGACGATAGTGTTAACTCCGCGTGGCCCCCGCCGCCCCGGCACCGCATGCGCCCGCCAGGCGCAGGCACTCCGCCCGGTGCGTTTTACCCGTGCAAGTCCCCGGTGCTTTGCAGGGGGGCGGCCGCAGACGGCGCAGGCTCTCAGGGGTGGGCGTGAGTGCACGACGAAGGGGCTGGGCCAGACCGTGGGTCGTCACGGGGAAAATTTGTGATGACCGCGGGTGAACCTGACGCGTCAGCTACGCGTCCCATTCATGTGATCGAGACCCTCGTGGCATCGGATGCCGCCTTGGGCTCGGTACCGGCCGAGTGGGACGCAGATCGCGCCGTGACCGCGCTGTACAGCTCGCACTACCGTGCGCTTGTACGGCTGTCCGCCCTGCTCGTCCGTGATGTGTGTACAGCGGAAGAGGTGGTTCAGGACTCATTCGTCGCCATGCATGCCTCATGGCGCCGGCTGCGTGACACCGAGAAGGCGCTCTCCTACCTGCGTCAGTCGGTGGTCAACAGGTCACGGTCGGTGCTGCGGCACCGGGTGGTGGTAGACAAGAACGCCCCCAAGCCGCCGCCGCTGGCACCCAGCGCCGAGCAGGGAGCCATCTCGCAGTTCGAGCGCTCGGCAGTCGTGTCGGCGCTGCGGAACCTGCCGTCCAGGCAGCGGGAAGCGATCGTGCTCCGTTACTACGCGGACCTATCGGAGGCTCAGATCGCGTCGGCCATGGGCATCAGCCGGGGAGCAGTGAAAAGTCATACGGCACGCGGCATGTCCGCCCTGCGCATTGTCCTTGAGCTGGAAGTCTGACCAGGGCCATGCGACGAGCAGGGTTAGCGTGACGAGGCGGGGCAACCGCCCTGACCAGAGATTTGTGGAGCGGGAGAGATGATGGAACCGGACGGCAAGTACGGAGAGGAGCTGCGACGCGCGCTGAGCGCTGTGGCGGATCCTCTCGTCCCTGCCGGTGACGGCCTGAACAGGATAAGAGAACGGGCGGCGGGCCGGCCGTCGGTACTTGCCTGGCTCTCCGCGTACGCAACGTATCTGCCCGGACTCCTGTTCACCCAATTCAGGGTCGCGGGCAGCTGGATCGCCGCGACCGCCGCCGACCCGTCGCCGATCACCGACCGGATCCGTGCCATGCGGCAGTGGCCGCGCCGCGGCCTCGGCATGCTGCGCGAGCCGAGTGCCTGGCTGCGGCCGACGCTCGCGGCGGCCGGCGCGCTGGCCATCGTCCTGCTCGCCACGCTGCTAGTGCCTAGGCTGCGCTATTCGGTCGAAGTGGCGCTCGACGGCGGTACTTCGACGGTCGGCGGCAATTCCGCGGTCGGGCTGGGCCCCGGCCCTGGCGGCCCGGGCGGGAATCCGGCCGGCAGCGGCCGGCATCAGACCGGGCCGGGCGGGCAGTCCCTGACCACGTCGGCCACCGGCGTCGGCACGACGACGCGGTGCACCGGCGGCTCCGGAAGCAAGCCCAACCCGCAGAGCAGCGGTCCGATAGTCCCGATCGGCCCGCAGCCCGGGCCTTCGGAGACGGCGACCGAGGAGGTATGGGGAGTTCTGCCGCCAGGCACGAGTCAGCCGGGAACGCCGGGCAGGTGCTCCACCGGCGGCTATTCGCCATCGTCCTCGCCGACGATCAACACGTCGAGCACGCCGACCTCAGCGCCGACGACGCCGCCCACCACGCCCCCGACGACACCGCCCACCACACCTCCGACGACACCGCCGACCTCAACGCCGCCGACCACCCCGACGATCCAGACTTCCGTGACGCCGACCGATGACGGGTCCGCCAGCCCCGGCTGAGGCTCTGAGGGCCGGCGAGCCATCCGCAGCGGCCCCAGCGGCCGCAGCGGCTGAGAGGGCCCGCGGGCCGGGTGCTACCAGCGGCCGCAGCCGCTGAGCAGGACGGCAGCGGCAGCGGTGCCCGCCGTGGACGAGCGGAGCACGGTCGGGCCCAGCCGCGCCGCCGTTGCCCCGGCCGCCGCGAACGCGGCCGACTCGGCCGGGCTCAGCCCGCCCTCGGGCCCGACGATCAGGACGATGTCCCCGGCCGCGGGCAGCGGCAGGTCGCCGAGCCGCAGCTCAGCGTCCGGGTTGAGGACCGCGCCGAACGTGGCCGCGCCGAGCAGCGCCACCACGTCCCCGGTCCGCGCCAGCGCAGTGACCTCGGGGATGTGCGCGCGACGCGCCTGCTTGCCCGCAGCCATCGCGACCGCCCGCCAGCGGGCCAGCGCCTTGTCCCCGCGCGCCTGCGTCCATAGGGCGACACAGCGCTGCGCGCCCCATGGCACGATCACGTCCACGCCGACCTCGGTCATCGTCTCGACGGCGAGTTCGCCGCGGTCACCCTTGGGCAGCGCCTGCACCACGCAGATCCGCGGCTGCGGCGGCGGCCACAGCCGCCGGGCCACAACCGTCAGCTCCAGCAGGCCGGGCCGGGCGGCGCAAACCACGCACGAGACCATCAGGCCCGCGCCGTCGGTCAGGTCCACCCGCTCGCCGGGGCGCAGCCTGCGAACGGTGGCCGCATGGCGTCCCTCCGCGCCGTCCAGCATGACCGTGTCGCGCTCCAGGCTGGAGCGTTCGGCGATAAAAACCGGCGGCCAGCCGGACTCGTCCGGCACCTGCGATCCGGTGTCTCAGCGCCCGTTGAACGCGTCGCGCAGCCGGGAGAAGAATCCCTGCTGGCCGGGCGCGAACTTGCCGGGCGGAGCCTCCTCGCCGCGGAGCTTGGCCAGCTCGCGCATCAGGTTCTCCTGATCGGCGTCCATCTTGGTCGGCGTCTCCACGGTCACGTGAATGACCAGGTCACCGCGGCCGGAGTCGTTCAGGTGCGCGGTGCCGAGCCCGTACAGCGGGATCACCTGCCCCGACTGGGTGCCCGGCCTGATGTCCACGTCCCGCGGGCCGTCCAGGCTCTGCACCGACAGCGTGGCGCCGAGCGCGGCCGCCGCCATCGGGATCGTCACCGTGCAGTGCAGGTCGTCGCCCTGCCGCTCGAAGATGTTATGCGGCCGCTGCACGATCTCGAGGAACAGGTCGCCGGGCGGGCCACCGCCAGGACCCACTTCGCCCTCGCCGGCCAGCTGGATGTGCGTGCCGCTCTCCACCCCGGCCGGGATCCTGACCTTGAGCGTGCGCCGGGTCCTGACCCGGCCGTCGCCGTCGCACTCCGGGCAGGGCATCCGGATCAGCGTGCCGGCCCCCGCGCAGGACGGGCACGGGCGGGAGGTCATCACCTGGCCGAGGAACGACCGGGTGACCTGGTTGACCTCGCCGCGCCCGCCGCACACGTCGCAGGTCTCCGGGTGCGTGCCGGGCGCCGTGCCCTCGCCGGAGCAGGTCGGGCACACGACCGCGGTGTCCACGGCGAGCTCGCGAGTCGCGCCGAAGGCGCACTCGGACAGGTCCAGCTCGACCCTGAGCGTGGCGTTGCGGCCCCGCCGGGCACGGCCGCGCGGCCCGCGCGCGCCGCCCGCTCCGGTGCCGAAGAACGCGTCCATGATGTCGCTGAACGGGAAGCCCGCGCCGCCGAACCCGGCGCCCGCACCCGCACCGGCGGCCGCGAACGGATCCACGCCCAGGTCGTACATCTGGCGCTTCTCCGGGTCGGACAGCACCTCGTAGGCCTGGGTGATCTCCTTGAACTGGTCCTGCGTCCGCGGATCCGGGTTGACGTCAGGGTGCAGCTCACGGGCCAGCCGCCGGTAGGCCTTCTTGATCTCGTCTGAGCCCGCGTCGCGCCGGACGCCGAGCACGGCGTAGTAGTCGGTCGCCACTAGGACTCCGCCAGAATCTGACCTACGTAACGTGCCACCGCGCGCACTGCTCCCATCGCTCCCGGGTAGTCCATTCGTGTCGGGCCGAGTACGGCGAGCTTGGCCAGGACCTGATCGCCTGCACCGTACCCGGTGGAGACGATTGAGGCGTCATGCAGCCCCTCGACCGTGTTCTCGGCGCCGATCCGCACGGTGAGCGAGGCCGGGTCACCGGACTCACCGAGCAGCCGCATCAGCACCACCTGCTCCTCGAGGGCCTCCAGGACGTCCCGCAGGCCAGCGGAGAAGTCGCGGGCGGCGAGGTTGGCCGCCCCGCCGAAGACGATCTTCTCCTCATGCCGCTCCACCAGGCTCTCCAGCAGCACGGAGAGCACGGCCGCGCCGTTCGGCCGGTCGCTGGCATCCAGCCGGGCCGGCAGCTCCGCGACGACGCCGGCCGCGTCGGCCAGCGGGCGCCCGTCCATGCACGCGTTCAGCAGCGCGCGCAGGTGCGCGATCGAGTCGTCGGTGATGCTGTCGGGCAGATCGACGCCGCGCTGCTCCACCCGGCCGGTGTCAGTGATCAGCACGAGCAGCACGCGGGCGGGCCCGAGCGGCACCAGCTCCACGTGCCGCACGCAGGAGATCCGCAGCGACGGATACTGCACCACGGCGACCTGGCGGGTGAGCTGGGCCAGCAGCCGCACGGTCCTGGTGACCACGTCGTCGAGGTCGTAGGCGCCGCCGAGGAACGTCTCGATTGCCCGCCGTTCGGCCTGCGACAGCGGTTTCACAGCGGACAGCCGGTCCACGAACAGCCGGTACCCCTTGTCGGTGGGGATCCGGCCCGCGCTGGTGTGCGGCTGCGCGATGTAGCCCTGCTCCTCGAGCACCGCCATGTCGTTGCGGATCGTGGCCGGAGACACGTCCAGGTTGTGCCGGTCGACCAGGGTCTTTGACCCCACGGGCTCCGTGGTAGACACGTAATCCTCGATAATGGCGCGCAGCACGGCAAGCTTGCGGTCATCGAGCACTCGCTCACCTCCCGCGAAGCCCCTGGCACTCGATTATCTAGAGTGCCAATTCTATGACCGCCGGGGCGCGGCGGGCACAGCGTGGGCCAGATCACGTGAACAGATCACTGGAGGCAGGATGCGCCGGGACTACGGGCGCGACGTACTGGCAGGTGACTGGCGCTCGGCCAGGCGTCCGCCGCCCCCGCAGATCGAGGCCGAGCGGGGCCTGGTCGTCGAGGAGGCGCACGGCTCGTTCTGCGGCGCGGTGGTCGAGTGCGCGAAGGACGCGGTGACGCTGGAGGACAGGTTCGGCAAGCAGCGCGTGTTCCCGCTGGAGCGCGGCGCGTTCCTGCTGGACGGCCAGCGGGTCACGCTGGTCAGGCCGACCGCCGGCAGCCCGCGCCCGCCGGCCCGCACCGCCTCCGGCTCGGTCGCGGCACCGTCCGCCCCGGCCCGCGTGGCCCGCGCCAGCCGCATCTACGTCGAGGGCACACACGACGCCGAGCTGGTCGAGCAGATCTGGGGCGACGACCTGCGCGACGTCGGCGTGGTCGTGGAATACCTGGAGGGCGTCGATCACCTGCCGGAGCTGGTCGCCGAGTTCGCCCCCTCCCCCGGCCGCCGCCTCGGCGTGCTCGTCGATCACCTGGTGGCCGGGTCGAAGGAGAGCCGCATCGCGGCCGGGATCACCTCGCCGCACGTGCTCGTGGTCGGCCATCCGTTCATCGACATCTGGCAGGCGGTCAAGCCCGCCTCGGTCGGCATCGCCGCCTGGCCGCAGGTGCCCAGGGGCGTGCCGTGGAAGGAGGGCGTGCTGGCCGCGCTCGGCTGGACCTGCAGCACCGGCGAAGGCTGGCGGCGGATCAGGGCGGCCGCGCGGAGCTTCACCGACCTGGAGCCCGAGCTGCTCGGCCGGGTCGAGCAGCTGATCGACTTCGTCACCGGATCATGAAAAGCTATCGGCCAGACCGGACCGCGGCACAGGGTGAGGCGGCCGCTCACGTGCATCATGAGCCCGCACGGTTTGACCTGGCTGCCGATCAGCCGACGCAGTCGGCGCGGCCGGACGGCCCGGCGCCGGTGATCACCGGCGACTCCGAGGGCCTCCTCGCGGCCTTCTGCTACCTCGGCGTGATCTTCTTTTCCTTCCTGCCCGCCCTGGCCGTCTACCTGTCCCGCGGCCGGACGTCGAGCTACCTGCGGTTCCACGCGGCCCGGGCGGCGAACCTGGCCATCACGCTGCTGCTGTTCAACATCTGCGCGCTGATCGTGGGCGGGCTGCTCGCGCTGGACACGGTCGAGGTCGGCCTGATCATCGTGGTGCCGCTGGCGGCGACGCTGTGGATCGTGATGCTCGGCTACCTCATCCGCGCCGCGCTGGCGGCCGAGCGCGGCCGGCCGTATGACCTGCCCGAATGGCTCTGCGCCCAGGTCCTGAAGCCAGGCTCCTGAAGCCAGGCTCCTGAAGTAACGCCGCGCGTCAGCCCGTCAGGTCCCGGATCACCGCGTCGGCCAGCAGCCGCCCGCGGCGGGTCAGCACCACCCGCCCGCCGTCCCACTCGGCCTTCTCGGCCAGGCCGTCGTCCACCGCCGCCGAGGCCGCCGCCCGGCCGCGGTCGTCCAGCAGGCCGTGCGGGCAGCCCGCCGCCAGCCGGGTCGCCAGCATGATCTCCTCGGTCCGCCGCTCGCCGCTGGTCAGCACCTCGCGGCCCTGCCCGGGGCTGACGCCCTCGGCGAGCCGCGCCGCGTAGGCCCGCGGATGCCGCACGTTCCACCACCGGGTGCCGCCGACGTGGCTGTGCGCGCCCGGCCCGACCCCCCACCAGTCGCCGCCGGTCCAGTACAGCAGGTTGTGCCGACAGCGCGCGGCCTCGCCGGCCGCCCAGTTGGAGATCTCGTACCAGCCCAGGCCGCTGCCGCCGAGCACGTCGTCGGCCGCGAGGTACATGTCGGCCATCAGGTCGTCGTCCGGGGCGGCGAGCTCGCCGCGCCTGATTCGCGCGGCCAGCCTGGTCCCGTCCTCGACGATCAGCGCGTAGGCGGAGATGTGGTCCGGGGAGGCCGACAGCGCGGCCTCCAGCGACCGCAGCCAGTCCGCCGCGGTCTCGCCCGGCGTGCCGTAGATCAGGTCGAGGCTGACCTGGCCGAACCCTGCGGCCCGCGCCCAGCCCGCGCAGCGCACCGCACGCTGCGCCGTGTGCACCCGGTCCAGGGTCGCGAGCACGTGCGGCACCGCGCTCTGCATCCCGAACGAGATCCGGCTGAACCCGCCCGCCCGCAGGGCCGCGAGCGCGCGCTCGTCAACCGACTCCGGGTTGGCCTCGGTGGTTATCTCGGCGCCCGCCGCCAGCCCGAACTCGCCGTCAATCGCCCGCAGGATCTCGCCCAGCTCCGCCGGGGCGAGCAGCGTCGGCGTCCCGCCGCCGAAGAACACCGTCCGCACTGGCCGTTCGGCGTCGCCGAGCACCCGCCGGGCCAGCCGGATCTCCGCCGCGGCCAGCGCGGCGTACGAGTCGCGCGCGCCGCCGGCCAGCTCGCCGGCCGTGTAGGTGTTGAAATCGCAGTACCCGCAGCGGGTCGAGCAGAAAGGCACATGAACATATATTCCGAACGGGGAGGCGCCGGTCCCCGCCATCGCACCCGCAGGCAGTGCGCCGTCGGCCGGGACAGGCTCACCCTCAGGAGGCGCGCCAGGCACCATGCGCCCTTACCACTGTCATCCGGTCGCCCGCGCCGCCGAAGCGGCCTGGCCGGGCGACAGCAGTTCTTCGGCCATGCTGTCCCACCGGCGGTTGTGGCCCGGTACGGCCAGCATCTGGCCGATCACCCCGGCGTCCCGCTCGTAGAAGGCCTCCATCATCGCCGCGATCGTGACGCTGCCGGCCGGCCGGGACAGCAGCTCGACGTCGCTGCCCGCCTGTACCGTGCCCGGCTGCAGCACCCGGAGGTACGCGCCCGGCCGTCCGCCCTCGCGGAACCGCCTGACCCAGCCCTTCTCGGACAGCCAGTGCCGGAAGGTCGCGCACGGAATGCGCGGCGAGGTCACCTGCACGACGGCGCTGCCGAGCCGCCAGGTCTCGCCGATCACGGCGCCGGTCACGTCCAGCCCCTCGGTCGTGATGTTCTCGCCGAACATCCCGTCACGCAGCTCGCGGCTCAGCCGGGCCGCCCACCAGTCCAGGTCCTCGCGGGCGTAGGCGTAGACGGCCTGCTCGGGGCCGCCGTGGCTGTCCTGGTCCGCCTGCTCGTCGGTGTCCAGGCCGAGCAGGCCGACCTGCACCTGCCCGGCGACCGGGCGCTTGTCGATAGCCGTGCGGTCGAGCTGGGTGGCCCAGTCGACCTCACGCTCACGACCCGTGTTCACCGAGATGACCCGCGCGATCCCCATGTCCAGCACGCTAACCGACCCGCCCGCCGCCAGGCGAATCCATAACCTGCCTTCCCGACCCGCCCGCGTGCTCCGCCGCCCGGTGCCGTCCATCGCCGGGTTAAGCTGGAGAGGATCGCTGGGGCTGGAGGCGCGGATGGCAGCAGAGCGTGGACATGCGATGCCGTACGGACCTGGGAGCCCGCGGGGTGGCTACGGCCAGATGCGAGCCGCCGACGTGGACCGGGAACGGACGGCGGACACCCTGAAGGCCGCGTTCGTCGAGGGCAGGCTCAGCAAGGACGAGCTGGACGCCCGTCTCGACCAGGCGTACGGGGCGCGCACCTACGCCGATCTCGGCGCGCTGACCGCCGACCTGCCCGGCTGGGGCCGCCCGGCGCCGCCGCCGCCCGGAGCGATGGTCTATCCGCCCCGGCCCGGTCCGCCGGCCGCTTCTGATGCCACGAACGGCATGGCAGTTGCCTCGCTCGTCTGCGGGCTAGCCCAGGTTTTTTCGTTCGGACTCACTGCTATTCCCGCGATAATCCTCGGTCACTCTGCCCGCGGGCAGATCCGGCGAACGGGCCAGCGGGGCGACGGCATGGCCGTCGCCGGCCTGGTGCTCGGCTGGCTGGGCATTGCGTTCTTCGTGCTGATCGTGATCGGGTTCGCCGCCGCGGCGGTGACGTCGGGGCATGCCGTGACCCATTTCCCGGGCCCTGGCGGTGGCGGCCCGCCGCCGTTCCCCCCGCCCGGCCCGTGACGGAGCGTTAGCGCTTCTTAGCCGAGGTGGACAGCGCCGCGATGAAGGCTTCCTGCGGCACCTCGACCCGCCCGATGGTCTTCATCCGGCGCTTGCCTTCTTTCTGCCGCTCGAGCAGCTTGCGCTTGCGCGTGATGTCGCCGCCGTAGCACTTGGCCAGCACGTCCTTGCGCAGCGCGCGGATGTTCTCCCGGGCGATGATCCTGGAGCCGACGGCCGCCTGGATCGGCACCTCGAACTGCTGGCGCGGGATCAGCTCGCGCAGCTTCGCGGTCATCGAGATGCCATAGTCCCTGGCCGCATCCGTGTGCACCACCTGGCTGAACGCGTCCACCGGCTCGCCCTGCAGCAGGATGTCCACCTTGACCAGGTCCGACTCTTCCTCGCCGGCCGGCTCGTAGTCCAGCGACGCGTAGCCCCTGGTGCGCGACTTCAGCTGGTCGAAGAAGTCAAAGATGATCTCCCCGAGCGGCATCGTGTACCGGACTTCCACCCGGTCGGCCGACAGGTACTCCATCCCGATCAGAGCGCCGCGCCTGCCCTGGCAGATCTCCATGATCGTGCCGATGTACTCGCTCGGGGCGAGCACCGTGGCCCGCACCACCGGCTCGTAGACCCGCGCGATCTTCACGCCGCTCTGCCCGGAAGCTCCGGCGGTTCCGCCCGGGAACTCGCTCGGGTTGGTCACGACGACCTCGTTCCCGGCCTCGGTGATCACCCGGTAGACGACGTTCGGCGCGGTCGAGATCAGCGACAGGTCGAACTCCCGCTCCAGCCGCTCCCTGACGATCTCCATGTGCAGCAGGCCGAGGAACCCGCAGCGGAAGCCGAACCCGAGCGCGAGCGAGGTCTCGGGCTCATAGACCAGCGCCGCATCGTTCAGGCTGAGCTTGTCCAGTGCGTCCCTGAACTCGGGATAATCATCGCCGTCGAGCGGGTAGAGCCCGGAGAACACCATCGGGCGCGGGTTCGCGTAGCCGGCCAGCGCCTTGGCCGCCGGGCTGGCGGCGCTGGTCACCGTGTCGCCGACCCGGGCCTGCCTGACGTCCTTGACCCCGGTGATCAGGTAGCCGACCTCGCCGGCGCTCAAGCCCCCGGTCGGCGTCGGCTCGGGCGAGATCACGCCGACCTCAAGCGTCTCGTGGGTCGAGCCGGTCGACATCATCAGGCTCTTCTCGCGCCGGGTGAGCTGACCGTCCATCACCCGGACGTAGGTGACGACGCCCCGGTACGTGTCGTAGACCGAGTCGAAGATCAGCGCGCGGGCCGGGGCGGCCGGGTTGCCCTGCGGCGGCTGCACCTGATTGACGATCGCGTGCAGCAGCTCGGGGACGCCCTCGCCGGTCTTGGCCGAGACGCGCAGCACGTCGGCCGGGTCACAGCCGATGATGTGGGCGATCTCCTCGCTGTATTTGGCGGGCTGCGCGGCCGGTAGGTCGATCTTGTTCAGCACCGGGATGATCTGCAGGTCGGCTTCCAGCGCGAGATAGAGGTTGGCCAGCGTCTGCGCCTCGATGCCCTGCGCCGCGTCCACTAGCAGCACCGCGCCCTCGCACGCCGCCAGCGACCTGGACACCTCGTAGGAGAAGTCCACGTGGCCGGGGGTGTCGATCAGGTTCAGCACGTAGCCCCGGCCGTCCAGCCCGGTCCACGGCAGCCGGACCGCCTGGCTCTTGATCGTGATGCCGCGCTCGCGCTCGATGTCCATCCGGTCCAGGTACTGGGCTCGCATCTGCCGTTCGCCGACGACGCCGGTGAGCTGCAGCATGCGGTCGGCCAGGGTGGACTTGCCGTGATCGATGTGTGCGATGATGCAAAAGTTGCGGATCACCGCGGGATCGGTGCGGGCAGGTGCGGACATGCGTCACATGGTCGCACGCGCGGCGGGATGGTGCGGGCCTGGGCGTCCCGCTTGGGCGGATTTGGGCGCCGGTTTGAGGATGCGCGGCTACCTCGGATATCCTTTGCTGTCGCCGCCCAGTGGCGCGTCTGCGGCGGGGCCGCGCCGATCGCCCGCCCTGTAGGCACGATCGGCCTGATCGGCTCAAACGGAATCTCGAGCGAGGCTTTCGCGTGGCAAACATTAAGTCCCAGATCAAGCGCAACCGGCAGAACGAGAAGGCGCGCCTGCGCAACAAGGCGGTCAAGTCGTCGCTGAAGACGTCGGTGCGGAGGTTCCGCGAGGCGGCTCAGGCCGGTGACCTGGAGCAGACCGGTACGGCGCTGCGCGCCGCCTGCCGCCAGCTGGACAAGGCGGCGAGCAAGGGCGTCATCCATAAGAGCCAGGCGGCCAACCGCAAGTCGGCCATCGCGAAGGTCTACGCCGAGCTGCAGCGCGGCTAGCTCCCCCGTCCTATTGCGGCGGTCAGTCCCGGCACGCCGGGGCAGTCAGTCCCGGCATGCGACGATGCGGCGGATGACCCGCTCGAGCGCATAGCCCGCGCTGGCGCCCTCGCCCTTGACCTGGGCGTCCGCCTCGGCCACCGCCTGCAGGGCGGTGGCCACCCCGGTCGGGGTCCAGCCGCGCAGCTGCCGCTTGACCCGGTCGATCTTCCACGGCGGCATGCCCAGCTGGCCGGCCAGCGTCTCGTTGCTCTTCCCGCGCGGCACCGCCCCCACCTTGCCCAGCGCGCGCACCCCCTGCGCCAGCGCGCTGGAGATCAGCACGGGGGCCACGCCGGTCGACAGCGCCCAGCGCAGGTACTCGAGCGCGCCGCCCAGGTTGCCCTCGACCGCGCGGTCGGCCACCGTGAACCCGCTGGCCTCGGCCCGGCCCCGGTAGTACCTGGCGACGGCCGGCTCGTCGATGGCCCCGTCGATGTCGGCGTTGAGCTGGGCGGCGGCCGCCGCGAGCTCGCTGAGGTCGGTGCCCACCGCGTCGATCAGCGTCCGCAGGCCGGACTGGTCCACCCGGCGGCCCAGCCGCCGGAATTCGTCCCGGACGAATTCCATCCGCTCGTCGGCCCGGGTGATCTTCGGGCACCGGATGACCCGGACTCCCCGGCTGGTCAGGGCGGTCAGCACCGCCTTGCCCTTGGCGCCGCCGGCGTGCGTCAGCACGAGCACGACATCGGACTCGGGCGAGGTGGCGTAGCGTTCCAGCTCGGCCGCGACTTCCTTGCTCGCGTCCTGGATGCCGCGGATGATGACGGCGCGGTCCCCGCCGAACAGCGAGGGTGACACCAGCGAGATCAGCTCGCCCTGGCTCAGCCGGGCGGCCGCCAGCTCGCGGACGTCGGCGTCCGCGCCGATGCCACCGCCGATCCCCCCCGTGTTGCCGGCGTTGCCGTCGCCGGTCTCATCGGTGTCGTCGGCCTGGCTGGCTTCGTCGGCCTGGCTGACCTCGGCCACGAGCCTGGTGATCGCCCGCTCGACAAGCAGTTCCTCGTCGCCGACGACGACGCTGACGGCGGACCGGGCGGACCGGGCGGCGGCCTGAGGGGGGGACGCTGGCACCGGCTCAGCTTAGTGCGGGGGCGAGCCGGCGCGGGTCCCGCTAGCGCATGCTTGCCTAGCGGGCCCGGCGATTTCCTTACGGACACGGCAATTTCCCCGAATTCCGCCCAACCGAACCGTGCCGTGCGGCGTCCTCACTTTCAGAGCACGAATGTGAGGAAGGATCGGTACCGCATGCTGAACTCATACAGGCCATCCCGGGGGTCTGCGACCCGCGTGATGGCCGCGGCCGGCGCGGCAGTGCTGCTTACTGGCCTGCTCGCCGGAACGGCGGCCAGCGCCGCCTCGGCCCAGCCCGCGCACGTCAGCGGGCACGGCGGGCCGGTGCACGTCCGCACGCACGCCGCCGTCACCCGGCCTGCTCCGGCCAGGAGCGTGATCCCGTTCGGCGACGGTCCTCCCGGCTTCTGGTTCGGAACCGACAGCTTGCCGATCAAGATGAGCGGATCAGCGCCGTATAAGACGCCGGCGATAGGCGGCGACTACGGCGGCTACATCGGGATGACCGGCAGCTGGTCCGCCTGGCAGGGCTGCCAGGGCGCACCTAAAGGCGCCTGGTCGCCGACCAACGCCGCCGACGCGAACACCAACTTCACCAACTTCCACATGGGCATCGGCACCGGCGTCTACTGGTTCATGGGCGGCCCGGGCGTCGATCCGCACTACAACGGCAGCACCTCCGAGGCCTACAGCTGGGGCGAGGCGCAGGCCGCGCGCACGCTGTTCGACATCTCCCATGTCACGGTGAAGTACCCCATCGTGTTCATGGACGTCGAGCTGCCGGGCATCGCCCCCGCGCCCGACAATGGCTGGAATAGCGTCTACACCTCCACGTGCAGCGGCACGGTTAAGACCAGCTTCATTTCACCCACCGTGGACCGCTCTGAGCTCAACGGCTACGCGGCCTACCTGACCGGTCACTCGTCGTACAAGGTCGGTGTCTACTCGGCGCCGAGCGTGTGGACCTCAATCTTCGGCACAGGCAGTGAATCCAGCATCCCGAACACCTACGAGTGGACCTATAACAACGACACGAGCAGCCTTTCCCACCCGCCGCTGGGTTGGTGCCTTCGTACCACTTCGAACTGTGCCGACTTCTTCGGCGGCGTCACCGAAGGTTCTCCGTACGCCGTGATGTGGCAATGGACGGGCGGCGGGGGAACCTTTAACGGGTTCGGCGATTTCGACCAGATCGACGCCAACAGGACGCCCTGACCGGCCGTCGCCGTACCCCGCAGCATGACGCGAGCGAACCCGCGCCGAGCCTCAGAAGCGGGTGCCGGCCGGGCCGCCACGGCAAGCCCCGGCCGGGCCCCAGGACGGGCCGCAGCATTGCCGCGTAACGCGACGGCCGGGCCGGCAGGGGCCAAAGGAGGAGCCGAACCCTCCAGCCAGGCCCGCCACGCCCAGCCGCCACCGGGGCACCGGAACCCGTCTCAGCCAGGCCGCCAGGCCCAGCCACAGCCGGGCGGGACAGGCCGCACCGTCGCCGCGTAGCACGACGGCCGGGCCGTCAGCAGGAGGAGCCGAACCCTCCAGCCAACATGACGGCCCGGCCGTCATGACCGGCGCCAGGCGACCGCTGAGACCCGCCCATGCGGTATCAGCCGCTCAGGATCGGGAGAGCTTCCTGCCGCGAAGGCCGGTGCGGCGCAGACGTCCCTCGCCGCGCCGCCTTCGGGCCGTGACTCCCGGCCGGGCCCCCTCCCCCCACACGCCAGTCGCCGCGACGATCAACATCGCTGCCGGATCGCTGTTGCTCTAGCAACAGCAAACTCACTCCGCTGTTCTTTAGCGACGGGGCAGCGGCGGGGCAGGCGAGCAGCGCCAAGGCAGGTGCACAGGCGGCGCGGCGCGAGGGCCGGGCTTACGGGGAGGCTCGGGGTACCGGAGGGCTAGCGCTGCATCGTAAGGAGAAATCGTGTTTTCCTGTTGCGCCGGGCCTATGCGGACGAAGAGCGCGCCTGTTAGACGACTACGGGCTCGGCTCCGCGCCAGATCCGCTGCGGCTTCAGGCCGTAGGCCCAGGCGAACGCGCCCTCATGATCCGCGTCCCAGAGCACCAGGTCGGCGTACCGGCCGCGGGCGAGCACGCCGCGGTCCGGCGCGCGCAGCGCATGCGCGCCGCCTATCGTCGCGGCCCGCAGCGCCTCGGTGACGCTCATCCCGAAGTCGGAGATGGCCAGCGAGATAACCAGCGGCATCGACGTGATCCCGTTGCCGCCGGGCGTGTGATCGCTGCCCAGCGCGACGGCCACGCCCTTGTCGAGCAGGGCGCGAACCGGCGGGTGGCTGCCGGTCTGCCTGGCCGTGCCCGGGCAGACCACCGCGGCCACGCCCGCCTGGGCCAGGGCGGCGACGTCTTCGTCGTCTGCCTCGTGCAGCAGGTCCGCGGAAGCGCAGCCCAGCTCGGCGGCCAGTCTCGCGGCACCGGTACGTGACTGGCCGCAGGCGTGCAGCCTGGGCAGCAGGCCCGCTGACCGGCCGGACCCGAGGATCCAGCGGGCCTCGTGCTCGGTGAACCGGCCCTCTTCGCAGTACACGTCCACGCTGTCGGCGCCCGCTGCGTGCGCGTCGGCGCACCATGAGCCCACCGCGTCCACGTAGTCGTGGCGGCGGCCGAAGTACTCAGGCGGCACCGAATGAGCGGCCAGGAACGTGACGTGGATGCGCGGCATCGTCGCTTCGTTCTCCAGCGAGCGCAGCAGCCGGACGTCGGCCAGCTCGCCGTCCCTGGTCAGGTGATACCCGGTCTTCGCCTCGATCGTGGTGGTGCCGGACAGCAGCCAGTCCCTGAGTCTCCCGCGCACGCCGTTGCACAGGGTCCAGGGGTCGGTGCCCCTGGTGACCGTGACAGTGGAGGCCATGCCGCCGCCCGCGGCGGCGATCTCGGTCGCCGACGACCCGCCCGAGCGCATCGCGAGCTCGGCCCAGCGGTTGCCCGCGTAGACCGGGTGGGTATGCGCGTCGATCAGGCCGGGCGTGACGAGCCCGCCACCCAGGTTCTCCACGTGGTCGACGTCGACGATGTCGGCGACGACGCCAGGGATGCTCTCCGGAAGGTCAACGGCCGGGCCCACCCAGACGATCCGCTCGTCGTGCGTGAGGACGGCAGCGTTGCTCAGGATCTCGGAGCCCGTCCAGAGGCGGCCGATGTTGGTCAGCAGGCGAACGGTCACCGGATTGCCATCCCTCGAGAAGCGGGACGCGAAGCCTGAGTCCCGTGCCTCATGAGATCACCTGCCATGGATCGAGCCTGTCGGCGGACGCCAACGGGCATCCAGTGAAGTGAATCGTACACTTGGCGAGCAAGGTGGCGTTGGTTGGATGCACAAGCGAACGTATCGGTTCCGTTACCTTAATGCAGGGCAGGCACCGTGTACAGATCGAATGCGCGGAACCCGGGCCCAAATTCCCGGTTTTGGCCAGGCCGATCGGCCAGGGTAGCCGACCAGCGCACCAGCCCCTTGCGCCCATAGCGAACACCGCAAAGTGGCGTCCGAAACCCATCACGCGCAGTCCGCATTGACCGCGCAGTGTAGTCATAAACGGTCTGATGTAACACTGAGCAATCAACACATGGCATCGCACTGCGCAATTGCATTTGACACCGTGAAATGAATCGGATATCTGGTCCGATTTGCATACTTCCGGGGGGAAACTCCACCGGATCTGGCCCGTCGGCCGGGGTCACCTCGGTGACCCCGGCCGCCTCGGCCACCTCGGGGCCCGCCCGCATGGCATATCGCCAGAGCGGTTACTCTGAGTAAGCTACGGTCGTGGTCGTGTGAGGACGCTCACAGCATGCGGGCGGCACCGTTGCTGACCGTCCGGCCGACTCTCTCCAGCTCCGCGGCGAGCTCGGCGGGAACCCGGGCCTTCACCAGGGTGCCATCCGCCCCGTGCTGGACGTCAAGCACCTCGCCCTCCTGATGCGCTCGCGCCAGCAGGTCGCCGCGATTGTAGGGCACGACCTCGCAGATCTCCGTGTCCCGTCGCGGAATCGCCTCGTCGAGCATGGCTAGCAGGTCATCGACGCCGGCCCCGGTCGCCGCGGACACCACGGCGCTGTCACGCACCCGCAGCCGCAGCGCCTCGACCGCGATCGGGTCGGCCACATCCGCCTTGTTGATCACCACAAGCTCCGGGACATCGCCCGCGCCGATCTCGCGCAGCACCTCATGGACCGCTTCGAGCTGCGCCGCCGGGTCTGGATCCGAGCCGTCCACGACGTGCAGGATCAGGTCGGCCTGCGCAATCTCTTCGAGCGTGGCCCGGAAGGCCTCGACAAGCTGGTGGGGCAGATGCCTGACGAAGCCCACGGTGTCGGTCAGCGTGAACGGACGGCCGGAGTGCGTGCGCGCCCGGCGCACCGCCGAGTCCAGGGTGGCGAAGAGCGAGTCGTCCACCAGCACGCCGGAACCGGTCAGCCGGTTCAGCAGGCTCGACTTGCCGGCGTTGGTGTAGCCGGCGATCGCCACCGACGGCACCTGGCGGCGCCGCCGCAGCCCGCGCTGCACCTCGCGGCCGGTCACCATCCCGGCCAGTTCCCTGCGCAGCTTCGCGGTGCGAGCCCGGATCCGTCGCCGGTCGGTCTCGATCTTTGTTTCACCGGGCCCGCGGGTCCCGATGCCACCGCCGCCGGCGACCCGGCCGCCCGCCTGCCGGGAGAGCGACTCGCCCCAGCCGCGCAGCCGCGGCAGCAGGTACTCCAGCTGCGCCAGCTCGACCTGGGCCTTGCCCTCCTTGCTGCGCGCATGCTGAGCGAAGATGTCGAGAATCAGCGCGGTGCGGTCGATCACCTTCACCTTCACCACGCCTTCAAGGCGGCGCAGCTGGCTCGGGCTGAGCTCACCGTCGCAGATCACCGTGTCGGCGCCCACTGCGGTCACGATCTCCGCCAGCTCGGCGGCCTTGCCCGAGCCCACGTAGGTAGCGGGATCCGGCCGGCCGCGACGCTGGATGACGCCGTCCAGCACCTCCGACCCTGCCGTCTCGGCCAGCTGGGAAAGCTCGCGCAGCGAGTTCTCCGCCCGCGCCAGGGTCCCCTCGGTCCACACCCCGATCAGGACGACCCGCTCGAGCCGCAGTCCGCGGTACTCGACCTCGGTGATGTCCTGCAGTTCCGTGGACAGCCCCGCCACCCGGCGAAGCGCTGCCCTGTCCTCCAGGTCCAGCTCACCCGTATCGGGCACGACAGGCTCCGGCTCGACAGGCTCCGGTGCGACAGTCAGCCCGGCGCTCGCCGGCTCGTCAGTCAGCCTCCGGGATATCGCTGTCATTGTCCTCCGTCGTCGCAATTCCGTACCGGGCCTGGTCACCGGCTCTTCGCCCGATAGTCCCACGCTCCGGATGTCCTTTCACCTCATTAACACCCGCTGGGCCCCGTATGTGCCCGCCCTCGCCAACAGCTGCAGTTGAGGGTCACCCAGCGGCGGGGAGCGCCTGGACCGGCTGGCCACTGGCATGGCTGGCTTCCAAGGCGGCGCGGATCGCCGAGACCACCTGGGCACGCTCGGTCGGCAAGCCAGACCCCTTGACCAGGTCGCGGAGCTCGGCCTCAGCCACCGACCTGACCCCGGCCGCAACCTCGGCCAGCACCCGCCGGAACCGCGCGGAACCCCGGCTCGGTCCCTCATCGAGTTCCCTGGCCAGCTCCGCCACCCGGCACCAGCCACGCTGCACAGAGTCCGCGACCACAGCCCGGACATCACGGAGGCTCTCCAGCTTGCGCGCCGTGTCTGCGACCGCCCGGGCTGCCATGGCGAAGTGGATGGGACCGTTGACGCAGAACTGATCAGGCATCCGGACCGTGTACAGCACCCGTACGATCACTTCATGCTGCTTGCGCAGAATGTCCGCAAGCAAGTCATGGTCAAGTCTGGTAGTAGCCGTCATGCCCGCAGCGTGTCAGCGCCCACTGACAATTCGTGGCCGTCCTAGCCCGGCGGCCCCGGCGTGACGACACCGCGCCCGGCCCTCAGCCCTGGCGCGCGCCTCCCCCCACCCAGCGAAGGACTCAAACCGCGGATCGACCCCCGCCAGAGGGATGCAACCCGCGGATCGACCACCCACGGACCCAGCGGCACGAACCCGGCGAGAACCCGCACCGCCAGACCCCGGACCCAAGGGACTCAAACCGCGGATCGACCACCCTCGAGCAGGCGGCCGACGGGCGGGGTTCTACCGCAGCTTTCATGATCGGGGAGGGGTTCTTAGGATGGAGGGACGACCCCGGGAGGAGCAAGAGGCGTGACGGATATCGCTGGCGTGGAGGTCACTGGGCCGATGGGCCCGAGGTACGACGAGATCCTGACCGACGAAGCACTCGGCCTGCTCGCCGCGCTGCACAGGGAGTTCGCCGGGCGCCGGGCCGAGTTGCTGGCCGCCCGGCATGAGCGGCAGCGCGCGCTCGCCGAAGGGGGCACGCTCGACTTCCTGGCCGAGACCAGAGGCATCCGCGAGGACCGGAGCTGGCGGGTCGCTCCGCTAGCGCCCGGGCTCATCGACCGGCGAGTGGAGATCACCGGGCCCACCGACAAGAAGATGACGATCAACGCGCTCAACTCGGGCGCGAAGGTGTGGCTGGCGGACTTCGAGGACGCGAACACGCCGCTGTGGGACAACATGATCTCCGGGCAGCTGAACCTCAGGGACGCGCTCGACCGCACGATCGACTTCGCCAGCGACGAGGGGAAGCAGTACCGGCTGAAGGACGACGCGGAGCTGGCCACGATCGTGGTCAGGCCGCGCGGCTGGCACCTGGATGAGAAGCACATCAGCATCGACGGCCAGCGGGCGTCCGGCAGCCTGACCGACTTCGCGCTGTACATGGCCACGTCGGCGAGGCGGCAGATCGCCAAGGGCAAGGGACCTTACTTCTACCTGGCCAAGACCGAGAGCTACCTCGAAGCGCGGATGTGGAACGACGCGTTCAACCTGGCCCAGGACGCGCTTGGCATCGGCCGCGGCACGATCAGGGCCACCGTACTGATCGAGACGATCCCGGCGGCGTTCCAGATGGAGGAGATCCTCTACGAGCTCAGGGAGCACTCCGCCGGGCTGAACGCCGGCCGCTGGGACTACCTGTTCAGCGTGATCAAGAACTTCCGCACCCGCGGCCGTGAGTTCGTGCTGCCGGAGCGGAACGCGGTCACGATGACCGCGCCGTTCATGCGGGCCTACACCGAGCTGCTGGTCAAGACCTGCCACGGCCGGGGCGCGTCGGCGATCGGCGGCATGGCGGCGTTCATCCCCAGCCGGCGTGACCCCGAGGTCAACGCGACCGCGATGGAGAAGGTGCGGGCCGACAAGACCCGCGAGTCGGGCGACGGATTCGACGGATCCTGGGTCGCCCACCCGGATCTGGTGCCGCTGTGCCGTGAGGTGTTCGACGGCGTGCTGGGCGACCGGCCGAACCAGCTGGACAGGCTGCGCGCCGAGGTGAACGTCACCGCCGAAGATCTGCTGTCGGTGTCCAAGACCCCGGGGGACATCACCGAGGCCGGGCTGCGGAACAACATCAGCGTCGGCCTGCAGTACCTGGCCAGCTGGCTGAACGGGTCCGGCGCCGTCGCGATCTTCAACCTGATGGAGGACGCAGCCACGGCGGAGATCGCCAGGTCGCAGGTCTGGCAGTGGCTGCACAACGACATCACGCTGGCCGACAGCGGCGAGCGGGTCACCCCCGAACTGGTCAGCCGGATCATCGACGAGGAGCTGGCGAAGGTCCGCGAGCAGGGCGGCGAGCAGTTCCAGACCGCCCGCTACGAGGACGCGGTCGCGCTGTTCAAAGAGGTCGCGCTGGCCGATGATTACTCCGAGTTCCTGACCCTGCCCGCCTACGAGCGGATGCCCTGACGGACCTGACGGAGCGGTGATGATCGACACGCTGATCCCGGTGATGACCGAAGCCTGCGGCCCGGACGGCGTGATCTTCGACCCGGCCGAGCTGCGGACGTACGAATGCGACGGGCTCACCTCGCACCGCAGCATCCCCGGCCTGGTCGTGCTGCCGGAGACCGCGGAGCAGGTGGCGATGGTCGTGCGGGCCTGCGCCGCGGCCGGGGTCGCGTTCGTCGCCCGCGGGTCGGGCACTGGGCTGTCCGGCGGGGCGCTGGCCCAGGGCAACGGCGTGCTCATCGTGATGACCAAGATGCGCAAGATCATCGAGATCGATCCGCACAGCCGCCGGGCGGTGGTCGAGCCGGGCGTGACCAACCTGGCGGTGAGCAAGGCGGCGGAGCCGTTCGGGTACTTCTACGCCCCCGATCCGTCCAGCCAGGTGATCTGCTCGGTCGGCGGGAACGTGGCGGAGAACTCAGGCGGCGCGCACTGCCTGAAGCACGGCTTCACGGTCAATCACGTGACCGGCCTGGAGGTGGTGACCCCGGCGGGCGAGATCGTCTGGCTCGGCGACGGCACCGGCGCGGCGCCCGGCTATGACCTGCTGGGCACGTTCACCGGGTCCGAGGGGACGCTCGGCATCGCCACCAAGATCGCCGTCCGGCTCACCAGGATCCCGGCTGCGGTCACGACCCTGCTTGCAGCGTTCGGTACAACGGGTGAAGGTGGCGCCGCGGTGTCAGCCATCATCGCGGCCGGGATCATGCCGGCGGCGATCGAAATGATGGACGCGCTGTCGATCGAGGCCGCCGAGGCCGCGGTGCAGTGCAACTACCCCGCGGGCGCCGGCGCGGTGCTGGTCGTCGAGCTGGACGGCCCGGCGGCCGACGTCGAGGCGGAGACCGCGGCGATCAGGGAGTTGTGCGCCGCGGCCGGGGCGACCGAGATCCGGGCCGCGGCCGACCCGGCCGAGCGCGCGGTCATCTGGGCCGGCCGCAAGTCCGCATTCGCGGCGGTCGGCCGGATCGCCACCTCATACATCGTGCAGGACGGCGTGGTGCCGCGGACCGCGCTGCAGGACGTGCTGGACCGGATCGCGGAGCTTTCGGCGAGCACCGGCATCAGGGTCGCGAACGTGTTCCACGCCGGCGATGGCAACCTGCACCCGCTGGTGCTGATCGACCGGCCCGACCAGGCCGACGCGGCCGAGGAGCTGTCCGGCACGATCCTCGACCTGTGCATCGAGCACGGCGGGTCGATCACCGGCGAGCACGGCGTGGGCGTGGACAAGATGAGGTACATGCCCCGGATGTTCAGCGCCGACGACCTCGACACGATGCAGATGGTCCGCTGCGCGTTCGACCCGCGCGGACTGTGCAACCCGGGCAAGATCTACCCGACGCCGCGGCTGTGCGGCGAGCGGCCTGGCGTCCGCAGCGGCCCGCATCCGCTGGTCGCCTCGGGCCAGGCGGACCTGCTGTGACCAGCCCGCCGGGGGCCGGCGTCCGCGACGCGCTCGGCGCGGCCTGCGCTGACCTGCGGCCGGGCGGCCCGGCCGATGCGGTGTCTGGCGTGCTGCCGTCCTGGGTCGCGGCTCCGGGCAGCACGGCGGAGGCCGCGGCGACGATGCGGGCCGCGGCCGGGCTGGACCTGGCCGTCGTGCCGCGGGGCGGCGGGTCACGGCTGTCGTGGGGCCTGCCGCCGCGACGCTGCGACCTGGTGATCGAGACCCGCAGGATGAACCGGGTCATCGAGCACGCATCCGGCGACTGGATCGCGAGCGTGCAGGCCGGGGTCACGATCGAGCAGTTGGCCGGGGTGCTCGGCCAGGCCGGCCAGCAGCTGTCGCTGGACGTGCCCGCTCCGGCCGGCGGGGACGCGGGCACCGTCGGCGGCGTGCTGGCTACCGGGATGGCCGGCCCGCGGCGGCTGCGCTACGGCACGCCGCGCGACCTGGTGATCGGGCTGACGATCGTGCGCGCGGACGGCAAGCTGGCGCGGTCGGGCGGCAAGGTGGTCAAGAACGTGGCGGGCTACGACCTGGGCAAGCTGTTCGCCGGGTCGTTCGGGACGCTGGGCCTGATCGCCGAGGCGACGTTCCGGCTGCACCCGCTGCCGGCCGCGGCCGGGTACGTGACGCGCGAGTGCGGCACCGCGGAGCAGGCGGCCGCGGCCGTGGCGACCGCGGTGGAGTCGCCGCTGGCTCCCGCGGCGGTGGAGATCGACCGGCGGGAGCCGGGCGGCCCGGTCCTGGTGAGCGTGCTGATCGAGGGGCACCCGTCGGGCGTGCCGGCCCGGGTGGCGCAGATGCGCGACCTCCTCGACGGCGGCGCCGCCCTGGCCACGGATTCGGACGAGGCGCCGGGCTGGTGGGGGCACGGTGCGGCGGCCGCGAGTGACAGCACGCTGATCAGGGTGACGTTCTGGTCCAGTGCGCTGCGCTCTGTGCTCGACGCGCTGGACGCGGCGGCCGATGCTTCCGGGCTGCGGCCCGCCGTCGGCGGCTCGCCGGGCGCGGGCGTGCTGTACGCCGCCGTGGACAGCCTGGCCGAGCCCGCGGCGGTGGCGAGCCTGGTGGCCGCGCTGCGCGCCAGCATCGGGCACGTGCCGTCGGCGGGCTACCCTCCGGCCCGCGGCAGCGTCGTCGTCCTGAACGCGCCGCCGCAGGTCCGCGGCGCAGTTGACGTGTGGGGGCCGGTGCCGGGCGGCGCGCTGATGCGGTCGGTGAAGGACCAGTTCGACCCGGGCCATCGGATGGCCCCCGGCCGGTTCGCGGAAGGAATCTGATGGCCGATCAAGGCGAGGCCGGCCCGGGTCCTGGCGGGGCGCTCGGCGAGCTGCGGTCGCTGGCCGGAGACTGCGTGCACTGCGGCTTCTGCCTGCCGGTCTGCCCCACGTACCAGCTGTGGGGCGAGGAGATGGACTCGCCGCGCGGCCGGATCCACCTGATCAGCCAGGTGCTCAACGGGGCCGAACTGAGCGACGCCACCGCCGAGCACCTGGACCGCTGCCTCGGCTGCATGGCCTGCGTGCCCGCCTGCCCGTCCGGGGTGCAGTACGACCGGCTGATCGAGGCCGCGCGCGTCTGGGTCAACGACGCCCGCGACCGGCCGGCTCTTGAGGCGGAGCCGGGCGATCACCGCAGGACGCTGCGCGAGCGGGCGGCCAGGGCCGCGATCTTCGCGGTGTTCCCCTACCCGCGCCGGCTGCGGCTGATGACCGGCCCGCTGCGCGCCGCCCAGCGGACCGGCCTGGACCAGAAGATCCGGCGCAGCCCGCTGCCCGGCCGCCTGTCCCCCGAGCTCGCGGCCGCGCTGGCGCTGGCACCGCCGCCTGCCGGCCGCACGCCGCCGCTGCCCCGCCGGGTGGCGTCCCGCGGCCCGCGCCGCGCCGTGGTCGGCATGCTGACCGGCTGCGTGCAGGGAATTTTCTTTCCCCAGGTGAATACGGCTACGGCGCGCGTTCTTGCGGCTGAGGGATGTGACGTTGTTATTCCGAACGGGGAGGCGTGCTGTGGCGCGCTGTCGTTGCACTCCGGCCGTCGCCGTCAGGCGCAGCGGCTCGCACGACGGGTCATCGCGACGTTCGAGCGGGCGAACGTCGAGACGATCGTGGTCAATTCGGCTGGCTGCGGCTCGGCCATGAAGGAGTACGCGCACCTGCTGGCGGACGATCCCGCCTGGGCCGGGCGGGCCGAGGCGCTGGCCGCCCGGGTCCGTGACTTCGCCGAATTCCTGGCCGACCTGGACGGGGCGGCCGGTCCGGGCGGGCCTGCCGGGCCCGATGGTCTCGCCGGGCCGGCGGCGGTGCGGCATCCGCTGCCGGTCAGGGCGGTGTATCACGACGCCTGCCACCTTGGTCACGCCCAGGGGATCAAGGCGCAGCCGCGGGCCTTGCTGCGCAGTATTCCCGGGCTGGAGCTGCTCGAGACCGGTGACGGCGGCACCTGCTGCGGCTCGGCCGGCGTCTACAACCTGCTGCAGCCCGAAGCTGCCCGCGAGCTCGGCGACCGGAAGGCCGCCACCATCGAGGCACTCGGTGCCGAGCTGCTCATCTCGGCCAACCCGGGATGCTCGCTGCAGATCGCCACGGCGCTGGCCGCCCGCGGAGTCTCGATGCCGGTGGCACATACCGCCCAGGTGCTCGACGCCTCGATCCGCGGCCTGCCGGCGACCAGCCTGGTTAAGATCCCGCGCTAACGGAGCCCTGGGCGGGCAACCAAATCCGGCGCCGCGCATCTATTGGGCATGACCTACGATCTCGGCGAGGACGGCTACTCCGTCAGCGTGCGTCAGGATGACACCCTCCTGACGTCTCCTCTGACGCCCCCTGACGCCCTGTGACGCCCTGTGATGTCACATTGGACTTGACTGACGTCATCGATGATGTCAGTATGGCGTCATGGAGCTGACAGAGTACATCGAGACCCTGCGCGGTGAAGTCGCGTCGATCACCCGAGTCGCCGGTGACGAGGCCGCGCGGGCCGGTCAGATGATTGCGGAGGCGCTTGATCCGTCTATCCGCCTGACCCTGCTCGACGTGCTCTCCGGCGCGGCCGCGGAGATCACCTCCCGGCTGGACGACACGGCGGTCGAGCTGCGGCTGTCCTCGGGCGACCCGACGTTCATCGTCGTGCACGCCGAGCCGCACCTGCCGCCCGCTCCCCCGCCGCCGCCCGCCCCGCCTGCGGGCGAAGCCGAAGAAGAGACCGGGACCTCGCGGGTCACCCTGCGCCTGCCAGACGGGCTGAAGGCCCGCGCCGAGGCGGCGGCGGCGCGCGGCGGGATGTCGCTCAACGCCTGGCTGGTCCGCGCCGCGGCCAGCGCCCTGGACGGCTCGCACAACCCCGGTCCGGCAACGTCATCCCGGCGCGGTCCCGGCCAGCGCATCACGGGCTTCGCGCGAAGCTGACGCTTCGCCCGCCACCCGCCCTCATCAGCCAGAACGCCAGCACGCGCATGTCCGCATGGCACCGCCATGCCTGCGATCACACAATCACAAGGGAGACAAGAAATGACTTCATGGGAATTCGCCGCCACCGAGCCGATCGAGGCGAAGATCAGCCTGGCCGCCGGATCGGTGAGCCTGGCGGCCACCCAGAGCGGCACGGTGACCGTCACGCTCGACGGATCAGGACAGAACGCCGAGAACCTCATCGCCGACACCCAGGTCAGCTTCGAGAACGGCACGCTGACCGTGGAGGTCCCCAAGCGGAGCCTACTGCGCGGCAACACCTCACTCGACCTCATCGTCGAGCTGCCGACCGGCTCTTCGGCCTCGTTCCGGACCTCCTCCGCGGATGTGGTCTGCGAGGGCGAGCTTGGCTCGCTGACCGGGCGCACGGCGAGCGGTGACGTGGTCGTCGAGCGGCTCACCGGTACCGCCGACCTCGGCACCGCGTCCGGCGAGATCCGGCTGACCGAGACGGACGGACCGGTCAAGTGCCAGACGGCATCGGGAGACACCATCATCGGGCGGGCCGGCGGCCCGGTCACCGCGAACACGGCCAGCGGAGACATCACCGTCGAGGAGGCCGCGGGGTCGGCGATACTCAAGACCGCCAGCGGTGACCTGCGGATCAGCGGCATGGCCAGCGGCCGGGCCGACGCGACGAGCGTGTCCGGCGACATCGCCGTCGCCGTGCCGTCGGGAATCGGTGTCTACCTCGACCTTTCCACGGTCAGCGGGCACGTCAGCAGCGACCTGGACGCCAGCCAGGACGGCGGCGACACCGGCGCCGCCCTCACCCTGAGCTGCCGCAGCGTGAGCGGCGACATCAGGATCACCCGGGCCGCCTGAGCCGGCCCGCATAAGCCACAGACCCGGCAACGCCAGAAGGAGAATCTCATGAATCCGCACATGATCGAGCAGATGACCAGCCAGCACCAGGATGACCTGCGCACGCTTCGCGCGCAGAGCGACGTCCCGCACCGTACGCAGCAAGCCGGGCAGGACACCGCCGACCAGGGCCACCCGGGAGTGATCCGGCGGCGGGCCGGCTGGGCGCTGGTCTCGCTGGGCCTGCGCCTGGCCTACGCGGCCGGCGAGGACTGAGCCGGCGTGAGCGCCGTGCCGGACAGCGCTGTGCCGGACAGCCAGGCTTGGTCAAGCTCTCCCTCCGCCACGATCACCGCGGGCCCGGAGAGGAAGCTGGTCTGGCGGTTCAGCGTGACCCGCAGGCGCCCGCCCGGCAGATCCACGATCCAGGTACCGGTCAGCCCCGATGCGGTGGCCGCCGCTGAACGAGCGGCGGCCACCGCGGCCGCTACCGCTCCGGTCCCGCAGGACCGGGTCGGGCCGCTGCCGCGCTCGTACACCAGCATCTGCGCGTGGCCGTCCCCGGTGAGCCTGACGAGTTCGAGGTTGCCCCCTTCGGGAAACTGCCCGGCGTCGAGCACCGGCGGTCGGGACAGGTCGAAGCTGTCCAGCGGCTCGTCCACCACGCAGGCCAGATGCGGGTTGCCCAGCGATACCCGCAGCCCGTCGAGCGGGCGGCCGGCCAGCACCGCGCGGCCAGCCCCGAGCAGTTGCGGCGGGCCCATGTCCACGGTGATGGTGCCATCGGGCTCGGCCCGCACCAGGCGGGTCCCGGCCCGCGTGCCGACAGCGAACTCCGGGCCGGCCACAAGTCCGTGGCCGATCAGGTACCTGACGAACACCCTGATCCCGTTCCCGCACATCTCGGCCAGGCTGCCGTCCGCGTTGCGGTAGTCCATGAACCACTCCGCGCCGCCATCGGCCGCAGCGGAAAGACCAGCCACCGCGGGCTCCCCGGTCGCCCGCATCGCCCGCAGCACGCCGTCGGCGCCCAGCCCGGCGCGCCGGTCACAGAGCCTGGCCACCAGGTCCCCGGTGAGGTCGATCAGGCCATCCGGATCAGGCAGGATCACGAAGTCGTTCTCGGTCCCGTGGCCCTTGGCGAAATGAACCTTTTTCATCCGGCCCCATAACGTTGTGGATGCGCTGATGATCTTGGTGTGGATGGAAAAGGTTCAGCACATGGAGCGATCGTAGCCATCGCGGCCTCCAGCAAGCCCGCACCGCCACCGCTACACGGCCCGGCGGCCCCGGCCGCCCCGACAGCCTCATCCGTCCCGGCCGCCCCGCCCTGGCCCGCATCCAGCCAGCTGATCCGCGGGTCGCGGCGGAACCATGACTCCTGGCGGCGGGCGAACCTCCTGGTCGCCCGGACCGTCTCCAGCCGGGCCTCCTGCTCCGGCCAGTCCCCGGCGAGGAAGCGCAGCACCTGCGCGTAGCCCAGCGCCCGGCTGGATGTCCGGCCCTCCCGCAGGCCGCGCCGTTCCAGCTCGCGCACCTCGGCCACAAACCCGGCCGCCCACATCCCGTCCACCCGCGCGGCGATCCGCCGGTCCAGCTCGGCCCGGTCCAGGCGCAGGCCCAGCTGAACCGAGGGATAGACGGCTTCGTAGCCGGGCAGCGTCGCATTGAAGGACTCCCCCGACAGTTCGATCACCTCGAGCGCGCGCACGATCCGGCGCCCGTTCCCCGGCAGGATCGCCGCGGCCGCCGCCGGGTCGAGCCCGGCCAGCCGCTCGTGCAGCGGGCCAGGCCCGGTCCGCGCCAGCTCATCTTCCAGCCGCTCGCGCAGCCGCGGGTCGGTGCCGGGGAAGTTCAGGTTGTCGAGGGCGGCCCGGACGTACAGACCGGACCCGCCGACCAGGATGGGCACCCGGCCGCGCGCCGCGATGGCGTCGATGGCGTTCCGGGCCAGCGCCTGGTACTCAGCGACGTTGGCCGGCTTGCCGATGCCCCAGACGCCGAGCAGGTGATGCGGCACGCCGCCGCGCTCGGCCCGCGGCAGCTTGGCCGTGCCGATGTCCATGCCCTCGTACAGCTGCATGGAGTCGGCGCTGACGATTTCCCCGTCCAGCGCCCGCGCCAGGTCGATCCCCAGGCTGGATTTCCCGGCCGCAGTCGGGCCGATGACCGCGATCACCCGTGGCACGGACACGGCTCAGCCGGGGTGCGCGGCCTGCGGTCGCGACGGCATGCCGAGCAGCACCGCAGGCCGGCCACCCGCAGGCCGATCAGCCGCCGGCCCGGCCCCGGCCTGACGGGCCTGCCACGCGTCACCGCCCCGCGTGCGCCGCACCGACCGGGGCGCGCCGTCGGCAATCAGGTGGTGCGGCGCCGTGTGGGTCACCACGGTCGTGACCAGGTCACCCGGCCTGGGCTCGGTGGCAGTACTCGCATGGCCGGAAAGACGCCCTACGGCACTCTCTTGGCCGGAAAGACGCCCTACGGCAGGCGCGAAGTGCACCAGCCGGTTGTCCCGCGCCCGGCCGGACATCCGGCGGGTGGCCCCATCCTTGCGGCCCTCCCCCTCGGCCACGAGCACCTCCAGCTCACGGCCGGCGAACCGCTGGTTCTCGCTGAGCGTGATCTCCTCGACCAGGGCGACCAGCCGGTCGTAGCGCTCCCGTACCGCCCCGGCGGGCACCTGGTCCGGCATGCTCGCGGCCGGGGTGCCCGGCCGCGGCGAGTAGATGAACGTGAACGCCCCCGCGAACCTGGCCTGCCGGACCACGTCGAGGGTGTCGGCGAAGTCCTGCTCGGTCTCGCCCGGGAAGCCCACGATGATGTCGGTGGTAATGGCGGCGTCCGGCATCGCGGCGCGGACCCGGTCCAGGATGGCCAGGTACTTCTCCCGCCGGTAGGCGCGGCGCATTGCCCGCAGCATCGCGTCCGAGCCGGACTGCAGCGGCATGTGCAGCTGCGGCATCACGTTGGGTGTCTGCGCCATGGCCGCGATCACGTCGTCGGTGAAGTCCCGCGGGTGCGGCGAGGTGAAGCGCACCCGCTCAAGCCCGTCGATCCGGCCGCAGCTGCGCAGCAGCTTGCCGAATGCCGCACGGTCGCCGAACTCCGCCCCGTACGAGTTCACGTTCTGGCCGAGCAGCGTGACCTCGATCACGCCGCCCTCGACCAGGGCGCGGATCTCGGCCAGCACGTCGCCCGGCCGCCGGTCCTTCTCCTGTCCGCGCAGGCTCGGCACGATGCAGAACGTACAGGTGTTGTTGCAGCCGACCGAGATGGCCACCCACGCCGAGTAGGCCGATTCGCGGCGGGCCGGCAGCGTGGAGGGGAACCGCTCCAGCGATTCGGCGATCTCCACCTGGGCCTCGTCCAGCACCCGGGCGCGCTCCAGCAGGACCGGCAGCGAGCCGATGTTGTGCGTGCCGAACACCACGTCCACCCAGGGCGCGCGACGGAGGATCTCGCCCCGGTCCTTCTGCGCCAGGCAGCCGCCGACCGCGATCTGCATGCCGCGGCGGGCGGTCTTGACCGGCAGCAGCTGGCCGAGGTTGCCGTACAGACGGTTGTCCGCGTTCTCCCGCACTGCGCAGGTGTTGAACACCACGACGTCGGCGTCGGTGCCGTCGACCGCCCGGCGGTAGCCGGCCGACTCGAGCAACCCCGCGAGCCGTTCGGAATCATGCACGTTCATCTGGCACCCGTGGGTGCGGATCTGGTACGTGCGGCTGGCAGTGGTCATGTCGACGTACCAGGTTACGCGCCCGCCGGGGCCGCTAGCGCGCGTACTCGGTGGCGCGCGACTCGCGGACCACCGTGATGCGGATCTGGCCCGGGTAGGCCAGCTCCTCCTCGACCTGCTTGGCCACATCGCGGGCGATCACCTGGGCACCGATGTCGTCCACCTGCTCGGGCTTGACCATGACCCTGATCTCCCGGCCGGCCTGCATGGCGAAGACCTTCTCGACGCCCTCGTGAGCCGCGGCGATCTGCTCCAGCCGCTCCAGCCGCTTGACGTAGGCCTCCAGCGACTCGCGCCGCGCTCCCGGCCGTCCGCCGCTGATCGCGTCGGCCGCCTGGGTCAGGACGGCCTCGACCGTGCGCACCTCCACCTCGTTGTGGTGCGCCTCGATCGCGTGCACCACGTCGTCGTTCTCGCCGTACTTGCGGGCGACCTCCCCGCCGATGATTGCGTGGCTGCCCTGCACCTCGTGCGTTAGCGCTTTACCGATGTCGTGCAGCAGCGCACA
>DASXZD010000099.1:0-67732 GCA_036502085.1 Streptosporangiaceae bacterium
TCAGCTGCAGCCGCTGGTGCCGCCGCAGCCTTCGCAGACGTAGCAGCTTCCGGCCGGGCGCATCTTGGTGCCGCAGGTCAGGCAGAGGGGGGCGTCGGCGACACGGCCCTGCCGGGACTCGATCAACTCGGTGGAACTGCCGATCCGTGGCTGCGGAGTCGGCTCAATGCTGCGGTTGACCGAGCTGCCTCGTTCGGAAGGAAGCTCTTCTACGACCGCCGTCTGAGCCAGCCCTTCGGTATCCGGCTCATCCGCGGCCACCTGACCCCGCTGCTCCTCACCGGACAGGCCGGCGCTGCGCTCCGCCGCCGACAGGATGCCCAGGTCGGCGCGCTGATCGTAGGGCAGGTGGTCAAGGGCCAGCCGCCGGAAGATGTAATCCATGACCGAGGTGGCGATGCGGATGTCCGAGTCGTCGGTCAGGCCGGCCGGCTCGAACCGCATGTTGGTGAACTTGGCCACGTAGGACTCCAGCGGGATGCCGTACTGCAGCCCGACCGAGATCGCGATCGAGAAGGCGTCCATCACGCCGGCCAGCGTGGAGCCCTGCTTGCCGAGCTTGAGGAAGACCTCGCCCAGGCCGTCGTCCGGGTAGTTGGAGGCGGTCATGTAGCCCTCGGCCCCGGCGACGGAGAACCTGGTCACCATAGCCGGCCGCTGCCGCGGCAGCCGCTTGCGCACCGGCCGGACCTCGCGGGCCGGCTCGGCCGCGGCGCCCGGATCGGCGGCCGCGGTCTTCTGTCGTGCGTTGGACAGCGGCTGCCCCACCTTGCAGTTGTCCCGGTAGATGGCCAGCGCCTTCAGGCCGAGCTTCCAGCCCTGGAAGTAGATCTCCTCCACGTCCTCGACGGTCGCCGACTCCGGCATGTTCACCGTCTTGCTCACCGACCCGCTGAGCAGCGGCTGCACGGCGGCGAGCATCCGGACGTGACCCATCGGGGCGATCGCCCGCTCGCCCATCGCGCAGTCGAAGACGTCGTAGTGCTCCGGCCTGAGGCTGGGCGCGTCCACGACGTGGCCGTGCTCCGCGATGTACTCGGTGATGGCCTCGATCTGCTCCGGCTGGTAGCCCAGGTTCTTCAGGGCGCGCGGGACCGTCTGGTTAACGATCTGCATGGAACCGCCGCCGACCAGCTTCTTGAACTTGACCAGCGCCAGGTCAGGCTCGATACCGGTGGTGTCGCAGTCCATCATGAGCCCGATGGTGTTGTGGCTTACCATCCCGTTGGCCACATACGTCACATTGTCGGGGACGGAAAGGTCATAGGTGGGACACACGCCCCCGTCTTCGTTGCTCGCGACCCGCTCGAAGAGGTACCCGATGGCCTCGCCTAGCCGTTCGTCCAGGGTCTCTTCAAAGATTCGCCTAGCCAGCATGCGGGGAACCCCGCCATGCCTGCACAGCGAAAGCGTAGCCGCGTTGCGCGCCGAGTGTCCCGCCGGGACAAGCTCTGTCCAGACACGCTCGGGCAGGAAGACGTAGTCGTTCTTCGCCGAATGAGCCGGCTCAAGGGTTTCCAGCAGGCGAGCCTTGCGCTCGCCTATGAAGCCGATGGACTCGCTGAAATTCAGTGCATGGTCGGCGTTGCGGAGCCTGACCTGGGAGATTGGCCCGCCCCAGCCGCTTGTTGTCTTTCGCGTCGTGGTAGCGAGACCCACGGTGAGCAGCAGGGTACGGATCTCCGCCGCGAACGACTCGTCGGCAGTCGACAGGCTGGGGACTCCCTCCAGCACGGTGCCATCCGCCTCGAAGAGACCCCGCAGGAACGCGCTGTAAACGGCGGGGTCATTTGCCTCGAGGATCGCCGAGGGAATCCTCGGAATCCAGCCCTTCCCCACGTGATCGGATGCAGGGAGGTCTTTAGCGAATCCAGCCGCCTGCCACCAGCGGGCCAGGCGCACCGACTGGAGCGTCACCTCCTGGTACCCCTGTTCGGATCGGACCGCCGGCGAGAGGCCAAAGAGCTCTTTGGCGAGAATGCCGAGCCGTTCGGCGACATCAAGGTCAGTGTCCGCGACGCAGAGCCGGATCCCCTTCGCGTGCAGGCTGCCGTCACCCATGAAGTAGCCAACGAGCTCAGCAAGCTCGGCAGTGACCGAGCTGGGCACCCGGATGTGCCGGTCTCCGGTGTAGTACGCCTGGTCCAGCACCGGGAGCGGAACTCGCCGCGGTTCGCCTACCAGCGTGCCCATCTGCAGAGGGAGCACGTCACCTGGTGCGATCTCAGCCAGGCGCTTCCAGACCCACGCCCCGCTCGCGGGATCTATGACCTTGACGCGATGAGTGAGCGTGCCCTGGATCTGATAGGCGCCCTCGGTGCTTACCGTACGAGTCGGCTCTTCGCCATTGACGAAGAACTTCGTGGCGGACCGCGGTCCTTCGTCGGTCGAGACTAGGAGATCGAGATCCTGCCAGCGGTTTCCGTAGATTTCACCGATCTCAGATAGCCGCGTAAGCCCGCGATCTGTGGTTATCAGCGTGTCGCCGGTCAGGCACCCGGTCGGCGCCAGCAGCGAAGCCTGGGCGTTCCGGTATCCGTTAGCCTCGCCGACCTGCAGGCACTCGCGCCAGGCCGTAGCGGCCGCGGTGAGGATCTCCTTGTCCATGCCGCCGATCTGCCTGATCTGGGCGCTGGCCTCCGCGTGCATGCGCATGACCCGCTTGTGCGCCTCGGCGTTGCGCGCGTAGCCGTCGTAGGGACCGACCACGCCGGCCAGCTCGGCGGACCGGCGGTAGGCGGTCCCGGTCATCAGCGAGGTGATGGCCGCCGCGATGGCCTGGCCGCCCTCGGAGTCGTAGGCGTGCCCGGTCGCCATCAGCAGGGCGCCCAGGTTCGCGTAGCCGATGCCCAGCTGGCGGAAGGCGCGCGTGGTCTCGGTGATCTTCTCGGTCGGGAAGTCGGCGAAGCAGATGGAGATGTCCATCGCGGTGATGACGAGCTCGGTGATCCGCTCGAACCGCTCGGCGTCGAACGTGTCGTCGTCGCGGAGGAACTTCATCAGGTTGATGCTGGCCAGGTTGCACGAGGAGTTATCAAGGTGGACATATTCGGAACAAGGGTTACTCGCGGTGATTCGTCCGGATTCCGGGCAGGTGTGCCAGTCGTTGATCGTGTCGTCGTACTGGATGCCGGGGTCCGCGCAGGCCCATGCCGCCTGAGCTATCTTGCGGAACAGCGACCTGGCCTCGATCCGCTCGATCACCTCGCCGGACCGGCGGGCCAGCAGGTCGAACTGGCCGCCGCTCTCGACGGCCCGCATGAACTCGCCCGAGACGCGGACCGAGTTGTTGGCGTTCTGGTACTGGACGCTCACGATGTCCTGGCCGCCGAGGTCCATGTCGAAGCCGGCGTCCCTGAGCACGCGAACCTTTTCTTCCTCACGCGCCTTGGTCTCGACGAAATCGGCCACGTCCGGATGGTCCACGTCGAGAACGACCATCTTCGCCGCCCGCCGGGTCGCGCCGCCCGACTTGATGGTCCCGGCGGAGGCGTCGGCACCGCGCATGAAGGACACCGGGCCGCTGGCGGTGCCGCCCGAGGACAGCAGCTCCTTGCTCGACCTGATGCGGGACAGGTTGACGCCCGCGCCCGAGCCGCCCTTGAAGATCAGGCCCTCTTCCCGGTACCAGTCGAGAATCGAGTCCATCGTGTCATCGACGGCCAGGATGAAACACGCGCTCACCTGCGCCGGCGAGGAAGTGCCGACGTTGAACCAGACCGGGGAGTTGAAGCTGAAGACCTGGTGGATCAGGGCGTAGGCGAGCTCATGCTCGAAGATCGTGGCGTCCTCGTCGGTGGCGAAGTAGCCGTGCTCGCGCCCGGCGGCGAGGTAGGTGCCGACCACCCGGTCCACGAGCTGCTTGAGGCTGTTCTCGCGCTGCGCGCTGCCCACCGCACCGCGGAAGTACTTGGTCGTGACGATGTTGGCGGCGTTGACCGACCAGAAGTCGGGGAATTCGACACCGCGCTGCTCGAAGTTGACCGAGCCGTCGCGCCAGTTGGTCATGACGACGTCGCGGCGCTGCCACGTCACCTCCTCGTAGGGGTGCACGCCCTCGCGAGTGTGTATGCGCCGGATCCGCAGTCCAGGCCCGGGCGCCTTGCCGCTCCGCCCCGCCTGACCGCTCGCCGTCTCCGTCATTACCTCCCCCTTCCGGGACCCGTCCGAATCCCTTGTGGCCCTTGTGGCCCTTGTGGCCCTGACCAGGCCCTCTTCCGATGATTCACGTTGGCGGGTCATCTCCGCCTGACCCGCCTGGCTCGCCGCTGGCGGTGCCTGCACCCCTTGCTCTGGTCGGCCTCGCTTCATCGCGTCAGCTCACCCTGCTCCTGGTGAGCCTGATGGGACTGGCGAAGCGCCGTAATCTCTTCCTCGAAGTCGGCCAGCGACTCAAATCCCCGGTAGACCGAGGCGAAACGCAGGTAGGCCACCTCATCGAGCTCACGCAGCGGGCCGAGTATGGCCAGGCCCACTTCATGAGAGGGAATCTCCGCGCATCCCTTGGCCCGCAGCGCGTCCTCTGCCTTCTGGGCCAGGTTCGCGAGCTGGTCCTCGGTCACCGGACGTCCCTGGCAGGCCCTGCGCACCCCCCGCACGATCTTGTCGCGGGCGAATGGCTCGGTGACGCCGCTGCGCTTGCCGACCATCAGGATCACGGTCTCCTGAGTGGTGAACCGCTTGCCGCACTCGGGACACGACCGGCGGCGGCGGATCGCCGTGCCCTCGTCGGCCATCCGGCTGTCGATGACCCGGCTGTCGCTATGCCTGCAGAACGGGCATCGCACGTGATCGCCCCCTCTCGGCCGTCATCGTAAGTTCTCTCGCTAAACACAACCTATAGGAGAACTACCCTGATGTAACTACTAGATGTTGTGGTTACCGTAGAGCAGTTGCGCCAGGCCAAGCAAGAGGGCCCGCCGATTTGGCGGGAAATCCTGGTGGGAGAGGCGGTCAGCGCGGGCGGCCGGCGTGTCGCGCGGCCGCCTCGCCCGGAGGCTGGCTGACAGCGCTAGCTGACCTTGCTGGCTGACCTTGCGGTGACGCCGGGCTGAGAGGGGACCGCGGGTGGCAGCGCGCCGGCCGAGGGTAACCGGCAAGGGCCAGCGGACGTCGGCCGCGCGAGCGTCAGGCCCGGGGCACCCATAGGTGCTGACCTGCGGCGACGCTCCCGCCTGCCAGGCCGTTGATCTCGATGATCCGCTGGACGACCGCCCTGGGGTCGGCCGACGGGTCGGTGCTCAGCGCGATCGACCACAGCGTCTGCCCGGGCTGGACCACGACCTGTGACAGGTCACGGCGCGCCGCGCCCGCCGAAGCGCCGTGGTCGGTCGCCAGCGCGCCGCTAGCGGCGGCGACCCAGAGCACGCAGGCCGCGACAGTCACCAGGGCGAAGAGCACGACGCGCCCGCGACGGGTCAGGCGCAGGCCGCCGCCGAGACGGCCGGCCGGCCGCGGCCGCGCCGCCGAAGCGTCTGGCGCGGGGTCCGACACGCCCGACACGCCCGGGCGTGCCGGCGAAGAAATCGGCCGCGCCAAACGGTGCTGCACCACACAAGAGTGCGGTCGCGACCCGGCCCGGCGCGGCGGCACAGCCGACCGGGGACGCACTACCACCGGACGCAGCTCCGCGGCCGGCGATCGCGGCTTCGCCGCAGCTAGCGGGCGGACTGCTTCTGCTGGCATGGCGCTCATCTCGGACCCCCTCCGAACGAATGACAGTTCGATCGTACACCCGTTCGACCGTATCTACGTTCGATCGAACGACTGCTCGTACGATCTGTTTTACCGGAGAGCTACGACATTTTTCCGACGCGTCGAACAGATGTTTGAGATCCCTTGACGAAACCGCTAGCGTCTGCCTCAGGATGAAAAGATCCGTCAGGAGGCCAGATCATGGACAGCAGTAACGAGCAGGGTGGGGGCCAGCCAGGCCGGCCGGCCTCTGGCGGCGACGCCGGAGTCAAGCCCAAGGGCAGACCGGGACGCAAGCCCAAGGGCAGCGTCCCCGCGGTCGTCATCGACATGCCCGACCACCCTGACCCGGATCATGTGCTTACCTGGCGGCAGCGCAAGGTGCTGCAGGTAATCCGGGAGTCCGTGCAGCGGCGCGGCTATCCGCCTTCGATGCGCGAGATCGGCGAGGCGGTCGGCCTGACCAGCACGTCGAGCGTGTCGTACCAGCTGTCAACCTTGCAGAGCAAGGGCTACCTGCGCCGCGACGCGGGCCGGCCGCGAACCGTTGAGGTCCGGCTGCCTGGCCACCGCGCGGTGCGGCCGGATGACGGTCCCGAGGGCGGCGAGGCCCTGGACATCACGCCGAGCGGATCGGACATCCCGTCGCAGGAGGCGACCTACGTCCCGCTGGTCGGCCGGATCGCCGCGGGCGGGCCGATTCTCGCCGAGGAGGCCATCGAGGATGTCTTCCCGCTGCCCAAGCAGCTCGTCGGTGAGGGAACGCTCTTCCTGCTCAAGGTCGCGGGTGACTCTATGATCAACGCCGCCATTGCGGACGGCGACTGGGTCGTGGTGCGCCAGCAGCAGGTCGCGGAGAGCGGGGACATCGTCGCGGCGATGATTGAGGGAGAGGCCACGGTCAAGACCTTCAAGCGATCCGACGGGCACGTCTGGCTGATGCCGCATAACCCCGCTTACACCCCGATACCCGGCGACACCGCCACGATCCTGGGTCGCGTGGTGGCCGTGCTCCGCCGCGTCTGAGCCGTGCTCCGCCGCGTCCGAGCGGACTAGCACTGGCAGATATCTCCAGGACCGGCGAAACGCCCGGTTACTGAGTCTCCGGAGCGAGCAGGATGGATTCCCGGATGTAGTTTCGCGTGACGTACCGGTGTCGGCTGAACCGATTACGCCCCGCGATACGTGGTCTAGGTATACGCCACGCTGCGCGGCCCGTGTACAAGCGGCCCGCTGCGTGGCCGGGGAACAGAACATTCTGTGTGAACGGAGAGAGATTTCATGCGTAACCGATGGTGGGTAACGACCGGCTTCACGGCCGCCATGCTTACTCTGGCTGCCTGCGGAGGCTCGTCGAATGGCAGCAGTGGCGGTGCCGCACCCAGCACTTCGGCACCGAGTTCGCAGGCAGCCAGCACGACCGCCGCCGTGAAGACGATGAAGATCGGCGGCGCAACGGTGCTGGCCGACTCCAAGGGCTTCACGCTCTACTGGTTCGCGCCCGACACCAGCACCGCCTCAAAGTGCAGCGGGACCTGTGCGACGTACTGGCCGCCGGTCAAGGGACCGCTGACGGCCTCGGGCATCTCGGGCACGTTCGGCACGATCACGCGGTCGGACGGCTCGGTCCAGGCCACCTACAACGGGCACCCGCTGTACACCTACGTCGGCGACAAGGCGCCCGGTAAGGACACGGGTAACGGCCTCAACCTTTCGGGCGGCCTGTGGTATGCGGTCAAGGTAGGGCACTCCGCGGCTGCGCCTGCGGGTTCCTCACCCGCCGGCTCCGGCGGCGGAGGCTACGGGTACTGACCGGCAGCGTCAGCGGCCGGCCAATGCAGCGGCCGCCGCCGCCGGCCCGGCGGCGGTCGCTGTCGTCGGCGCCGGGGCAGCACTTTCAGCCTCCCGCTGCCCCGGCCGCCGACGGCGCCACAGACATCGTGAATATGAACAGGCGCGACAGCTGAACCAGCGGGTATCTGGGTAAGCAACTCACGGGAGTTATCGTGACAGAGAAAACGGCACAGGCCGCCGACTGGCGGCAGCCCGGCCAGCGAGAGACGGGCCTGAGAGTGACCGGCCTGCGAGTGGCCGGGGCGGGGCTGCTGATCGCCACCGGGGCGATTCACCTTGACCTGTACCTGACCGGCTACCGGTCGATCCCGACGATTGGCTGGCTCTTCCTGCTCCAGGTCATCGCGGCCTTCGGCCTCGGTGCGGCCGTTCTCGCGACGGCCGTGCTCCCGCGCGGCAGCATGCTGGCCGCGGCGGCAGGCGCGGCGTTCTCGCTCGCCACCCTCGGCGGCTACCTGCTGTCGGTCTGGAGTGGCCTGTTCGGGTTCAAGGAGGTGCGGACCACCGCGGGCATCGTCGCCGGGGTGATCGAGGTCGCCGGCTTCGCCGCACTGGCCGCGTTGGCTTCGGTCACGCTGGCTCCCGACGGCGGGCTCAGCCACGGAGTGCTGGCCGTGCTGCGACCCGGCGCGCGGATGACCGCGGCCATCTCCGCCCTGGCCGTGATCGGCCTGGCGCTGCTCGCCGCGGCCGCCGCAACGTCCGGCGGTCAGGCCGCGACGGCCACTGGCGGCGGACTGAGCACCACGAAGATCGGCAACGTCACCGTGCTCACCAACGCCAAGGGACTCACGCTCTACTCGTTCGCCCCCGATAGCCCGGCCGCCTCCAAGTGCTACGGGTCATGCGCGGCGTACTGGCCACCGGTGATCGCTCCGGCCAAGACCGGCCCGGGCGTGCCCGGCAAGCTCGGTACGATCAAGCGATCGGACGGATCAAAGCAGGTGACGTACAACGGCCATCCGCTGTACACCTACATTGCCGACGGCGGTCGGGGCCAGGCCAAGGGCAACAACCTCAACCTGAACGGCGGGATCTGGCACGAGATCGTCGTCTCCGGCACCTGATTGGCCTGAGCGGCCCTGATCGGCCTGAGCACCCCGCTCGGGCCTGAGCACCCCGCTCGGGCCCGAGCACCCCGAGCGGGCCCGAGCGGCCTGGGCGCGACTGACCCGGCCGCCCGGGGCGCCGCTTGGCCAGCTCAGGGTGTCGGCCTGACAGTGCTGCGCTAGCTTGGGCTGCGCTAGCCTGGGCTGCGCTAGCCTGGATGACATGCAAGCCACCCGGCTGCTTCTTAGGATGCCGCGCTGACGATCTGAGTCAGCGTGGCAGCCCCTCGTCTGCGAGGGGCTTTTTGATGGACAAGATCGATCGTGGTGAGAATCTCATGAGCGAGAGCGCCGGCACGGCCGGGCCAGACCCGAGCAACGCCAGGCCAACGACGGCCAGGCCAGACACGCCCAGCGCGGCAAGCGCGGCAAGCGCCCCGAGCGCGGATGCCGGGATACCCGGGCCGAGCGGGGTGGCAACCCCCGCGGCGGACACGGACGGCCACCCGGCGTTCCGTTACGACGCGCGCCTCGCCAACGAGATCGAGCTGCAGTGGCAGGACCGCTGGGAGGCCGAAGGAACGTTCTGCACGCCCAATCCCTCTGGCTCCCTGTCCGGCGGCTTCGACCGGATGGCCGGCCGGCCGAAGTTCTACGTCCTCGACATGTTCCCCTACCCCAGCGGGGCCGGACTGCATGTCGGCCACCCGCTCGGCTACATCGGCACCGACGTGTACGCGCGCTACCTGCGGATGACCGGATACAACGTGCTGCATCCGTTCGGCTACGACGCCTTCGGGCTGCCGGCCGAGCAGTACGCGCTGGACACCGGCCAGCACCCGGCGATCACCTCCCAGCAGAACATTGCCAACATGCGGCGCCAGCTGCGCCGCCTCGGCCTCGGCCACGACACGCGCCGCGAGTTCGCCACCGTCGACGTCTCGTACTACAAGTGGACGCAGTGGATCTTCCTGAAGATCTTCAACAGCTGGTTCGACGCCGCGGCGGGCCGGGCCAGGCCGATCAGCGAGCTGATCGCCGAGTTCGGATCGGGCGCGCGCCAGCCCGTGAACGCAGACGCAAATCCCGACGGCCGGCCGTGGGCCGAGCTGACCGGGCTGGAGCGGCGGCAGGTCATCGACGGCTACCGGCTGGCCTACATCTCCGAGGAGCTGGTCAACTGGTGCCCGGGGCTGGGCACCGTGCTGGCCAACGAGGAGATCACCGCGGACGGCCGCAGTGACATCGGCAACTACCCGGTGTACCGGCGGCCGCTGCGGCAGTGGATGCTGCGGATCACCGCGTACGCCGAGCGCCTGTTCGGCGACCTGGACCAGCTCGACTGGCCTGAGTCGATCAAGACCATGCAGCGGAACTGGATCGGGCCCAGCCACGGCGCCAGCATCGACTTCCCCGTGGCGGGCTCCCAGGCGAAGATCCGGGTGTTCACCACGCGCCCCGACACGCTGGCCGGCGCCACCTACATGGTGCTGGCGCCCGAGCATCCGCTGGTCGACGAGCTCACCCCGGCCGGCGGCTGGCCGGACAGCACCCCGCCCCAGTGGCGGCACCCAGAAGCTAACCCAGCACCCCAAGCCCAGGACGGGCCCGACACGCGGACCCCGGCCGGCGCCGTCCGCAGCTACCGGGAGGCGGCGGCCAGGCTCAGCGACCGGCAGCGGACCGGCGAGGGATACGACAAGACCGGGGTTTTCACCGGCGCCTACGCGATCAACCCGATGACCGGCGAGCCCGTGCCCGTGTTCATCGCGGACTACGTCCTGATGGGGTACGGCACCGGCGCGATCATGGCGGTGCCCGCGCACGACGAGCGCGACCTGGAGTTCGCGCAGCGGTTCGCGCTGCCGGTCCGCGCGGTGCTCGAGCCGCCCGCCGACTGGTATTCCGAGCACGGCATCCCGGCGGGCACGCCGCCCGCCGACTGGCCGGTCGCATACGCCGGCGAGCACGGCTACCTCGACCTGAACGTGCCCGGGCTCGACCTGGCCGGGATGGACAAGCAGGCGGCGGTCAGCGCCGCCATCCGCTGGCTCGAGGAGCGCCACGCGGGGGCGTACGAGCGGTCCTATCGGCTGCGCGACTGGCTGTTCTCCCGCCAGCGGTACTGGGGCGAGCCGTTCCCGATCGTCTATGACGACGACGGGCAGCCGGTGGCGCTGCCCGACGAGCTGCTGCCCGTGCGGCTCCCCGAGATGACCGAATTCCGGCCGGAGCCGCACCAGGACGAGAACAGCGAGCCCGTTCCGCCGCTGGCGCGCGTCCGCGGCTGGGCCGACGTCGAGCTTGATCTCGGCGACGGCCCGCGGCGCTACCGGCGCGAGCTCAACACGATGCCGCAGTGGGCCGGCTCCTGTTGGTATTACCTGCGCTATCTCGACCCGGCCAACGACGAGCGGCTGGTCGATCCTGAACTCGAGCGGTACTGGATGGTGCCCGCCGGCGCCGCGCCGGGCGAGGGGGGCGTGGACCTGTACGTCGGCGGCGTGGAGCACGCGGTGCTGCACCTGCTGTACGCGCGGTTCTGGCACAAGGTGCTCTACGATCTGGGCTACGTCTCGACCAGGGAGCCGTTCAAGCGGCTGTTCAACCAGGGCTACATCCTGGCCGACGCCTACCTGGATCCCCGCGGCATGTACGCCCCGGCGGCCGAGGTCACCCGTGGACCCGACGGCGGCTTCACCTACCGGGGCGAGCCGGTCAGCCCGCGCGCCGGGAAGATGGGCAAGAGCCTGAAGAACGCCGTCACCCCCGACGACATCTACGCGGCCTACGGGGCGGACACGCTGCGGCTGTACGAGATGGCGATGGGCCCGCTGGACGCGGACCGGCCCTGGCAGACCGACGACATGGTCGGCGTCTACCGGTTCCTGCAGCGGCTGTGGCGCAACGTCGTCGACGAGCAGACCGGTGACCTGCTGATCGCCGACAAGCCGCTCGATGACGAGACGACGCGGCGGCTGCATCGCACGATCATGATCGTCCGGCGGGACTTCGACGAGCTGAGGTTCAACACGGCCATCGCCCGGCTCACCGAGCTGAACAATCACGCGAGCAGGCTGGCGGCGCGGGACGGGATCGTGCCCCGCGGCGTGGCCGAGCCGCTGGTCCTGATGGTCGCGCCGCTCGCGCCGCACATCGCCGAGACGCTCTGGGCCAGGATGGGCCACGCCGAGTCGCTGTCCTACGAGCCGTTCCCCGAGTTCGACGAGGCGCTGGCGGCCGAGAAGTCGGTCATCATGCCGGTCCAGGTGAACGGCAAGCGGCGGTTCCAGATCGAGGTCGCGGCGGACGCGGACGAGGCTGAGATCCGCGCAGCCCTGACTAGTCAGCCCGACTTTTTCCGCCTTACGCAGGGGTCCACGGTTCAGCGCATCGTCATCGTTCCCGGGCGGATAGCCAACATCGTGATCCGCTAACGGATCTGAGGGGCCTGGCTAGCCGAGACGCCCGAGCCAGGCTCAGTGGTGCACGGCGGCTCTCCATGCCCTACAGGCTGCCCGCCAGCTCCGAGGTCCAGACGACCATGCGGGTGCGGTCGCCGCGGAACAGGTCGCGGGCGAACTCGAGCGGCTGGCCGGACTGGGAGTAGGCGGTGCGCTCGATCAGCATCAGCGGAGCTCCCTCTTCCACCTCGAGCGCCTCGGCCTCCCGCATGCTCGCGGTCACCGGCTCCAGCCGCTCCCTGGCGTGATGCGGCAGCTGACCGTACTTGAGCTCGAGCAGTTCGTAGAGCGAGCCGTCGAGCCGGCACTGCAGCAGCCCGGGGAACAGCTCCGCGGGGAACAGCGAATGCTCCAGGACCAGCGGCCTGCCGTCGGCGAGCCTGATCCGCCGCACCGCGTACACGTGGTCTTCCTCGGCCAGCCGCAGCGCGGCCGCGGTGGCCGGCCCGGCCCGGTGCTCGGTCGCGGCCAGCACCCTGGCGCCCGGCGTCATCCCGTGCCGGCGCAGCTGCTCGGAGAATCCGGCCAGCGTGGTGAGATCCTGCTCGAGCTTGGGCTCGGCGACGAAGGTGCCGCCGGTGCGGCCGACGGACCGGGTCACCAGGCCGCGCCGGGCCAGCTCACCGAGCGCATGCCGCAGCGTCATCCGGCTGACGCCGAACCACGCCGCGAGCTGCTGCTCGGCCGGCAGCCGTTCGCCCGGCGCGAGCCTGCCCGCGGCGATCCCCCCGGCCAGCCACTCCTCGATCTGGGCGTGCACGGTGGCGCCCGGCCCCCGCGCGATCGAGGGCGGCGCCCCGGCCAGGGTCCGCTGGGCCGGCGTCACCGCGCTCCCACGGCGGGCGCCTCTTCTTCGGCCGGCGGTATCACCGGCGAGAAGGGACGCCGCCGCCCGGCAGCCAGGTAGTAGACGCCACCGATCAGCGCGATGCCGACCACCACCGTCCACAGGATGGGAATCTTGTTCAGGAAGCCGACGCCGAAGCTGAGCAGGCCGCCGGTCTGGTCCGGTTTCGGGTTGCTCGCAGCCCGCGGCCAGGCGAAGTTGACCAGCATGGCCCCGCCGTATGCCAGCCCGAGTACGTTCACCGGCAGGCCCCACCGGCCGAGCCGGAACGGAGCCTTGGTCTTGGGCCAGCCGCGCAGCCGGGCGCGCATGATCACCAGGTTGCCGAGGAAATAGCTGAGGTAGATCATCCCGGTGGCGGCGATCGCGATGTCGGCCGCGCCCGAGTACTTCAGGAACGGCACCGCGGCCAGCACGGCGATCACGATGCACGTCCAGATCGGGGTGTGCAGCGTCGGCGAGACCCGCGCGAGCGGGCGGGACCACGGCAGCTGGCCGTCCCGCGACATCCCGAAGCAGAGCCTGATCGTCGCGGCCATGATGGACAGGCAGCAGACGAAGATCGCGGCCGACACCACCAGCAGGTAGAGCGTGGCGAAGCCGGAGGAGAAGTTCGCCTCGATGATCTGCGCGGGCCCATACACGCCGCTGATCGCGCCGTGCAGGTTGGGGATGGCCACCAGCGTGCCGAGCAGGAACACGCCGCCGATGACGAACGCGCCCACCACGGAGAACAGAACCGCCTTCGGCGCCGCCCGGCGCGGATCACGGGTCTCCTCGGCCAGCGTCGACGCGGTGTCGAACCCGTAGATCACGAACAGGCTCATGAACATCGCGGCGAGGAACGAGCTCGGCCCGACCTTGAAGCCGCCGCTGTTCACCACGACGTGGAAGCCCTGGTGATTGTGGAAGGCCATCAGCACCAGGGCGAACACGAACATGCCGAGGATCTCGAACAGCACCCCGGTGTTGTTGATCAGCGCAACCAGCCGCACGCCGTAGATGTTCAGAACCGTGATGACCACCAGCGTGATCAGCGCGACGACTTCCTGCACGTGCAGGCTGCCGCCGTTCAGGCTGTGCCAGCCCAGTCCGTTGAGCGCGGGGATCAGCGCCAGCGGCAGCGTGGCCACTACCGCGGTGACGGTCAGGATCCCGGCGAACATGTAGATCCAGCCGGTGAACCAGGAGTAGCTCCGGCCGGCCAGGAACTTGGTCCACTGGAAGACCGAGCCCGCCACCGGGTAGTGGCTCGAGACCTCGGCGAAGTTGAGGGCGATGATGAACTGCCCGAGGGCCACGACCGGCCAGGTCCAGATGAACACCCCGCCGAGCGTCGTCAGGCCCAGCGCGAACAAGGTGAAAATCCCGGTCGATGGCGAAATGTAGCTGAACGCGACCGCGAACGAGCTGAACACGCCGAGCGAGCGCTTCAGTTCCTGCTGGTAACCGAAGCGCGCGAGATCGGCGGAATCGCGTTCGTGGCCGCTGGATTCGGCTTCGCTAGCGCTCATCTACTGCCCTCCCAGCGGGGACCGGGCCGCGGCTTGTTGCGTAGCGTAAAACTGACCGATGTAATTGTCCAGACTTTTGCCGGTTTTCAACGAAACCGTAACCACCAGTGATCAATCTCCGCCCATTAGTACCCAGTTGATCGGCATATGCGCAACCTGATTACCCGGGAACGTTACCTTTTGTCTATACCTTTGGGACGTGAGCCTCTATCCTGCACACATCCGACCGGATGCCCGGAGGGGCGCACCCGGACCGCCGTGCTAGCCGTCAGGATCGTGCCGATGGCCAACGACTTCGGGAGCGCGGCCGCGACCAGCGGCAACCGCCCTCCGGAAGCATCCGCCGAGCTGGCCGCCCTGTTCGACCGGGTGCCGAGCCTGGCCGGCTTGCCCCGGCAGGTCGAGCCGCTGCCCGGCGGGCTGACCAACCGCAACTACAAGGTCACCGTGCCGGGCGGCAGCTTCGTCGCCCGCGTCTTCAGCCCCGGCAGCGAACTGCTCGCGATCAACCGGGATAACGAGTACCGGAACACCGCCACCGCCGCGGCCGCCGGAGCGGGCCCGCCGGTCATCGACTACTGGCCGGCCGGCGGCATCCTCGTCATCGGCTACATCGCCGGGCGCACCCTGACCAACGCCGACGTGGCCGCGCCCGGCAGCGTCGCGCGCATCGCCAGGGCCTGCCGCAGGCTGCACGACGGCGAGCGGTTCGGCAACGACTTCGACATGTTCGAAATCCAGCGCGGCTACCTGGCGGCCGTGCGCGCACGCGGCTTCCGGCTGCCGGCCGGGTACGACCGGCTGATGCCCTGCTTCGAGGCGGTCAGGCATGCGCTGGCCAGGTGTCCCGTGCGCACCGTTCCGTGCAATAACGACCTGCTGGCGGGAAACTTTATCGATGACGGCGAGCGCATCTGGCTGATCGATTACGAGTATTCCGGCAACAACGACGCCTGCTTCGAGCTGGGCAACATCGGGAGCGAATGCGGGCTGTCCGCCGACGGGCTGGCGGACCTGGTTACCGCGTACTACGGCAGGCCGCTGCGCAACAAGATCGCCCGTGCCGCGCTGCTCGGCCTGGCGGCCAGGTACGGCTGGACGCTGTGGGGGGCGATCCAGGCGGCTGTGAGCCCGATCGACTTCGACTTCTGGGCCTGGGGGGCGGAGCGCTACGAGGCCGCCGCCGCGGCCTTCACCGGGCCGGACTTCGGCCGGCTGCTTGACGATGTGCAGCGCGATGACTAGCGGTGCCCCGGCGCCGCCGGCCGGAGAGTTGCCGGCCCGAGCACTGCCGGCCCGGGTCAGGGCGGTCATCATCGGCGGCGGCGTGATCGGCGCCAGCGTCGCCTACCACCTGGCCGGGCTGGGCTGGACCGACGTGATCCTGCTGGAGCAGGGGCAGCTGTCCTGCGGGACGACCTGGCACGCGGCCGGGCTAGTCGGCCAGCTTCGCGCGTCGGAGAGCCTGACCCGCCTGGTGCAGTACTCGACCCGGCTGTACACCAGGCTCGAGAACGAGGTCGGCCACGGCACCGGGTTCAAGCGCTGCGGCAGCGTGATGGTCGCGCGCACCGCGGACCGGATGGTCCAGCTGCGGCGGGCCGCCGCCGTGGCCGAGGCGTTCGGGCTTGACTGCGAGCTGATCAGCCCGCGGCGGGCGCTCGAGCTCTACCCGGTGATGCGGGCCGACGACCTGGCCGGGGCGATGTGGCTGCCGGGTGACGGCACGGCGAACCCGGCCGACCTGACCTACGCGCTGGCCAAAGGCGCCCGCCAGCGGGGGGCGGTCGTGTGCGAGCGGACCAGGGTGACGGCGGTCCTGGTGTCCGGCGGCGCCGTGGCCGGCGTCCGCACCGCCGCGGGCGACATCGAGGCCGAAGTCGTCGTCAACTGCGCAGGCCAGTGGGCCAAGCAGGTGGGCGCGATGTGCGGGGTGAACGTGCCGCTGCACTCGGCCGAGCACTTCTACGCGGTGACCGATCAGATCGACGGGGTGCGGCGCGACCTGCCGGTGCTGCGTGACCCCGACGGGTACACCTACTTCAAGGAAGAAGTGGGCGGCCTGGTCGTCGGCGGTTTCGAGCCGCAGGCCAAGCCCTGGCTGGCCCCGGACGCGCTGCCGGCCGACTTCGCGTTCCAGTTGCTGCCCGAGGACTGGGATCACTTTTCGGTGCTGATGGACAGCGCGCTGCTGCGGATCCCGGCGCTGCGCCACACCGGGATCAAGAAGTTCTACAACGGCCCGGAGAGCTTCACGCCGGACAACCTGTTCATCCTCGGCGAGGCGCCCGAGCTGCGGAATTTCTTCGTCGCGGCGGGCTTCAACTCGGTCGGCATCGCCTCGGCGGGCGGGGCCGGCCGCGCGCTGGCCGAATGGATCGCCGAGGGCGAGCCGACGACCGACCTGTCGTCGCTGGACATCAGGCGCTTCGCCCGGTTCCACGGCAACAACCAGTGGCTGCACGACCGGGTCAGCGAGGTGCTCGGCCTGCACTACGCCATCCCCTGGCCGAACCGCGAGCTCGACACCGCCCGCCCGTTCCGCCGCTCCCCCGCGTATCACCTGCTGGCGCAGGCCGACGCGTGCTTCGGCAGCAAGATGGGCTGGGAGCGGGCCAACTTCTTCGCCCCGGCGGGCGAGCCGCCGGTGATCGAGTACTCCTGGGGCAAGCAGAACTGGCTGCCCTGGTCGGCCGCCGAGCAGCGCGCCGCCCGCCGCGATGTCGCGGTCTTCGACCAGACCTCGTTCGCCAAGCTGCTGCTGGCCGGCCCGGACGCGCAGAGCGTGCTGCAGTGGCTATGCACCGCCGACATCGCGGTCGAGCCCGGCCGCACGGTCTACACCGGGATGCTCAACGCACGCGGCGGCTACGAGGCGGACATCACCGTCACCCGCCTGTCGGCCACCGAATTCCTGCTGGTCAGCAGTGCCGCGCAGGCGCAGCACGACCTGGATCACATCCGCAAGCGCATTCCGGCCGGCTCCGCCGCCACCCTGCTCGATGTCACGTCCGCCTATGCGGTATATGGAGTTATGGGCCCCAGATCGCGAGATCTGCTGTCCGCACTGTCAAGGAGCGATTTCAGCGATGCATCCTTCCCGTTCGGGACAAGCCGGGAGATAGACCTCGGCTACTCCACCGTCCGGGCCACCAGGATTACGTACGTCGGAGAGCTGGGCTGGGAACTGTATGTCCCGGCCGAATTCGCCGTCGGCGCTTACCAGGACCTGATGGCCGCCGGGGCCGGATTCGGAGTGCATAATGCCGGCTATTACGCCATTGAGTCGATGCGCCTGGAAAAGGCCTACCGGGCCTACGGCCGCGAGCTGACCCCGGACTACAACCCGGTCGAGGCCGGGCTTGCATTCGCCTGCAAGCTCAAGACCGACATCCCGTTCCTGGGCCGCGAGGCGGTGGCGAAGGCGCAGGCCGAAGGCCCGCACCGCAGGCTGGTCTCGGTCGTGCTGGACGACCCCGGGCCGATGATGTGGGGCGGCGAGCTCGTGCTGCGCGACGGCCTCCCGGCCGGCCAGCTGACGTCGGCGGCCTGGGGCGAGACGCTCGGCCGCTCGGTGGGCCTGGCGTACATCCGCCAAGCCGACGACAGCGTGGTGACGGCGGACTTCGCCCGGGCCGGCCATTACCAGGTGAACGTCGGCGGCACGCTCTGCCCCGCTTCGGTGCACCTGCGGCCGCCCTTCGACCCGTCCGGCGCGCGGGTCAAAGGCAATTACTAATAAAAAGTTCTATTTTCCCGAACGGGGAGTCGCCGGTCTTGTGCTTTTGCCCGAGCCCAGCCGGCGTCCGTAACATCGTCCTCACGCAGGGTAGGCACGTGTATTCTGGTTCGACGGTGCCGACCTTGGGGACCATATAATTTTCGGGGGAATAGTGGACGTTCGCGGGCAGGCGGAGCACGCGCGATCCGTTCGGAGAATGTCGGCATTTCTGTGCCGGGACGAACGCGAGACCGATTTCGGCGTACGGCGCTTCCGGCTGAATCCGGGACCGCAGCGCAAGGTGCTCGAGACCGCGGCCGGGACCTTCGTGGCCGGCTTCAACGCGGCGATCCGCGCCCGCACCGCCGAGGACCTGGCCGCCAGCCTCGGCGACCTCGGCGAGCCGCTGCGCGGGCACGCGCTCGAGGGCGCCGGGATGGCGGCCACCGTGCTCGACCTGCTCACGCTGCGCCGCGGCCGGCGGCTGAAGGCGCTGCTGGCCGGACCGGGGCGCGGTTACCCGCATCTGGTCTACGCCGGAGCGGGGCGGGCCTACGCCAGCCTCAGGATGCGACCGTCCCGGCTGGTGCGCGCCGTCCCCGCCGGCCGGGGCACGCACCCCGCGCTGCGCTGGCTGGCCTGGGACGGCTACGGCTTCCACCGGGCGTTCTTCGCCGCGGACCAGGTCATCGGGGCGCAGCGGGTGCCGCGCAGGCTCACTGCGGAGCAGCGGTCCGTGTTCGACCAGGGTGTCGGCCGGGCGCTGTGGTTCCACGAGTGCGCCGACCCCGACGGCGTGGCGTTGCGGATCGCCGAGTTCGACCCCGGCCGACGGGCCAGCCTGTGGAGCGGGGCCGGCCTGGCCGCGACCTACGCGGGCGGCGCCGACGTCGCCGACCTGGGCCGGCTGGCCATCGTGGCGGGCCGCCACCGGGCCGATCTCGCCCACGGCTCGGCGCTGGCCTGCGCCGCGGGCACGCACGCCGGACTGGTCCCGGCGCACATGGCCACGGCGGCGCACGCGATCACCGGCGCGCTCGCCGAGGAGGCCAGCGGCTGGGTCAGCGGCGCGCTCAGCCAGTTCGGCCAGCAGGCGGCGAGCCCGGCCGGCTACCAGCTCTGGCGCGAGGAGATCTGCGCCCGGTGGGCGGCCTACCGCGGCCCGGCCGAAGCGGCCAGGCCGGGCGCGGCCCTGGCCGGTTTCGCTGACCTGATCGAGGCGGCTGACCTGGCCGACACGGCTGACCTGGCCGGGCCCGCCAGACCGGCCGGCCTGACCCGGGCGCGGGGCGCCGCCGACGCTTACATCCCGCCCCAGCACTCAGGCGCGCCTGCCCAGGCCGGGACGGCGCCGGCAGGCCCCCGTCCAGGCGCGGGCCGTTCGGCGGAGCATGAGCGGTGACCTGCACCAGCTCAGGCCGCACGGGCACCAGCCAGGAACCTGTGCCGCCGCCAGGTCTGGCTGACCAGGCTCGCATCCCCCCGCAGCACGCGGGCACGACGGATGAGGACCCGGGCCGGCGGCCCCGCGGCGAGGCGCGGCGGCCCTGGCGGGCGCAGCCCAAGCCGGAGGCTTACGTGCTGCACGCACGCGACGCCGCCGCACTGGCGGCATCCGCCCGGCGCATCGCCGACCTGGCTCCGTTCCTGTCCGACGCCGAGCTGGGCGACCTCGCCTGCCAGCTCGGCCGGGCCGGCTGCCCGCCCGGCGGGTTCAGGCTCGGCATCGTCGCCAGCGGCCAGCGGGATCTTGCGGGTCTCGCGGCCAGCGCAGCGCGGCTGGTCCCCTCGCTCGTCGCTGGCCGGCTGGCCGCGGTGCCCGGCGTGTTCGCCGGGTACGACACCAGGGGACGGGTCATGCTGCTGTTCCCCGGCCTGGGCATCGGCCAGGACGAGGGAACCGGGAGCGATGCCTGCGCCCCGCCGCCGCCGTTCCGTCTCACCGACCCCGAAGCCGTGCAGCCGGCCGTCCTGCACGCCTCGCTGTCCGGACTGCGCTGGCTTGACCGGCTCGGCGTCACGGCCGCGGCGGCCATCGGTCACAGCCTGGGCGAGATCACCGGGCTGGTCTGGGCCGACTGCATCTCGGAGACCGAGGCCACCCGGCTGGTCGCGCAGCGCAGCGCGGTGATCAGCGCGAGCGGCGCCCGGCAGACCGCGATGGTAAGCGTGACCGCGAACGCGGCCACCGCCAGGGAACTGGCCGCGGGCACCGACCTGGTCATCGCCGCCTATAACGGCCCGCGGTCGCACGTGCTGGCCGGCCCCGCGGCCGGCGCGCGGGAGCTGATCAGGCGCGCCGGGCAGCACGGCGTCCGCGCGGTCGTGCTCGACGTCTCGCACGCCTTCCACTCCCCGGCCATGGCCGGCTGCGTGGCGCCGCTGCGGTCCATCCTGGCCGACGTCCGGTTCAAGGTGCCGCGCCGGCCGCTGTTCTCGACCGTCACCGGGCGCGAGATCACCCCGAGGGACGACATCTCGGCCATGCTCTGCGCCGAGCTGACCTCGCCCGCGCGCTTCGTCGAGGCGCTCGACGCGGCCTGCGGCGGAATTGACCTGCTCTGCGAGACCGGTCCCGGGCACGCGCTGGCCACGCTCGCCGCCACCGGCTGCGACATCCCGGCGGTCAGCCTCGAGTCGCGCACCGGCGAGGACCTGGGTACCGCGAAGACGGCCGCGGCGCTGTTCGCGGCGGGCGCGGTCAACAGCCTGGAGCCGATGCTGGCCGGCCGCACCGCCCAGCCGATCGACATCTGGCAGGAACGGATCCAGATCTCCGCCCCGAACGGTCGCGCCCCCCGCGCAGCGCCCCCGCCACGGCACGCCGCCGTGCCCCCCGCCAGCCCCGCCGGCACCGCGCCCTACGCCGACAGCGCGGTCCCGGTCGCCAGCCCGGCCGCCTACGAAATCGGGGCGACGACGAAAGACACCGCTCCGGTCCTGAGCGACACCTGGGCCAGAGCAGCGGCCGACGGCACCGGCCCCGACCGGCCCGACACTGCCGGCGACGTCCTCGGGGTGCCGGACGGCCTGGAGCTCGTCATGATGTCCGCTCCGATCATGGCTGACCTCACGCCGCAAGTGCCCGCCGCAAGTGCGGCTTCGGCGGTCCCGGCGGCCCGCGCGACCGCCGAGGCCGGCCTTCCCGCCGCGGCCGGCCGGACAGCAGGACAGCAGGATGTCTCGCCGGCTGATCGCAGCTCCGGTGGCGGACCGCCGCGCCCCGGGCCCGGCGGCCGCTTTCTGCAGCAGATCGACGTGCACTACCCCGGCAGCGAGCTTGTCGCGGACAGCCAGCTGAACGCCGACGCCGATCCTTACCTGGCCGACTACCTGATCGACGGCACGGCCGTGCTGCCCGCGGCGCTGGCCCTGGAGGCAATGGCGCAGGCCGCCTCGGCGCTGGCCGGGCAGCCGCTGCGGCACGCCGAGCAGGTCTGCTTCGACGCACCCGTGGTGATCAGGCAGGACAAGACGCTGAGAGTCTGCGCGAAGCGCGCGGGCAGGCATGTCACCGCGGTGCTGCGCAGCCAGCAGGACGGGCGCTGGATCGAGCACGGGCGCGCGATCTTTCGCGAGGCCGGGCCGTCCGATCTGCCGGCACCGCCGGATCTGCCGGCACCGCCGGAGCAGCGCGCCGGCGGCGACCCTGGGTCGCGGATCTGGGGGACCGCCGAGCCTACCCTCGACATCCTCGACAGCACCGACCTGTACGGCTCGATCTGCTTCCAGTCCGGCCGGTTCAGGCGAGTGGCCTTCCTGCCCGAGCTCAGCTCGCGCCGGTGCCGCGCGCTGATCCGCGGCGACGACGACCAGCCCTGGTTCGGCGCTATCGCCGGCCTGGCAGGCTCGCCGCTGGTGCTGGGCAGCCCCGGCCTGAACGACGCCACGATTCACGTCCTGCAGGCATGTTTCCCGCACCGTAGGATGCAGCCCGCTGGGTGCGACTCCGTCACGATCAGCGGCCGGCCGGTGCGTGGTGCGGTGGAGGTCAGTGCCGTGCAGCGGCCCGCCCCGCCCGCCGGGCCGCGGCCGTCGCGGCTGATGGCGCCCGAAGACGCGCTCTCCGCCCTCGCCGGCCTCGCCGCGCCCGTGCCGCCGGTGCCCGACGAATACGTCTGGGACGTCACGGCCGCCGACACCGCCGGACGGCCGGTCGTCATCTGGCGCGGGCTGCGGCTGATCGAGGCAGGTCCGGTGCCCGGTCATCGGGTGTTGCCGCCCGGGTTGCTCGGCGTGCTGCTCGAGCGCGGCGCGAGCGGGCTCGGGCTCGACCCCGCCCTCCGGGTTGCCGTCCGCTGCGAGCAGCCGCAGTACCCGCCCGCGGGCAGGCGTGCCCGGTCCGGCGCCGCGGCACCGCCCCGGCTCGCCGGATGGGTGTCGGCGCGCAGCAGAGACGAGCTTGACGAGTACTCGCTGCGGCTGCGCGCGGCCTCGCCCGCCGCCTGCGCCTGGGCCACCGCCCAGCCGGCCGCCCGGCCGGGCACCCCCCAGCCGGGCATCCGCCAGCAGGGCACCGCCCCGAAGCTGGACGCCGCCCAGCGGGCCACCGCCCGGCGGGCCGCCGCCCCGAAGCTGGATACTGCCCGGGAGCCGGGCACATCCGACCCGGAGTTCGCGGCGCTGCACCGGCAGCTATGCGACATCCTGGCCGAGCCGGCCGCGATCGTGGACGCCCGCATCGCGACCGCCGTGGAGTGCCTGTCCAAGGCCGGACGGCCGGTCGGATGCGAGCTGGTCGCCGACGGCCGGTACGCCGACGGCTGGACGCTGCTGCGCTCCGGGGAGGTATCCATCGCCTCCGCCGTGGTCCAGATCAGCGGCATCTCGCACCCGGTCGCAGTGTCGATCATGACCGGCACCGGCGCAAAGGCTCCCTCCCCGCCCGGCACCGCATGATTGGCCTGGTGGACGAGAAGGTTTAAGGTCGCGCCATGAGCCTGCAGCAGTCCCTGACCGATATCGGCCTCAAGACCATGAGCCGCGTGCACCAGACCATCCTGCACCTGACGGGCGGCCGGGTGCTGAGCTCCGCCTTCGGCATGCCTGCCGTCGAACTGCACACCGTGGGGCGCAAGTCGGGCCAGCCGCGCACGACCATGCTGACCGCGCCGGTCATCGATGGCGACCAGGTAGTGCTGGTGGCCTCCAAGGGCGGTGACGACCGCGACCCCGACTGGTACCGCAACCTGATCGCCCAGCCCGAGATCGAGTTGACCGTGGCTGGCCGGCGCCGTCCGATGCGCGCCCGGCAGGCCACGGCCGAGGAGAAGGCCGAGCTATGGCCGCGGATCGTGGCATCCTACAAAGGCTACGGCGGCTACCAGCGCCGCACCAGCCGCGACATCCCCGTGGTCATCTGCGAGCCGCGCTGAGCGCCTCTGCCCACGCCGTGACAGCCGGATCATCCGCCTGCCCAAGCCGGCGGCCGCAGGCCGGCGAACAGGTCGTCTTCGGGAACCGGAGTGCCGGTCGCGTCGGCGGCCTTGATGAAAGATTCGCGCCCGAACGCCGCCTCCGCGATCTCCGGCGGGATCTTGCTGAGCCACGACTCCTGGATCTGGCTGGAGTGCGCGAACAGCGCCTTCCGCTTGCGCTCGAGCACGGGCCGGATGTCCACGGTCGTGGTGATGCGCTCCTCGGCCTCGGCCATCTGCTGCCGCATTTCCGGCGTAAAGTCGTCACCCGACGGGACGTCCGCGCCGATCTCGCGCAGCGCGTCCCACACCTTCTGCCAGTCGCTGCTGCGCAGCGCGGCGAGGTACAGCTTGGCCGGGATGCCGGTCGCCTGCACCGCCGCCACCGCGGCCCGGGCCGCGTGCACGTGGTCGGGATGCTGGTAGGGCCCATCGGGGTCGTAGGTGACCACGACCTGCGGCCGGTACCGCTCGATCAGCGCGCCGATCCGCGCCGCCACGTCGGCTAGCGGAATGTTGCAGAACGCGTCCGGGCGGTCCTTGTAGTCCCAGTCGGGCATGCCGGAGTCGTGATAGCCGAGCGTCTCTACCTCGGTCACCCCGAGTATCGCGCAGGACTCGCGCAGCTCGGCCAGCCGCAGCTTGGCCACCTGCTGCTCGTCGTGCCCCTCCTCGCCGGGCTTGATGCCGCCCGGCGCATCGCCGAACTCGCCGTTCGTGCACGTCACTACCACGGTGCGGACACCCTGCCCGGAGTAGGTCGCCAGCACGCCGCCGGTGCTGGACGCCTCGTCGTCAGGATGCGCATGTACTGCCAGGAAGGTCAGGTCCGTCATGCCCACAGCCTGCCTGACGCGCGCTCGCCGCCGGCGGCCGACCCTGCCAGCCAGCGGGCCGCTCACGACGGGCAGGTGTCAGCGCACCGCGTCGACGACGAGCAGCACGATGGCAAGAACGAGCGTGCGTATTCACCTCCGGCCTCCGGCCTCCGCAGGCAGTCGCGACGTGAATGATCAGGACCATCGGATCCGCATCTCGCCGCGCCAGGCCTCGAGCAGGGCAGGATCGCCGCGCACGGACAGAGCGCCGGGCGGCTTGCGGTTCCACAGCATGAGGTAGAGGTCCGACCCCGGTCCGCTGATCTCGCAGTAACGCCCGGCCGGCTCGTCCGCCGCGCCGGCTCCCGCAGGAACCTGGACCCTTGAGATCTCGGTGTGCTCCGCGCCCAGCCCGACCGCCCAGGCCGGCCCGGCACCGTCACCAGTCCCATCGCCGTCGGCGGCGCGAAGCCAGAGCGCTCCCGGCCGGCCGTCCGGCGCCTGCCGCCGGCCGCGGCGGCCAAATCCCATCAGCAGCTCATCGATGCCGTCGGCGGCAAACCGCGGATCGAAGGCCCGCGGCTCTTCGTCGCGCACCAGGGCCGCCGCGAGCTGGGCGTCCACCCGGTGGATCGCCGTCTCGTGGGCCTGCCTGCGGGCCCAGAACGCCAGCGGCGAGGGCGCGGGCAGGAAGGTCCAGCAGCGCACCGCCGGGTCCGCGGCGGACAGCACGGACACCAGGCGGGCGTGCCCCTCGCGGAACCAGCCGATCAGCTCGTCGTCGCCGGGAGCAAGCCGCAGCAGCTCCACCTCGTCCGGCCTTGGCACCATCTCGGTCCGCGCCTCGGCCACGTACCCCGCGGCCCACCTGTGCACGTAGCCGAGGTGCGCGAGCAGGTCGCGCATCCGCCAGCCGGGGCAGGTCGGCACCCGGGTATCCAGCGGGATCCGCTCGGCCGTCCGGGCGAGCAGCTCACCCTCGCCGCTGATACTGGCAATGTGCTCGGCAACATCCATCCCCAGAGAGTGGCACGACGAGTCGGCCGACCGCTCGGAATATTCGCCGTTCACCGCCTTGCCGCGGGGCCGGGCACAGCGCGCCAGACTGGGAAGGCGAGCTCCGGTTCGCGGTGTGTCAGTATGGAACCGAATGCGGTTCTGGTTCCTAGGGAAGGACGGCTCGGATGACGGCGCCAGCCCCCCTGCCGCAGCTCGGCGGCAAGGACCTCGACCTATCGGAGACCGAATTCTGGGGCCTCCCGCTCGCCGAGCGGGCCGCGGCCTTCGCGCAGTTGCGCGCCCTCGACCACCCGGCCTTCTTCGCCGAGCCGGACACGCCGTTTCCGAAGGGCGCCGGCTATTACGCCCTGGCCCGGCACGCCGACGTCACCGAGGCGAGCCGGCATCCCGACGTGTTCTGCTCGGGCCAGGGCGCGACGCAGATTCCCGACGTGCCCGCCGAGTTCAACGAGTACTTCGGCTCGATGATCAACATGGACGACCCGCGGCACTCGCGGCTGCGCCGGATCGTCTCCCGCTCGTTCACGCCGAAGATGATCAAGAAGTTCGAAGAGGACGTGGACCGGGCCGCCGGGCAGGTCGTCACCGAGCTGCTGGACCGGGGGCCGTGCGACTTCGTGCCGCACGTCGCGGTCAGGCTCCCCCTCAAGATCATTTGCGACATGATGGGCATCAGTGACGCGCACTACGACATGGTGCTGCGCAACAGCAACATGATCCTGTCCGGCTTCGACCCCGAGCTGGTCAGCGAGAACATGGACGAGGCGCTGGGCCAGATCATGACGTCGGCCGAAGAGCTTCGCGCGCTGGTCACCGACCTCGCCGCCGCCCGGGAGAAGAATCCCGCCGACGACCTGGTCTCGGCCCTGGTGAACGCGAACATCGACGGCGAGCGCCTGACCGGCGCCGAGCTGGCCTCGTTCTTCATCCTGCTGGTGGTGGCCGGCAACGAGACCACCCGCAACGCGATCTCGCACGCGCTGTGGCTGCTCACCCAGCACGGCGACCAGCGCGCCCTGCTGGCCGGCGACGTCGAGGGGAGAATCGGCGGCGCGGTCGAGGAGATCGTGCGCTACGCGTCGCCGGTCATCTTCATGCGGCGGACGCTGACCCGCGACTACACGATGGGCGGGCACGACTACGCGGCGGGCGACAAGACCGTGCTGTTCTACTGGGCGGCCAACCGGGACGAGTCGGTGTTCACCGATCCGGAGCGGTTCGACATCACTCGCCAGCCCAACCCGCACGTCGGCTTCGGCGGCCCCGGCCCGCACTTCTGCCTGGGCGCGCACCTGGCCCGCCGGGAGATCACAGTGATGCTGCGCGAGCTGCTGCGCCGGGTGCCCGACATCCGCGCCGCCGGCGAGCCAGACCGGCTGATGTCCGCGTTCATCAACGGCATCAAGCGGCTGCCCTGCGAGTTCAGCACCTGATCCGCCGGGCCCGGCGCTTCCGGGCCGCGGCCGGGCGGCGGCCGTCAGCCGAGCGCCGCGACCCGCCGGGCCAGCGCGAAGTCGGCGGCGGTCAGCCCGCCCGCCGAGTGGGTGGAGAGGGTCAGCGTCACCCGGTTCCACTGGATCAGGATGTCCGGATGGTGGTTGGCCGCCTCGGCCAGGAAGGCGACCGCCCCGACGTATAGCATCGCGTCGCGGAAGTCCTCCCTGGTCGCGGTGCACACGATGCTGGAGCCGCTGCGCTCCCAGCCCGGAGTGGTGTCAAGTTCGGCCGTGATCGCTTCTTCGCTGAGCAAGTCCATTCGTCTGCCATATCACGTTCGGAACGCCTGCTGCTAGGCTGCCGGGTAGCCATCGACCCCGCGCGGGAGAGTCTCGCCGCCGCCAGCGGCGGGCGCCGAAGGAGCAACCCACACCAGGGAAATCTCACAGGCCAGCGGACCGCGCGGGTGAGGCGACCTCTGGAAAGCAGGGCCTCCGGGTTCCTCGCCGAAGGTGAAAGCCGCGGTGCGCGGCGAATCTCTCAGGCACAGATGACAGAGGGGCCGCAATCGACCTCTGGAGTGCCTGCAATGTCACACCCACAGCCTGACGAACTGCGCCAGACTCCGCTGCGGTCGGTGCACGAGCACCTCGGCGCCAGCATGACCGGGTTCGCCGGATGGCTGATGCCGCTGCGCTACGGCAGTGAGACCGCCGAGCACCGCGCGGTCCGCACCGCGGCCGGCCTGTTCGACCTGTCGCACATGGGCGAGATCGCGGTAACCGGGCCGGAGGCGGCCGCGGCGCTCGACTACGCGCTCGTCGGCCAGCCGTCCGCCATGGCCCCCGGCCGGGCGCGCTACACGATGATCTGCGCCGTCGACGGCGGCGTGCTCGACGACCTGATCGTGTACCGGACCGGCGACGAGGCGTTCCTGGTCGTCGCGAACGCCGCCAACACCCCGGCCGTGCTCAGCGAGCTCACCGCGCGGGCGGCCGAGATGACGGCCGAGGTCACGGACCGGACCAGCGACTACGCACTGATCGCAATCCAGGGTCCGAACGGTTCCACCATTCTCGCTCCGGTCACCGACACCGATCTCTCGTCGATCAAGTACTACACCAGCCACGAGGCGGTCATCTGCGGCCATCAGGTGCTGCTCGCCCGCACCGGATACACCGGCGAAGACGGGTTCGAGCTGTACTGCCCGCCGCAGCAGGCCGAGCCGCTGTGGACGGCGCTGATGGACGCCGGCGCGGACCACGGGCTCGTGCCGGCCGGCCTGGCGGCCCGCGATACCCTCCGGCTTGAGGCCGGCATGCCGCTGTACGGCAACGAACTCGGCCCAGACATGACGCCGTTCGACGCGGGCCTGGGCAGGGTGGTCAAGCTGGACAAGCCGGGAGACTTCGTCGGCCGGGCCGCGCTCAGCCAGCGGGCCGGGCAGCCGCCGCGGCGGGTGCTGGCCGGCCTGACCTGCCGCGGCCGCCGGGTCCCCAGGCACGGTTACCAGGTGCTCTGGGACGGCCGGCCGTGCGGCACGGTGACCAGCGGCGCGCCGTCGCCGACCCTGGGCCAGCCCATCGCCATGGCTTACCTGGACCCCGAGATCCCCGGGCTCGCCCAGCAGCCCGGCGCCGGCGAGGGCCGGCTGTCCATCGACATCAGGGGCCGCGGCGAGGCCGCGGACCTGGTGACGCTCCCCTTTTACCAGAGAGGGCAATGACCATGAGCGTTCCCGAGCAGCTTCAGTACACCCCTGAGCACGAGTGGGTGACGATCGAGGACCAGACGGCCACCGTCGGCATCACCGAGTACGCCGCCAGCGCGCTCGGCGACGTGGTGTACGTGTCGCCGCCGACTGTGGGCGCCTCGGTGACCGCGGGCGAGCCGTGCGGCGAGATCGAGTCCACCAAATCGGTGAGCGACCTGTTCTCCCCCGTCAACGGCGAGGTCTTGGAGGTCAACCCGGACGTCGAAGACGACCCCGGACTGATCAACGCCACCCCGTACTCGACCTGGCTGTTCAAGGTCGCGACGACCGGCGAGCCGCCGTCGGACCTGCTGTCCGCGGCGCAGTACACCGAGCTGACCGGCGAAACAGGCTGACCAATCGGGCCGCCCGCCGCCGCGCGGCCCGCTGAGGCGGGTATACCAGTGACGATCAGCGTCTTCGACCTGTTCAAGATCGGAATCGGCCCGTCCAGCTCGCATACCGTCGGCCCGATGACGGCCGCCTGCCGGTTCGCCCGCGGCTTGCAGGCCGACGGGCTGCTGTCCCGGGTGGCCTCGGTGCGGGTCGTGCTGTATGGGTCGCTCGGCCTGACCGGCAAGGGCCACGGCAGCGACAAGGCGGTCCTGCTCGGGCTGGAGGGCGAGACGCCCGACCTGGTTGACACCGACGCGATCGGGGCCAGGCTCGCGGCGATCCGCGAGCGGTCGGCCGTGCGCCTGCTCGGCCAGCACGAGATCCGCTTCGACCCGGCGGCCGACCTGGAGTTCGAGCGCAAGCGCTCGCTCCCGGCGCACCCGAACGGCATGTCGTTCACCGCCGCCGACTCGGCCGGCCGGGAGCTGGCCCGGCGGGTCTACTATTCGGTCGGCGGCGGCTTCGTCGTGGACGAGAGCGCGGTCGGCACCGACCGGATCAAGCCGGACGACAGGGAGCTGCCGCACCCGTTCCGCAGCGGCGTTGAGCTGCTGGCGGAGACGGAGAGGACCGGCCTGCCGATCAGCGCGCTGATGCTGGCCAACGAGACGGCCTGGCGGCCGGAAGAGCAGACCAGGGCCGGGCTGCTGGACCGGTGGCGGGTCATGACCGAGTGCGTGCGCCGCGGCTGTACCACCGAGGGCACGCTACCCGGCGGCCTCAAGGTGAGCAGGCGCGCGCCAGCGGTCTACGCCCAGCTGGCCGCCGCGGACCGGCTGGCCCGGCTTGACGCCGGCGGGCCGGCCTGGCCCGGCGCGGCGGGCGGCCCGCGCAGCGCGGGACGGCCGGGCCCGGCCGGCCGCGCGCATGACCCGCTGCGGGCGATGGACTGGCTGACCTTGTACGCGCTGGCCGTCAGCGAGGAGAACGCAGCCGGCGGCCGGGTGGTCACCGCGCCGACCAACGGCGCGGCCGGGATCATCCCCGCCGTGCTGCACTACTACCGGGACTTCGTGCCCGGCAGCGACGACGAGGGCGTGCTGCGCTTCCTGCTCACCGCGGGCGCGGTCGGCATCTTGTTCAAGGAGAACGCGTCGATCTCCGGAGCCGAGGTCGGCTGCCAGGGCGAGGTGGGCTCGGCCTGCTCGATGGCCGCGGCCGGCCTCACCGAAGCGCTCGGCGGCACTCCCGCCCAGGTGGAGAACGCCGCCGAGATCGCGATGGAGCACCACCTGGGGCTCACCTGCGACCCGATCGGCGGCCTGGTCCAGGTGCCGTGCATCGAGCGGAACGCGATGGCCTCGGTGCAGGCGCTCACCGCGTCCCGGATGGCGCTGCGCGGCGACGGGCAGCACCTCGTCCTGCTCGACAAGGTGATCAAGACCATGCGGGACACCGGCCGGGACATGCACGCCAAGTACAAGGAGACCTCCCGCGGCGGTCTCGCCGTCAACGTGATCGAATGCTGACCGGCGCACCGCGCGACATGCTCGCGGTGATCGTGATCGAATACTGAGGTGGCAGAACTTCGCGAGGCCGACCGCTACCGGTACGACGCGGCGACGAGCAACCTGGAGGCCCCGTTCGCCATCGTGGATCTGACCGCGCTGCGCGCCAACGCCGCGGACATGACCCGCCGGGCCGCCGGCAAGCCGATCAGGCTGGCCAGCAAGTCGGTCCGCTGCCGGGCGCTGATCGAGCAGACGCTGCGCGCCAACGGCTTCCGCGGCATCCTGGCCTTCACCCTGCGCGAAGCCATCTGGCTCGCCCGCAGCGGCAGCGCCGACGACATCGTGGTGGCCTACCCCACCGCCGACCGCACCGCGCTGTCCGAGCTGGCCGGCACGGAGTCACTGGCCGCCGCGATCACGGTCATGGTCGACTGCCCGGCGCACCTGGACATGATCGAGAAGGCCGCCGCGGCCGCCGGCGGCGGGGGGCGGGTCCGGGTGTGCATCGACATCGACGCCGGCTATGTCGGCCTGGGCGGGCTGCTGCGGGCCGGCGCGCGCCGCTCGCCCGTCCGGACGCCGGGACAGGCCGCGGGGCTGGCCCGCGACATCGCGGGACGGCCGGGGCTGCGGCTCGCCGGGCTGCTGGCCTACGAGGGGCAGATCGCCGGGGTCGGTGACCGGCCGCCCGGGCGGCCGCTGCGCGCGGCGGCCATCCGGTACATGCAGCGCAAGTCCGCCGCCGAGCTGGCTGGCCGCCGGGCCGCGATCGTGGCCGCGGTGCGCGCGGTCGCGGACCTGGAGTTCGTCAACGGCGGCGGCACCGGGTCGGTCGCGGCGACCGCTGCCGAGCCCGCGGTAACCGAGATCGGTGCCGGCTCTGGGCTCTTTCACCCGCTGCTCTTCGACAGCTACGGCTCCTTCTCGGGACGGCCGGCCGCGCTGTACGCGGTGCCGGTGGTGCGCAGGCCGGGGCCCGGCGTGGTGACCGTGCTCACCGGCGGCTACCCCGCCTCGGGCCCGGCCGAGCCCAGCAGGCTGCCCCGGCCGGTGCTGCCGGGCGGCCTGAAGCTGGACCGCGAGGAGGGTGCGGGCGAGGTGCAGACCCCGCTGCTCGGCCCGGCGGCCGACGCGCTGCGAATCGGCGACCGGGTATGGTTCCGGCACGCCAAGGCCGGCGAGCTGTGCGAGCGCTTCGCCGAGCTGCACCTGATCGACGGCGACAAGGTAGTCGCCACCGTCCCCACCTACCGCGGCGAAGGCCAGACCTTCGGCTGATCATGAAGAAGGGGAAGGATCCTGGTCGCCATGGCGACCAAAATGCTGCCCGTTGAGGCGAGGGGAGGGTCGCGTTCGTGGAGATTGACGAGGTGGCCAGGCGCGCCGAAGCGCTGGCGGGCGTGCGCCGCACGGCGGCGGACGGGCTGGCGCAGTGGCGGTACCACGGCAGGCTGGTCGCCCGCCAGCTAGACGACACGCATGTGGTGATCCGCGCCGATTTCGACTACCGGGACTCGCTGCTGCGGCAGTTTCCCGGAACCTTCAGCGTCCCGTCCCGGTTCGTCAAGCACATGATGGTGGTCGCTGACCTGGCAGAAGGCGACGCCGACGCGATCGAGGACGCGCTCGAAGCAGCGTGGCAGCTTCAGCGCAGCGCCGACTGACCGCGAGCCCGCCGCGGGCCGATGGGCGGGGCGGGCTGATGGCCGGGCGGGCGGGTTACTTGCGGCGGCGCCAGAGCAGCACGACCGTGCCGAGCACGAGCACGGCGCCGGCCGCGGCGGCGTAGCGCGTGTCGATCTTGCTGGCTTGCTCGCGGACCCGTTCCACGGCGCGCCTGGCGTTGTTCGCGGGGCTCACCCGGTCGGCGATGGCGTCGATGGTGCGAGCCAGGTTCTCGCGGGTGCGCTCCATCTCCGTGACCAGCGTGTCCGGATCCCGCACCTCGAGCGCAGTGTCCGTTTCGGCCATCGCAAGCGTCCCTTCTCCCCTGAACGGCTGCCCAGGACATGCACGGCAGCCCGCTGGGTAAGTCTGTCAGTTCCCCCCTCCCCCCGCCAATCCAGGAGCAAGCCGGCCAGCCGCGGTTGGTCCAGCGGTAGCGGCAGGTCGGGAGAGCGACATTCGGCGAAGCCGACGTCGCACGGACGACCTGCCGCCACCGCCTCTCAGCAACCGGACGTGCTGGCCTTGTAGATGTACTGCTGCGTACTGCTCAGGTTCTGCGAGCTGATGGCGATCAGCGGCGTGGGGATGCTGGCCGTCACTGGCTTGCCCTCGATCGCGTTCATTGCCTGCTGCACGCCGTCGGCGCCCTCGATCGCGGGCTCCTGCGCGATGATCAGCTGGGCCACGTTGGACTTGAGCATCTGCACTTCGGCGGGCTCGGCGTCGAACGTGACCATCTTGACCCTGCCGGCCTTGCCCGCGTGCTGCAGGCCCGCCGCCGTGCCCTGCGCGGTCACCGTGTTCGCGGTGAAGACGCCGCTCAGGGTCGGGTGCGCGGTGATGTCGCTCTCGATGAACGTGGTCGCGGCGGTGGTGGTGGCCGCGACGTCGTTCTGCTCGGGGAGCAGCGAGATGCCGGGGTACTTGGCTGACATCTCCTGCTCGAAGCCCTGCACCCTGGCGTCGGTGGTGGACGTGCCCTTGGCCATGCTGATCACGGCCACCATGCCCTTGCCGCCGAGCAGCTTGCCGAGGTTGTCCGCGGCCAGCTGGCCGCCCGCGGCGTTGTTGGACGAGATGCGGGACTGGCCGAGCGAGGTGTTGCTCGACGAGGTGTCCACGAAGATGAGCTTGGTGCCGTTGCTCTGCACCCGCTGCATGTCGGAGTCGAGCTTCTGGGTGTCGGTGGGCGCGACCAGTAGCGCGTTCGGCTTGGTCACCTCGGCGTTGTCGATGAACGGCTTCTGCTGGGGCACGTCGAAGGCGGCCGGCCCGTTCATCGTGAGCTTGACGCCGAGCTTGGCCGCCTCCTGCTCGGCGCCGCACTCCATCGTGACGTAGAACGGGTCGCTCGCGTTGCCGACGGTCAGCTGCATGGTCTTCTTGCCCGAAGACGACGATTTCGAGCCGGAATTCGAGCCCGAGCTGCTGCATGCGGCCAGCCCCAGCGCGGCTACCGCGATCACGGCCACGCCGGTGAGCTGCGCGGGGAATCTTGGTGACATTCGTTCCTCCTGAATGTTGTGCTGCTGCGCACTTCTTGTCTTTCAGGCGCCTCTGTCTTGCAGCCTGCGGCGGAATTGATCGAGGTAGACGGCGCCGACCAGGACCGCGCCGATGGCCACCTCCTGCCAGTACTGGTTCAGGCCGATGATCTGCAGGCCGCTGTTGAGCACCTGCGGGATGAAGATGCCGATGAACGTGCCGAGCATCGAGCCGCGGCCGCCGAACAGGCTGGCGCCGCCCAGCACCACGCCGGTGATCACGGTGAGGTTGTCGGTCGCGTGTCCGGTGATCGTGGTGCCGTTGTAGAAGGCCAGCGACATCAGGCCGGCCAGCCCGGACAGCGCCCCGGCGAGCATGTACACCTTGATCAGGTGGCGGTCCACGGCGATGCCCGCGCGGCGGCCCGCCTCCGGGTTCGAGCCGATCGCGTAGGTGTACCGGCCGAACCTGGCGTACGCCAGGATCAGGCCGAAGATCAGCGTGACCAGGAAGCTGATCACGATCAGCCAGGAAACCCCGGCCACGCTGCCCAGGCCGATCGTGTTGGACAGCGGCTTGGGCGGGGCGCCGAGGTCAGTACCGCCGGTGATCAGGTAGCCGACTCCGAGCGCCGCGCCGAATCCGCCGAGCGTGGAGATCAGCGGCGGGATCTTGGCCTTGGCCACACCGAAGCCCTGCAGCGCGCCCCAGCCGCCGCCGGCCGCGATGCCCGCCGCCGCGCCGATGATGACGGTCAGCCAGCCGCCGGCCGCGGCGCCGTGGGCCTGGTAGTAGTCGTCGGCGACCACGCTGGACAAGATCAGCACCGAGCCGACCGACAGGTCGATCCCCGCAGTGAGGATCACGAACGTCTGGCCGACCGCCATGACCAGCAGCGGCGAGGCGTTCTCGGCGATCAGCGAGAGGTCGTTGGCGGTCAGGAACTGGGTGGGCCGCTTGATCGTGAAGAACGCCATGATGATGATCAGCGCGAAGATCGTCCACGACTCGTTCGTCGTGATCGTCCGGCGCGCGAGCCTGCGGGCGGTGGCGGCCGCCCCGGCGCGTTCGGTGTTGCCGCCGCTGCCGTCGTCGGGGGCGCCGGGCGGGGCGGCCGCTGGCCGCGTGTCGCGGGTCACTGGTCGCTCCCGTCGCTGTCGCCTGGCGCTTCGCGCGGAGTCGGGGCGGAGCCGCGGCCGGGCGGCACTGTCGGAGCGGAGCCGCGGCCGGGCGGCACTGTCCGGGCGGAGCCGTCGGCGCTGTCGGCGGGCGCGTCGGCGGGGGGCGGGGTGGAACCGTTCGGGAAATCCGGGGTTGAACTACCTCGCACTTCGAGGGCCCCGGTCATGGCGCCGACGAGTCCTTCGACGGAGGTTTGCGCGGCGTCGTACCGCGCGACTCTGCGGCCCATCCGCAGCACCTCGACCCGGTCCGCGACGGCCAGCACTTCCGGCATGTTGTGGCTGATCAGGACCACCGATATGCCGCGGTCGCGGACCCGGCGGATGGTGCCCAGCACGCGCTCGCGCTGCACCACGCCGAGCGCCGCGGTGGGCTCGTCCATGAAGATCACCCGGCTGGCGTAGAGCACCGCGCGGGCGACCGCGACCGACTGCCGCTGGCCGCCGGACAGCGTGCCGACCGGCGCGGATACGTCGGGGAGACGGACCCCGAGGTCGCTGAACGCGCGGCTGGCGCGCTCGCGCATCGCGGCGCGGTTCAGCACCCGCAGGAACGGGATCAGGTAGATCTCGCGGCCGAGGTGCAGGTTCGCCGCGGCGTCCAGGTCGGGGGCCAGCGCGAGGTCCTGGTAGACGGTCTCGATGCCGTGTCCCCTGGCGTCCAGCGGGCTGGTCAGCCGGACGGGCTGGCCGTCAATGAAGATCTCACCCCGGTCCGGCCTGATCGCGCCGGACAGGGTCTTGACGAGCGTGCTCTTGCCTGCGCCGTTGTCCCCGATCAGGGCCACGACCTCGCCGGCGTACACGGTGAAGTCCGCACCGTCCAGGGCGAGCACGTGACCGTAGTGCTTGGTCACGCCGCGCGCCTCCAGCAGTGGTTCCGCCATCCGGCCGGTCCTTCCAGCAGCCTCGGGCCTTCGCGGCCCGGGACGAGGGCTTGTTGGTAACGTTCACATTATGCTGCGAGATTCTCGGAGTAAGTCAACCTGTCTGTCAAGGGGCTGGAGCGAGCCGGAGTCAGCGAGTTCGAGGACAGGACTTGATAACGTTCCCAGCGTATGGAACGATCCGGCACGATGAGCCGCCCGACCATGCGTGATGTTGCCGCCGCCGCCGACGTGAGCCTGATGACCGTGTCTCGCGTGGTCAACGGCGAGCCCGGCGTGCTGCCGGAAACCGCCGCGCGGGTGGAGCGGGCGATCAGGCGGCTCGGCTACCAGCGCAACGACATGGCGCGCCAGCTGCGGCGCAAGGAACAGCTCACCCAGACCCTCGGGCTGCTGGTGGACGACCTGGCCAACCCGTTCTTCGCGACGCTGGCCAGCGCGGTCGAGGGCGCCGCCCGCCAGCGGCAGTACGTCGTGCTCATCGGCACCTCGGACGACAACCTGCGACGGGAGCGCGAGGTCATCTCGGCGTTCTGCGCGCGGCGGGTGGACGGGCTGATCATCGTTCCGGCCGCGGGCAGCCACCGGTTCCTGCGGGCTCAGCTCGCGGTCGGCACCAAGGTGGTGTGCGTGGACCGCCCGGCCGAAGGGCTGGCCGTGGACACCGTGGTGGTCGACAACCGGCCCGGCGCGCGCGGCGCCGTGCGGCACCTGCTCGGCCGCGGGCACCGGCGGATCGCCTACCTGGGCGATCGCGAGGACATCTGGACCGTGCAGGAACGCTACGCCGGGTACGCGGAGGCGCTGGCGCAGGAGGGACTCGAGCCCGACCCCGAGCTGGTCTGCCACGGGCTCCAGACCCGGGCGGCGGCCGCGGCGGCCGCGGCCGCGCTGACCAGGCTGCCGCGGCCGCCGACCGCGCTGTTCGCCAGCAACGACCTGATGACCATGGGCTCGATCGACGGTCTGCACGGCCGGGCCGACCGGATCGCGCTCGTCGGCTTCGACGAGTTCGCCCTGGCCGACAAGCTGACCCCGCAGGTTACGGTGGTCGCGCAGGATCCGGCCGCGATCGGGGCCACCGCCGCCCAGCTATTGTTCTCCCGGATCGACGGCGACACCTCGCCGCCGCGCGAACTGGTGCTCGCCACCCGCCTGGTGGCGCGAGGATCCGGCGAGATCGCCCCGGCCGGGCAGGCTTCGGGAGGGCGGGTGCCGGGCGGGCGCGCGGCCAGCGGGCGGGCGCGCGGCTAGCGGGCGGGCGCGCGGCCAGCGGGCGGTCAGTCGCCGGAGTCCGGCACGTAGTGCCTGCTCCGGTCGGCCGGATCGACCCAGACTCGCATGATCTTCTTGGTGGACGGGTCGCGGAATCGCTCGGCGGTCGGCACCCAGCCCGGGGCCGGCGTGACGGCCTGCGCGTGCCGCCGCCGCTGGCCGATCGGGGCGCCAGGAACTCCGGTGCTCCCGCTCGCGGGGTCGCCGAGCGGGGGGAGATCGGTCACGGTGGCGGCGGCTTCGTCGGCGTATTCGGCGGCCAGGACGATGCCGACCCGGCGGCTGAGCTCCTCAAGGTCCAGCCTGCCCAGGGCGTAATGCTCGCGCAGCAGGCCCGTCAGCCGCTCGCGGTCGGCGTCGCCCAGCAGCGCCCGCGGCATGCCGGGCCGCTGGCCTGGCGTCGGACCCTGGCTTGGCTCCTGACCCGGCACCCGAACAGCCTAGTCTGCGGGCCGGACGATCACCGCGCTACCGTAGGCGACGATCTCGGTGAGCTGCTGGCCGATCTCCGAGCTGTCGAAGCGCATCGCCACCACAGCGTTGGCGCCGAGCAGCCTGGCGTTCTCTATCAGCCGGTCGACCGCATGCCGGCGGCTGTCCTCCAGCAACTCGGTGTACTGGCTGACCTCACCCTGCCGCAGCGTCTTGAAGGCGGCGCCCACCGACTTGGCGAAGCCCATGCTGCGCACGACCAGGCCGAACGCCAGGCCCAGGTCCTTCTCTATGACCATGCCCTGCAGCGCTAGCCCGGTGGTGACGGGGAGGCTGCCGGCTGATTCTTGAGCGGTATTCGACATGCAAGGCAGTAGACCGAGCGCTCGGCCCGGTGTCAACTCGACACGGGCGGGTCACAGTGCCTTGCCGATGTCGAACTCGTTGCCTTCCGGGTCCGTCATGAGCGTCCACGTGTATCCGTACTCGTCCCTGTCCGCCACTCGAGTCGCGCCGAGTTCAACCAGACGAGCGATTTCGGCCTCAAGGTCTGGCGCGATGAGGTCCAGATGCACCCGGTTCTTGGACATCTTCGGCTCGGGCACCTTGGCGAATATCCAGGTGGGCTCGTCCTTGCGCTCCACCGCCGTCCACCCCTGGCTGTTACGGCGACCGGCGAAGCCGATACTGGCGAACTCACTGGTCGCGCCCGGGTCGAGCGGGCGATCGACGGCTGCCGACCAGAAGCGTGCGACGACAAGGGCATCGGAACAATCGAAGGTGACACAGGCGATCGTCACGGTCATCCGGGGCGCTCCATGAAGAGATGATCGACAGCGTCCTGGCCAGGTATTTCGTGGGCCGGTGGTGTCGTGGGGCCGGTGGGATTCGAACCCACACTTGCAGAATCCTAAGTCCTGTGCCTCTGCCATTGGGCTACGGCCCCGGAAATCAGACGCCCAGCTCCTTGCGCAGCCGGGCTACGTGACCCGTCGCCTTCACCGCATATTGTGCCTGCTCCAGTGCGCCGTCCGGGCCGACGACGAAGGTGGACCTGATCACGCCCACGGTGGTTTTCCCGTAGAGCTTCTTTTCCCCGTAGACGCCGTAGGCGAGCTCCACCGCGTGGTCGGGATCGGACAGCAGCGGGAAGTTCAGGCCCTCCTTGTCCCGGAACTTAGCCAGCTTCTCCGGCTTGTCCGGTGAGATGCCCAGCACGGTCAGCCCGGCAGCCGCGAGGGCCGACAGGCTGTCACGGAAATCGCAGGCCTGCTTGGTGCAGCCCGGAGTCATCGCCGCCGGGTAGAAGTAGACGATCACCCGCTGGCCGCGCAGCGCGGACAGGCTGACGGTGTTGCCGTCGGCATCGGCCAGGGTGAAGTCGGGCGCCATGTCCCCCGGCGCCAGCCGCTGATCCGTCACGCAATGCTCCCTTCGGACTGCCTGAACGCACCTACGGTACCGGCAGCGCTGGCCGCCAGGCCTGTTTTACCCCGCCCTATTAGCTGGCACCGAGCAGGTCGCTGATGACCGGGGCCAGCGCCCTGAGCGCCCGCCCCCGGTGGCTGATCGCGTCCTTCGCCGCGGGTTCCATCTCGGCCGTGGTGAGCTCGGACGAGTCGGGCACGAAGATCGGGTCATAGCCGAACCCGTTCGTGCCGCGCGGTGCCGGCGCGAGGCGGCCGTGCAGTCGCCCTTCCACGACGCGCTCGATCGCGGGGCGGCCGGCGGCTCCGGCCGGTACGACGATCGCGGCGGCACAGGCGAAATGCGCGCCGCGGTCCGCAGCGGCCACGTCGGTGAGCTGGCCGAGCACCAGGTCCAGGTTGGCCTGGTCGTCGCCGTGCCCGCCGGCCCACCGGGCGGACAGCACGCCCGGCATTCCGTTCAGCGCGTCGACGCACAGTCCCGAGTCGTCGGCGACCGCCGCCAGCCCCGTATAACTGGCCGCCGACCGCGCCTTGAGCAGCGCGTTCTCCGCGAACGTGCGCCCGGTCTCGGCGACCTCGGGAGCCCCGGGAAACTCGTCGAGCCCCGCCAGGCTGACCGCCGTCCCGCTGGCCGCCAGGATCCGGGCCAGCTCGGTGAGCTTGTCCGGGTTCCTGGTGGCCAGAACGATCCGCCGGGTCACCTGGCCAGGGCTTCTTGCTGGAGCCTGGTGAGGTCGGCGCAGCCCGCGACGGCGAGATCGAGCAGCCGGTCGAGCATCTGACGCCCGAACGGCTCCCGCTCGGCCGTTCCCTGCACCTCAACGAACCCGCCGTCGCCCGTGCATACGACGTTCATGTCCGTCTGCGCGGCCACGTCTTCGGTGTAGCACAGGTCGAGCAGCGGCCGGGAGTCCACGATCCCGACGCTGACCGCGGCGACCGACCCGACCAGCGGGTTGCCCTTGCAGCGCTTCCTGCCCTGCAGCCAGCCGATCGCGTCGGCCAGCGCCACGTATCCGCCGGTGATCGCGGCGGTCCTGGTGCCGCCGTCGGCCTGCAGGACGTCGCAGTCGACGATGATCGTGTTGTCGCCGAGCGCTTTGGGGTCGATGCAGGCCCGCAGCGACCTGCCGACCAGCCGGGATATCTCCTGGGTGCGACCGCCGGGCCGGCCCTTGACCGATTCCCTGTCGCTGCGCGTGTTGGTGGCCCGCGGCAGCATCGCGTACTCGCCGGTAACCCAGCCGAGTCCGCTGCCGCGGCGCCATCTGGGCAGATCTTCGGTCACGCTGGCGGCGCAGAGAACCCGGGTCGCGCCGAACTCGACCAGCACCGACCCTTCGGCGTGATCCAGCCAGCCACGGGTGATCTTGACTTCGCGCAACTGGTCCGGGGAACGTCCATCAGGCCTGGGCATGGCGGCCAGCCTAGTACCCGCATACACCCGGCCGGCCCCGGGCTGGCTGGCGGGCCGCTGGGCCGGGCGCAGGCTCAGCCGAGCTCGTAGACCTGGCCCGAGGCGGCCAGTGACAAAGGTCCGGTGAAGACCTGCGTGGCCTCTTCCAGCGTCTTGGACCGGTCATTCCACGGGACCAGGTGGGTCAGCACCAGGCGGCCGACCCCGGCCCGCGCGGCGTGCTGGCCGGCCTGACGACCAGTGAGGTGCAGGTCAGGCGGCAGGTTGGGCCGCTCAAGGAACGATGCTTCGCAGAGCATCAGGTCCGCCGCACGAGCCAGGGCGACCAGCGCCGCCGACTCCCCCGTATCGGCCGAGTAGACCAAGCTGCGCTGTCCGTGTTCAAGCCGTATTCCGAACGTTTCCACCGGATGACTTACATGCTCGGCAGTCAGCCGGAAGGGACCGATCTGCTGTGTTCCCGGGGTGAGCGTCCTGAAGTCGAAGGCCTTCCGCATCTCCGGGCCGGGCTGCAGGCTGTAAGCGCGGGTCATCCTGTCGGCCGCTTCGGCCGGCCCGTACACCGGTATCCGCGGCTGCGGGCCTGACCCCCCGTACAACCGCGCCACGGCATACGAGCACAGATCCAGGCAGTGGTCGGCATGCAGATGGCTCAGGCAGATCGCGTCCACGTCATGCAGGCCGCAGTACCGCTGCAGCGCGCCTAGCGACCCGTTGCCCATGTCGAGCAGCAGGCGAAACCCTTCGGCTTCCACCAGGTAACAGGAACCAGGGCTGTCGGGGCCGGGGAAACTCCCGGAGCATCCAATCACGGTCAGGCGCACGAGTGTCCACGCTACGCCGGGCACCGACTGCGCGCACTCCCCCGCTGCGGCGATACCCGCCCGGGGGCGAGCGCCTGGCGGTGACCGCTAACGGTTGGTTAGCCGGCCCCGGCCTGGCGAAGGCGCTCGCGAGCTGGCTGGATGCTGGTCTGGGTTGCTGGGCGGGGGTCGGGCGGCGCGGGAGTCGGCGATGGCCCGGTCGGCGGGGTCGTCGTGGGCACGGTGCTGGCGTGCGGTGCGGGGAGCGGGGGTGAGGCCGGCCTGCACCGGGCTGATGCCGGCGCTGGTGCTGACGGGGCCGTGTCCGGGGATTTCACCGGAGGCGCCCATCAGCTGCTGCCAGGTGTCAAGCGACACGGTCAGGTGCACCGAGCCGTCGACCGCCAGCGCGCCGGGCGTCTCGTGCCGAGGCGGCGGTCCGGTGGGGGTGCGGGGCTTGGCGGGGTTGCCGGGATCTTCCTGCCGACGGGAGGTAGCGTCCGGCCCGCGGTCTGGTCTCGGGTCGGTGCGGCTGGTGTCCGGTGGCGGGCTGGCGGTCCTGGGGCCGGGGCGGGCAGGCGGGTCATCGGAGGCGCCGGGGCCATTGCCGGAGGCCGGGGCGTCGCTGCCGGGCGGCGAGTTGTCGTCGGTGTCGGGCAGGAAGGTCAGCGGGTCGGCGCCGGTGAGCAGGGCCAGGAACACCGCGGCGCGCAGCTGGGTCAGCCGGGCCTTGACCCCGGCGGCCTTCAGCGCGCGGGCGGCGGCGTCGATGCGGGCGTCGGCGGCCAGCGCGGCAACCGGCGGCAGCTCGCGCCCGGCCAGCTGGGCATTGCCGGACTGCTCGGACTGCAGCTCCACCCGGGCGTCCTTGGCCGCCTTGGCCTTGCGGCGCCGCACCGCGTCCGGGTCGGCCGCCTGGACTGCGGCGCGCAGCCGCTGACGCAGCCGGGCCGGGGTCTGCCGCGGCGCATCGTCGATGATCAGCTGCTCGACCGCGGCGGCTACCGTGTCATCCAGCAGGGCGGTCTCGAAGACGATCACGGCCAGCTTATTGCGGTCAATACGCCCGGCCCTGAGCGCGGCGCGGGTGGCGGGCAGCCGGGTCAGGGCGTCGGCCTGGCCGAGCAGCCCGGCAGCGGCCCGCTCACCCAGGGTGAGCAAGATGGCCAGCTCGCTGTCGGTGAACTCATCGACGCGCAGGTCGGGGTGGTTCATGCGGCGACGGTGCAGGTCGGCGACGGCGGCCAGCAGGCCGGCCAGGGCGCGGGACTCGGTGCGCCGCCAGGCCAGGATCACCCCGGCCAGCTCATCCTCGCCCAGCTGGGCCAGCCCGGCCGCCTCGGCGTCTTCGAGGGCCGCGCTCAAGACCAGGCCGGGCGCGAGGGTGTCCAGCACCGACCCGGACCCGAACCCCGCACCGGCCGCGGCGCCTGCGCCGCCTGCGGCGTCCGTCCCGTCTGCGCTGCCCGTGCTGCCGGCCCTGTCCGCGCCGCCGGGAGTCTGCGTGCCGCTTGCCCGATCCGCGGCGTGCGGGTCGTGCACGAGGATGCCGCAAGGGATCGGGTCCACCCAGCCCGGCTTCGCCCACTCTGACTCCGCCGAGCCCGCCCCGGCGTGCTCCAGCCCGGTCGGACCGCAGTCCGCGGCAGCGGCGGCCGGGGCCACGTTGAACGCGACCGGCACCCGGCCGCCGCTGCCGGGCGTGGCCGCCAGCGGCGGCAGCTCTGCTGGAGGACAGAAGTCGAGGGCGGCGAGCTGCCAGTCCTCGGGCGGCGGCTCCGGCTGGCCGACGGCGATCTCCGCAGCCAGGATCACCTGCTGCTCAGCCGCCTGAGCGGCGGTGAACGGCAGCAAGTCATCGATGATCACGGAGTTCACCTCCTGCAGGACGGGGACAGGATCGGGGGACGGTCGCCACCGAAACAGGTCGGGCCGGGACGGGCGGGGAACGCGACCGGCGGGGCGGACCGGTCAGACCAGGAGCGGACTGGAGGACATACCGAGCGAGCCCCGAGGACGAGGCGGACCAGGGGAGAAGCGCGGGCTAAGGCGGCAGCGCAGACCAAGGCGGCAGCAGGCGTCGGAGCTAGCCGACGCGCTCGATTGTGTCTTCGATTAAGATACCAGCAACTGCCGATAATTTCCGGCTCATTCGACAGCGTGTCCTAGCATCGAGTGGCACGCCTTCACCCTGGTCACCACGCCGGTGGCAACGGTCGAGGCCTTCTCGATGGCCACGGTCGAGGGGCCACCCCGGTGGCCAGGTGTCCCGGACTGTGGCCGGCGCTCGGCATCACAGCGACGGGCAGGCCGTCAGGCGGGCGGGCGGGCGGCTGTCAGGCGGGCAGGGGCAGCTTTGCTTGCATGGTGATGCTCTCGGAACGGGTGGTGTAGCCGAGGTGCTCGTTGAGGGCGCGCATGTCGTCGTTGCCGCGCTGGGTCCAGGTGTAGATCTCGGTGAACCCGTTGCCCGCGGCCCAGGCGAGCGTGGTGCGCTTGAGCGCGGCGGCCACGCCACGGCCGCGCCAGTCGCGGCGTACTGCGGTGAGGGCATGTTCGGCGCGGCGGGGGTAATCCGGATCTGGCAGCAGGCCGGCACAGCCGATCACCTCGTCGTCGGCGAGCGCGATGAAGATCGCGGCCGGGTCGGTGATCCAGTCTCGCTCCCACTGCTCCAGCGTGACGTCGAGGACCGATACCGTGGCCACATCCTGGAAGGCCTGCCTGCCCACGGTTTCGTAGGTGGCCGCCCACAGCCAGGATGCCGTCGAGTTCAGCCAGTACGTACCGTTGCCACGGTCCGGCCTGGGCCTGCAATTCCGCGACGGTGGCCGATCGTTGATCGAGAACGTCCCGCCGGACAGCGACGAGTTCTAGCGGCCCACGCGGGCGAGCTGACGGCTCTGCGCGACGAGCTGGCCGGCCGAGTCCCACACTTCGGACTCCTCGTCGAACCACCCGTCGCTGACCCGACGGCACCGGGCGACGACGCGCAGCAGGCCGGGCGCGGGCACCGCCCGCATGTGCCAGGTCAGCTCTACCGTGGGCGCCCAGCTCACGGCGCCGAGGCCGAAAACCACCGGAGGCAGGGCGTCCACGGCGAGCGCGAGCACGAGGGCATCGGGCTCCCGGCCGTCCCGCAGTCCGAAGTAGCCGCGCATCTCCGGGACCCCGTCGGGCTGCCGCTTCAGCCAGCCCGCGGTGCCCGGGTCGAGCCGCACATCGACGTGAGCGCCGAACCCGCTTTCCTGCGGGAGCGCCACGCACTGCCCGGCCGGAGGAAGCCGCGGTGGCTCGCCCGTCCAGGACAGCCCGCTGCCCCCCGCCGTCGGCTCGCCCCGTGCCGCCCCAGCAGACCCGTTCGCGCCCGCGACACCGCCGCCGCCGCCGACGGCACCGACACCGCCGCTGGCCAGCGCCCCGGTCGCGACGGTCGCCTCGATGAGCAGGACACCGTCCTGGACCAGCGAGGTCCTGGCCACGGCGGCCGTCCGGCCTTGCTTGAGCCAGGTCACGTGCACCTGCGCGGGCGCGACCTGCGGCACCCGGAGGAAGTGCGCGCTGGTAGCGACCGGGTAGGGGTGCATCGACTCGCTCAGCGTGGCCCGCAGCATGGCCGCGATGAGCGCCCCGCCGTTCACCGCGTATCCGCCCGACGGCGTGACGACGGCGAACCGCTCGTCCGGCCGCATGTCGTACCGGCCGTCATCGACCCGCCGCACCGCCGTCGCCGCATCGAAGTCGCTGCCAGGCTTCCCGATGCCGGGCTCCGCCAGGGAGCTCCCGAGGACTAGGGCGTCCTGAGCCGCGAAGTCGTCGGCCGGCTTCACGCCCATAGCTGCCCCTCAAGCCGGGCTTCGGCTTCGGAAAGCGTCCCGCCGTAGGCCCCGGTGGACAGGTATTTCCAGCCGCCGTCGGCGATCACTAGCGCGATGTCGGCCTGCTGGCCAGCGGCAACGGCCTTGCCTGCCATCGCCAGCGCGGCGTGCAGCGCGCCGCCGGAAGAGATCCCGGCGAAGATGCCTTCGGCCGCGAGCAGCTCGCGGGTGCGGCGCAGGGCGTCGGTCGACGCCACCGAAAACCGGGTGCTGAGCACGCTCGCGTCGTACAGCTCCGGGACGAATCCCTCGTCTATGTTGCGCAGGCCGTACACCAGCTCGCCGTACCTGGGCTCGGCGGCGACGATCTGCACGCCGGGCCGGTGCTCGCGCAGGAAACGGCCCACGCCCATCAGGGTGCCGGTCGTGCCGAGCCCGGCCACGAAGTGCGTGATCCCCGGCAGGTCCGCCAGCAGCTCGGGACCGGTGGTCTCGTAGTGCGCGCGGGCGTTGGCCTCGTTCCCGTACTGGTAGAGCATTACCCAGTCGGGGTGCTCGGCGGCCAGCTGCCGGGCGACGCGCACCGCCTCGTTGGATCCGCCGGCGGCCGGCGAGGAGATGATCTGCGCGCCGAACATCTCCAGCAGCTGCCTGCGTTCGGACGATGTGTTCTCCGGCATCACGCAGGTCATCCGGTAGCCGCGCAGCTTGGCCACCATGGCCAGCGAGATGCCGGTGTTGCCGGACGTCGGCTCGAGGATCATGCACCCGGGCGCGAGCAGCCCGTCCTTCTCCGCCTGCTCGACCATGAAGAACGCGGCCCGGTCCTTTACCGAGCCGGTCGGGTTCCTGTCCTCCAGCTTGGCCCAGAGCCGCACGTCGCGGCTCGGCGACAGCCGCGGCAGGCCGACCAGCGGCGTGCGTCCGACCGAGTCGAGCAGCGAGTCATAGCGCATCCCGGCTCCGGCCGTTCCGGTCAGGCCGCCGGCCCGCGCCCGGCCGCCGCCCAAGCACCCGAGCCGCCCGCGACGGCGGGCAGCACCGTGACCGTGTCGCCGTCGGATACCGGCGTCTGCAGCCCGCCGAGAAAGCGCACGTCCTCATCGTTGAGGTAGACGTTGACAAACCGGCGCAGCCCGGCGTCGTCGACCAGCCGACCGCGCAGCCCGCCGTGCCGTGCCTCCAGGTCGGCCAGCAGCTCGTCGAGCGTGGCTCCCGAGCCTTCGACCGACTTGGCCCCGTCCGTGTAGTTACGCAAGATCGTCGGAATGCGGACCTCGATGGCCATCGTCGATGCTCCAGTGTGAGGAAGTGTTGGGACGTGTGATGACGGTTATCTGACCCGCCGCGTATGCGGCGCTGGCGCGCGTTGAGTTCCTTCGCATCTCAACCGGCCCCCCGCCGGGATCATTCCTCGGTGACGCGGACCTCCTCCTCGGTTACCGTTTCTCCCGAGATCCTGAACGAGCGGAACTCCGCGCGGTCAGCCTCCCGTGTCGAGACCAGCACGTAGTGCGCGCCGGGCTCGCTCGCGTACGAAATGTCCGTACGCGACGGGTACGCCTCGGTGGCCGTGTGCGAGTGGTAGATGACCACCGGCTCCTCGTCGCGGTCGTCCATCTGCCGCCAGACCCGGAGCTGCTCCATCGAGTCGAACCGGTAGAACGTCGGCGAGCGCTCGGCGTTCGTCATCGGGATGAACCGCTCGGGATGATCACTGCCGGCCGGCCCGGCGATCACGCCGCAGGCCTCGTCGGGGTGGTCGGCGCGGGCGTGCGCGACGATCTGGTCATGCATGCCCCGGCTGATCGTCAGCATGGATGCGAGCGTACCCGCCACTCACCAGAGCACCTGGACCAGCGTGTCCTGCAGAACGGTCAGCCAGTCGTAGATCCAGAGCCCGGCCGCGCGCGGGTCGTCCTCCTGCAGCCGGTCGAGCATGGCCTCCCAGTCTTCGGTGACCTCTAGCCGGACTCCCAGCGCCAGCCTGACATCGTTGATCGCACGCAGCCACGCCTGGGCGTCGTCGGCGGACAGCCGCACCCGGCCGCCGTGTTCGGGCAGCGTATCGAGGACGGCCTGGGCGGCCGCCGCCTTGCTGGCGCGCAGGCTGCCCTCGGTGTAGCGGCGGAACTCGCCCGCGGCCTCGGGATCGTCGCGGTAGGCATCGGGCAGCAGCCGCGCGAGCACCGGGTCATCGGGCAGCCGGGAATTGTCGCTCAGCCGGAGCATTCCCCCCAGAGGATCCCGGCCCTCGGTGTCTTCGTCGCCGGCAGCATACTCGCCGACCAGCTCCGCCACCTGGCTGACCAGGGTGCGCAACAGCATCGCCCCTTCGGGGGCGAACCGGGCGGTCGCACCGCCGCCGCGGGCGCCACGGAACCCAGACCCGGGATATCCCACGTCGGCCGGCCCCTCGCTGTCACTCACGAGCCTGTCGCTCACGAGTCCTGGCGGACCGTGGCCCACAGCCCGTAGCCGTGCAAGATTTCCACGTCGCGCTCCATCTCCTCGCGCGCCCCGGCCGCCACGACGGCCTTGCCCTTCTGGTGCACATCGAGCATGAGCTTCTCGGACTTCCGCCGCGAATAGCCGAACACCTGCTGGAACACGTAAGTCACATACGACATGAGGTTGACCGGGTCGTTCCACACAATGGCGACCCAGGGCATGGCCGTGGTCGCGTCCTGGTCAATCCGCGGTTCATCCAGCTCAACTGGTGCCACGCTCACCGGTGCTCACCTCCTATCCGTAGTCTTCCACTCGTGAGCCGTACCGAGTCCAGCAAAGCGCACGAGGCCAGCCAGACCAGCCCTCATCAGACCAGCACCGCGCTGCTGACCGACCAGTACGAGCTGACCATGCTGCAGGCCGCCCTGCACAGCGGCGCGGCCCGCCGCCGGGCGGTGTTCGAGGTGTTCGCCCGGCACCTGCCGCACGGCCGCAGGTACGGCGTGGTGGCCGGCACCGGGCGGCTGCTCGACGCGCTCGAGCGCTTCCGGTTCGGAGCCGCCGAGCTGGGATTCCTCCGCGCGGCCGGCGTCGTCAACGAGGCCACGCTCGACTATCTCGAGGACTTCCGCTTCACCGGCGACATCTGGGGTTACGCCGAAGGCGACTGCTACTTCCCCGGCTCGCCGATCCTCGTCGTGCAGGCGCCGTTCGCCGAAGCCGTCGTGCTCGAAACGCTCGCCCTGTCGATACTCAACCACGACTGCGCGATCGCATCGGCCGCCTCCCGGATGGTGACCGCTGCGGGCGGCCGGCCCCTGATCGAGATGGGATCGCGCCGCACGCACGAATACGCCGCGGTAGCCAGCGCCAGGGCCGCTTACATCGCCGGCTTCGACACGACATCGAACCTGCAGGCCAGGCAGGATTACGGCGTGCCGAGCGCGGGCACGAGCGCGCACGCGTTCACGCTGCTGCACGACAGTGAGCGGCACGCCTTCACCGCCCAGCTGGAGTCGCTCGGCAACGCGACCACGCTGCTGGTCGACACCTTCGAGGTGGCCAGGGCGGTGCGCACCGCGGTGGAACTGGCCGGCGGCGAACTCGGCGCCGTCCGGATCGACAGCGGCGACCTGCCCAGCGTCGCCCGGCAGGTCCGGACACTGCTCGACGAGCTGGGCGCCGCCAAGACCAGGATCGTGCTGACCGGGGACCTCGACGAGTACTCGATCGCCGCGCTCGGCGCGGTTCCGGTGGACGGCTACGGCGTCGGTACCGCGCTGGTCACCGGCTCGGGTGCGCCGACGGCGGCGCTGGTCTACAAGCTTGTGGCCCGCGCCGACACCGAAGCCGCCGGGGCCGCGCTCCGCCCGATGGCGAAGCGCTCGGTCGGCAAGCCAGGCCGCGGCGGCCGCAAGTGGGCGGTGCGGCACCGCGACGACCGCGGCACGGCGCTCACCGAGCTGATCACCCTCGCCGAACCAGACCTGGGCCCGCACGACCGCCCGCTGCTGCACCCGCTCGTGCGGGGCGGCGAGATCGTCGGCCGGCGCAGCACGCAGGCGGCCCGCGAGCACCACCGGCGGTCGCTCGCCGAGCTGCCGGCGCACGCCCGGCAGCTGTCCCGCGGCTACCCGGCCATCGCCACCGTCTTCCAGCCCGACGGCGACTGAAGGGCGGCCCCCCGCGACGGCTAAAATGCCAGGTCAAACCCCTTTCCTTCCGAACGGTACGCTCCTGAGGCCCTGCTTTGCCAGCGAAACATATCCGGGAGCTAATCGCCGGCCTGCGCGATCTCTGCCAAGACCGGGCGGGCTGACCGGCGCTTTCGGGCCGACCGGCGCTTTGCGGACGGTACGGTCGGGGACATGCACGCGCTCATCATCGTTGACGTCCAGAATGACTTCTGCGAGGGCGGCTCACTGGCCGTCCAGGGCGGCGCCGAGGTGGCCCGCGCGATCAGCTCGTACCTGACCGCTACCGACGGCGAGTACGACCGGATCGTCGCCACCCGCGATCATCACGTCAATCCCGGCGGGCACTTCTCCGATCACCCGGACTACGCCGACTCCTGGCCGCCGCATTGCGTCGCGGGCACGCCAGGCGAGGAGTTTCATCCCAGCCTGGACACCACGCTGATCGAAGAGGTGTTCAGCAAGGGCAACTACGCCGCCGCCTACAGCGGGTTCGAGGGGCTCAGCAGCACCGGAGCCAAGCTGGCCGACTGGCTGCGCGGCCGCGGCATCACCGACGTCGACATCGCCGGCCTCGCGACCGACTACTGCGTGCGCGCCACCGCAGCCGACGCGGCCGCCGCCGGATTCGGCACCAGGGTGCTGCTCGACCTGACCGCCGGCGTCGCCCCCGACACCACCCGCCAGGCCCTAGCCGACCTGACCGCCGCCGGAATCACCGTGACCAACTCCTAGCGCCTTCGCCTTCCCGGCCCCGCTCCCCTGCGGCAAGGGAACCAAAGCGCACATCGACTCCCACCGATGGCACCCAAAGCCCACATCGACCACCCGGGGCGCTACGGGCGGGCCGGGGGGCCAGCGGGGCGTTAGTGAGTGGGGAGCGACTCGTAGATCTTCTTGCAGTCGGGGCAGACGGGGAAGCGCTTGGGATCCCGGGTGGGCACCCAGACCTTGCCGCAGAGGGCCACGACGGGGTTGCCGCTCACCGCGCTGTCCACGATCTTGGTCTTGTCGACGTAGTGGGCGAACCGCTCGTGATCGCCGTCGCCGTTCGAGAGATCCGGCCGGACGTCGGTTTCGGTGCCGGCACCGGTGCGGGTGTCGGGGAGGACTTCTGGGCTCACGCGCACCGATTCTACGCGATCCGCGACGGCCCGCGACGGGCACGTCCGATCGGGGAAGTGGCGGCGAGCGTGCGGCTGGCGGCTCGGGCGCGGGGCTCGGGGCCCGGGCGCAGGCGCGGGAGGCGAGCCGCCTCAGTTGAGGCGGGGGTCGTCTGGGTAGGTGGAGACGAGCGCGAGCTCGCCGCCCTGGCGGCGCAGGACGGACTGCCACAGCCGCTTCGGATCCGTCATGAACGGATCGGCCGGCTCGGCGGGCAGCACGTACCAGGCGCCCTCGTCGATCTCCGCCTGCAGCTGCCCGCTGCCCCAGCCCGCGTAGCCGGCGAACACCCGCAGCGACGTGATCTCGGCTGCCAGCACCTCCGGCGGCGCCTCCAGGTCGACGAGCCCGATCCGCGACATTCCGGGGACGCTGTCCAGCGGGCGCCAGCCGAGCGGCTCGCCGCTGCCGCGGGCCAGCGCGAGGGCGAGCGCGCTGGTCGGCGAGACCGGGCCGCCGGTGAACACCACGGACGGGCCGGTCGCGAGGTCGGTCCACGGCTCGAGCACCTGCTGGACGGACACCTCGGTCGGCCGGTTCAGCACCACGCCGAGGGTGCCCTCGTCGGGCTCGTGCTCGACGACGAGAACGACCGTGCGCCGGAAGTTCGGGTCGCCGAGCAGAGGCGTGGCGACGAGCAGCTCCCCCGCCCTGGCTGCATCCTGCATGCCACCATCATGGGTCAGGATGCGACTCCTTGCCCCCTTGCGTCGGCTTCCGTACGGACCGCCGCGGCGACGGCCGACGCTACATCCGGGTGGAAAACGGAGGGGATGATGTAGTTTGGCCCGAGTTCGTCGGTGGCGACCACGCCGGCCAGGGCCCGCGCGGCGGCGACCAGCATGCGGTCGGTCACGGTCCGGCTCTGCGCGTCGAGCAGCCCGCGGAATACGCCGGGGAAAGCCAGCACGTTGTTGATCTGGTTGGGGTAGTCGCTGCGGCCGGTGGCGACCACGGCGGCGTGCTCGCGAGCGGCCTCGGGGTCGACCTCGGGATCCGGGTTGGCCAGCGCGAACACGATCCCGCGGCTGTTCATGGCGGCGATGTCGCCCCCGGTCAGGATGCCCGGCACGGAGAGCCCGATGAACACGTCGGCGCCGTGCAGCGCCCCGGGCAGGTCACCGGCGTAACCGGCCGGGTTGGTGTTCTCCGCCACCCACCGCAGGCTGCCGTCCAGGCCGGGCCGGCCGGCGTGCACGGCGCCCCTGTCGTCGCAGACGATCACGTCTTTCGCGCCGGACAGCAGCAGCAGCCGCAGCACGGCGGTGCCCGCCGCGCCCGCGCCGGCCATCGCGATCTTGACCGCGCTCATCTGCTTGCCCACCACGCGCAGCGCGTTGGTGAGCGCGGCGAGCACGACAATCGCGGTGCCGTGCTGGTCGTCGTGGAAGACCGGGATGTCGAGCAGGTCGCGCAGCCTGCGCTCCACCTCGAAGCAGCGCGGCGCGCTGATGTCCTCCAGGTTGATGCCGCCCCAGCCGGGCGCGATGAGCTGCACGGCCCGGACGATCTCGTCGGTGTCCTGGGTGTCCAGGCAGATCGGCCAGGCGTCGATGCCGGCGAACCGCTTGAACAGCGCGGCCTTGCCCTCCATCACCGGCATCGCGGCGTACGGGCCGATGTTGCCCAGGCCGAGCACCGCGGAGCCATCGGTCACCACCGCGACGCTGTTGCGCTTGACCGTGAGCCGGCGGACGTCGTCCGGGTTGGCCGCGATGGCCAGCGAGACCCTGGCCACGCCGGGGGTGTAGGCCATGGACAGCTCGTCCCTGGTGCGCAGCGGCACCTTGGGCTGCATCTCGATCTTCCCGCCGAGGTGCATGAGAAAGGTGCGGTCGCTTACCTTGCGCAGCGTGACTCCGGGGACGGCGCGCAGCGCCGTCACGATCTGCTCGGCGTGCTCGCTGTCGCGTGCCGCGCAGGTCACGTCCACCGTGAGCCGCCCGGCGCCGGCCGGGCTGACGTCCAGCGCGGTGACCATGCCGCCGGTCTGCTCGACCACCCGGGTGAGCTCGCTGGCCGCCTGGCCGTACGAGGCAACCTCCAGCCGCACGGTGATCGAATACGACACGCTCGGCATCGTGGTCATGTCGCCCGCCCTCTCGTGCCCTGCGGGCACCATCGCCCGGTTGCAGACATGGTGCCGCATGCTGCCGTCAGGTGATCCCAGTACCCTGCAAGGGTGGCATACGCAGGCACGGGCGGAACCCCGACGGCGCAGGACAGCGCGCCGGCGGCCAGGCCAGCCAGCCCGGTCGGCGGCCCCGGTGACCTGCCGCTGATCGACGCGGCGCGGCTGCGGCTGGCGATCGGCCGGCTGTCCCGGACGCTGCGCCGGCATCAGCTGGCCGGGCTGACCCCGACGCAGGTCGCCGCGCTCGCGACCGTGGACCGTACCGGGCCGCTGCGGCTGAGCGACCTCGCGGCGGCCGAGGGCATCGCCCCGTCCACGCTGACCAGGCTGGTGGCCGCGCTCGAGGAGCGTGACTACGTGCAGCGCCGTGCGGTGGCCGGCGACGCCCGGGCCAGCGAGCTGGCCGTTACGGCCCTGGGCCGGGACGTACTCGCCCGGATCCGGCAGGAGAGCACGACCGCGCTGGCCGGCAGCCTGGCCCTGCTCGAGCCGGATCAGATCGCCGCGCTGGCCGCCGCGCTGCCCGCGCTCGAGCAGCTAGCCGGCGTCGGCCAGGGCGACCGCTAGCGAAGCAGGCTAGAAGAGCAGGCTGGACAGGGTGCCCCGCGCCTTGGTGACCCGCGGATCCCGGGGCGGGAAGATGTCGAACAGGCTGATCAGGTGGAGCCTGGCCTGGTCGCGCTGCTCCCCGCTGGTCCGCCGGACCGTGCCGAGCAGCCGGTCGAACGCCTCGTCGATCTTGCCCACGGCCAGGTCGAGGTCGGCCACCCGGCACTGTGCTTCCACGTCATCGGGATGCTCGGCGGCGGCCCGGCGCACCTGCGCCTGGTCGTAGCCGTTGACCCGCCGGATCAGGTCCACCTGGGCGAGCCCGAGCTTGGCCACCGGGTCGTCCGGCGAGGAGGCGAGCGCCTGCTCGAAGGCGGCGGCCGCGCCGTCGAGGTCACCGCGCTCCATCGCCTGCTGCGCCGCCTCGTAAGCAGGGTGCGCACCCTGCTGCGGGCCGGCCGCGGCCTCCTGCGCCGGACCGGCGGCATCCTCGGCGGCCGAGCTGGCCGGATCCGCCGGGCCGCCGTCACCGGCCGGCTGGACCCCGAGCTGGGCGGCGGCGGCCATCACCTGGCCGAGCCACTCGCGCACCTGCGCCTCGGGCAGCGCGCCGAGGAAGCCGTCCACCATCTGGCCGCCGACCACGGCGATGACCATCGGGATGCTCTGCACGCGGAGCGCGGCGCTCAGCTGCGGGCTGGCGTCGACGTCCACCTTGGCCAGCACCCACTGCCCCGCCGCCTCGGCGGCGAGCTTCTCCAGCACCGGGCTGAGCTGCTTGCACGGCTCGCACCACTCCGCCCACAGGTCCACGATCACGGGCACCGAGCGCGACCGCTCGACGACATCGACCGCGAACGTCTCGTCAGAGGCATCGAGCACGCTGGCGCCCGCGCCCGGCGCGGGCGTCCCGTCTGCGCGCTCGGCCTGCTGCTGCATGCGCTTGGCGGCGGCCTGGCGGGCGCCGAGATCGGCGGCGCCATAGAGGGAGAATTGCTGCGGCTGCATGCCTTTATCCTGCCTCATGCCCGCCGGTCATGCGGCAGCGGCCGACCGCTCACCCGGCATCGCCGGGCGACCACGCTGCGCGGTGCGGGCATGGCGGCACGCCCGGCTCTGCCCGTTCGGAAAAAAGAAAGATCACGGTGAGCAGCAGGGTCACGGCGATCCGCCAGAAAATTACCCCAACCAAACGCACACCCGGCCAGTCTCAACATGCGTACGGGCGGCACGGGGGTTCGCCCGGACACCGTGGCCCTGTCATGCGGCAGAATGTAGTGGGGAAGCCCGTGAGCTGTTACCTGAACGAAGCTGACCGTGGGTCGGCCCATGGCGGCGTCCTGGTCATGCTGGAGCAGCGGATCGCGCCCCGCACGGTGAGTACCAGCAGGGGAGAATCCGTGGGCCGGTTCCTGGGCACCGACGCCGTGGCGGCGGAGGAGCTGTTCAACAGCAGCTATCCCCGGCTGGCAGGATGGGTCCGGCGGCTGGTCCACGACGACGACACCGCGCACGAGATCGCATCGGAGGCGTTCACCCGGCTGCTCGCCCGGTGGTCCTCCCTCGACAACCCGCAGAGCTATCTCTACATGATCGCGACGAACCTGATCAGGGACCACTGGCGCAAGGCGGAACGGGAGCGCCGGGCGATGCGCACCGTCACGGCGGGCGCGGCCGGCGACAGCACCCCGTCGCCGGCCGACGACGTGGACGTGCGCGAGCTGATCGCGGGGCTGCCGGCCCGGCTGCGCAGCGCGTTCCTGCTGCACTATTACGCGGGGTTCCCGATCCGCGAGGTTGCGGTGATGCTCGGGCGGCCGGAAGGGACGGTCAAGGCGGATCTGTTCCAGGCCCGGGCGAAACTGCGGGCCAGCATCGGGGGTGCGGCACGTGACTGAACCCCGCGACGACCTCGACATCTGGCTGCACACCGACGTGAACCCGCTCCCGCCGCCGCCGGGCACGTTCGAGCTGATCCGCAAGCGCGCACGGCGGCGCAAGGTCCGCCGCGCCACGGTCTCCGCCGCGTCGGCCGGCGCCGCCGCGGCGGTGATCGTGACCGCGATCGTAGCGCTGCCCAAAGTCATGCCGTCGGTGCTGCACCAGCACCCGACCGGCAACAGCGCGCTGGCGGACAACTCTCCGTCCGGCCCGAGCCGCTCGATGGCGGGGTCGCCCACACCGCTCAGCAGCGGCAGCCAGAGCGCCTCGCTGCCCGTGCTGCCGCCGGTGCCCGCGCACTTCGAGCCGACCTCGGCCACGTTCGTCGGGCTGAAGACCGGCTGGGTAATCGGCCAGGCCGGCACGCCCGGCGCCTGCTACACGCAGTACTGCACGTCGATCGCGCGGACCGACAACACCGGCGCCTCCTGGTACGGCGTGCCCGCGCCGGCCACCGGCGCGCCGGACGGATCGACCGGCGTCGGCCAGATTCGCTTCCTCAACCTGGACAACGGCTGGGCGTTCGGCCCAGAGCTGTGGGCGACGCACGATGGCGGCCACAGCTGGACGAAGATCTCCACCGGCTCGCTGCGGGTGCTGAGCCTGGAGACCGGCGGCAGCGAGGCGTTCGCCGTGCTCGGCCAGGGCTGCACCGGCGCCGGGTCCGACTTCGCCGCCGGGTGCGGCCAGTACTTCCTGTGGTCCTCGCCCGCGGACAGCGACGACTGGGCGCCGGTGCCGAGCCTGCCCGGGTTCACCGCCGCGGATCCGGCGGCCGGCTCGGCGACCGTCGTGCTCAGCAACGGCGTCGGGTACTTCTACACCCCGGCCGGCCTGCTGGAGAGCGGCCCGACCGGCGGCCCGGCCGGCGGCCCGGCCGGGGGTCCGGCTGGGGGCAGCGGGGCGTGGACCCAGGTCAGCGCCACCGCGCTGCCGTGCCTGCCGGGTGCGGCGCAGCCGGGCGGGCGGCCTTCGGCGGGGCAGCTCGCCGCGACCACGCCGGGCAACCTGGCGCTCGCCTGCCCCGACTCCCAGGGGACCGGGTCGGCCCTGCGGGACATCATCTACACGTCGGTGAACGGCGGGCAGAGCTGGCAGCAGCGAGGCACGGTCAGGCTAGGTGCCGCCGCGTACTCGCTGGCCGCGGCGAGCGGCGGCGGGCTGGTGCTCGGCACCGGAGCGGGCATCTACTACTCATCCGACTACGGCGCCAGCTGGCATCAGACGCTGACGGCGGTGTCCGGCGGGTTCAGCTACGTCGGCATGACCAGCCCGGCGCAGGGCGTCACGGTGCCCGCGCAGCCGCAGCAGCAGGCGATCTGGTTCACGCTGGACGGCGGGCAGCAGTGGCTGGTGTCAGCGATCAGGAACTGACCGCGTCCCGGTTCGGGCGGGCGCGGCGGCGGCACGGCGGCGGCGCGGTAATCCTGGCTGCCGTAGGCTGATCATCGTGGACTGGAGCCTGCTGGGCTGCGGGAGCGGGGGGCACGTCACCTATGCTCCGGACGAGCCTGCCCTGCGCCGCCGGATGACCGTCGGCACGCCTTCGGGGCAGGCGTGGCGCTGCCTGCGCTGCGGGACGTTCGTGCCCGGGCCGCCGGACGCCAGCGGCCCGGCGGCGGACGCGCCCGCCGTACGCCGCGGCAAGGAGGTGCGCAGCTCGCTCATCCTGCGCATCTTCGCCGTCGAGCGGTTCTTGCGGGCGCTGGTGTTCGGCGCGGCCGCGTTCGGCGTGTGGCGGCTGAAGTACGCGCACGCCTCGCTGCAGCAAGCATTCAGCCATGACCTGCCCGACGTGCGCAGGCTCTACGTGGACCTCGGGTTCAACTTCGACCACTCCAAGCTCATCGGGCTGGTCCAGCACGCGCTGGAGCTCAACTCGCGCACGCTCGGCTACTTCGCGCTCGGCCTGGCCGCGTACGCGATCATCGAGATCATCGAAGGCGTCGGCCTCTGGCTGCTGCAGCGCTGGGGCGAGTACTTCGCGATGGTCGCCACCTCGGTCTTCCTGCCGTATGAGATCTACGACCTGGCCACCAAGATCACCGTGCTGCGGGTGCTGGCGTTCCTGGTCAACCTGGCCCTGGTGGTCTACCTGGTGTGCACCAAGCGGCTGCTCGGCGTGCGCGGCGGCCGGAAGGCGTACGAGGAACGGCTGCGGGAGGAGTCCGTCCTGGACGGCGAGGCGGAAGCCGCGCAACGCGAGGCGGCGGAGACCGAGGCAGAGGGGGACGCCACGCCACAGCAGGCTCAAGATCAAGATCTGGATTCTGCCGAACGGTACGCGCCTGAGGAAGCCACTCCGGCCGGTCAGGCGGTGGCTGATCCCGGGCCACGGCACGCCCCGGACCAAGCCGCTCCGGCCGGCCATCCAGTCGCTGATCCCCGCGCCTAATCCGTCGCTGTGACCAGCGTGCCGATCAGCTGATCCGCGGCCGCGTAGGGGTCGAGCTTCCCGTCGGCGACCTGGCCCGCCACCTCGTCCAGCCCGCTGCCGTCCGGCAGCCGGCCCATCCGCTGGCGCAGCGCGGCCACGGCGAGCGCGGCGACCTCCTCCCTGGCCCGGGCCAGGCGCCGGCGCTCCCGCTCGCCGGTGTCGGCCAGCCACGACCAGTGAGCGTCAAGCCGGGCGGCGAGTTCGGCCACGCCCTCCCCGGTGGTGGCGACGGTGGCGACGATGGGCGGCTTCCACTGCGGCTCTTCGGCGGCCGGGGCGAGCGCGATCATGTTGCGCAGGTCGCGCACCGTCTGCTGGGCCTGCGGCCGGTCCGCCTTGTTGACCGCGAACACGTCGGCCACCTCCAGGATGCCGGCCTTCGCCGCCTGGACCGCGTCGCCCATGCCGGGCGCGACGAGCACGATCGTGCTGTCAGCCAGCGAGGCGATCTCCACCTCGGCCTGACCGACCCCGACGGTCTCGATCAAGATCAGGTCGAAGCCGGCCGCGTCCAGCACGCGGAGCGCCTGCGGGGTCGCGGCGGCCAGCCCGCCGAGCTGCCCCCGGCTGGCCATCGACCTGATGAATACGCTCGCGTCGGTCGCATGGTCCTGCATCCTGATCCGGTCGCCGAGCAGTGCGCCGCCGGTGAACGGGGAGCTCGGGTCGACGGCGAGCACGCCGATGCGCCGGTCTTGGCTGCGGTATTCCTTCACCAGGGCGCCGGTGATCGTCGACTTGCCCACGCCCGGGGCGCCGGTCAGCCCGATCACCCGCGCGCTGCCGGTGGCCGGGGCCAGCGCCCGCATGATCTGCCGCAGCTCCGGCGCGCCGTCCTCGATCAGCGAGACCAGCCGGGCCAGCGCCCGCAGGTCGCCGGCCCTGGCCCGCTGGACCAGCCGGCCAGCGTCGCCGCCGGCCGACCGGGTGCTCCGGCCGGCTCGCGGTACGTCCGCGGCCGGCGGCGCGGCCGACAGGGCCGGCGGCGCGTACTCGGCTGACGGCGCGCCCGCGGCGGCTGACGGCGCGCCCGCGGAAGCCGGACCGTCAGACACGGCCGGACGCAGCTCCTTGCGGGGGCACCCGCAGCAGCAGGGCGTCGCCCAGGCCGCCGCCGCCGCAGAGCGCGGCGGCGCCCAGGCCGCCGCCTCGCCTGCGCAGCTCGAGGGCCAGGTGCAGCGCGATCCGCGCCCCGGACGCGCCGATCGGGTGGCCGAGGGCGATCGCGCCGCCGTTGACGTTGACCTGCTCCGGCGTGACGCCCAGATCCCGCATCGACTGGATCCCGACCGCCGCGAACGCCTCGTTGATCTCGATCAGGTCCAGGTCGGCCACGGTCTTGTCCGCCTTGCGGAGCGCATGCGCGATCGCGTTCGAAGGCTGCGAGAGCAGCGAGTTGTCCGGTCCGGCCACGTTGCCGTGCGCCCCGATCTCCGCCAGCACCGGCAGCCCGCGGAGCGTGGCCGCCTCCGCCGACATCACCACGACGGCGCAGGCCCCGTCGGAGATAGGCGACGACGAGCCCGCCGTGATCGACCCGCCGGCGCCGAACGCGGGCCGCAGCTTGCTCAGCGACTCGGCGGTCGAGTCGGCGCGCACGCCCTCGTCCGTGCCGAAGATCACCGGATCGCCGCGCCGCTGCGGCACCGGGACCGGGACGATCTCCTCGTCGAACAGCCCGTTCTTGGCGGCTTCGGCGGCGCGCTGGTGCGACCGGGCGGCGAACTCGTCCTGGTCCGCGCGGCTGATGCTGACCCGCGCGATGTGCCGGTCGGTCGCCTCGCCCATCGAGACGTGATCGAAGGCGTCGGTCAGGCCGTCATAGGCCATCGAGTCGATCAGCTCGGCCGGGCCGTACTTGAAGCCGGACCGTGCGCCGGGCAGCAGGTGCGGCGCGCCGGTCATCGACTCCATGCCGCCCGCGACGATCACGTCGAACTCGCCCGCCCTGATCAGTTGCGCCGCGAGCGCGATGGCGTCCAGACCGGACAGGCATACCTTGTTGATCGTGATCGACGGGACCGTCATCGGGACGCCGCCCGCGAGCGCGGCCTGCCGGGACGGTATCTGCCCCGCGCCCGCCTGCAGCACCTGGCCCATGATCACGTACTCGACCTGATCGCCCTCGATACCGCAGCGTTCCAGCGCCGCCTTGATCGCGATGCCGCCGAGCTGCGCTCCCTTGAAGTCCTTGAGCGAGCCGAGCAGCCGCCCGAAGGGGGTCCTGGCTCCGCCCACGATGACCGCTTCCCGCATCGCAAACCTCCGCTGCTGCCCGCCCGGGCCGATAACGCCGGGGACTCTGCCACGATACCGTCGCGGGGCGGCAGGCCTATGCCGTGGCGGGCTGGGGCTCGGCGAAGGCCGCATTCTGGCGTTCGAGCGCCTTGGCCACTCCGCTGCGCCAGCCCTCGGCTATGGATGCTGACATGGAGTCGGGAGACATAATGCATAGCCAGGACAGCCGGGTGGCCTACCAAGGGAGGGACGGGTGCTGACCCGCATCGATCACGTCGGGATCGCCTGCCGCGATCTGACGGAAAAGATCGCGTTCTACGAGTCCGCGTTCGGCCTGACCGTGGTGAGCCGCGAGGTGAACGAGGAGCAGGGCGTCCGCGAGGCGATGCTGCACGTCGCCGACGGCCCCGGCGGCGCCTCCTACGTCCAGTTGCTCGAGCCGCTGGGCCCCGACACCCCCGTCGGGCGGTTCCTCGAGCGGCGCGGCGAGGGGCTGCATCACATCGGCTATGGCGTCGCGGATGTCCGCCAGGCCCTGGCCCTGCTGGGCGCGGAAGGCGTCCGGCTGATCGACGAGCGGCCGCGGCACGGCTCGATGGGCGCGGCCGTGGCGTTCCTGCATCCAGCCGGGATGGGCGGCGTGCTCACCGAGCTCGTCCAGGCCCGACCGATCCCGAATAACGGTGAAATAGCGCCCCAACAGTAGCTAATCGTCTTCAACAGCCTCATACGCACCTGAGCTGGATATTCAGGTGGAGGAACTCCGAAGGCGCAGCCAATCCGTCACGGACGGAGTACGCTGCCAAGGACCGGGCGGGTGGCTCACAGTGATCTGCATTCGCCGGGCGCAGGGCAGGCGGCAATGCCTCTTGGCCCGGCCTGCAGATCATGGAGCCAATCGCAGACGTTTCGCGTGCCCCTCTCATCTACCCCAGGATTAGGCGCCATGCAGTCCGACATTGATGCCCAGCTCAGCAACTTCTTCGAAGACGCGTCACCGCGCGAGTTCGCCAAGGTGATGCGCGGGTACGACCCGCACCAGGTCGACGAGCATCTGAAGCAGGTCGACAACGAGGTGCGGCAGCATCGTGAGCAAGTACAGGCGTTGCAGCGGGAGCTCTCCGATGCGCACCGCCAGATTCAGGAGCAGGAGCGCCCGACCTACTCCGGTCTCGGCTCGCGGATCGAGCAGTTGCTCCGCCTCGCCGAGGAGCAGGCGACGGAGATCGTCCAGGAGGCGAGATCCAGCGCGAACGAGTTCCACGCCGCAGCCAAGGTAGACGCGGCCGAGGTCAGGGCATCGGCCGAGAACGAGGCCTCGGAGCTGCGGGCCACCGCCAAGCGGGAGACCGACGACCTGCGTTCCGGTGCGGAGCGCGAGGCCGACGCGATCATGACCGCGGCCAGGCGCGAGGCCGACGAGCTCACCTCGACGACCGAGCGTGAGGTCAGCAAGCTGCGCTCCACGGCCGATCATGAGATCGCGGAGAAGCGGGCGGCGGTCGAGCGCGACATCGCCAAGCTGCGCACGTCCACCGAGCGCGAGGTCGCCCAGCTGAAGGCGTCGGCCAAGCGGGAGCGGGACGAGATCCTGACCACCTCCAAGCGCCAGTCGGACGAGATGCGCAGCCAAGCGCAGCGGATCCTGGAGGAGAGCGAGGCCCAGCGCACCCAGGCCGAGGCCGAGTTCGAGATCCACCTGGCGTCCAAGCGCGAGGAGGCCGAGCGGCAGCAGGCCGAGCGGCTCGCCGCGGCCCAGGCCGCCACGCAGAAGCTGGTGACCGAGGCCGAGCAGCGCGCCTCCTCCGCCGAGCAGCGGGCGTCCAAGGCCAGCGCCCAGGCCGAGCAGACCCGCCGCGAGGCCGACCAGCACGCGCGGAACCTCGTCGGCAACGCCAAGAAGAACGCCGACCAGATCGTCAGCCAGGCCAAGTCCCAGGCCAGCCAGTACCTGTCCGACTCCAAGGCCGACGCCGAGCGCAACCGGGCCGCGGCTCAGCGCCAGGTGGACGAGCTGACCAGGCAGAAGGACAGCATCACCAGCCACCTCACGCAGCTGCGCCAGCTGCTCGGCGGCCAGCTGCCCAGCATGGACGAGGCCCTGGCCGCCCCCCCGGCCAAGGCAGGCATCGAGGCGGCGCCGGCCCAGCCGGTACCCGCGCAAGCGCCCGCCAAGCAGTTGTCCGGCCGGCATGAGGGCCAGGCCGCCAGCCCTGCGGCCGCACCGGCGGGCCAGTCCGCGGCCCCGGCTCGCCCGCAGGGCAACGGGCCGTCGTCCGGCCAGGCGCCGTCCGGCGCGGCTCCGGCTGGGCAGCGTCCGCAGGCCAGGCAGCAAGGCGCCCCGCAGGGTGGCGCCAAGCAGCCGGTCGGCAGCAAGGCCGCCAAGGACAGCGGCGACGACTGGTGGACTGAGTAACCGCACGCGCTACACCGAAGGGTCCCGGCAGGCACAGCCCGCCGGGACCCTTCGCTATGACGCCCTCGCCTGGTGCCGGACTAGCGGTACCGGCGGCCGTGCAGCAGGGTGACCAGCTTGAGGATCTTGTCCAGGTCCTGGTCGGTGCGCGAGAACGAGGTCAGGTTCACCGGCGGGCTGAACCGCTGCCTGGTGATCGCCTTGGGCCGGGTGAACTCGCGCAGCCCGTCCGCACCGTGGATGCGGCCGAACCCGGACTCGCCCACGCCGCCGAACGGCAGCGACGGCACCCCGGCGAACGCCAGCGCCGCGTTGATCGACGTCATGCCGGTGCGCAGCGTGCGCGCCGCCGTGATGGCCCGCTTCCGGTTCTTGGTGAAGACCGAGGACCCGAGCCCGTAGCGGCTCGCGTTCGCCAGCCGGACGCCTTCGTCGAGGTCCTTTACCTGCGTCACGGTCACCGTCGGCCCGAACGTCTCCTCGGTCACCGCCCGGCTCTCCTCGGGGACGTCGGCGAGGATGATCGGCTCCACGTACGGCTCGCGGAAGCTGTCCAGGCCACCGGTCACCGGCCTGCCGTTCCTGGCCAGCGCGTCGGCCACGTGTCCCTCGATGACCTCCGCCTGCCCCGGCATGGTCATCGGCCCGTAGCTCGCTTCCCGGTCGTCGCCCGGCCTGATCGCGTCCACCCGGTCGCGCAGCTTCTCCAGGAACGTGTGGTACACCTCCGCCGCGACGTACACCCGCTCGATGCCGATGCAGGTCTGGCCGGCATTGGACATCGCGCCCCAGGCGGCCGCGTCCGCCGCCGCGTCCAGGTCCGCGTCGGTGTCCACCAGCATGGCGTCCTTGCCGCCGCATTCGGCCACGATCGGGGTGAGGTTCTGCGCCGCCGCGGCCATCACCTTGCGCGCCGTGGCGGCCGAGCCGGTGAAGGCAATCTTGTCGACGCCGCTGCTCGCCAGCGCCGCGCCGGTCTCGCCCTTCCCGGTGACCAGCTGCAGCACGGGCTGCTCGGGAATGACCTCGCTGAGCGAACTGACCAGCCAGCCGCCGACGGCCGGAGTGAACTCGCTCGGCTTAAAGATGACCGCGTTCCCGGCGGCCAGGGCGTAGGCGATCGATCCCATCGGGGTGAAGACCGGGTAGTTCCACGGCCCGATCACGGCGACCACGCCGAGCGGCTGATACTCGAGCGTGGATGCCTGGTTGAGGGAGACGAGCCCGCTGCGCACCCGCCGCGGCCCGAGCACCCGGGGCGCGTTCTTCGCCGCCCAGTCCAGGTGCGTGATGGCCAGCAGGATCTCCAGCTTGGCGTCGGCTACCGGCTTGCCCGTTTCTTCGTGCACGAGCTCGGCGAGCCGGGGCATGTACCTGGTCATGTGCGACTTCCAGGCGAGCAGCCGAAGCCGCCGTTCCTTCCAGCCCAGCCCGGCCCACCAGGGCGCCGCCTCCCTGGCCCGCTGCACCGCGGCTTCGACGTCGGCCGCGTCGCACAGCGGGAAGCTGGCGATAACCTCGGAGGTCGCCGGGTTGAGAGTGTCGAACGTGACCTCCGGCCTCGTTGTTGCCCTGGGAGCTGTCGTGACCATTGCCCTCACCGCCGTAGCCGTAGCCGCTTCGAATCCCAAGTAAATCACCGGCCGGGCCGCGAAGATACCGTTCAGTAGCATTGCGTCCCGTCCGCCGCCGACCTGGAGTATCCGCCCGTGGCCGCACGTCCGTACCTGCTGGTCAGCTGCGCCATGTCGGTCGACGGGCACATCGATGACGCGGGCCCGGAGCGTCTCATCCTGTCCAGCGAGGCCGACTTCGACCGGGTGGACGAGGTCCGGGCCGACTGCGACGCGATCCTGGTCGGCGCGGCCACCATCCGCCGCGACGACCCCCGGCTGGTCATCCGCTCGGCCGCCCGCCGGGCGCGCCGCGCGGCGGCCGGCGCGGCGGAGGACCCGGTCAAGGTCACGATCACCGCGACGGGCGACCTTGACCCACGAGCCAGGTTCTTCACCGCGGGCCGCTCGCCTCGGCTCGTCTACTGCGCCCGCCCCGCGCTGGCGCCGACGCGGGCGCGGCTGTCCGGGCTGGCTGAGGTGATCGATGCCGGGGACCCGCCATCACTCGTGCGGCTTCTCGACGACCTTGCCGAACGGGGAGTGGCCAGGCTCCTGCTCGAAGGCGGAGGCCGCCTCGCGACGGAGTTCCTCACCGCGGGCCTGGCCGACGAGCTGCACCTGGTGATCGCCCCGTTCTTCATCGGCGATCCGGCCGCGCCGCGGTTCGCCGGCCCGGGCCTTTACCCGAACGGCCCGGCCCGCCGCATGCGGCTCGCCGAAGTCCGTCGGCTAGCCGACGTGGTCCTGCTCCGCTACCTGCTCAGCCCCCAGGAGCCCGCCTCACCCGGGGGGGAGACGGACGACATGAGCTGGCTGCGTAAGACGATCGAGCTGGCCAGGCGCTGCCCGCCGTCCCTGACCGCCTTCTCGGTCGGGGCCGTCATCGTCGGTGCCGACGGCGCCCCGCTGGCCACCGGGTTCTCCCGGGAAACGGGCCCGCACGATCACGCGGAAGAGGCCGCGCTGGCCAAGCTGCCGCCCGGCGACCCGCGGCTCGCCGGAGCCACCATCTACAGCTCGCTGGAACCGTGCGGCGTCCGCGCCTCTCGCCCTCATCCGTGCGCCGAGCTGATCATCGCTGCGAACCTGCGCCGGGCGGTGTACGCCTGGCAGGAGCCGCCGCTGCTCGCGGCCGGCGGCGGCGCCCGGATGCTCCGCGCGGCCGGGATCAGCGTGACCCAGTGCCCCGAGCTGGCCGCCGAAGCAAGCGCGGTCAACGCGCACCTGACCGGACCCCCGTAGCCCGGCCTGCCCCGCCAGCACGCGGCGCGAGACCTCTCTGCCTTATCAGGGGTCGAGACAGACCAGGCCCCACGGCTGGTCGGCGACCCGCGTCATGACGAGGGTCGCCCGGCGTGACCCATCCAGCTTGAGCTGCCTGTGCAGCTGGTCGACGTCGCCGGCCAGCCCGCGGCGACGGATGTCGACCGCGCCAATGTCGAGCGCGCGCAGCCGGGCGGGCAGCCGCTTCTGGTTCCAGGGCGCCGAATCGATCACCCTGAGCATCCGGGCAAAGGGCGTTTCCGCGGGAACGTCGGCGGACAGGAACGCGATCTGCTCGTCGATCTGCCAGGCGCCGATGGTCAGCGCCAGATCGCGGACCAGGCCGGCCCGGGTGACCGCCGGGTTCGGATCGAACAGGTACTCCCCCGGCGCCCTGACGTCCGCCCGTCCGGCATCCGTCGCCCCGGCCCCCGCCGCGCCAGCCTCCAGCCGCACCGGCCCGGGTCCGTTCCGGTCGGCGGCGAGCGTATGGCCGCCGGGCAGGATGGTCGCCCGGCGGGCCGCCGTGGCCAGCGCCGGAGACCAGGCGACCGCCTCCTTGAGCTCCCGGCCGACGGCGACGAACTCCAGCTCCCAGCCCGGCGGGATGAGCTCATGCGCAATGCCGGGCGCCGCCTTGATCCCCACCCGGCTGACCCGGCCGGCCAGGCTTGCGCACCAGGCGAGCGGCGGGTCGCTGTCCCCGGTGCGCAGCCGCCGCTGCCCGGTCCGCCGCGCGGGATCGATGAACACGGCTTGCACGCCGGCCAGATCGACGTCCCGGACGTCGCTCTCCGCGGTGCTGAGGCCCGCTGCCGCGCCGTACGTCTCTGCGTTCGCCCTGGCCATCTGCAGGTGCAGCGGATCACGGTCCACGGCGAGCGCCTGCTGGCCGGCCCCCAAGGCGATGAGGTCTCCGCCGATGCCGCAGCACAGGTCCGCCACCCGGGGCAGGCCGCGGTAGCGCTGCGCCCGGTGCCGGGCCACCGGCTCGGATGAGGCCTGCTCCAGGCCGGCCCGGGTGAAGTACATGTCCGCCGCCCGGGTGAACTTTGGCTCCGCCCGCAGCCGCAGCTCATGCTGGGCCAGCGCGTCCACCACGAGATCCGCCGGGTACCTGGACCGCAGCTCGGCCGCCGCGCACAGCTCCGCGGCGGCACCCTGCGCGCCGCCGGAGGGAACGCCGCGCCGCCTGAGCCAGCCGAGCAGTTCCTGCCCTTGCGGAGTGAGCAAGGTCGCAAAGCGGTCTAGGGCCTCGCGGGTACCGGTCATGCCCTCTCAGCACGGTGTCATCTCGGCTGTGCCGTTATCTCGCTGTGCCGTCTCGACGGCGCGATCATCGGCCAGGTCGACACCATCTTGGCACGCGTCGTGCCCCGTGCGCCGTTCGCGTAGCGTGCTAGCTGGCCGCCATACGGGCCGATGACGACGAGACGGCAGGGGTGCGATGCGGCGGTGTTCATCGGCTACCACGGCAAGGCCGGCACGCCCGGCTCAGTGCTGGCGCACACCATCCACGGCGGGGTGGTCGCCGACGTGCGCTGCGACGGCCGTTCGCTCGGCGAACTCGGCCTGAACACGGCGCTGGCGGCGCACCGCGGTGTGCCCGCGGTGCTGGTGTCAGGCGACGACACCGTGGCCGCGGAGGCGGTGCAGGTAGCGCCGGGCATGCACACGGTGGTGGTGAAGCGGGCGCTGGGCGGCCGGGCCGCGGCGCTGCTGCATCCGGACGAGGCCTGCGAGCGGATCGAGCAGGCGGTGCCCCGCGCGCTGGCCGATCGGGACGCCGTCCGGCCGCTGCGTTTCGACGGCCCGGTACAGCTGGAAGTGGACGTGCTCTTCCCGTCGATGACCGAACGCGCGCTGCTTATTCCTGGCGTCGAGCGCAAAGACGGCTGCACCCTGCGCTATGCCGCGCCCGACTTTCCGACGGCCTACCAAGTAACCCAGCTCATCACCATGCTCGGCGGCATCTGACCGCGAGGATAAACCAAAGGAATCTGGCTATTCTCCTTGATTACCTCGAAGATTACCTCGAAGCCGATTTACCGCCTTCCGGATCAACCGGGAGGCGTGGTAGGTGACGGGGACGGCGATGGCAAGAGCCACGGCGGGATCCAGCCAATACGAGCCTCCTGTTGCCAGGATGATGCCGCCTGCCGCCGCGACCCCCGCAGCAGCAGCAGAATCCGCCACAGTGTCCAGCAGGACTGCCGCGACAGACAGGTCCTCTCCCGCTGTCTCGCTCCCGCCGTCCTCCGCATCTCCGCGCAGGACGAGTGCGCCGATGGCCATGATGAGCGCGGCGATACCGCTGACTACGAGCACGGACAGGCCATCGACCTGATGCGTGCCGGTGATCAGCCGATCCGCCGCGGTGGCCGCCACGAGCAGTTCAAGGAGCAGCAGCCACCCGACGTTGACCAGGGCGGCGATACTGGTGGCCTTCGGGTAACCCCCGGACTGGCCACGGGCCGACGGGCGCGCGGCCAGGCGAGTTGCGAGCAGCGCTACACCCACGCCGGCGGCATCGAGAAGATAGTCGGCGCCTTCGGCGAAGACCGCCACCGAATGGGCGGTAGCGCCGACCGCAATCAGGCCGCCCACGAGCGCAAGGTTCAGTACCAGAACGATGCTTAGGCGCTGAGTTCGTGACACGCGTGACTGTCCTCCATGGTGGCTGACAGCAGTGGTACCCGAGGATACGGGTACCTGGTGGGCCAATCCAGCGGAGGGTCACGTGGGCCAGCGTTCGCTGAAGTATCCGATGAGACTGCGGCCGAGCAGTTCCTCTGTTGCGTTTCCGGCTCGATCAGGCTCGAGTCCGAGGACTTCGCCGTCATCAGCCACTCCGATTACGAGCGTGCCACCGCCAGTATTGAGGAATGCGGCAATCGTCTTGAGCCTGAGGACTTCATCAAGTGGCCTCTGGCCCGCGTCCAGCAGGTAATCGGCAAGCGTTCCGCCACTTAAGTACTCGAACACGATGTAATGGACG
>DASXZD010000100.1:0-3009 GCA_036502085.1 Streptosporangiaceae bacterium
CGCGGACCGCTGGGCCGCCATCAGCGTGCCGGTCCTGGTGATGTACGGGCGCGGCACCGCGCCGTGGCTGATCTCCGGAGCCCGCGCGCTGGCGGACCTGCTGCCCACCGCGACGCTGGAGCCGGTCGAGGGTGAGCAGCACAACGTGCCCGCCGAGGTGCTGGCCCCCGTCCTGCGCGGGTTCGCCGCCGGCCACGCCGAGTAGGGGCGCCTAGTCCTGGACGCTGGCCGGGTGCGACTGACGCAGTCCCGCGACGAGCAGCCCGACCATGCGACGCGCGTCGTAGCGCGGGTCGGCGCCGGCGCCCGCGCACAGGTTGCCGACGCCGTAGAGGAGCCCGAACGCATCCACGTCCGGGTGGATCTCGCCGGCGGCGGCCGCGGCGTCGAGCAGCTCAGCGCACACCGGCACGAGGCGGTCCAGGAAGTAAGCGTGCAGCGTCTTGAAGCCGGCCTGGTCGGACCGCAGCGCCGCGGCGAGTCCGTGCTTGGTGACCAGGAAGTCGACGAACTTCTCGATCCACTGGGCCAGCGCCGCGTGCGGCGTGCCGCTGCCGGCCAGCAGGGCCGGCCCGGCCTCGGCGCACGCCTCGACCTGGTGCCGGTAGACGGCGACGATCAGGTCGGCCCGGGTCGGGAAGTGACGGTAGATCGTGCCCATCCCGACGCCGGCCCGGGCCGCGATGTCGCGTACCGGCGCTTCCACCCCGGAGGCGACGAACACGGCGGCGGCCGCCTCGAGCAGGGTCTGCTCGTTGCGCCGGGCGTCGGCGCGTTTCCGCGGAAACGCGCGCTCGGTCTGCTCGCCAGTGTCGGTCACCGCGTCGGCCACCGGGCCACTCCCTCGATCGCTTTGGCTTGACAAGCGGAACGCTGCTCCATATGTTGAGCGGAGCAGTGTTCCGCTTATCATGATGCCAGAACCGGCGAGACAGGAGCAACAGCCCATGACGCACACCACCCGGCCCAGTTTCGGGATCGCGACGGCTCCGCAGCAGGTCAGCTACCACGACGTACTGCGGGTCTGGCAAGAAGCGGACGCGATCGGCCAGCTCGAGCACGCGTGGCTGTTCGATCACCTCCTGCCGATCGGCGGCGACCAGGACGGCCCGATCTTCGAAGGCTGGACCCTGCTGTCAGCCCTCGCCGCGCAGACCGCACGGCTGCGCCTCGGGCTGCTCGTGACCAGCAACCGCTTCCGCCCGCCGGCCATGCTGGCCAAGATCGCGACGACCGTCGACATCGTCTCCGGCGGACGGCTCGACTTCGGCATCGGCGCGGGCTCACGCCCCAGCATTCCCTGGGCCCGGCGCGAGTACGAGGCCCACGGCCTGCCCTACGACGACTTCACCCACTCCGTCGGCAGCCTGGCCGAGGCGTGCACGGTCATCCGGCGGCTGTGGACCGAGGACAAGCCGTTCGACTTCGACGGGACGTTCGTCCACCTCACCGGGGCGTTCGGCAACCCCAAGCCGATCCAGCGGCCTCATCCGCCGATCATGATCGGCGGGCGCTCCACCGCGACGCTGCGCGTGGTCGCCGAGCACGCCGACGCGTGGAACATACCCGGCGGCGACATCGAAGACGCCGTCTCCCGCAGCGCGCTGCTCGACCGTCTCTGCACCGAGATCGGCCGCGACCCCGCCTCGGTCACCCGGTCTATCTACCTGCCGGTCTCCTACGAGCACCCAGGCGACACCCGGGACGCGATCGCCGCGGCCGTCGGCGCCGGCTTCAGCCACGTCATCCTGGGGCTGGCGGCCCCGTATCCCGAAGGCGCCGCCCGCTGGGTCGCCGGCGAGATCATCGGCCGGCTGGCCTGATCCGCAGCTGAGATACTGCGGCTGTGCCTGACCTCGATGCGATGTGGCGTCAGGCGGACGCCGCGCTGCTGAGGGCCGGAACCGGGCCTATGACCCGGCGGGCGGGGCGGACCGGCTGCAGCGCACGCCCATCGCGCACGCCGAGCTGAACGCGCTGGCCGGCATCGATACCCGGGCCGACCTCGGCGACATGACCCTGTGGTCATCGCACCGGCCCTGCCTGATGTGCGCGGCCGCGTGCCGGTTCACCGGCGTCGGCACGGTCGTCTTCGTCGCCCCGGACCCGTCGGATGACGGCGGCGAGGACCCGGACGGGATCGAGACCGAATGGGTCGTCGTGGCCAACCTGCTGTTCTTGTCGGGCGTGGCCGCCTATTCCGGTTCGTCATCCCCCATGATCGTGCGGGCCGGGCAGCGTGAGCCGGAGATCACTCACCTGATGCGGACCGCCGGTGACACCGTTCTCCGGCAGCCGGCCCTTCGCGATGCGCTGGCGCCGGCCTGGCCCGACGTACAGGCCGCCGCGGAACAGCGCCGACGTCGGGGACACGGCACATATTAGGTCTGGACGGCGTTCCCGGCCGGGAACGGACGGCATGGCTTCTCACGGTCGAGAACCCAGGCCTGCTGCCGGCCGTGCACCTTGCCGGCGGCGGCCGCCGCCGGTCATGTCCACGATCGCGGTGTCCTCGTCGATCTGAGCACCGTGGTCCCCGACGGCGCGCCCGCCGTGGCCCCGGTACCGCCGTGGCCCGGGTACCGCCGTGGCCCCGGTACCCGCCCCGGCCCCGCTGCTTGCTTACCGACACACCAGTATCATCGTTCACTATTTCGATTTACTCTCATTTATAGCACTTCATATCGTCAAAATGTCGTAGCCATGCCCTAGGATCGAACTCAGAAGCTAGAGATCTGCCCTAGCCTCCGGCCTCCGGAAGGGAGGTGATCCGGCATGACTGCTGCTGCCCCGGCGTTCGCCAGCGCGGGTGAGGCGCTGGAGGTGGCGCGTGCGGCGCTGGGTTACCTGGCCTCGGCAGACGCGACCGGGATGACTGGCGGGGAGCAGGCGGGCTGCCTGGAGGGCCTGGAGCGGGTTGCCTCGGTTACCGCGGCCGCCCGGTGCTCGGTGCTGGGGGCGTTCACGGCGGGGAAGGGATACGCCGGGGATGCGGATTACAGCCCGCGG
>DASXZD010000101.1:0-3388 GCA_036502085.1 Streptosporangiaceae bacterium
GCCGTCCTGTACGGCGGCATCGTGCAGCGCAAGTGGGCGATGAACACCGTGCTGATGGTGTTCAGCACGTTCTGCCTCACGCTTATCGTCTGGGTCCTGTGGGCGTTCAAGATGAGCTTCGGCACGCCGTGGGTTCACACGTTCGTCGGCCGCCCTGGCTTGGTGCTCGGGCCGGGCGCCGAGCAGGGACGGGCGGTCATCCCGCTGCTGGTCGGGCTGATGCCGAAGTTCCGGTTCCCCGAGTCGTCCCTGGTGTACTTCCAGTTCGTCTTCGCCGCGATCACGCCGATCCTGTTCATCGGCAGCGTGATCGGCCGGATCAAGTTCAAGGTCTGGCTGATCTTCGTGCCGTTGTGGATCACCTTCGCCTACTCGGTCAACGCGTTCCTGATGTGGGGCGGCGGCTACTGGGGCGGCAAGGGCGCCCTGGACTACAGCGGCGGCTACGTGATCCATCTCGCGGCCGGCGTCTCCGGCTTCGTCGCCGCCGCGGTCATCGGGCCGAGGCTGCAGCGCGACCGCGACCGCGCGGTGCCCAGCAACCTGCTGTTCGTCGCGCTCGGCGCGGGCATCCTGTGGCTGGGCTGGAACGGGTTCAACGGCGGTGACCCCTACTTCGCCGGCGCGGACGCGTCGTCCGCCGTGGTCAACACGAACCTGGCCACCGCGGTCGCGATGATGACCTGGATCGTCATGGACATGTCGTTCGGGCGGGAGCGGAAGGCGACCTTCCTCGGCGGGGTCAACGGCATGATCTGCGGGCTGGTCAGCATCACGCCGGCCGCCGGTCTGGTCAACGGCTACGGCGCGATCGTCATCGGCCTGGTCGACTCGGTGATCGTCTGGGTGGCCTGGACCTGCCTGCCCCGGTACGTCTGGCCGTTCAACAGGGTGGACGACGCGCTCGGGGTGGTCTACACGCACGGCATCGCCGGGCTCGGCGGTGGCCTGATGGTCGGCCTGCTCGCCGACCCGAAGATGATCGAGTACATCGGGCTGGGCAAGAACTCGTCGATCTCGGGCGCGGGCCTGTTCTACGGCCACCCCAGGCAGCTGGCCATCCAGGCGGGCGCCGCGCTGACCATCATCGTCTGGGACGCCCTGGTCACCTTCGCGATCCTGCGCGGCATCGGGCTGTTCATGAAGCTGCGCATGCCCGACGACGAGCTGGAAATCGGCGACGCCGCGGTGCACGGCGAGGAGGCCTACCCGTCCGAGGAGCTGGTCAGGGTGGGCGTCGAGGCGATGGCCGCGGCCACCGCCCCGGCCCGCGAACCAGAGTGGGTGGCTGGGCCGGAGTGAGGGGGCTAGCAGGTGCTGGGCGCCGGCTGCCCGTTGAACCTGGCCTCGATGTAGGCGATCGCGGCGGGCAGCCCCTCGGCCGCCGCGGTGACGTGATCGGCGATCGGGTACTGGACGTACTGGATGCGCGCGCCGCCGGCGCAGTACTGGTGCACCAGCGTGGTCACGTCGGGCGTGACGACGAGCTCGTCGAAGGTGGCCATGTAGATCTGCATGGGTATCCGCGGCACCCCGACTGCGCCCATCGCGTCGTCGGCCACGACCTGCTGGACCACCGGGTCGTCCAGCGGGTTGAGCCCGCCCTTGGTGTAGCGCTCGATCCGCTGGAACGCGTAGGTCGCCGCGAACTGCACGATGCACATGCCGCCGATGGCCTTCTTCATCTGCTGGCCGGCCGCGTTCAGCAGCGAGCCGATGTCGATCTGCGGGTACGCCCTGGCGATCCCGACGGCGGCCGCGAAGTAGATGCCGGAGAACAGGCCGCCGTCGGCCTTGGCCGCGATGTGCGCGATGTTGACCGGCAGGCCGCCGATGGCGGCGCCGACGATGTTCAGCTCAGGCGCGTACGCGGGTGCCTCCTCGGCGGCGAACTCCGACGCCTGCGAGCCGCCGGAGTAGCCCATCAGGCCGACCGGAGTCTGGGCGCCCTTAAGGCCTAGCGGAGTGAAGTTCTCCGCGGCGCGGATCCCGTCCAGGGTCCCGCGGCCGGCCTCGATGCCGGCCGTCCACTCGTTGTGCGGGCCTTCGAAGTTCGGGATGACCACGGTGTAGCCCAGCGCGGTGCTGGTCGCCATCGCCGCGAACGACTCCAGGCCGCCGAGCGATTCGAATCCGTCCACCGAAGGCGGCTGGGTCAGCACGTACGAGGGCTGGCAGGTGGCCGAGTCGCTGTCGATCGCCGGCTGGTAGGACAGCAGCCGCGGCGGCAGGCCGGGCGTCGCCGGCTTGACCACGGTCGCGATATCGGCCTGCAAGGCCCCGGTCGTGCTCTCGGACACGTACTGGATCTGCCAGGCCTGGTAGGGGACGGTGAAGCCAACAGCCTCGATGGTCACCCGGTGGGACTTCAGGATCTGGCCGGGGCGGTCGCCGGCCAGCGACGCCGGCTGGGCGAAGGCCAGGCGGGCCACGGTGCCGGCGGTGGCGGCGCTGGCCGTGCTGGCGCCGGCGACGGCCGGAGCCGCGGTCAGCGTCAAGGTCAGCGCCAGGATCCCGGCGGCGGGGGTTCGTATCGGGCCATGGCGCATGGGGACTCCTAGCGGGATGCGATGGCGGGTCAGCAAACTAGTGCATTTGCACCACTTAAAGTGGGGCGAATATACAGCTTTTGGCTACAATTTGTCAATGGCCGCATACGCTCCCCACCCAGGAACGTAGCAGGGAGCGGCGCGAGACTCTGCTTCCGCCCGCTGGGCCGTCCGGCTCCGCCGGCCCCTCGGCGACCTCCGTCTCCCGCCCGCGCCGCCGGCCCGCGGTTATGATTCCAAGCGTGTCCTTGGAGCCAGGCGTGCCCGGAGAGGCCCTGCCGACCGGCAGGGGCCAGCGGCGGCGGCTGATCGATGATCCGCGCAGCATCCGCGCGCTGGCCGACCCGCTGCGCCTGCGGCTACGGATGATCATCGGGCGGCACGGCCGGATCACGGCCGCGGATGCGGCGCGTGAGCTGGGCATCAGCCACGGACTGGCCTCGCACCACCTGCGGCAGCTCGCCAAATACGGGTTCGTCGAGCAGGTGCCGGGCGCAGACGGCCGCGAGCGGCCCTGGCAGCTGACCGCGACCTCGGACAGCTTCGAGGGGGCCGAAGACCAGCCGGGCGGCCCGGCGGCGGTCGCGGTACTCGAGCGGATCGCGGGGGAGCAGTCGCTGGCCGACCTCGGCAACTGGCACGAACGCCGCGCGGCCTGGGCGCCGGGCTGGCGCAAGAACTCCGGGCTGGTGAGCAGTACCGTTTACCTGACCGAGGAAGAGCTCGCCGGACTGATCGACGGCATCGACCAGCTGTTCTCCCGCTACGTCGAGGAGCGCCCCCTCGACGACGTCGCCGCCCGCCCGCCCGGCTCGGTGCCGGTGGACTTCACGATCGTC
>DASXZD010000102.1:0-19669 GCA_036502085.1 Streptosporangiaceae bacterium
CGGGAAGGGGCTGCACGTGTACGTGCGGATCCGTCCCGAGCACTCGTTCGGCGAGGTCCGGCGGGCGGCGTGGGCGTTCGCGCGGGAGGTGGAGCGGCGGGCGCCGCAGCTGGTGACGACGGCGTGGTGGCGCAAGGACCGCGAGCCGGGCACCGTCTTCGTCGACTACAACCAGAACACCCGCGACCACACGATCGCCAGCGCGTACTCGGTGCGCGGCGTCCCGGAGGCGACGGTGTCCACCCCGATCAGCTGGGACGAGGTCGACGACGTGGAGCCACGCGAGTTCACGATCGCCACGGTGCCCGCCCGGTTCGCCCGGCTCGGCGACCTGCACGAGCACATCGACGACACCGCCTACTCGCTGGACACCCTGCTGGCCTGGGCCGACCGCGACGGGCTGGACGAAAGCACCCCGGACGAAGCTGACTAGGGCACGACCGTGACCGGCCAGCGGCCGGCGCGCACCAGGTGCACGGCGAGCGAGCCGATGAAGCGGTGACCAGCCTTGGTCGAGGCGCCCACGATCACGGCATCGGCCTGCATCTCGTCCGCGAGCCGAACGATCTCGGTGAACGGGTTGCCGGCCCGTTCGACGAACTCGGCGCGCAGCCCGAGCCTGACGCTCTGCGTCTGGACCGCCTCGCGCAGCTCGCGTGCCACGTCATCGAACGCCTCGGCCACCGGCGTGGCAGCGGCCGCGCTCATCCCGGCCGTCGCGCTGAACGCGCGCACGTAGAGGCAGACCAGCCGGGCGTTCTGCCGCCGCGCCAGGCCCGCCGCGTAGGCGCCGGCCCGCATCGCGGTATCCGAGCCGTCGATGGCCACCAGCAGCACCCCGGGCCCGTCCGAGGGTTGATCGCTCACCCGCCCACCGTAACGGGAGCGGGGGCGCCCGGTGGCCCGGACGCCCCGCCAGCCGAACGGATCAGAACTTAGACATCGTGGAAACGAACTTCCGGCCCACCGAGCCGATCCCGGTAAGGCCGTCGAAACCAGGAGCGGCGGTGATGGTCACGTTGCGCGTGGCGCAGTTGCCCGTCCCGTCGCAGAAGGTCTCGGGCCCCGCGTAGTTGATGGTCCGCAGGCTCATCACGAACCCGTTCGAGGCATTGATCGCGTTGATGAAGTCGACCCGGATGACGGCGGCCGAGTCGGGGCTGGCCGGCGGCAGGATGTCGTTGAACGCCGCCGGGGTGTCGGTCGAGGCCTTGTACAGCTCGGGGTTGAGGAAGCCGAGCGACACGCCCGCGGCCTGGTCCGCATCGGCGACCACGCCGGCCAGCAGCGGCGAGGCCAGGCTGGTCCCGCCTTCCTTGAACTGGTTGTAGCGCACGCCGTTGGGGAACTGCTCGTGCAGGCCGATCAGCATCCCGCTCTGCGCGTCGGCGTCCATCGAGATGTCAGGGATGACGCGCAGCGGCACCGGGCCGAACAGCGCCTCGTTCCGCAGCGCCAGCGCGCTCGGCACGACCCCGGCCTGATAGAAGGGCTGGGTGTAGAAGAAGCTGGTGCCGCCGCCACCGCCGGCCTGCCAGTTGAGCGAGCCGGCCGGGACCGTCGCGGAGCCGCAGTTCGTGGTCGCGGACGCGCACAGCGTCTGCTTGGCCACCGACCAGCCGTACTCCGCCGCGCGGGCGCCCGCGCGGTTGATCTCGAGCGTGGTGCCGCCGACCGCCGTGATGAACGGGCTGGTCGCCGGGTAGTCGGGAACCGTCATCCCGAAGTCGGCGAAGTTGTCGCCGTCGTCGCCGCTGGAGAACATCACGCTGACGCCGGTGGCGTCGGCCAGCATGAACGTGTTGTCGAACGCGGTGTGGCTCGCGGCGTCTTCGAGCAGGTCGCCCAGGGCGCTGCCCCACGAGTCGGTGACCACGGAGGCGCCGCTGGTGATCGCGGTGTTCACCGCGTTGAGCAGGCTGGTGTTCTGGCAGTCCTTCGCCCCGGCGTAGAAGATGTTCGCGCCCGGGGCGATCGCGTGCGAAGACTCGACGTCGAGCGCCTGCTCGGAGTACCAGCCGCTGCCGCACTCGGCCGCGTCATCGAACGCCCCGACGCTGCCGTCGATGAACTGCGAAGACTTGAGCAGGTGGCTCGGGTCGTTCTGCCTGGCGTACCGCTGCGCGTCCGCTCTCAGGGTCGGCGAGTCGTAGGCGTCGACGATCGCGATCGTCACGCCGCTGCCGTCGTTGCCCGCGGCCACCGACTTGGTGAGCCCGTAGGCGCTGCGCAGCTGAGACGGCAGGTAGCCGCAGATGTCATAGGGCAGCGGTGCGGTGAACGGGGCATACAGCGCGGGGTTGTCCGCGGTGTCGGGCTTCTGCCCCCAGAACTTCGCGCACGGCTGCGGGTTGTCGAACGCCGCGACCGGCGGTGGCTGGCCGCTGGGAGCCGCGTGGCTGACCGCGGCCGCGGCAGACCGCGGCGCGAGGCCGGTCGTGGCCAGGTACTCGTTGACGCCGACCGCACCGGAGACCGTGCCGCCCAGCGACGACGGGATCGTCAGCGTGCCGCTCGCAAGCCGGACGCGCTTGCCGTTGACCATGTAATAACCCAGTTTTATCCCGAACGCACGCTCTACACTGCGGACGGTTCCGCTGGCCGATACGAACAGCCGGTCCTTCGGCACCGCGCCGACGGTGAAGCCGGACTGGCGCAGCCAGGACTTGGCCTTTGCGACCTCCGCCTGCGTCGGCCCGAACCTGGCGCCCCAGGCCGCGTCGGACAGGTAATGATGGAACAGCGCCGAGCCGGGGCTGGAGACTTGCTTGACGAACGCCTGCGCGCCCGCGGCGTTGCGCAGCGTCAGCATCAGGTCGAAGCTCACCTGGCTGGTGGCCGCGATGCTGCCCGCCGGGTGCGCGCGCGCCTTGGCGGGTGCCATCGATCCGCGCAGGTCGATGCGGTGCGAGGCCGGGCCCGGCTTCGCCGAAGCGGTCGCGGCCCCCGCCGTCGCCGCAGTGAACGATACGGCCAGTCCTAAGGTTCCGGTCAGGGCCAGCCAGCGGACAGCTTTCATAGTGTGCCTTCCTTGGTGCGTCCTTGCCACGTAGCTCGGATTTGCCGGCGGGGTTCGTCCGGACCATAAGCGATGACGGTCCGGAAAGACAACGGTCCGCGTGCGAAATATCTGCTATGACCGGGGCACGGTCACCTTGGTCAGCAGATTCTTATGCCAGGTCAAGATCAGGGAGCCGGCAACGCGGTAGGCGCGGGCCGGAGGACCGAAGACCGCGGCGAGCGCCGCTGGCGGCAGCTTGTCTTCGCCGGGGCTCACCACGACGAAGTCGGCGTCGTTCAGCCGGGGGTCGTACCATTGCTGCCGCGCCTCCCACCGGCCGGCCGTAGCGCCGCCGCCCGCCAGCTGGACCGCCCTGACCCTGACGCGGCCCGCGGTCTCCAGTGTGATGCTGTCTGACTGCCAGTAGCCGCCAAGCCCGTAACTCAGGTGATGGGCGACGAGCCAGCCGGCCACCTGCTGGTACGGGGCGGGGACGGGCCGCCGGGTGGCGTTGTAGGCCAGGCTGGCCACGTAACCGGCGCCGACCGCGACCATGGCGATCGTCAGCCCGGCGGCGGCACCCCGCCGGAGGCCCGGCCTGGCGTGCCGCAGAGCGGTCAGCCTGGCCGGCAGCAAGCGTCCAGCCAGCACCGCGAGCATCGGAAGCGCACCTGCCATCTCCCGCAAGCCGATGAAGTTGCTGCTGCGGACGGTGACCAGATATGCGGCAATGAGCAGGACTACCGCTACGGCCAGGCCGGTGATCACGGGCTCCGTCCCCCGGTAGCAGTGGCGCAGGGCGATGCACAAGGCCCAGGCGGCCAGGGCGATCCCGGCCAGATGCACGGTGGCGACGACCGCGCCCGGCCCGGGATGGTTGCCGAAATAGCCTGCGTACGGCGGCGAACGGTCACCGAAGAAGTCACTGCCGAACAGCACCAGCAACCCCTTGGCCGTGTTCACGGCGTGCTGTCCCAGCGCGCCGACCGGGGCGAGAGAGGTGGGGACAGGCTGGACGATGAACCCGCCGGCGCGGCGGATCAGGCGGATGGCTAGCCACGCCGCGCCGGCCGACGCCGCCGCCGCTGACCCGGCCAGGGCGAGCTCGAATCGCGGCGACTTCCCCGTGTGCCGGTCGCGGACAAACCGCAGAAGGCAGACGGCGATCACCGGCAGCGTGCCCTCGAGCAGCGTCACCGTGTCGGCGACCGTGCTGAGCGCGAGGATCAGCCCGGTGATCACGGGCACGTACCAGCGGCGGCCGGCCCGGTCCAGGATCAGCCACATGACCAGCAGCGGGACCATGGTGCCGGTGTGGTCGGGCGACAGCAGCAGCGTCAGGGTGCCGATTCCCAGCGTGGGCGCGAGCATGATCCCGCCCGCCAGCAGCATCCTCGCCGCTGCCTCCCGGCCGGTCGCGCGGCCCCGGGCGAGCAGCGCCGCGAGCAGCACGAGCAGCGCGTAGGTCATCGCGGCGGCCACGTGGACCACGTCCGACCCCAGCCCGCGGGCCAGTTCTACCAGCATGTACTGCGGCAGCTCGGTGGTGTAGAAGGACACGTCGGTCGTGAACCATCCGTGCAGCAGCACGTTGCCGTGCAGCATGTCCCACGCCTGCAGTGCGTTCCCGGCCCCGTCGGAGTTGGCCGGTACCGTCCGCGACTCACGCAGGTAGGCCAGGAACAGCAGCACACCGGCGGCGGCGAACCCGACGGCTGGCGCCGCCGCCCTCCGGACGCCGTCCCAGGCTCGTGCGGCCCGGGAGGCGTTGACCTCCGCCGCCGTGGTGTGAAGATCGCTGACGATCGGTCGACTCCATCGGTGCGGGCAGCCGGTGCGGGTAGCCGGTTCGTGCGGCCAGATAGGCCACGGGCTACGCCAAGCTAGCACGAAGGCCAGGCCAGCTACGCAAGCAGCTAAGGCTCGCGTACGGAGCTGAGGGCCTCGGCGCGCGTCGGCGGGTCAGCCCCGGGCCGTTCGCAGGTCAGGGCCGCCACTAGCACCGCCCAGTCGAGAACTTCGGCGAGATCCGTGCTGGCCAGCCGGATGGTGCCATGGCCGCCAGGTCCCGAGACGGCGGACAGCAGGTTGCGGCGGCCGAGGGCATCCAGCATTCCGGCGCAGAACGCGTCTCCGGCCCCGACCGTGTCGGCGACCAGGACGGGCGGGGCGGGGCGCCGGATCGCGGTGCCGTCCGGGCCGAGCGCGTAGGCTCCCTGCCCGCCGAGTGTGATCGTCACCAGCCGCGGCCCGAGCCGCTGCCACCGGCGGGCGACGTCCTCGGCCGCGGCGCCAGGGTACAGCCAGGCGATGTCATCCTCGCTGGCCTTCACGATGTGGGCCAGGGCCAGTTGCCGCTCGACCCTGGCTATCTCGGCGGGGCGCGGGCCGGCCAGCTGCGGGCGGATGTTCGGGTCGATGCTGATCGTCACCCGGCCATCGTCCCGGACCCGGGTGAGGAACGCCTCCAGTGCGGCCGCGCCAGGCGCCAGCGCCAGCGCCAGCGAGCCGGCGTGCAGCGCGCTGACGTCGGCCGGCAGCTCGGCGGGCAGCTCCCCCGGCCGCCACTGCCAGTCGGCGGTGCCGGCGACGTAGAACGAGTAGGCCGCGCTGCCGTCGCCGTCCAGGCTGGCGATGGCCAGCGTCGTCGGCTCGCCGACCCGCACCACGTCACGCAGCGAGACCCCGTTGCGGTCAAGGTGGGACTCCAGCCGCCGGCCGAGCTCGTCGCGGCTGATCCTGGCCAGCAGGGACGAGGCCGTGCCCAGCCGGGCCAGCGCCACCGCCACGTTCGCCGGGCTGCCGCCCGGGTGGGCGCGATACCGCCCGCCGCCCTCATCGACGAGATCGATGAGGATCTCGCCGGCCACGGTGATCATGCGTGATCCGGTTCGGCGGCGCCATCGCGTTCGCCGGCGACCGTCGGCCGTGCCGTCCGGGCAAACGACTCGGCCCCCGCCCGCCAGGTCCGGTCCAGGTCGGATCCGGCCGGGTAGCGGCCGTCAAGTTCCAGGATCACCATCCCGTGCGCGAACGACCACAGTGCCTGCGCCAGGTAGGAATCCCCGGCGGCGAGAAACCACGGCTCCCCGGCCCAGTCCTCCAGCCCGGGGGCCAGCTCGCTTCTCGGCAGCTGGCCCGCGGTGGCCAGCCGGTAGAGGTTCGGATGAGCCAGAGCTTCGGCCCGGTAGGCGGCGAGAAGCGCGGCGACAGCACCGTCCGCGGGGGCGCGCTGATGGCTGATGACCCGGTGCAGGGTGTCCCCCATCTCCGCCATCCCCTCCTCGATGAGCGCCACCTCGACCGCGTGCTTGCCGGGCAAGTGCTTGTAGATGGACGGCGCGCGGATGCCGAGCAGCAGGGCCAGGCGGCGCATGGTGAGTGCCGCTCTGCCCTCCTGCTCAAGCAGCCCGCGGGCCGCGGCGATAATCTGCGCGGCGCGCGGCGAACGCTCCTGCGGTGCGGGCCGGCCCGAGGTCACCGCGCGTCGAGCTGGAAGACAGGATGCTTGTGCGCGATGTCCTTGATCTGCTCGTCGGTTGAGTCCGGCCCCACGCCGTCGAAGAACACTCCGACCTCAGCCTTCCAGCGCTTGAGGTAGGCGCGCAGCACGGCGACCTTCTCCTGATCGTCGGGGAGCTCCTGGCCGCGGTAGTGCTGGCGGCGGCGGCCGAGCAGCAGGTCGAGACGGCCGTCATCGGCGCGGACATTGCGCACCCATTCGGTCTGGCCGCGCGGGGAGACGAGGTACTGCTTCCCGTCGAAGGTCAGCAGGTTGACGGGATTGCGGCGGGCCAGGCCCGACTTGCGGCCGCGCACTTCAAGCACCCGGCTGCCCAGGACGCTGATGCCCGCCCGGGTGAGGCTCGCCACGGTGCGGTTGAAGACGTTCTTGGTGAACCATCCCGGCTTGCGATAGTGCGGCTGATCTGGCATCCCGCTTCCCCTCACATGACACAGCTAACGTCGTTAGCCTGGCGGGCATCAGTATGGCTAACCGCGTTAGCCATGTCAACCCGCGGCGCCGCGGCGGCGGCAGCGCCAGAGCAGGAAGGTCGGGACCGGTGCGGGCGGCTCGATGAAGCGCTCGGCATCCAGCCCGGCCTCAAGCAGGGCGTTCAGGACGGTGGACAGCTTGCGGTGCGTGGCACCTACCCGGATCCGGACGCCGTCGGGACTGTGGTCTGGTGACGTCCACCAGCCTTCGGACTCATAACCCTGTCCAGGCGGCCAGCTGCTGCAGCCGGCCTCAGTGCCGGGAAAGCACGGATGCACGATCGAGGCGGCGAACCAGCCGCCGGGACGCAGCACCGCGGTCACCGCAGCCAGGGTTCCCGCCAGGTCGTCGATGTCCATCAGCGCCAGCTCGCAGGTGCAGCCGTCGAACGGCTGCCCGTTCCACCAGGCGAGGTGACGGGTGACGTCGGCGTGGACGTAGGTGATGGTGTCCGGTCCGGCGGCGCGTGCCTTGCCGAGCATCGCGGCCGAGATGTCGATGCCGGTCACGTCGGCCCCCAGCCCGGCCAGATAGCGGCTCATCCGGCCCTGCCCGCAGGCGATGTCCAGCACCCGGTCACCGGACACGGCGGGCAGCAGCCCGGCGTGCGCCGCGATCAGCGGCGGCGCGTCGCCGACCCACTGCTCGTACCACTCGGCGAACCGGTCATACCTGGCCTGCGTCTGGGTCACGCTCCCACGCTAATTGCCCCGTCGCAGAGGATTGGCTGTGTTCGCGGGAGGCTTACGGCACCTCGTGGACGGTCAGCGCGTTCGCTAGCTCTCGCGTGGCCTGTTCCCAGCAGCGCAGGGTCGGCCGGCGCTGTCGGGCGGCGGCCCGTAGCCGGTGCCGGTGGCGCTCGTCACCCAGCCAGTCTCCGAGCGCGACGGCGAGGGCAGCCGGATCACCGGGAGTGACCAGTTGGCCGGGGCGGGTGCCGTCGGCGGTGGAGCCGAGCGCTTCGGGCAGCCCACCGACATCGGCGGCTATGACGGGCAGGCCATGGGCGAGCGCTTCGGTGACGGTCATGCCGTAGGTCTCCGAGCGGGAGGGCGCGACGAGCAGGTCGGCGGTGGTGTACGCGTGTTCGAGCGCCGCGCCGGTCAGGACGCCGGTGAGCCGGATGCGGTGGCCGTAGCCGAGGCACGTGATACGGGCCTGCAATTGGCGGACGAAGTCAGGGTCGCGATCGAGCGGTCCGGCCAGCACGCAATACCAGTCCCGCTCGGCGAGGTCGGCGAGCGCCTCGACGAGGACGTCCTGACCCTTGTGGCGGCCGAGGACTCCGACGCAGATCAGGCGGCCGGGGACGGGCCGGGGCGGGGTATCGACACGATCGACGCCGGGCCGCGCGACATGCACCCGGCTGGCCGGGATCTCGTACCGTGTCAACACCTGCTGGCGGGTCCATTCGCTGGTCGCGACCACGCCGACGGCCGCGCGGAGCACGGCCCGCTCGGAGCGCCGCGTGCTGGCATCGCGGTGTGCGCCCAGGGCGGTGGCCAGCGGCATGTGCAGCAGCACTGTCATTCGTATCCGGCCGGCGTGCGGCAGAAGCTGCGCGGCGGCCGGCGAGGCGATGAGCCCGTCGATCAGGACGGTCTCACCGTCGGGTACGGCGGAAACGATGCGGGCCAGGCCGGCCCGGGCGCCCGGGCTGGTTACCGGCCACGCCGCGGCGACGGTCGTGACCAGCACATCCCATCCGGCCTCGGCCAGTCCGGCGCAGGCACGCCGGTCATAGATGTTGCCGCCGGTGGGCTGGCCGGGATCATCGAACCCCTCGGGGACTACTACATGGACCCGCACGATGTTCCGGCCCTCCAGAGCGCCTGCCGTACCAGGCCAGCTTCCACTTTGCGGCCTGGCTGAACCACACCCGCCGCTGATCCGTCATACCTGACAGACATCAAGCGGCATCTGACGTGAGACAGGATCAACGAGCACCATTGTTGACTGCGCTAGAGCAGGCCCGGGCGACCGCCTACCCCGCAGGCGAATTTGTAGGACAGGAGAGCTTCATGCGGGCGGACGAGATCCGGACGCTGGCTCACCAGGCCCGGGCCGGCCCCGGCGTCTCGCTGCTCGACATGTGCTGCGGGGTGGCCGGCCCCGGCCGGATGATCACGGCGCAGTCGAGATGCCGCTACCTGGGTCTCGATTACTCCGCAAGCGCACTGGCTATCGCCCGGGAGCGGGCCGGGAACCTGCCCTGCAGCTTCGAGCAGGCTCACCTTCCGCCGCTGCCCGGGGGCCGCTTCGAGGTCGTGCTCCTGCTGGAGGCAATGCTGGCCTTCCCCGACAAGGATGCCCTGGTGGCAGAGGTGGTGCGCGTGCTGGAGCCGGGCGGGCGTTTCGCTTTCACGGTCGAGGAAGGCCGGCCACTCAACCGGCAGGAGCGGGCACGGATGCCCGGTGCCGATACAGTCTGGCTCATCGAGCTGGCGGAGTTGACGGGCATGCTGCGCAAGGCAGGGCTGACCGTGGTCTGGCGACAGGAGCACAGCTCCTCTCATCACGCGACGGCGACGGCACTGCTTCGCTGTTACCGAGCTGATTCACCTCAGATCGCCGGCCAGATCGGGCCGCAGGCCACCGCCGAGCTGATCACGGCCCATCGGCTGTGGAGTGACTGGCTCGGCAGCGGGCGGGTACGCAAGTTCGCGATCGTGGCCGAGAAGCAATGACCTGCTTCGACGAAGCCCCGACGGCATTCGACTATGCCCGCTACCTGGCCGCGAAGACGACCGTGGATGACCGGGCGCTCAACCGGCACGTGCTGGCCGAGTTGCGCCGCCTGATGCCCGCGGGTGCGCCGCGGGTTCTGGAGGTCGGCGCTGGCCTGGGGACGATGGTGGCCCGCCTGATGGACTGGGGCGCGGTCGGCGCCGGCGAGTACACCCTGCTGGATGCGGATCGGCAACTGCTGGACTGTTCTCGCCGGTGGCTGTGCGATTGGGCGGCCGCACGGGGCCTGCGCAGCAGCCCGCTGCCGGATGGGCTGCGGGTGGGTGACCTCCGGGTGCGCCTGGTGCACGCCGAGCTCGGCAGTTACCTGGAGGCCGCTCACGGGGCGCCGGCCGATGTGCTAATCGCCAACGCCGTCCTGGACCTGGTGGACGTGCCGGCCGTGCTGCCCGGATTGCTGCGGCTGCTGGTCCCCGGCGGCGTCTACTGGTTCACGATCAACTACGACGGCGAGAGCATCTTCGCGCCCGGCCACCCGCACGACGACAAGATCATGCAGGCCTACCACCGCGACATGGAGGAGCGCTTTCGCTACGGCCGGCCGGCCGGCGAAAGCCGAACCGGCCGCCGCCTGTTTCACCACCTGCGGGCGGCGGGGGCGCCCGCGCTGGCAGCGGGGTCGTCGGACTGGGTCGTCAGCGCCGGCCCGGATGGGAGCTACCCCGGCGACGAGGCTTACTTCCTGCGCAGCATCCTTAACACGATCCAGAACGCGTTGCGGAATCGCCGGGACCGGGTGGAACCGGCGGACCTGGCCGGCTGGCTGGCCGAGCGCGGCCGGCAACTGGCTGCGGGCGAACTGGTCTACATCGCCCACCAGCTTGATTTCGCGGGCCGCTCGCCCGGCTAGCGCCTGGCAGCCGCCGCAGCCGGGCCGACATCGCCTGTCGCAGCGGGATCCACCCGCGGTGCCGCTGGAAGGGCAGCTCGAACACAGCGGCGAACAGGCGGGCGAAGCCCACGGTCACGGGCAGCAGGATCGCGGCCAGCACGAAGAACGCCGGCGTCCCGGCGGCGACCCGGCCCCGTACCAGGCCGTACGACACAACGATGACGATCGGCATGTGCGTCAGGTAGAGGCTGTAGGAGCACGAGCCCAGGCTCCGCGGCACGGGGCTGTCAAGGAAACGGACGACGGGCCGCGGGCGGGAGGTGGCGATCGCGGCGAGGAGGCAGCCGATCGCTGGAGCCCAGGCCAGATCGAGCCAGAAGAGGTTGAGCGTGGACCACGTGGAGCCCTTGACCACTATCAGCGCGATGACCGGCACCGTGGCGGCCAGCGCGTAACCGGCCCAGGGCCGGGACCGGGTGCGCTCGCTGGCGGTGACGATCCCGGCGGCCAGCAGGCCGGCGGCGAACAGCACCACGAGGTCGGGGATGAACTTGACCAGGACGCTGTTCATCAGCGGGACATGGGGCCCCAGCAGGCCGATGGTCACGACGATGGCGGCCACCAGGGCCGCCATCGCGCGGGCACTCACCCGCCGGACGAGCAGCAGCAGCAACGGCAGCAGGACGTAGAGCTGGACTTCGATGGCGATCGACCAGAATGCCCGGTTGGGACTGCCCACGGAGAAGACGTCCTGCACGAGCAGGCCGTACACGGCGACGGACTTCCCTGTGGGCACCGGCCAGCCGGGCTGGGCGAGCACGTACCAGGTCATCACCAGGCTGAATCCGAGCGCGGCCCAGTAGGGCGGCAGGATGCGCCAGGCCCGCCGGTGCGCGTACGCCCCGATCGACTTGAGCCGCCACCCTGAGCCCGCCGGGCCGAGGCCCAGCGAGAAGCCGGACAGCGCGATGAACATGATGACCGCGAACCGGCCGTAGACCATCCAGGCCGCCCAGAACGGAGCGGGATTGGCGGGGTATCCCGGCCAGGCCCGCTCGAAGATGTGGTTGAGCACGACGTACAGGGCGGCCAGGCCCCGGATCCCGTCCAGGCCGACAACGCGGCCCGGCCGGGTGGCCGCCACCGCGCGTGCTGCTGACGCGGTGGCAGGCGGCGGGTGCTCGCGGATGCCTGTCATCAGCCCTCGGTCCCGAGGTGTGCCGGGCCGGCTTCCCGGTGCGGCTCGGCGGCGCGTTCAAGACCTCGCGATAGCAGGTTATGCCCTCCGCGCCGGGCCTTGGTGGCCAGGTAGGCGGCGTTGGTCCCGGTAAGGTGCAGGGCGGTGGGGACCTGCCTGGCGATCGTGATGCCCAGGCGGGCCAGCTGAGCGCCCTTGTCGGGGTTGTTGCTCAGCAGCCTGATGCGGTTGGCGCCGAGCGCGTGCAGCATCTGGGCCGCGCTGGTGTAGTCGCGCTCGTCGGCCCGGTGACCGAGCGCGAGATTCGCGTCGTACGTATCCAGACCGCGATCTTGCAGCGCGTAGGCGTCGAGTTTGTCGTACAGTCCGATGCCGCGCCCTTCCTGGCGCAGATACAGCACGTACCCGCCGTGCTTGGTGATCCGCTCGACCGCTTCGCGCAGTTGCGCCCCGCAGTCGCATCGCTGGCTGCCGAACACGTCACCGGTGAGGCATTCACTGTGCAGGCGCACCAGCGGCGGTGTGGCCGCGGCGGGCCGGCCGAGTTCGAGGGCCACGTGCTGCTGCGCGTCGGTCAGGCCGGTGAAGCTGACGACCGTGGCCGTGGTCGAGTAGCCGTCGGCGAAACGCAGCGGGATGCGGATACGCCGCCGGATCGCTGCCGCCTGGACCGCTCCGGTCACGGGACGAGCCGTTCAGCCTCGCGACGGGTCGAGTTCCTCGTCAGCGGCGCCGGATCGGGTCGTCTGGACTTGCCAGGATGTCCCGGGCCGCGACGGCGGCGAACGGCGTCTCTTAGCAGCAGCCCCGCGCCTGGGGCAACCGCGGCCAGCATGAGCACCGCATAGAGGATGGCGACCGTGACCCCGGTGGCCGCGCCGAGCCCGGCTGCGCCGAAGGCCCAGGCGGCGGCTCCTTCCCTCAGCCCCCACCCGCCGATCGTCAGGGGGATCACCATGACAGTCTGGACCACCATCAGCAGCGCGACCAGTTCGCCCAGGGGCGCGGTGCAGCCGGCCACCCGGGCCGCGATGACGAACGTGACCGTGTGCCCGGCGACGACCAGCACCGAGGTCAGCATGAGCTGGGGCCACACGTGTGGCACCAGCAGGCCGCGACGAAGGTCAGCGGAAACGGCCCGGGCGGCGCGTACCGGCCGCGACCGGCCGCGGCGAGCCGCGGCGCGCATCACCAGCGCAGCACACCCGGCTAGGCCCGCCAGACCCGCCAGAACGTACGGCAGCGCGGGCCGGACCGGCGACGGCAGGACCAGCAGCACGACGGCGGTCACCACGGCCTGGATGACCTGACCGCACAGCCGTTCCCACGCCACGGCGCGCAGTCCCAGCACCACGTCTCCGGCCCGCCGCCCGTGCGTGACCGCCCGGTGCACGTCGCCGAGGATCCCGCCGAAGAGCACGGAGTTGAGGAACAGGGAACGGTAGTAGGCACCGACCGCGGCGGGCAGGCCAATGTCGACGCGGAGTGCCCGGGCGACGACCCGCCACCGCCAGGCCGAGCACACCGTGGTCAGGGCGGTGAGCGTGGCGGCAGCCACGACCGCCGGCCAGGTGACCGCGCGCAGCCCGTCCCTGAACGGTGCCGCGCCTACCTGCCGCACGAGGAACCACACCACAGCGACGCCGGCGGCCAGGCGCAGCAACGACGGGCCGAAGCGGCGGATGGACGGGCCGATCCCGGCCGGGACTGAGCACATGCCTGCCACACCGGTTACACGGGCCGGCCGGGCACATAGTTCAACCGTCCGGCTGCGGCAGCGTCGCGGGGCCCACGGCCGGCCGCGGTGAACCAGCGTGACCGCGGACCCGTTGTCCCCATCGGGAGCGGGGCAAATGGCTACGGAGACGGAGGTGCGGTGCGTAATATTCAGCCCGTGGACGAAGGCGCGCCGCCTGCGATTCAGCTCGCGGACAAAGGCGCGCTGCCGACGATCCGGCTCGCGACGATCCTGGGGATGCTCGCCACAGCCGTCCTGCTCGCCATAGTGTCCGCGACGGCTGGTCTCGGTTTCGCCGGCTGGATCGCCGGGCTGGCCGCCGGCTCGGCGGCGACCGCGCTGCTGGTCACTGCCCGCAAGCGCAGCGACCAGCCGTCGATGCACCCGGCGGACTGGGTCACCCTTACCCGGGCGCTGCTGATCGCCGGTGTCGCGGGACTGGTTACCGACTCGTTCGTCCGGCCGGCGCCGGTCACGGCGCTGGTCACCCTGTCCACGGTCGCGCTGGTCCTCGACGCGGTGGACGGGCAGGTGGCGCGCCGGACCGGCACCGCCACCCCGCTGGGCGCCCGCCTCGACGGCGAGGTCGACGCCTTCCTCATCCTGCTGCTCAGCATCGCCGTGTCCCAGGACTACGGCAGCTGGGTGCTGATCATCGGCGCCGCCCGCTACGCGCTGCTGCTGGCGGGCTGGCTGATCCCGTGGCTGGCCGCGCCGTTGCCCCCCCGGTACTGGGGCAAGGTGGTGGCCGCGGTCCAGGGCATCGTGCTCACCGTCGCCGCATCCGGAGTGCCCGGCCGCCTCGTAGGGATAACCGCGGTCGCCGCCGCGTTGCTGCTGCTGATCGAGTCGTTCGGCCGCAACGTGATCTGGCTGTACCGCACCGGCGCCGGCCCGCGCACCCGGCGGGCTCTGCGGCTGGCCATCACCGTGCTTTCGGTCGCGCTGGTGTGGGGTTTCCTCGTCGTGCCTGACCGTATCCTCCAGATCACCCCGGCCGCCTTTGCCCGTATCCCCGTGGAGGGGCTGGTCCTGGTGGCTGTCGCGGTGGTGCTGCCGGCCTGGCCGCGGCGGATCATGGCCGCGGTCGCCGGAATCCTGCTCGGCCTGCTCACTCTCGTCAAGATCCTCAACATGGTGTTCTACGTGGAGATCGGGACAGGGTTCAACCCGGTGTTCGGCTGGGCCGACATCCGCCCGGCCATTGGCGTGGTCCGCGACTCGATCGGCTCCACGCTGACGAACGTCGCGCTCGCCGGGGTCTGGCTCGGCATTATCCTGCTCGTCGGCGCGATCACCGCGGCAACGATTCACATCGCCGCCGTGGCCTCCCGGCATCGCCGTGACGCGGTTCGCGGGCTCGCCGCCCTCACGGCGGTCTGGGCGCTGTGCGCGGGCCTTTCGCTGCAACTCGTCCCGCGGTCCCCGGTCGCCTCGACCAGCGCCGCCGGGCTGGTCGTCGCGCAGGTGCGCGACACCCAGGCCGGGCTCCGCGATCAGCGCCGTTTCGAGAACCTCCTGCACGACTCCGATCCCGAAGCCAGCATCCCCCCTTCGGACCTGCTCACCGGATTGCGCGGCAAGGACGTCGTCATCGCCTTCGTCGAAAGCTACGGGCAGGCCGCCGTTCAGGGCACGAGCTTCTCCCCCGGTGTCGACGCCTTCCTGCGCCGGAGCACCGCGTCGCTGGCCCGCGCCGGCTGGTCCGCGCGCAGCGCCTGGCTCAACGCCCCTGGCTTCGGCGGGATCAGCCAGCTCGGCCACTCCACCCTGCAGTCGGGGCTGTGGGTCAACAACGAACAGCGGTATGCCGAGCTGGTCGCCAGCCACTGGTTCACCCTCAGCGATGCCTTCGACAAGGCCGGCTGGCGCACCGTGAGCGACAGCCCTGCCGACGACTACACCTTCACGCCCGGCTTGCGGTTCTACCACTACGACCAGCTTTACGACCAGCGCAACGTGGGCTACCACGGCCCGGCCTTCAGCTACGCCTCGATGCCCGACCAGTACTCCCTGGCCGCGTTCCAGCGGCTCGTCCTTGCCCCCAGCCGCAAGCCGGTGATGGCCGAGATCGACCTGGTCTCCTCGCACTATCCCTACGCCCCGCTGCCGACCATGGTGCCCTGGAACAAGGTCGGCAACGGCTCGATATTCGACCGGATGCCCGCACGCGGCCAGAGCGCGCTCTCGGTCTTGGGCAGCGCCAGCAAGGAGCGCCAGGCCTTCGGCAAGTCGATCAAGTACTCGATGCAGGCCCTCACCTCATGGGTCACCGAGCTCAACGACCCGAACCTGGTGCTCATCCTGCTCGGCGACGAGCAGCCCGCTGGCCCGGTCAGCCCCCCCGGTGCCAGCCACGAGGTGGTGGTCTCGATGATCGCCCACGATCCTTCCGTGTTCCGGCAGAGTGCTTCCTGGGGCTGGCAGGACGGGCTGGTGCCCGGTCCCTCCGCTCCGCTCGAGCCCATGGACGCCTTCCGCAACCAGTTCCTCGGCTCCTTCAGCACGGCCTTGCCCCAAACGGCGGCGGCCCGGCCGTAGGCGCCTCCGCCATTCCGGCGCGCTAGCCCTGGAACCGTTCGGGAAAATCTTGAAGATCCTTTATTTCCGAACGGTTCCAGGTGATCCGTTATGCGGTCGCCGTTACCGACAGCAACTCGCAGTACGATCGGTTCCTGTTGCGAGCCACGTCAGGCGATCCGAGACGGAGCAGATGCCGAACCGCCATCTGGTGACCGCTGCGCTAGGCCGGCTGGCCCAGGAGCACCGGGACGTGCTGCGGGAGTGCTACTTTCGCGGCAGCTCTGTGGCCCAGGCCGCGCATGCCCTGGGGATCGCACCCGGCACGGTAAAGTCCCGCACTTACTACGCGCTGCGTGCGCTGCGGCTGGCCATCGAAGAACTACGAGATGTCGAATGATGTGCATTGGGTCTTAAGCGTTCATTCCGTTCGCTCAGGGCGGCGGGACCCGGCGGCCAGGAATGCGGTTCCGAAGAACAACTCGGTCCAGGAGAAATCGGTCAGCTCTTCCTGCATGGCCGCACGAATCGCCTCCCACGGACGGCGCGTGATCCACTCATCTATGGAGGCGAAAGGCCGCACGATCGCGGTTCCGAGCTGCGCTAGCCACCCAGGCGTGCTGCCGGGAACCTTGAGATCCAGCACGACCCAGCGTCCGCGTCCGGACAGGGCCGCGGCGCCGTGGGCGATGACCGCTGCGCACTCGGGCACCTGCGACAGGGCGTACGTGGACAGGATCGCGTCGACCTCGGCTGGGAAGTCGAAGCCGGCCGCGTCCGCTTGCACGAGGCTGATATTGCTCCAGCCGTTCGCCTGGATCCGATCCTGGGCCCGGGCGAGCATCGCGTCGGTCAGATCGACGCCGACGATCCGGCCGCCGGGACCGACCGCCTTCTCAAGCAGCGAGAAGTTCAGGCCGGTGCCGCATGCGATGTCGACCACGCTGTCACCCGCGCGAAGGCCGAGCGCTTGTACGGCCCGGAGGCGCTGTGCCCGTTGGGGGTAGCCAGGCACGGGGTAGAGCCGGGAGGTGATGTCGTAGTGCTTCGCCTTCTTGCGGTACGTCTCGATCAGGTGCTCTCGCGTACGGTCGATCTGGCTCACGGTGTGCTCCCCTAGGACTCCGCGCCGCCACGCGCGCCGGACTCTACTGCAGCCTTGATCGCCACCATCTCGAGATCGCTCACGCGCTGGATCCTGCCTTGGAGAGCGCGGCCGGGGATCGCGCGCATGATGCCCGCGAGGTCGACCTCAATCCACATCATGGCGTCGGTCTGCCTATCGTCCACCGGCTCGAGCTCCATTCCCCAGCGCGCCGCCGAAGTACCCATCGGACCGGCGAACGCCAGGCAGCGGGGCGCCTCGACAGTGGTCACCTCCTGGCTCCGGCCGCGAGTCAGCCCGAGTATCCCCTTCGCCCGCTGATCCACCCGCGAGCCGGGCTGAAGCGGAGCTCCTCCGCGGACTCGGCCTTCGAGAACCGTTGGCGCCCACTCCGGCCAGCGTCCGACGTCGCACAGATACGCCCACACCTCATGGACGCTGCCGGCGATCTTTATGCGGCTCTCGGTTCTGATCGTCATCGGGCGGACTTTACACCTGCGAGGCCACGCTTGGTGTCCCGGGTGAGTCAGGGAAGGTGGCTGGTGTCGTTGACGCGATGGACGGCGGCGAATTCGCGGCCGTGCCACTGGATCTCGTTAATGCAGGCGGAGCCGAGATACAGCCGGTAAAGGGTGCCGAGCGGGACGCCGAGAGCCCGGCACAGCAGGATCTTTATCGGGGTGATGTGACTTACCACGAGGACGGTCTGGCCGCCGTGGTCCCGCAGCAGCCGGTCACAGGCCCGGTTCACCCGGTGTGCGGTGTCGGCGAAGCTCTCCCCGCCCGGCGGTGCCTGCTCGGGGTCGCGTCGCCAGGCGGCCGCGGCGGCGGGCCATCGCTGCTGGATTTCTGCCAGGGTGAAGCCATCCCAGTCGCCGAAGTCGGTTTCACGGAGATCATCATCGACGACTTCGGTCAGGCCCAGCTCGCCGGCCGCAATGGCGGCCGTGGCGACAGCGCGCTGCAATGGCGAGCTGACCACGGCATCGATGGGGACGCCGTTGGCTAGGCGGCAGGCGGCGGCCTGGGCCTGCCGGGTCCCGTTGGGGCTCAGCGGGAGGTCGCGCAGCCCGCTGAAGCGGTGTTCGGGCGACAATGGGGTATCGCCGTGCCGCAGCAGGATGGTGATGGTGGGGTCTGCCGTGGGGTTGTCCCAGCCCAGTGTCATATGCAGCATCGTGCGCGGTATCCGCCGAACGCGACGGGAGTTTCCCACACTCGCACCGCCAGTGCCTCGCCGCCTGCGGCGGCGACGGCGGGCGAGAGAGTGTCATGTACCCAGCGGGCGAACACCTCGACTGTGACCGCCTCGGCCTCGGCCGGGCGTATCTCTTCCAGATTGCGGCCTTCGACCCGGCTGGTCAGCTCGGTCAGCGCCGCTTCCAGTACATCCAGGTCACAGACCATGCCCCGGCCGTCGAGATGCTCGCGATCCACCACGATCTCAATCCGGTAGTCATGATCATGCAGTTGCCCTTCTGGCCCGGGCAGTCCCGGCATGATGTGGAAGGCACGGACGCTTCGGCTCAACCCGACTTCACAGGTCACCGGCAGCACTCCTGTCATAGTCAAGAACGGCATGCATCAACCCGGGTATCCCCTGGTCCACGGCCCGGAACGCCTCCGCTGCGTGGCCGAAGGCGAACACGTGAGTGCACAGCTGTTCCAACGGCAGTTCAGCCAGCAGCTCACCGGCCTCCCGGCGGCGTCGAGACCGGGTCCACGTCCCGGACAGCCGGGCCGGCACCGTGGACACCTGAGTGCTGCGGATGATCAGGCGCCGCCGGTGGAAGGCGCCGCCGAGCGGCAGCATCACCGGTTTGGTGCCGAACCACGACGCGACCAGCAGGGTTCCCTCGTGGGCCAGCATATTCAGCGCCATCGCTGGCGCATCCGGGTTACCACTGGCGTCAATGACCAGCCGAACCCTCTCCTTCCCCAGTTCCTCCGGCGCCGCGGTGCTGACGCCGAGGCTGCTGGCCACGGCGCGGCGCCACGACTGCGGCTCGGCAATCAGCGGCTGCCACCCGGAGCGCTGCAACAGCAGGCCGGTCAGCAACCCGAGCACGCCGGCGCCGAGCACGATGACCCGGTCGCGGAAACCGGTCCCGGCATCGAGCGTCACCTGCAACGCCGTCTCGACCAGCGGGAACAAGGTTGCGGACGCGTGATCGATGGCAGGCAGCGGGATCAGGCTGTCAGCCCGCGCCGCGAATACGTCCTGGTGCGGATGGAATGCGAAAACCGCCTGGCCCGACTCCGCTACTTCGCCGACGCACGCGTACCCGTAGGCGAAGGGATAGGAGAAGGCACCGCCAAGCGCGTCGATCGTGTCGTCCAGCGCCATGTCGGCGGGGACCTCGCCCCGGTAAACCAGGCGTTCGGTGCCACCGCTGATGCCAGAGCACAAGGTGCGGACCAGGACCTCGCCGGCCGCAGGCCGCGGTGTGGGCAGTTCCCTGATCTCCACACGGCGCGGCCCGGTATGAAAGAGCGCGCGGGCAGGCACGCAGCGCATCTACCCGCCACC
>DASXZD010000103.1:0-43978 GCA_036502085.1 Streptosporangiaceae bacterium
ACCGGCCAGAACATCCAGCGGCCGAAGATCACCAGGAGGGCGGGCAGCAGCGTCATCATGGCCAGCAGCGCCACCCCGACGCCGATCGCCAGCACCGGTCCCAGGCTCTTGGTGGAGTTCAGCTGGGCCACGGTCAGCGTCAGGAGGCTGACGATCACGGTGCCGGCGCTGGCGATGATGGCCGGCCCGGCCCGCCTGATCGCCACGGCCATGGCCTCGTGCCGGTCTTCGTGGCGGCGCAGTTCCTCCCGGTACCTGGCCGTCAGCAGCAGCGCGTAGTCGGTGCCCGCGCCGAACACCAGCACCAGCAGGATGCCGGCGCTCTGGGCGTTGACGGTCAGGCCCGCATGCTTGGCCAGCAGGTAGATCAGGGCCTCGGAGCTGGTCAGGGCGATGCCGGCGGATATCACCGGCAGCAGCCAGAGCAGCGGGCTGCGGTAGGTGATCAGTAGCAGCCCGATGACGACGATCAGCGTGGCGACCAGCAGGATGCCGTCGATGCCCTTGAACGAGTTGGACGAGTCAGCGGCGTTGCCTAGCGGGCCGGCGATGTGCGTGGCCAGGCCGTCGGCATGTGCGCGGGCAATGGTGCGCAGCGAGGTCGCCGCCCCCGAGGCGGCGTTCCAGCCCTTCGCGCCCAGGTTGATCGGCACGATGGTCTCGACGGCCTTGCCGTCCTTGGCGAAGAACGGGCCCTGCACCTGGCCGGGCACCACGTGGGCCACCCCGGCGAACTGCTTGGCGTCGGCCAGTGCCTTGGCCCGGTCCGCGCTGGTCAGGCCGGAGGGGCGGTCGTAGACCACGACGCCGGCGAAGATGTTCGGCGATTGGAAGCGCGACTGTATGTCCAGCACCTTGGTCGACTCGGCCTTAGGCGGCAGCCAGGACGACGAGTCGTTCTTCTCCGCCCCGGTGAGCTTGCTGGACAGCGGTCCTGCGATCACCACGACGATGAGCCAGAAGGCCAGCACGGCCCATTTGGTCCGGCGTCCGCTGGCGATCCCCATGATCGCACGGGCTCGGCTCATGATCTGGTCCCCCTGTTTGGTCGGTCGGCGGTCTGCCGCCAGAACTACACGCAGAACTATCTGACACGGTCGCCGCAAAGTCAAGACATATCTCGTTTACCTCAGCCCGGTGTGGGCCAGGCCGGAAAATTACCAACCGGACAGAACGCCCGGCTACTTTATTTCCGGATTGTTACGGTTCACCGGGGCTCGTTCTGGCTCGTTTCCGCTGGTGCTGGCCAGTTCCGGCCCGCAGCGCGCCGCCGGCCCGGCCGGGCTAGATCTGCACCGTGCCGACCGGGTCGTGCAGACGGGCGCGGGCGTCCCGTTGGGCGCCGCGAGCCAGTCCCGCCGGGCCGCCTCTCGGCCGATGGCGACGTTAGCCCGTCGCCTCCCGGATCGAGGTGGTTCCGGCCGCGGGACGGGACCCGGGGTGGGAGCCGAGATAGGACCCGGCATGGGATGCTGCCTGGCGAGTCTGCCCCCACGGGGGGCCGCCCCTCTGCGTGACCGACGCGGCCAGCGCCGCCCCCGCGATGGCAGGCACGAGGGCTATCGCCGCGGCGGCCACCGCCCTGGCCAGCCTGCCTGCCTTGTGCGCTCGCCCATGAGCCACCGCACATCCTCCGTCCTGGTCTCTCCGGTCTGGATCGTCATGGCCCATCATGCGGCGTCAGGGTGGATCGCTGGTTTAGCCGGTTACCTCCCGGATTCTCGCTGTCCCTACCCGGCCGCGTCAGTCATGAACCCGCCCGCCGCCGCCCCGTCTGAATTTCACCACTATGACGCCATGGGCCCGAACGGTTCCAGGCGGACCCCGCTGGTTATGAGATCATCAGCCCCATGAGCGACTGGAACAGCAAGATCATTGAAGAGTTCCGGGCCAACGAAGGCCGGGTCGGGGGTCAGTTCGAGGGCGCGCCGCTGCTGCTCCTGCACACCACGGGCGCCCGGACCGGGCAGCAGCGGGTGAACCCGGTGATGTATCTGCGCCTCGACGGCGGCGGCTACGCCGTGTTCGCCTCCAAGGCCGGCGCTCCGGACAACCCCGACTGGTACCACAACCTGATGGCCAACCCCCAGGTCCAGGCCGAGATCGGGACCGAGACGGTCGACCTCCGCGCCCGCGTGACGCAAGGCGAAGAGCGAGAGCGGATCTGGACCGCGCAAAAGGCCGCCTACCCCGGCTTCGCCGACTACGAGAGCAAGACCACCCGGCAGATCCCCGTCGTCGTCCTAGAGCCCGTCAGCTAGCTCTCAAACGACCGGCGGGGGCGTTCCGTCGGCGCTCGCGGCCAGCGCCGGGTCCCACTCGCAGACCCGGCAGGCGTGCCGGAACACCGATTGCGCGAAGTCCAGTGCGGCCGCGCGCGGATCCGACTGCGACCGGATGTCGTTCCAGTCCAGAACGAACTCGCCCAGGCCCCCGTCCCAGTGCCCCGCGCCCGGTGACGGCGACATGTCGCCGAAGTGCTCAGGAGCCGGGTGCGCGTAGCCGTAGAACGCCGCCGCGTCGTGTCGCGAGTCGCCGGGCCACCAGCCGACGGCCACCTCCTGCGCGTCCATCGCGTTGCGCATGATGAAGTCATCGGACGGCGGGCTGGCCGGCTCCCCGGAGAACAGGTTCACGGCCAGGTCGAACGAACCCCACCACGCGTTGACCGGCGTCGAGCGCCCGCGGTAAGGGGCGCGAAACGCCGCCAGCACGAGCGCCGCCTCGGTCGCCGCGGCGAAGTAGCCGGCCACCTGGGCCGGGTCGTAGTGCGCGTGCTCGTCGTCCTCGTCCAGCGGGACGCTCCAGCTGACCTCCTGCGGCGTCGGGTCGATCTCCACCGGACCGCCCAGCCCGCGCACTGCGGTCAGCACGTCCCTGGTGACCGCGCCGACCGCCCGGTCAGGGGTCAGCGGGACCCGCGCGGACCGCCCGCCGCTGTGCTCGACCACTGCCTCGTGTGCGTGCAGGTCCAGCGCGACCACGAGCGAGCCGGATCCGTCGGGCGCGGGCAGCGGAGCCGTCTCCCAGCCCCGCGCCGTCAGCCGCAGCGCGGCGTGCTGCAGTTGCGGCTCCGGCGGCGCCAGCCCAGCCGCCAGCTTGCCCAGCACCTGCGTATGCGCGTGCAGCGTGTCGCACGTCGCGCGCCACTGCCCATAGGACAGTGCGGCCCAGCTCACCGCGTCGCCCCGTACAACCGTGCTGCCCGGCTCTCAGTCATGACGGCAGGGTACCGGGGGTTGCGGTGAAGCAGACATTACGATGAGGCGATGTCCCCGCGAGCCGTTGACTTCCACGTGCACCTGCCCACTCCTGACTGGCTGGACGGCAGCATGGCCGGCTACGTCGAAGCGGCCGAAGCGTACTTCCGCTCGCCCGTACAGCGTGAATCGCTCGCCCAGCTGGCCGACAGGTACCGCCAGCTGGACCTCATGGCGGTCCTGCTGGCCTGGGACGCCGAGACCGCGACCGGCCGTCCCCGGGTGCCGAACCAGACCGTGGCCGCCGCCTGCCGCGAGCACCCGGACGTCTTCACCGGCCTGGGCTCGGTCGACCCGCACAAGGGCGAGGCGGCCGTGGCCGAGGTGGCGAACATCGCCGCGCTCGGGCTCAGGGGAGTGAAGTTCCACCCGTCGCTGCAGGCCTTCGCGCCCGATGACCCGGCCTACTGGCCGATCTTCGCCGCCTGCGAGCGGCACGGCCTGCTCGCCCTGTTTCACACCGGCACCAGCGGCATCGGCGCACGCCAGCCCGGCGGCCAGGGCATCAGGATCGACTACGCGCACCCGCTCAAGCTGGATCCGGTCGCCGCCGCTCATCCCGACCTGACCGTAGTGGCCGCGCACTTCGGCTGGCCCTGGCACATGGACCTGATCGCCATGGCGCTGCACAAGACCAACGTCTACATCGACATCTCCGGCTGGTCGCCGCGGCGGATCCCGGCCGAGGTGATCCGCGAGCTGCAAGGCCGCCTGTCCGCGCAGTTCGTCTGGGGCAGCGACTTCCCCTTCTTCAGCCCCGAACGCTGCCTAGCCGAGCTCACCGACCTCGCCCTCCCCGCCGACGCCCAAGCCCGCCTCCTCCACGAAAACGCCACCCGCATCCTCCGCCTGCCCTGACCGAGCTTCCGGCAGCTATGGGATGAAGCCAAGGCGGTCGATGTGCCGTCGACCGCTGCTACGGGCGTAGCCTGACCAGCGCCTCGCGTGCCTTGCGCTGGGCGGTTTTGGCGCGGCGTGTCGAGAGCCTGATCTCGATGAGCTTCTGGCGGGACTCGTCTAGCTGTTCCGAGAGCAGCCGTACGGCGTTCTCCAGCTCGTGCTCGGCCGCGGCCGCGGCCTCGGCGGCCTGGTCGGCCTCGGCGAGCGCCTGCTCGGCCTCGGCGATGGTCGCACGACGCTCACGCTCGCGTTCCGCCCGCTCGGCCTCGGCGGCCGCCGCCAGGGCCTGACGGCGCTCACGTTCGGCCCGCGCTGCCTCAACCGCGGCGGCCGCCCTGGCGGTGAGCGCTCCGCCCGCTGATGTCCCGCTCGCCGGTGCTCCGGCCGCCGGGCTTGCCCGTCGGCCCCTTCCCCGCGGCGCTATCGTCGTCGCCCCTCCAGCCGGACGGCCGCCGCCGGATCCGGGCACGAGCGTCAGCGCGGGACCCGTCATGAAGCCAAAGCCAGGCCGGCGTTCGGCCCGCAGCAGCACTCCCGCTGCGAGCTGCTCGGCGAACTCCGGGTCGGCCAGCGCCGCGGCGAGGGTCGTGGTCACTTCCTCCCGCAGCGCCGCTGGGGGCGGCTGCTGGCCGGACAGCGCCAGCGCCTGCCCGAGCAGGGCGTCGATCAGCTGGCGCCGGGCCAGCGACAGCTCCCGGATCCTCGCCCCGTCCATCGACCCCTCGGCCGCGCGAAGCTCATCGCCCAGCCCGATCAGCCGGGCCGGAACCCCGGGGTCGGCCCGGACCAGCTGGTTGATCGTCCAGGCCGCCCTGGTCGGCTTCCGCAGCCCCGCGATCGCCTTCGCCGCCGAAGCCTCCCCGGCCGCCCGCGCCTGCCCCGCGAGGACCGCGCGGCGCTCGGTGAACCCGTCCGGGTCAGCCGCATACAACTCCGCGGTCGCTTCGCTCACGAGGTCAACACCGGTCACCCGACCATCGTGCCCCAACATTGCGGTCCCTCAGGCCATCCGGCTGTCCGCCAGTGACCCGGGCCCAGGAAGATCTACGACGCTCTCCGCCTCGGTCATGCGCCCGGCGGCCGTCCCCCGCAAGATCATCACGGGTTTGCGCGGTCACCAACCGCCCGGCGGAAGGCGATCGATGTGCGGGTTGCTTCCCACCGGTGGGAACCAAAGCGCGGATCGACCGCCTTGGGTCATGGCTTGGGGGGCGGGGCACGCAGGGCGATCGCCTCGCCTCGCGCGCCGATGTCGGCCAGAATGCCTGATCGCTCACGGCGCGGAAGCGGCGAACTCTTCCGGGCCGACCGGGCGAATCGGGTAGGGCACCGAGCGGGGCGTCGGGTGCGGCGCTGTCATGTCTGTCTTACTACCCGGCGGTTTACCGCATGGCGATTCACTTATCGGCCGGAGCTCAAGCACAGCGCGGCAAAGCAGGCGGCAAGGCAGGAGGCCCGGGTGACGCGGGGGACGGGCGGTGCTCCGTTAGGAATAATCGGGGTTATCGCGGGCGTGCCAGAACCCGCGGCTGCCGATACAGTGCGGCCATCATGGTTTCCTCCCCTCGCTTCAGCCCGGCAGCCTTGCTGGGCTGGGCCGGTACTGCCGCGAAGCGGGTACGGGGCCTGGTGGGCAGGCAGTTCCTCACCGGGAACCGGCGCGGCGCGTTCGGGCTGGCCGCGCTCACCGTGATCATCGCCGTGGCCGCGGTGCACGTGTCGGTGTGGTGGTTCTCGCCCGGAGTGATGATCCTGCCGATCCTGGCGGGCGGCCTGCTGCTCTGGCCGCGCGCCTTGCGCATCCTGTTCGGCGTGGTCGCGCTGGCTCTTATCTACGACACGGCGCATGACCGGGCCGGGGCCGGCATTGTGGCCACGATCGCGCTGACCGCCGTCTTCGCCGATGTGCTCTCGAGGACCAGGGAGAAGCTCGGCGTCCAGGGGCTGCGGGGGGACCAGATGCTGATCGACTTGCGGGACAGGATCCGCGCGCAAGGCAAGATGCCGGACCTGGGGGACGGCTGGGACTCTGTCTCGGTGCTCCGGGCGGCCGGCGGGGCGTCGTTCGGTGGCGATTTCGTCGTGTCCGCCTGTGACGGCAAGACGCTCGAGGTCGCGCTCGTCGACGTCTCGGGCAAGGGGCTGGACGCGGGGACGCGGGCGCTGCTGCTGTCCGGTGCGTTCGGCGGGCTGCTCGGCTCGGTGCCGCGGGAGGAGTTCCTCGCCTCGTGCAATTCGTACCTGCGCCGAGTGGCTGCGGCGGAGGGGTTCGTGACCGCCGTGCACCTCGCGCTCGACTTGGCCACGGGGGAGTACGCGCTCGCGTCGGCCGGGCATCCGCCCGCGGTGCACTTCGACGCCGGCAGCGGGGAATGGCGGATCACCAAGGCGCATGGCGTGGTGCTCGGCGTGGTGCCGGACACACGTTCGGAGCCGGAGCGCGGACTGCTGCGGCCGGGCGACGCCCTGATGCTGTACACAGACGGGCTGGTCGAGGCGCCCGGGCGGGACATCGACTCCGGGATTGCCGGGCTGCTCGGCGAGGCCGAGCGGCTGGTCGTCTCGGGGTTCAAGGCGGGCGCGGCCCCGCTAGTGCGGACGATGCAGCAGGACATCGGCAGCTCCGACGACTGCGCGCTCGTGCTCATCTGGCGCTCGTTATCGGGCCGGGCCCGACAGCCCGGATAGGCCGGCCTACCCGGCGTCGGCGTCCTGGCGGTGGCCGGGCTCCTCGGCGGCGGGGGAGAGCAGCCGCTCCAGCAGGCCGAACTCGGCGCGGTCAAGCTGCTCGGTGACCGGCCGTGTGCCGTCCCGATCCCGGCCGCGGTCGCGCTCTCGATCGCGCTCCCGTTCCCGAGCGAGGGCAAGGCTCCTGCGGGCCGCGTGCAACTGCTCGCGGAGCCGGGCGTTCTCGGTTGTGAGCGCGTCATGCAGGGCCTTGGCCCCGGCCAACTCGCGCTCCAGGTCGGCCACGGTATTCGCCAGCCTGGCCTCGTCCGGGTCGGCCGGGGTCTGGATCGCGGCCGCCGCGGCCGCCCCGGCCGTCGGCGCGAGATGGCGGACGACCTGCACGAGCAGCCGCCGGGCGAGCTCGTCGTAGTCGAAGCCGGCCAGGCCGCCGCCGGCGGCAAGGTCGCCCTCGGGGGCGGGGGAGCCGCGTCTGGCGGCAGCTGTCCTGGGCTGCCGGGGGGCCGGCCCGGTGCGGCCAGGCCGACGGCCGGATCCGCGGCGGGCAGGTGCCGCCGCCAGCCCGGCCAGGGCGCTGGCGGCCGGACTGATCCGGTAGGTGCGCTTGCCGCGTACCTCCCGCTCGATCAGGCCGGCCCGCTCCATGCCCGACAGGAGCTGAGCGAACGCGATGCTGGAGCCGGGGTAATCGACCTCGCGGGCCAGCACGGCGCTGGCCATGCCGGCCTCATCCCTGACCGAGCCGGTGAGTGCGAGGTGGGACATGATGCGATCGCGGATCCCGACGGCGCGCTTCCGCTTGGGCACGGGAAACGCCTCCGGCACGGCTGCCCCCTTCTCTCCGGAGTCCCGCGCGTCGGCTTCGGCGGGCAGGCAATCATCCTCGCCAGTAACATCCGCACGGCAATCATGCCCAGTGGTCGGCTGACCTCATAATAGTGCCTGGGCCGGCCCGGATTTCAGCTGCGCGGCGGGTCCGGCGATCGGCTCCGACGTTGCGAAAAATAGTTACTGACGTGCGGCCGAGGGGGGCAACGACTCGCGCGCCGCTTGTCATGTCGTGACCGCAGGACGCGGTAGGCCTGGTTGCTCTAAATGATTAGATTAGCGAACGACCTGACGGGTGGTCCTGGTGACTTCGGGCCGGGTGCGGCAGTATTTTCTCCCTTACGATGCCCAGCCACCCTTGGCCGGCGCGCGCCCGCCCGCGGGCCCGGGCGCGCCGCTGCTCGCGACTCCGTGCGCCGCCCGCGGCCCGCTGTCTGTCGCTGGATCCGGCACGCTGGGCGGGCCGCTCGATCTGCCCGGCGGGCGAGTCGCGTGGCTGCCCGGACGCACTCGTTATGGCGGCTTATTACCGGCGGATGGGTCGTCGCTAATGGTTTGCGCCATTGGCTCCCGTAGGGGCCTAAATGGTCATTACGCTACGCCGCATACCGATGACTTATTGCTTTCATCACGATCGTGAGACGGTCGGTTGCGGTGCCCTATCGCACGTTATCGAGGCGCGGGGCCTGCGCGAGCCGGATGGTCCGGAGTAAGGACAAGTTCCGTCAGACTGGGGTCAATGGAGCAGCGCAGGGGCGGAAAACGACACGCGTGTCATGTGACGCGCATGTCATTATTTGCATTTCTTTGAGAGCTGTGCAGAAATAGAGCGGTGACGCGCGGCGCGACACCAGTCGACCCTGGGCGCGGTCCCCTCTCTGCGCTTCAGCCAAGCCGGTGGCGGGGGGCCGCTGTGAGCCTTGCAGTCCGTCATGCCCAGGTTTCGGCAGGTGCGGATCCCGCGAATCCAGCGGATGCGGCCGCCGTGATTGCCGCCGCCGCCGAGGCCAAGGCGCCCGCCGAGAACTTCCCCGTCGCCTTCCGCGTGCTCCCGGAGCGATACCGGCGGCACCTCATGGCTGTCTACCGTTTCGCCAGAACCGTAGACGACATCGGCGACGAGGTCCTGCCCGGCGACCCGGCACCCGAAGCCGACACTGCCGAACGCCTCAGGCTGCTCGACGAACTGGACGACGACCTGTCTGTCCTGTACGGCGGCGACACCCCCCGGCTGGACGTCATCGCCGGACTCGCGCCGACCGTCACCGAGTGCGGCGTGCCCGACCAGCTCTTCCGCGACCTGATCCAGGCCAACCGGCAGGACCAGCAGGTCACCCGCTACACCGAGTTCGATGGCCTGCTCGGCTACTGCAAGCTGTCGGCCAACCCGGTCGGCCGGATCGTGCTGCACGTGTTCGGCGCCGACTCGCCGCAGCGCGCCAGGCTGTCCGACCATGTGTGCACCGCACTGCAGCTCGCCGAACACTGGCAGGACGTGGCCGAGGACGCCCGCGCGGGCCGGATCTACCTGCCGCTCGAAGACATGACCGCGTTCGGCTGCGGCGAAGCCGACCTGGCCGGACCGACCGCGGGTCCCAGGCTCCGCGCCCTGATGGCCTTCCAGGTCGCCCGGGCCTCGGCGCTGCTCAACGCGGGCTCGCCGCTGGTCGCTACGCTGCACGGTGCCGCGCGGGCCGCGGTGGCCGGCTACGTGGCCGGCGGCCGGGCGGCACTGGCCGCGATCGAGGCCGCCGATCACGACGTGCTCGCCGCCACGCCCCGGCCGGGCAAGCGCCGGACGGCCGTCGAGCTGATTCGCGCCTATACGAGAGGGAGGTGACGCGGCCCGTGGACGTGACCACCGCCTACCGGCACTGCGAGCAGGTGACCTCGGTCGAGGCGCGCAACTTCTCCTACGGCATCAAGCTGCTGCCGCCGGCCAAGCGGCGGGCGCTGTCGGCGGTCTACGCGTTCGCCCGCCGGATCGACGACATCGGCGACGACCCACCCACCACCCCATCCCCCCACACTGCCACGCAGAAGCTGGCCGCCCAGGCCGACGCGCGGACCCCCGTGCAGGCGCTGGCGTCGGGTGGCCAGCCACCGGACGACGATCCCGTGCTCGTCGCCGTCGGCGACGCCGCCCGCAGGTTCCCGATCCCGGTCGAGGCGTTCGGCGAGATCATCGACGGCTGCGTCGCGGACGTGCGCGGCACGAGCTACGCGACGTTCGACGAACTGCTGCACTACTGCCGGTGCGTGGCCGGCTCGGTCGGACGGCTCTCGCTCGGCATCTTCGGCGCGGCGGACCAGGCGCAGGCGGCCCCGCTGGCCGACGCGCTCGGCGTGGCGCTGCAGCTCACCAACATCCTGCGCGACATCCGCGAGGACTACCAGAACGGCCGGGTGTACCTGCCGGCCGAGGATCTCGGCCGGTTCGGCTGCCGCCTGGACGACGCGGCCGCGAGCCCCAACAGCCCCGACGGCGCCGCAGGCCCGGTCAGCCTGCAGCCCGGCCAGGGGGTGGCCCCGCAGCCTTCGGAGCCGCTGGCCCGGCTGGTCGGCTTCGAGGCCGAACGCGCCCGCTCCTGGTACGCCACCGGCATGCAGCTGATCCCGTTGCTGGACCGGCGCAGCGCCGCGTCGGCCGGCGCTATGGCGGGCATCTACCGCCGGCTGCTGGAACGGATCGCCGCGGCTCCGGCCGAGGTGCTGCGCGGCCGGATGTCGCTATCCACCGGCGAAAAGGTCACGGTGGCGGTCCGCTCGCTGGCCGGGATGGCGGTACGGCCGCGGCCGCCGCACCCGCCCGCCGCCCCCCGCCCGCTCGTCACACCGGCCGCGCACAGTGCACTCGGGTCACACGGGACACACGGCGCATACGAGGCGCACAGCGCATACGGCGCACACAGCGCCGAGGCCGCCGACACGTCCGGCGCATCGGGGGCATCCTCGTGACCGCGCGCACCAATGGGGCGGCGGCCGGGCCACGCCTCTCGGCGGGCGGCCGCAGCCCGCGCCGCGTGGCGGTCATCGGCGGCGGCCTGGCCGGCATCACCGCCGCGATCGCGCTGCGCGAGCGGGGCGACGACGTGGCCCTGCTCGAAGCCAGGCCGCGGCTCGGCGGCGCGACCTGCTCGTTCACCCGGGACGGCCTGGTCGTGGACAACGGCCAGCACGTGTTCCTGCGCTGCTGCACGGCGTACCGCGGGCTGCTGGCCCGGCTCGGCATGACCGGCTCGGTCCGGCTGCAGGACCGCTTCGACGTCACCGTGCTGGCTCCTGGCCGCCCGCCGCAGCGCCCGGCCCGGCTTCGCCGCAACGCGCTGCCCGGACCGCTGCACATGGGGATGGCCCTGGCCGGTTACCCTCTCCTTTCATTTTCCGAACGGTTCGGTGTGGGACGCGCCGCTCTCGGCATGATGCGCCTGGACCCGGCCGATCCTGCGCTGGATGATCAGCGGCTCGGCGACTGGCTCGCCGCCCGCGGACAGAGCGAGCGGACCCGCCGGGCGCTCTGGGACCTGTTCACGATCTCCTCGCTGAACATCGCGGGCGACGACGCCAACCTCGCGCTCGCCGCGACCGTGGTGAAGACCGCGCTGCTCGGCCGGCGCGACGCCGCCGACATCGGCGTGCCCGCGGTGCCGCTCGGCGAGTTGCACGGCAGCGCCGCGCTCGCGCACCTGCGGCGGGCCGGCGCGCAGATCCGGCTGGGCGCCAAGGTCGCGGCCATCGAGACCGCGCCCGGTCAGGCCGGCGGGTTCACCGTCCGGCTGGGCCGCAAGGGCGAGGCCGGATCGGCCCGCGCGGCCGACGACGACGCGGCGGCGCTGGCCGACCAGCAGCCCGTGCTGCCGCTGCGCAGCGGCGAGTCCTGGCCCGAGCCGCCGGCCGCGGGGTCCTGGGCGGACGGCCCGGTGGTCGAGGCCGACGCCGTCGTGCTCGCCGTGCCCGCCGACCAGGCCGCGCGGCTGCTGCCGGCCGGAGCGGCCGGCCAGCCGTCCCCGGACCAGTGGTCGGGGCTCGGCTCATCGCCGATCGTCAACGTGCATGTCGTCTACGACCGGCCGGTGATGACGCAGCCGTTCGTCGCGGCCGTGGATTCCCCGGTGCAGTGGGTGTTCGACCGGACCGGGCAGTCCGGGCTTGGCCGCGATCAGGCGCGGTCGGGCAGCCAGTACCTGGCCGTGTCGGTGTCTGCCGCCGACGACCAGGTGGATGTCCCGGCCGCGCGGCTGCGCGAGTTGTACTTGCCGGCACTCGGCGAGCTATTCCCGGCGGCCCGCGGCGCGCGGGTCACCGACTTTTTCGTCACCAGGGAACGACGGGCCACGTTCCGTCAGGCTCCTGGCTGCGAGCGGTTGCGGCCGTCGGCCGCCACCTCGCTGCCGGGGCTGGCGATAGCCGGAGCGTGGACCGACACCGGGTGGCCCGACACGATGGAGGGAGCCGTGCGCAGCGGACTCAACGCGGCACGAGAACTGCGACGGGCACACGCCGCGTCGCAGCGGACTGCCGTGCTCAGCCCAGCCGCCCAGCAGGCCAGCGAGATCGCCGGCGTACCAGGAGCGGGCGCATGACCGCCGTGATGCCGGACGGCGTCGCGGTGGCCCGCGACCTCGTCGGCCCGGCGCTGGCTGCTGCCGTCGACCGGCTGTCGCCGGAAGTGCGGATGGTGGCCGCCTACCATCTCGGCCTCACCGACGCCGAGGGGCGCCCGACCGGATCCGGCGGCAAGGCGCTGCGGCCGGCCCTCGCGCTGCTCTCCGCCCGGGCCGCGGGCGCGGCGCCGCACCAGGGTGTTCCGGCCGCGGTCGCGGTCGAGCTCGTGCACAACTTCTCGCTGCTGCACGACGACATCATGGACGGCGACGTCGAGCGCAGGCACCGGCCGACGGCCTGGAAGGTCTACGGCATCGGCCCGGCCATCCTGGCTGGAGACGCGCTGCACGCGCTGGCGCAGGACATCCTGCTCGAAGAGGGCGGCCAGCACGGCAGCTGGGCGGCCCGCTGCCTGTCGGCGGCGGTGCTGCGGCTGATCGCCGGCCAGGGCGCCGACCTGGCGTTCGAGAAGCGGGACAACGTCACGCTGACCGAGTGCATGGCGATGGCCGGCGACAAGACCGCGGCGCTGATGGCCTGCGCGAGCAGCATCGGCGCGGTCTACCTGGGCGCGCCGCCGGCGCTGGCCATGGGGCTCGCCGGGTTCGGCGCGCACGCCGGGCTGGCCTTCCAGCTCACCGACGACCTGCTGGGGATCTGGGGCGCGCCCGAGATCACCGGCAAGCCGGTCCGGGCCGACCTGCGGGCCAGGAAGAAGTCGCTGCCCGTGGTGGCCGCCCTGTCCAGCCAGACTCGGCAAGCCCGCGAGCTGGGTGAGCTGCTGGCCCGTCCAGACGAGCTGTCCGAGAAGGAGCTGATCCTGGCGGCCAGGCTGGTCGAGGAGGCGGACGGCAAGCGATGGGCCGAGACCGAGGCGGACACGCAGCTCGCCGAGGCGGAGCGCTGCCTGGCCGAGACCGACATGCCGGACGACGTGCGCGCGGAGTACTCCGCGATCGCGCAGTTCATCACGACCAGGCAAAACTGAGCGGCTGGGACTTCGGATGACGCTGACGTACTCTGCCTCGCAGGCCGACCGGGACTCCGTGCCCGAGGCGGCCAGGGTGACGCTGGACCGGGCCCGCGAGCACCTGCTCGGGCTGCAGCACGAGCCCGGCTGGTGGCAAGGCGAGCTCGAGACCAACGTCACCATGGACGCGGAGGATCTGCTGCTCCGCGAGTTCCTCGGCGTCAGGACCAAAGCCGAGACCGCCGCGGCGGGCCGCTGGATCCGGTCTAAGCAGCGCGCGGACGGCACCTGGGCCAACTTTCACGGCGGCCCGGGTGACCTGTCCACCACGGTGGAGGCATACGTCGCGCTGCGGCTGGCCGGCGATACTCCGGACGAGTCGCACATGGTCACGGCGGCGCACTGGATCCGCGGCCAGGGCGGGATCGAGGCGACCCGGGTGTTCACCCGGATCTGGCTGGCCATGTTCGGCCAGTGGTCGTGGGATGAGCTGCCGGTCATTCCGCCGGAGCTGATCTACTTGCCGGCTTGGTTTCCGTTGAATGTGTACGACTGGGGATGCTGGGCGCGGCAGACCATCGTGCCTCTTGCGGTCGTCGGGTCGCTGCGGCCTTGCCGGCCGTTGGCGTTCGGGCTGGATGAGCTTTATGGAGACGGGGAGCCGGCTCGGGGGAGTCGGGACCCGTGGTCGGTCGTGTTCAACGGGCTGGACAAAGTTCTGCATGCCTATGAGGACAGAGTGCTTGGGACGCGGCGGCTGCGCAGGCCCGCGAAGGCGGTGCGGCGGGCGGCGGTGCGGCGGTGCGCGGAGTGGGTTATTGCGCGGCAGGAGAAGGATGGGTGCTGGGGGGGGATTCAGCCGCCTTGGGTGTACTCGCTGATCGCGTTGCATTTGCTGGGGTACGGGCGGGAGCACCCGGTGATCAAGCGAGGGCTGGGCGGGCTGGACCGGTTCATGATCTGGGAGGACTCGCCTGACGGACCGACGCGGCGGATGGAGGCTTGCCAGTCGCCGGTGTGGGACACGGTGCTGGCCATGGTCGCGCTGGGGGACTCGGGAACGCCTGCTGATCATCCGGCGATGGTCAAGGCGGCGCAGTGGGTGCTGGACGAGGAAATCGTCGGGCCGGGCGACTGGCAGGTGCGCCGGCCTGGGCTTGAGGCCGGTGGCTGGGCCTTCGAGTTCGACAACGACGGGTACCCGGACACCGACGACACGGCCGAGGTCATCCTCGGCCTGCGCAAGCGCTGGCCGGTCACGCCCATCCGGCTGGCCGGCGATGAGCCAGGCGAAGAGGCGTCCAGGGCACGGGCCGACGAGGCCGTGCGGCGCGGCGTCCGGTGGCTGACCGGGATGCAGAGCAAGGACGGCGGCTGGGGCGCGTTTGACGCCGACAACGACCGGCAGGTGATCACCAAGCTGCCGTTCTGCGACTTTGGCGCGGTGATCGACCCGCCGTCCGCCGACGTCACCGCGCACATCGTGGAGGCGCTGGCGCACGAGGGCATGGCCGGCTGCGAGGCGGTCAGGCGCGGCGTCGTGTGGCTGCTGAAGGCGCAGGAGCGCGACGGCTCATGGTTTGGCCGCTGGGGCGCGAACTACGTCTACGGCACCGGCGCCGTGGTGCCCGCGCTGATCGCGGCCGGGGTGCAGCCGGGCAAGCCGTGCATCAGGCGCGCCGTGGACTGGCTCGAGGCGCACCAGAACTGTGACGGCGGCTGGGGCGAGGACCTGCGCTCCTACGACGATCCCGGCCTGGCCGGCCAGGGCGAGTCCACCGCGTCGCAGACCGCCTGGGCGCTGCTCGCGCTGCTCGCCGCCGAGGGCGAGGCCGCGCCGGCCAGCCCGGCCGTACAGCGCGGCATCAGCTGGCTGGCCGACCAGCAGCGCGAGGACGGCAGCTGGGACGAGCCGCAGTTCACCGGCACCGGGTTCCCGGGCGACTTCTACATCAACTATCACCTCTACCGGCTGGTCTTCCCGATCAGCGCGCTCGGCCGGTACCTGCGCAGCGTCGAGGGGACGTCGTGACCAGCGAAGAGGCCAGCTCCAGCCCGGCGGAGGCCGCGGGGCGGGGCACCGCGGCGGAGGCTGCCGCGCCGGACGCGGCGGGTCGGCCGCTGGTGATCTGCGCGCCGCTGCGGATCGAGGCGCGGGCGTTGCGACGCGGGCTGCGCGCGGCCGGCGAGGCTGGCCGGGCGGCGACAGGCGACGCTCGCGGGGCTGAGGCGGCCGGGGCTGGTCACGCTGGCCGGGCCGGGACCGGCCGTGCTGAGGCAGCCGGGACGGGTCACGCTGATCCGGCCGGGACTGGCCGTGCTGAGGCGGCCGGGACTGGCCACGCTGGCCGGGCCGAGCGGGATGCGGCCGATCCGGTGGTGCGGACCGGGTACGGGCCGGCCCGGGCTCGCCGGCGTGCGGCGAAGCTAGGGGTGGAACCGTTCGGGATGCTGGGTATTGCCGGAACGGGCGCGGGCCTGGCCCCCGATCTCAAGCCCGGAGACCTCGTCGTCGGCACCGAGATCGTCGCGGACGGCCGGGCGGCTCGGGTGCCGTGCGCGTCGGCGCCGCTGCTGGCCGGGGAGCTGCGGCGGGCCGGGCTGCGGGTCAGGACGGGGCCGATCGTCACCGTCGATCATCTGGTCCGCGGGGCGGATCGGGAGCGGCTGGCCGGCCAGGGCGCGGTCGCGGCGGACATGGAGTCCGCGGCGCTGGCCGCGGCCGCGGGCGGGCGGCCGGTGGCGGTCATCCGGGCGGTCTCGGACCTGCCCGGCGGGACGCTGCTGCACCCCAGGACGGTGACCGGCGGGATCGCCGCGCTGCGCTCGCTGCGCGCCGTCGGCCCGGTGCTCGGCCGGTGGGCCGCGGCCGCCGGGGAGCGGCGGGTGCTGCTGGCCGGGCCGCGGTCGTTCTGCGCCGGGGTGGAGCGGGCCATCGAGATCGTCGAGCGGGTGCTCGACCGGCAGGGCCCGCCGGTCTACGTGCGCAAGCAGATCGTGCACAACACGCGCGTGGTCAACGACCTTGAGCAGCGCGGGGCGGTGTTCGTGGACGAGCTCGACGAGGTGCCCGACGGCGCCACCGTGGTGTTCTCCGCGCACGGCGTGTCGCCCGCGGTGCGGGCGCAGGCCGCGGCGCGCGGGCTGACCGCCGTGGACGCCACCTGCCCGCTGGTGTCCAAGGTGCACGCCGAAGCCCGCCGGTTCGCCGACGACGGCTACCTGATCGCGCTGATCGGGCACGCCGGCCACGAGGAGATCGAGGGCACGGTCGGCGAGGCGCCGGGGTCCACCGTGCTGGTCGAGACCGCGGCCGACGTGGCCAAGCTGGCGCCGCTGCAGCCGGACAAGATCGCCTACCTGATGCAGACCACGCTGGCCGCCGACGAGGCCAGCGGGATCGCCGACGCGATCACCAGCCGCTTCCCGAACGCCCGCGGTCCGCGCAGCGACGACATCTGCTACGCGACGACCAACCGGCAGAACGCGGTCCGCGCGGTCGCCGCCGAGTCCGACCTGGTGCTCGTGGCCGGCTCGGCGAACTCGTCCAACTCGGTGCGCCTGGTGGAGCGGGCCGAACGCGACGGCACGCCGGCGCACCTGATCGACGGCCCGGAAGACATCCAGCTCGGCTGGCTGGAAGGCGTGTCGACCATCGGCCTGACCGCGGGCGCGTCCGCGCCCCCCGCGGTGGTCGAGGAGATCATCGCCGCGCTCGGCGGGCTCGGGCCTGTGCACGTCAGCGAGCGCGTGATCACCACCGAATCCATCCGTTTCGGCCTGCCCCGAGAAGTCAGGCAGAAGTAGCAATCCGCGCGCCGGAGGGTGAACCAGTGCTCTCTCGCGCGGGGTTCCGGGGGTCACCCCGGGCCAGCACTGAGGAGGAATGGGACTAATGAGCGTGTCGATGCGCCAGAGCCTGCGGATCGGGTCTTACCTGATGCGTCAGAAGCTGGCCCGCAATGCGAAGTTCCCGCTGCTGGTCGAAGTCGAGCCGCTGTTCGCCTGCAACCTGAAGTGCGCAGGCTGCGGCAAGATCCAGCAGCCGCACGACATATTGAAGCAGCGCATGCCGGTCGAGCAGGCGATCGCCGCCGTCGATGAGTGCGGCGCCCCGATGGTGTCGCTGGCCGGCGGCGAGCCGCTGATGCACCCCAAGATCGACGAGATCGTGCGCCAGCTCGTGGCTAAGAGGAAGTTCGTGTTCCTGTGCACGAACGCGGTGCTGATGCCCAAGCACCTGCACAAGTTCAAGCCGTCGCCGTACTTCGCGTTCGTCGTGCACATCGACGGGCTGCGCGAGCGGCACGACGAGTCGGTCTGCAAGGACGGCGTGTTCGACGAGGCGGTCGCGGCCATCAAGCTGGCCAAGAGCAAGGGGTTCAAGGTCAACACGAACACCACGGTGTTCAACACCGACACCCCGCAGACCGTCATCGACGTGCTCAACTACCTCAATGACGACCTGGGCATTGACGAGATGCAGGTCTCGCCGGCCTACGCCTACGAGAAGGCGCCCGACCAGGAGCACTTCCTCGGCGTGACCGAGACCAGGGAGCTGTTCAAGAAGGCGTTCGGCGACGGCAACAGGAAGAGGTGGCGGCTGAACCACTCGCCGCTGTTCCTCGACTTCCTCGAGGGCAAGACGGACTTCGGCTGCACCGCGTGGGGCATCCCTTCGTACTCGCTGCTCGGCTGGCAGAAGCCGTGCTACCTGATGTCCGACGGGTACGTGAAGACCTACAAGGAGCTGATCGAGACCACCGACTGGGACAGCTACGGCCGCGGCAAGGACCCGCGCTGCGCGAACTGCATGGCGCACTGCGGCTACGAGCCGTCGGCGGTGCTGGCCACGATGGGCTCGCTGCGCGAGTCGATCCGCGCCGTGCGCGGCCACTAACGCTTACCGGGCGGGCGCCTTCGGGCTCCAGGATCGCAGCTTCGTCAGGAGTGGCTGGAGCTGGGCTTGCTGGTTCGCGCTGACGAACTGCTGCTCGTAGCTGGCCTGGACGGCGAAGTAGATGCCGGACAGGTCGGTGCTCAGCGTGCAGCCCGCGTCGGCCACAGCCAGCGCGATCTGCGCCTGATTCTGCGCGGCGGTCGGGCTCGACCCCGGGGTCGGGCTCGAGCCAGGGGGTGAGTTCTTTCCCGGCGGGATAGGCCGGGAGCCAAGGTCGTACTCCTCCTGCAGAAGCAGCGTGTCCGGATCCGGGGGGCTGAAGCCGTTCCTGGCCATGCAGGCCGACCAGGCATGCGTCGCCCGCTTGAAGGCGGGGTCGGCGACGACGTCGTTGCTGATGTCGTTATTCATCGCCTCGATGCCGGCCATCGCGGTGGCGAACTGGGCGTCGTTGAACTCCCCGACGATGTTGGCGCACTTGCCCGCGGCGGCCTGCGCGCCTGCGGGCAAGCTGGCCGGTGCGTCAGGAGACGCGTCGCTGCCGGGGCCGTCGCTGCTCTCGCCAGCGTCGGTGAAGCCGGATTGCGCGGCCTGCTCCGGCCCGATATAGCCCCAGGGCCCGGCCGCCTGGGCGAACGATGCCGGCTGAGCCTTCGCCGTGCGCAGCAGCGCCGGGAGCTGCTTCAGCTCTTTGGCGTAGGCGGTGCGGTACTGCCGGACGGCGGCGCTGAGCGCCTGCTGGTTGGCGTTGACGAGCTGCTGCTCGTAGCTGGCCAGGACGGCGAAGTAGATCCCGGCCAGGTCGGTGGACTGGGTGCAGTCGGAATCGGTAACCGCCGCGGCGAGCTGCGCCTGCTGGGCGGCGGAGCTGACCGGGGCGCCGATGTTCACCGGTCCGTTCCCGCCGCCGTGCGAGGCCCGGATCTCGTGGATGAACAAGGTCTGCGGCTGGTTGAAGCTGAAGCCGTTCTTCGTCATGCAGGCCGACCAGGCCCGGGTGGCGGCCTTCACTGCCGCATCCCGCTGCACGTCGTTGAATATGTCGTTGCTTAGCGTCGAGATGCCGGCCAGCGCACCGCTATGCGCGGCGTCGGTGAAGTTCTGCACGATCGTGGAGCACTTACTGGCCGCGGTCTGCTCCGCTTTGGGAAGGCCGGTGAAGGCGTCAGGCTGAAAATCGACGCCCAGGGCGGCCAGGGCGGAGCCGGGCGGGGCGAGGAAGCCGTACTGCTGCGCCGCGGCGGTGCCGAGGTATCCCCACGCGCCCCAGGGCTGCGAGAACGCCAGGGCGGTGGGCCCTCCTATGCTGATGCCCACCGGCACGTCGCCCGCGTTGGTGCCCGGATAGCCCGCGGCGCTCATGCACGCATTACCCAGGGCGAATATCGACTCGCCCGCTGCCAGCCCGTCGTTGCCGGACAGGCTGAGCGCGGCGTAGGGGGTGAACGCGTCGCGGGACAGCGCCGCCTGGGCGGAGGCGGGTGGCTGCGGCCGGCCGACGTGAGGCGTGCTCACGGCCGTGGCCGGCCCCTGGTTCGGGCTGGCAGTGCAGGCGGTGAGGGCGGCACAGCAGGCCAGCAGGCACAGGCCGGTGCGGATGTGCATGATCGTTCCTTTCAGGCGTGCCGCAGCGCGGCCAGCGGGCTGGTCCGCGCCGCGCGCAGCGCGGGGTACGCGCCGGCCAGCAGGCCGACGACGCTGCCGATCAGCGGCGCGGGCAGCGTGTACGCCGGGTTCAGGATCGCGGTCCAGCTCTTGGTCGCGGCGAAGATCACCACGACGCCGACGCCGATGCAGGTGCCGATCAGCCCGCCCAGCGTGCCCAGCGCCGTGGACTCCGCGAGGAACTGCGCGGCGATGTGCCGCGGCCTGGCGCCCACGGCGCGGCGCAGGCCGATCTCCTCGGTGCGCTCGAGCACCGCGACCAGGGTCGTGTTCGTGATGCCGACCGCGCCGATCAGCAGGCTGATCAGTGCGAGGATCAGGAACAGGCCGGCCAGGTCGCTGGTCACCTCGCTCTGCAGGTTCTGCGGGTTGGGGGGTGAGGTTACGACGAGCCGGCTCGGGTCGGTCGGCAGCTCGGCCGCGGCGATCTGCCGTGACACCGCCTGTGCGGCGCCGATCCTGGTCGCGACGACCATCTGGGCCTCGTCCTGGTTCCCGATGCCGGGCGCCGGGTTGCCGTAGTCGGCCAGCGCCGTCCGCTCCGGGATCAGCATCGCGCTCTCGTCGGTCACCACGCGCTGCGCGGAGTTGTACACGCCGATGACCGTGTACGCGATGCCGTCCACGAACACCGCGGGATGGCTGGGCAGCCGCGCCGCGGAGATGCCGATCGCAACCGCCGTGCTGGTGTCGATCATCGCGACGTGCTGGATGGTGTCGTTCTCGTACGTGCTCAGCGGCGAGCCCGCGACCATCGTCAGCCCCATCGCCCGCACCGCGCCCGGCGAGGCGGCCAGCAGGTTGATCGTCTGCGAGGCGGTGGCCGACAGCGCGAGCGAGCCGGTGAAGCTCGTGCCCTCAGGCAGGGCGACCGGCCACCAGACGCCCGCGGCGGTCACCCCGTTGATTCGGCCGGCGACCGCGTCCGCGCCGGCCGGGAAGCCGATGGCGGGATTGCTGCCCGGCGGGGCGACGTCATTAGCCGGCCCGTTGTCCTCCACGGTCACCGTGGTGTCGGCCAGGACCGTGAACTGGCGCGAGATCTGGCCGGCCCCGGTAGCGGTCAGACCCAGCACCGCGACGAACGCGCCCACGCCGAGCACCGTGCCGAGCATGGTCAGCACGGCCCGCCCCGGTCGCTGCACGATCCCCGCGATCGCCTCGGCGGTCGCGTCCCGCGCGGTCAGCCGCGGCTGCGGCAGGCTGAGCTTTCCTGGCCGGAGAGACACCCTACTGAGCTTTCCTGGCCGGAGAGACACCCTACGGCGGGCGGAGCTACGCATGACCTGCCTCTATTCGTTCGGACAGCACTCCGTCGCTGATCGCGATCGTCCGGCTGGCGTGCCCCGCCACCCCGGCGTCGTGCGTGATCACCACGATCGTGAAGCCGGTCTCGTTCAGCTGGTCGAGCAGTCCCATCAGCGCGGCCGCGTTCTGCGAGTCCAGGTTCCCCGTCGGCTCGTCGCACAGCAGCAGGCTCGGCCGGTTCACCAGCGCCCGGGCTATCGCGACCCGCTGGCACTCGCCGCCGGACAGCGTGGTGGGCAGCGCGTCGAGCCGGTGCCCGAGCCCTACCGCGTCCAGCGCGCCGACCGCCGCCTGGAGCCTGCCCGCCCGCGGCGTCTGGTTGTACAACTCGGCGAGCAGCACGTTCTCCAGCGCGGTGCGGTAGGGCAGCAGGTGGAACGCCTGGAAGACGAACCCGATCCGCCGGCCGCGCAGCGCGGACCGGTCCCGGTCGTTCAGCGTGCTGATGTCCAGCCCGTCCAGCAGGTAGCTGCCCCCGGTCGCCGAGTCCAGCAGGCCGAGCAGGTGCAGCAGCGTCGACTTGCCCGAGCCGGACGCGCCGGTCACCGCGACGTAGTCGCCCGCCTCGATGACCAGGTCGGCCGGGCGCAGCGCCGGCACCGGCGGCGGGCCGGGGTAGGTGCGGGCCAGGCCGCGCAGTTCGATCACCGGCGCGGCCATCAGCCGCTCACCACCACGCGGTCGCCCGCGGCGAGCGCGCCGGACTTCGCCGGGGTCACCTCGACGTAGCCGTTCTCGGACAGGCCGGGCGTGACCGTGACCTCGGTCTGCTTCCCGCGCGCGCCCACCACGGTGACGCGGCTGGTGCCGGACGCCGTGCTGACGATCGCCGCGACCGGCACCGTGAGCACAGGTCCTTCGGTCTGTCCGGTGTCCACCGTGACCAGGACGTTCTCGCCGTTCAGCGCCGAGGCCAGCGGCTTGGACGGCCGTACGGTCAGCGGGATGAACGGCGTAGCGCCCGACGCGCCGGAGCTGCCTTCGCTGCTTGACCCGGATGACCCGGAGGCGGGCGAGCTCCCTGAGGACGTCGAGCCCGAGCCGCCCCCGACGGCCACCAGGGCCCCGACTGGAGGCGTGGTCGTCGCCGTCCCCACGCCCGACACGGTCCCGGTCGCGCGGATGCCGGTCACCTCGTCGTAGATCGTCACCTTCAGGCCGGTCTTGACCTGCCCGGCGTAGGCCGGCGGCAGCTCACCGGTCAGCGCCAGCGACCCGCGGGCGGCGAGCTCGAGGAACGGCTGGCCGGGCTGCTGGCCGGCCGCGCCGTTGACCGCGACCACCGTCGCGGGCAGCGACGACAGGAACACCACATCCGCCGCGGGCACACCGCCGGTGGACGGCGGGGTGTAGCCGAGGTGCTCGTAATACAGGGACACCGCGTCCTCGGTCGCCGCGCCGAAGTCACCGGGCGTGTCGCCGTTGTCGTAGTAGCCGAGCGCGGCCAGGGCCTTCTGCAGCTCGGTCACGTCCGGCCCGCTCTCGCCCGGGATCAGGTCCCGCCACGCGGGCACCGTGCCGGTCAGCGCGAATAGCGGCTCGCCGTCGATCTCGGCGAGCTGCCTGCCGTTCCTGATCGTGTCGCCCGCGGCGACGTCCAGCTTGGATATGTACACGGCGCTGCTTCCGGTCCCGCCCGACGAGCCCGCTGCGCCGGACGAGCCGACGCCGGCGGAGCCGGTGCCCGTTCCGGTTCCCGACGACGAATCCGACGACGGGGCGCTCGGGTACACGTCGTACTCGGTCGCCGGGTACACCACGCCGCGCATCTGCACCGACGAGGTGAGCACCTGGGAGACGACCGCGGCCGTGGTCACCGTGGCCGGCGGCGCTGCGGTGTCGGCGGCCAGCTGCTGGGGCGACTTCACGAACGAGGCGCCGATCAGGCCGCCGACTGTCAGCAGCACCGCCGTGATGCCCACCGCGAGCAGCACGCGCCGCCGGGTGAGCCGAGACCCGGGCACCGCCCGCCGGCGGCCGCTGCCTTCGGGGGCGCTGTTGCTGGGGGCGCTGTCGTTGGGGGCGCTGTCGTTGGGACCACGGTCGTTCGGGCCGCCCTCGGTGGCCGGGGAGCCAAGTTGTGTCACGAGATCCTCCGATGTCCTTCACCCGCCGCCCGGGGCTCCGGAAGAAACGCGGAACGCCCCCTGAACCCGGGTCTGGGCCTCATCCTCTGAGGCTGTTCTCAGGCATCTGCATGATCTCTGTGTGAGTTTCGTGTCAACCGGGGCGCGCGGCGGGTCGGGACCGCGTTCACACGAAACTTGCAGACTTCTCGCACACTTCGTTCACCGCCGTATGCTGCGATAACGTGATGACACCGGACGACGGGACGCTGCTCGTGGTGGACGACGAGCTCTTCTTGAGGGAGGCCGTCGCCACGTCACTGCGCTTCCTCGGCTTCGAGGTGACCGCGGCGGAAAGCGGGACGGACGCGCTGCACCTGGCCAGGAACCGTCCTTTCGACCTGCTCATCCTGGACGTGATGCTGCCCGACATCGACGGGTTCGAGATCGTCCGCAGGCTGCGCCGGGACGGCAACAGGGTCCCGGTGATCTTCCTGACCGCGAAGGACACCCAGGAGGACAAGGTCACCGGGCTCACCATCGGCGGTGACGACTACATGACCAAGCCGTTCGGGCTGGAGGAGCTGGCCGCCAGGGTCCGCACCGTGCTGCGCCGCACCCGCCCCGCCGCCGCCGAGCCGGTGCTGTCGTTCGTCGACCTCACGCTCGACCAGGACGCCTATGAGGTCCGCCGCGACGGCCGCATCATCGAGCTGTCGCCGACCGAGTTCCGGCTGCTGCGCTACTTCATGCTCAACCCCGGCCGGGTGCTCAGCCGCGCCCAGTTGCTCGACCACGTGTGGGACTACGACTTCGGCGGTTCCAGCACGGTCGTGTCTACCTACGTCACCTACCTGCGGCGCAAGCTGGCCAGCGACGGGCCGGACCTGATCCACACCCAGCGCGCCGTCGGCTACTGCCTGCGCCTGCCTCGCCCCGGTGACCCAGCCCCCGAGGCCGGCGACCGAGTCCCGGAGGCCGGTGACCCAGTCCCAGCGGCCGGTGACCCAGTCCCAGAGGCCGATGACCCAGTCCCAGAGGAATGCCAGGTGAGTTCCGATGAGTCGTAGCCGAACCTTCCCTCCCTGGGCGCTGCTCAGGCGGCTGCTGCGCGTTCAGCTGCGCCTCAAGGTGATGGTCGGCGTCATGGTGGTGACGCTGATCGCGCTCGTGGCGTTCGACATCGGCGCGGTCACCACCATGCGCCGTTACCTGCTCAACCAGACTGATAACGACCTGCAGTTGACGTTGGCCCTGACTGTGCCGAGGCTGGACGCGATACTTTCCGGTGGGACTCTTGTTGGCCCCAACGCGAAAGTATCCGGCGGGCCCAGGCAATTCGGGCCGCTGCCGGGAACCAAGTTTCCGTCGCTCCCTGGTGCTTTCGACATAGCTCTGCTGCCGACCCGTGGCAAGCAGGTGACGTTGCAGACAAACGTGGGTGGCGGCGCGGGGGTCACCAGGTGGGTCTTGTCACCCAAGATAGCCAGGGTGGTCTCCCAGGCCGGCCCGCACACTCTCGTCGTGAACGGGGCGAAGGGAAAGGCGCTGCTTCGCGCCCAGTCGGTCCATGTCAGAGGCGGGCTCCTCGTGGACGGCACCAGCCTTGAGCAGGTCACGAAGACCATCGATCAGGTTGAGGTCATCGTCACGGTCGGTTCGCTCGCCGTGGTGCTGCTGATCGGCTTCGGCGTCTTCTTCATGCTGCGCCGTGGCCTGCGCCCGATCGAGACGATGGCCCGGCAGGCTGACCGGATCACCGGCGGTGATCTCACCGACCGGGTGGCCCCGCAGCACCCTCGCAGCGAGGTGGGCAGGCTGGGCGCGGCGCTGAACGGCATGCTGACCAGGATCGAGGCCGACGTGCACGAGCGCGAGGCCAGCCAGCAGCAGATGCGCCGGTTCTTCGCCGACGCCAGCCATGAGCTGCGCACCCCGCTGGCGTCGCTGCGAGCCAACGCGGAGCTCTACCAGCAGGGCGCCCTACGCAGCTCCGACGAGGTCGATGAGGTCATGGACCGGATCGTGCTGGAGACCCGGCGGATGGGCAGACTGGTCGACGACATGCTCCGGCTCGCCCGGCTCGGCCAGCAGCCCGGCCAGTCCCAGGAGCCGGTCGACGTGACCGCCGTAGTCACCGGGTGCGCGGAACGGGTGCAGATCGCCGACCCGGCACGGACCTGGCGGGTGCGGGCCGCCGGCGGCCTGACGACGGTCGGAGACGACGAACTGCTGCGCCGTGCCGTCGATAACCTGCTTATGAACGTGCTCGTGCACACCCCGCCCGGCACCGCGGGCACGATCAGCGCGTCCGTCGCCGGCGATCGCGTCACGATCGAGGTCAGCGACGACGGCCCCGGCGTCCCGCCGGACAAGCTGCCGCACATCTTCGAGCGCTTCTACCGCGCCGGAGCCAGCTCGAGCCGCCCCGGCTCCGGCCTCGGCCTCGCCATCGCCGCCGAGATCGCCTCCGCGCACGGCGGCACCGCAGCGGCCGAGCCGGTCAGCCCGCACGGCCTCCGCATCACCCTGACCCTCCTGGCCCGCCAGCCGTCTCCGCTCGCCGAGCTAGCCGTCTCCGCCCGCTAAGCGGGATGGCGAAGAGTTAGGTATGCGATAGCTTGCGGGTTAACCTCTGCTGTCGGTGTTGGGGGGTTTTCCGCTGTTGTGCGGCGTGTCGTGGTGTTAGCAGGCGGCCACCGTGATCATCTTTGGGTTCCTTCCACAGAACGTGAAGATGATGGCGGTGGCCGTGGCGTTCAGTATGGCCTGGCGTGACCGGGCGGTCGGGGACAGGGGCGCGCTGGCGTCGGCGTGGGGTGTGCTGGCGGGGTTCCGGGGTGAGCTCTACCGGTGCCTGACCGGGCGGGCGGATGCGGTGCTGTGCGGGGGCGGGTGACTGATCTGGCGCGGCTGTCGCTGGTGGCGGAGTCCGGGCGGGGGCACGGGGCGCTGTATGACGGGCTGAACGCCGGGGCGGTTGATGCCGGGCGGCTGCTGGCGGGGCTGGCGGGGCTGCCGCTGCCGCGGTGGCCTGATGGCCGGATCCGGCTGGGCATCGATGTGCCGAACTGGCTGCGGCCCGGGGAGCAGACCAGCCCGGAGCGGATGTTCTGCCATGTGCACGGGCGGGGCAGGAACGCCGGGCAGCGGATCCCGGGGTGGCCGCATTCGGTGGTGATGACCCCGGGCCGGGTCCGCGCCGGATTCCGGCACGCCCGCCAGACGGCCGGCAGCCCGGCCAGCGTCGCGCAACCCGCCAGGCCCGGCCCCGGCCGTCCCCCGGGCTCGAAGACAAGCACAAAGCACCCCGCCCAGCCCGTCGGCAAGACCAGTCCGAAGAAACGGAAACCAGCCAAGAACCCCCGGAGGAAGACAAACCAGACAGGTTAAACCTCGGCCCGGGCCGGGCGATCGGTGCCCTGTCTGGCTCTCCCGGCTTTGCCTCTCCCGGCCCGGCGTGTCGCGGGAGCTTGGTCGGAAAATGTCTGCCGGGTTCGATATGATGTTCGAAGAATGCGGATCAGTTAGCTTGTTGATCGACCCGGATGGGAGGTGAGTCCCGTGCCCGTAAGCTCCCGGCCACAGAGCCAGGAGGACATCGTGGAGGCCGGGCTGGCCTCACTCATGGACCGGGACATCCCGCCGGATCCGGAGCTGTGCCACGGATGGGATCCGGACGACGACTCTCCGCCGGATCTGGACGGATTGCCGCTCGAGGCACCCGCCGAGTCTGTGTCGGCCGCGGGGCCGGTTCGGGTTGCTGAGGCGTTGCCGCCCGGGGTGCTGCCGCGGGATGGCTCGGGCGGCGGCCCTGGGTTTGCCGATGGCGGCGTGCTGGACGTGCTGGCGCCCGGCGTGGTCCTGGCCGGGTTCGCCGACGCGGCGCATGCCCGGCTGGGCGGGGTCAGCGATGACGAGCTGATCGGGGTGCTGCGGGCTTGGCGCCGCCAGGTCTCCTGGGCGCAGGCCCGAGAACTGGCCGCGATGGCCGAGTTGGCCCGCCGTCGCCCCGCGGCCGGGACTCCGCCCGCGCCGTCGGCCCCGCGCGGCGGTCCGCGCCCGTTCCCCGGCCAGCTGAGCGAGTTCATCGCCGATGAGATCGCGCCCGCGCTGACGCTGACCCGGATCACCGCTGACGCCGACCTCGGCCTGGCGCTGGACCTGGCCCGCCGCCTCCCGCGCACCGCCGCCGCTCTGGAAGCCGGGGAGATTGACTTGGCCCGGGTGAAGGTGATCGCCACCGGGACCAGCACCCTCACCGATGAGCACGCCGCCGCCGTCGAGGACGCAGTCCTGCCCGATGCCGGGCAGCAGACCACCGGGCAGCTGCGCGCTGCGGTTACCCGCGCCGTCCTGGCCGTCGACTCGGCCGCCACCCGCAAGCGACGGGAGGACGCCGAGAAGTGCGCCCGAGTCGAATGCTGGACCGACCCGGCCGGCACCGCGACCCTGGCCGGCCGACACCTGCCCGCTGCCGAGACCCTCGCCGCCGACCGCCGCGTCTGCCGGATCGCCCGCGGCTGGAAGAAGCAGGCCGCGGCCGGCGGGATGGACCTGCTGCGCGCCCGCGCCTACCTGGCCCTCCTGCTCGGCCACGACACCACCACCCCGCCCCCCGAGCTCCTCCCCGCCACCGGCAACAGCCCGACCCCCGGAAGCCAGACCGCCCCCGGCAGCGACTCCGCCCCCGATAGCGGCTGCACGGGACACGACGGCGAGGACTGTGACCCGAGCGACGGCGATCAGGATCACCTCGGTACGGCGGTGGGAGGGCTCGCCGCGCAGCCCGTCCGGGCCGGGCTGCGCACCCCCGGCGCTGGCGGCGGTGACGGGCTGCCGCTGGCCGGTACGATCAACCTCACCGTCCCGCTGACCACGCTGCTCGGCCTCAGCAGCAGCCCCGGCGACGCCGCCGGATACGGCCCGCTGGACCCCGACGCCACCCGCGCGCTGGCCTGCGCCGCCGCCGGGCACCACGCCACCCGCTGGCACCTCACCATTACCAGCCCCGACAGCCAGGCCATCGGCCACGGCCGCGCCGCCGCCCGCGAGACCATCCCCGGCGACGGCGACGGCGGGTGGAGCGTCACGGTCACCACCGAACCCCTCGCCACCGGCACGTGCGAGCACCGTACCCGCGAACCCGGCTACCGGCCCACTCCCGCACTGCAACGCCTCATCCGGGCCCGCAGCACCACCTGCACCGCCCGCGGCTGCCGCCGACCCGCACAACGCTGCGACCTAGACCACACAATCCCCCACGGCCAAGACGGCCTGACTTGCGAATGCAACCTAGCGCCGCTCTGCCGCCATCACCACCGGGTTAAGCAAGCTGAAGGATGGAAACTCGAACAAACCAGCCCCGGCAGCATGATCTGGGCCACCCCCGCAGGACGCCGCTACACTACCCTGCCCAGCAAACACCCCACCTGATGGCACGGCTTAGTCGAGCACCCCTCACCGCCGACCCCGTTACCTCGCCAGACGGTTAGGTTTGACTGCAGGCGCACACCCGACCATCCCGGTTCGTACTCGGACCAACAAGGCATGGGGGATCCTTTTCGCTGCCGCCGTCGCCGGCACGCGGTCATGTCGCCAGCACGCGGTCATAAGGCGCATATCCGGCTGCACCGCGCTCGCCGTCGCCGATCAAAGTCACCCGGCCATAGCCCGCCGCATGTAGGTTCGCGCGAGCCTGCGCCGCAATCACGGCATCAATCTCGACGGATACGACCTCGGCGCCGAGCGCGGCCAGGCACGCGGCATTCCAGCCGGTCTCGGTGCCAATCTCCAGGACCCGCATCCCCGGCTCCAGCCGAAGCGCCCCGATCATGCTCGCTGCCGCAGGAGACGAGGAGGAGACCGTCCATACGCCGTCTTTCAGACTGGTCGTGATCGAATCATCGACAGGCCACCAGACGCTCCCACCCCAGCGGGTCATCGTGACGCGACAACTGCGCCCACCCATGTTCGCCACGACCCAGACATCATCGGGAATGAACGGGCGGCGATCAACAGGTGGAAGCTCAGGGAACGTCACGGGCTGCATCGGTCATGCCTCCCTGCTTCCGTGACAGGATGAACACGTCACCGTCCTGGTCCCAATGGACGATCACGTCCCCTTGGGGCAGGGGTAGAAGAGGGTGGCGTTGAGGTCGGCGGTGAACTTGACGGCGGTGAAGCCGTAGCTGGGCGCGTAGACGGTGCGGCAGAAGGTGGCGAAGTTTCGCTTGCCGGTGCAGTGTCGGCGGCCGGGGTCGCACACGTAATGGTCCTGGGCGTACTCGGCCTCGCCCACCCATTTGCCGACCGGCTGGTTCCTGGTGACGTCGGTGCTGAAGTCGTCCCAGCCGCAGGGGGTGCCGCCGGTCAGGCCGGTGCAGGTGATCCCGTACTGGCTGCTGCCGTCCAGCCAGGACGCGAGGCAGGCGTGGTAGCGGTAGCACTCTTCCACGACGGCGCCGTCGGCGTACGTGCGGCCCCACCAGCTCAGGTACGGGGAGTTCTTCCACAGGCCGGTCATCCCGAGCTTGTGGATCTCGTTGAAGGCGAACGCGAGGTAGTTCTGGGCGTCGCCAGGGGTCAGGTGGAAGCCGGTGGTAGACGGCGGGTCGAAGCTGTCGATGTCGTCGAGTTCGACCGCGTCGAACCCCTTGCGGGCGCACATCGTCAGGCGCTCGATCAGCATCGGCTTGAGCGCGTCTAGCTGGCGGAAGTCCACCCAGCGCTCTTGCGGGAAGCCGAAGTAGATGTTGCCGAGCGCGCCGGCCGGGAAGTCGCTGCCGCGCGGGCTCGGGGTCCCGTCGGGCCGGTAGTCCTCCCAGGCCAGATCCAGGTAGCAGATGGCCCGCGGGTGCGCGAGCGTGCTGGCCTGCCAGGTCGTGCGGAGCGCGCGCACCTGCGCCTTGGTGGTCAGGAAGCCGTCGATGTCGTAGATGTCAACGGCCTGGGCGCCGGTCCGCTGCAGCGGGGCGACCCGGCCGATCTGCCAGTCCCAGCGCATCGGGCGGCCGCCCGAGTCCAGGTGCGGCGGATACCAGCAGGCCCGGCCTGCGGCCGACCGGCAGGCGAGTGGCGCGGGCAGCGGCACGACCCGCCAGCCAAACCTGATCACCGTGGCGCCGGCCCGGTTCGCGGTCCGCACGGCCACGGTGTGCGGCCCGAGCCGCAGCTTGCCGGTGTAGAAGACGAGACTGGTGGGCAGCGGCCGCCACGGGCCGCGGTCGATCCGGTACTTCAGCACCGGAGTCCCGTCCGCCGTGTTGAACTGCGGCGGGCTGACCTGGAAGTACTCCTCGGCCGAGCCGGTCTGGCGGTCGGGCGTACCGTTCACGAACTCGGTCACGGGCGCCCTGGCCGCGGGGTACGAGCCGACGGTTTCGCGGGCGATGCGGCTCACCGAGGCGCGGATGTCGCTGAAGGCGAAGGTGGCCGGGTCGGTCTCGATTACCTCGGTCGCGCTCTCGGTGATCCTCAGCCGCATCCCGGTGTCCTGGTGGCCGACCCGGTAACGCTGGGCTGCGAACGGGGTCACGGTCGAGTCGGCCGCGGCCACGCAGTGCTGGCCATCCGGCTGGCACGCCTGCCACCGGTAGGCGACCTCGAAGCTGAGCAGCCGGTCGCCCGGCGGCAGCGCGCCCGGCCGCCAGGAAAGCCCGGCCGCGGCGACCGTGCCGCCGTCGCGGAGCAGGCCGGTTACTCGCAGCCTGCCGTGGTGCACCGGCACCGGGATGCCGGCGTAGGGCCCGGCCGTGGCTGTCCTCGGGGTGGTTGCGCCCGCGGTCGCCGTGGCTGCCCTTGCGGCCGTCGCCCGGGTCGCCGCCGTAGCTGCCTCGGCCGGCCGGCTCATCGTCCGCGCCGTCGACGCGGTGGCGGGCGATCCGGCCAGCCCGGCGGGCGAGGCGGCTAGCCCGGTGATCAGCGCGGCGGCGAGCGCGAGCCGTACGGCCCGGCCCGGCCGCGGGGGATAGGTGCTCCGCAACCCCAGCATTGCCTGCTCCTTTGCCGCCGGATCGAAATTCCGTTCACTTCGGTACGCCTGATCCGGACACTAGCGACGGTCACCGGCAAAGACAACGGCCCGGCCCGGCCGGCTCAGTGCCATCGCGGAGCAACCTGGGGTGATCCTAGAACAAGCTGAAGACCGGCTCCGCCGTCACCATCGCCAAGACCAGCTTCAAGGTGGTCGGGATCGTCAGCGAGCCTGCGGGGGACAGTACTTCCGACGTCTACATTCCGCTGGCGCGGGCGCAGGCCCTGGGGACGAGCCCCGGCGGCGGGACGCTGAAGAACGACGTGAACTTGATCTACGTGGCGGCGGCCAGCGCCTCGGACATCTCCAGCGTGCAGAAGGCGATCAGCCACGCGCTGCCCGGCGCCACCGTGACCACCTCGGCCAGCCTAGCCAGCCAGGTCACCGGCTCGCTGTCCAACGCGGACAGCCTGGCGGAGCGGCGCTGGTCTCCAAGTTCTCGCCCAAGCTGACCGCCCAGGTCGGCCCGACTACCGGGTCGGCGACCCCCGGCGGCGCCCGGGTGTTCGGCGGCGGGTTCGGGCGGCCAGCAGCAGCGAGTGGCGATCGCGCGGGCCCTGGTGAAAGAGCCGAAGGTGCTGCTGGCCGACGAGCCGACCGGGAACCTGGACGAGGACACCCGCGATGAGATCATCGGGCTGCTGGAGCGGCTGTGGTCCGAGCGCGGCCTGACCCTGGTGCTGGTCACCCACGACACGCCCGTCGCCCGCCGTGCGCAGCGCATCGCGGTGATGAAGCACGGCCAACTGTCGGTCAGCCGCGAGAGCAAAGGACGGACCACCGTCCCATAACGCTCCGGCGCGCGATTCGCCAGCGGACGGGAGATCGAGTACAACTCCCCGTTCGGAATCAAATTTCGGAGACGGTGTCGGCGGTTTGGCCTCGGGACCTATCACATTCGGTCCCAACGGGGTTAAAGTCCAGCACAACCCCCGCACAGTCTCAGGAGTGTGATCGTACGTGATTAAAAAAGTCTTGCGCATGCTGCTTCCTGCCGCGCTGCTCGCCTTCGGGCTCGGCCCGGTTGCGGCGTCGCCCGCGCTGGCTGGCGTCACGACGGCCACGGCGGGCGTCAACCAGTTCACCGGGACGTTCCCCGACGGGGCGACTTACCTGATCCAGGCGCCCACGAACTGGAACGGGACGCTGTTCCTGTACAGCCACGGGTACGTGGTTCCCGGCGGGGGGAACCCCGCGCAGGACGTCGGTGACCAGCTCACCGGGTCCTGGCTGCTCAGCCACGGATACGCCCTGGCCGGCTCGTCGTACGCCACCGCCGGATGGGCGCTCCAGTCGGCCCTGCCCGACCAGATTCATACGCTCAACACCTTCGGCCAGCTGGTCGGCACGCCCACCACGACCATCGCCTGGGGCCACTCGCTGGGCGGCATGATCACGGCCGGCCTGATCCAGCGCTACCCCAACCGGTTCAACGCGGCGCTGCCCATGTGCGGCGTGCTCTCTGGCGGGATCGCGACCTGGAACACCGCGCTCGACTCGGCGTTCGCGTTCCAGCAGCTGGTCGACCCTTCGGTCAGCGTCGTGAACATCACCAACCCGGGCGCCAACCTGGGCTCGGCCCTGACCGCGGCGGCGGCGGCGCAGAAGACCCCGCAGGGCCGCGCCCGGCTCGCCCTGGCCAGCGCGCTGGCTGACGAGCCCGGCTGGTTCACCCCGCTGTCTGCCGAGCCCGCGGCGAACGCTTACGGAGCACAGGAGAAGAACCAGTACCTGTGGGCCTCCGAGATCACCTTCCCGTTCGCGTTCGCGCTACGTGCCGACCTCGAGGGGCACGCCGGCGGGAACCCGTCCTGGAACACCGGCGTCAACTACGGCACCGACCTGATCAAGTCGGCCGACTTCAACGAGGTCGTCGCGCTGTACAAAAAGGCCGGTCTCAACCTGTACCACGACATCTCCAAGCTCAACACCGCTCCGCGGATCAAGGCCGACCCGGCAGCGCGCAAGTGGCTCACCCAGAACATCACCTACAACGGCAAGCTGAGCATCCCGGTGCTCACCATGCACACCATCGGTGACGGGCTGGTCGTGCCGGAGAACGAGCAGGCGTACCGGACCAACGTCGCCAGCCAGGGCGACTCGTCGCTGCTGCGGCAGACCTTCGTCGCCCGCGCCGGGCACTGCGCGTTCACGCCCGCGGAGACCATCACCGCGGCCAAGACGCTGCTGAACCGGCTGGCCACCGGCTCATGGAGCAACGGCGCGCTCACCCCGAAGTCGATGAACACCCGGGCCACGGCCCTCGGCCCGACGTACAACGTGTTCGTTACCGGCGGCCAGCTGGTCGCGACCCCGGCGGCGTTCCAGAAGTTCTCGCCGGCGCCGTACCTGCGGCCGTTCAGCCAGCCGTAGCAACCGACGCCTCCCCGGGGTCGTGCGGCAGGACGCCGTCGCGGCCCCGGGCTGGCATCATCGGCACATGACAGTTGTGAAGATCAATGCGATTACCGTGCCCGCCGACAGCGGGGACGAGCTGGCCCGCCGGTTCGCCGCCCGGGCGGGCGCGGTGGATAACCAGGACGGCTTCGAGGGGTTCGAGCTGCTCAAACCCGCTGACGGGCGCACCACCTGGCTCGTGCTGACCCGCTGGCGGGACGAGGAGTCCTTCGCGGCGTGGCTGCGCTCGCCGTCTTTCGCGCACGGGCACCGTTCGGCGTCCGAGCGCGGCGGCGGTGAGCCGTCTGCCCCGGTCGGGGTCAGCAGCGAGCTGTGGTCCTACGAGATAGCCGGCGGCTCCGCCGGATAGCGGGTTCCGCGCGCCGGCGGCTCCGCCGGGTAGATCATTTGAGGCTGTCGTTCCAGAGCGGCCTGACCTCGATCATGCCGAACTCGGCCACCGGGTGCTGGGCCGCGACCTCGATCGCCTCGTCCAGGTTCGCGCACTCGATCACGTCGAAGCCGGCCATCCACTCCTTGGTCTCGACGTAGGGGCCGTCGGTGGTCAGCACCTCGCCGCCGCGCACCCGCACCGTGGTGGCATCGGTCGGCGGGCGGACCGCATTGCCCAGCAGCCGGATGCCGCGGGCGTTCATCTCCGTGACCCAGGGAATTTCCTCCCCGGACTCGTCGTCCGGCTTGGCTGTGTCCTCGTCCGGCTCCGCCTCGTACGGTCCCTCGGCGCAGACCAGCATTAGGTACTTCATCATTCCTCCTCGGAAGGGTCACCGGCATTTTGCCGCTTCATCCGGTACGACGAACGGGGTGTGCGGAAAAGGACAGGCTTACTCGGCCGTGGTCGCTGTCGCGGCTGGGGTCGCGGCCGTGGCTGGGGCCGTGGCCGCGGGTGATGCTGCGTGCGGCGCGATGGCCAGCTCGTCAGGACGGTGCTCTGGTACCGGCCGGCCGACTATCTGGTAGACGGCGGCGCCGTCCACCGTCTCCTGCTCCAGTAGCAGCGCGACGACCTGACCGAGCTCGGCCCGGTGCGCACGGATGAGCCCGACGGCCGACTGCTCAGCCTCGCGCAGCAGGCGGGCCACCTCGCCGTCGATGGTGGCCTGGGTTTCCTCGGCGAACGGCCTGCTGGACAGGCCGGCCCCGCCCCCGCCGCCGAGGAACACCGAGCCGCCCTCCGGATACCCGACCGGGCCCAGCTTCGGCGACAGGCCAAACTCGCGCACCATCCTGGTCGCCAGCTCAGTGGCGCCGGCCAGGTCGTTGCTCGCGCCGGTGGACCCCTGGCCGAGCTCGACCAGCTCGGCGGCGCGGCCGCCCAACCGCACCGCGAGCGACTCGGTCAGGTAGTCCTCGCCGTACAGGTGCCGCTCGACCAGCGGCAGCTGTTCGGTCACCCCGAGCGCCTGGCCGGCCGGCAGGATCGTCACCTTCGCGACTGGGTCGGCATGGTCGGACAGCACCGCGACCAGCGCGTGCCCGGCCTCGTGGATCGCCACCGCGTGCTTTTCCTCCGGCAGCAGCACGTTGGAGCCCTCGCGGCGGCCGAGCAGGATCCGGTCCCTGGCGGCGGCGAAGTCTTTCGCGGTGAGGATTTCCCGATTTTCCCTTACGGTGAATATGGCAGCTTCGTTGGCCAGGTTGGCCAGGTCGGCGCCAGAGAATCCGGGGGTACCGCGCGCCACGACGGTCAGATCCACGTCGGGGCCGAGCTTCTTGCCCCGGCAGTGCACGGCCAGGATCGCGGCGCGCTCGGTCAGCGTCGGCAGCGGGATCGTGACCTGCCGGTCGAACCGGCCCGGGCGCAGCAGCGCCGGGTCGAGCACCTCCGGGCGGTTGGTCGCGGCCAGCACCACGATGCCCTGCGACATCTCGAACCCGTCCATCTCCGACAGCAGCTGGTTCAGCGTCTGCTCGCGCTCGTCGTTGGCCACCACCTGACCGGAGCCGGCCCGGCGCTGCCCGATAGCGTCGATCTCGTCCACGAAGATGATGGCCGGGGCGCGCTTGCGGGCCTCGCTGAACAGATCCCGCACTCGGGCCGCGCCGACCCCGACAAACATTTCCACGAAGCTGGAGCCCGCCACCGAGAAGAACGGCACGTCCGCCTCGCCCGCCACGGCCCGGGCCAGCAGAGTCTTGCCGGTCCCCGGCGGGCCCACCATGAGCACACCGCGCGGGGCCATCGCGCCGGCCCGCTGGTACCGCTCGGGATTGCGCAGGAAGTCGATGACCTCGCCGATCTCCTCCTTGGCCCCTGAGTAGCCGGCCACGTCGCCGAACTTGGTCTGCGGCCGCTCCGCGTCGAAGACCTTGGCCCGGGAGCGGCCCGTCCCGAGCACCCCCTGCAGGCCGGCGGTCGCGCCCCGCGATACCCGCCGGAACAGGTAGAAGATGAGCACTAGCGGCAGCAGCACGATCAGCCAGGACAGCAGCTCGGCGCTGAAGCCGGCGCCGGGCGAGTCCGCGGTGATCTGCACGCCGTCGGTGGCGAGCTGCGAGTTCAGCTGGGCGCTGGGCTGGCCGGGAATGACCGTGCTGTACGTGCCGCCCTTCTTCAGGTCGCCGGTGGCCGACGTGTTCCCCGTTGAGGAGCCGAACGTCACGGTCTTGATCTTGCCGGTCCCGGCGTCCCTGATGAACTGGGAGTAGCTCAGCTGGGCGGGCGAAGACATGTGGATGGCTGGCAGGAAAAAGTAGGCCAGCAGCATCAGGCCCAGGGCGGCTGGCCATAGCCAGTGTCGCCAGCCCGGCGGGGGCGGCGGCGCAGTGGGAGCCGGCTTGTCGCCGGGAGGCGGAGGTATCGACCGCTTGCTCATGAGTCATTCTTACGCAGCCCGGGCACTCCTGGGGTCGGGGCCCGCAGCCAGTCGGCCCGGCTGTTCGCCAGCCGTGACCCCCTGGCGGGAACAGCCCGGCGGCGGACGGGGTTGCGCCAGTCGGAACGGCGTCGTCCCCGGCGACGCGGCGGGCGAGGGGAGAGGTGCATGACAGGGCAATTGCGGGACCAGCTGGGAAGGTTCGGGATCTGGCGGCCAGGGTTTCAGGTGACAGGCGGGCTGGCCGGCGAGATCGAGCGGCTGGGGTTCGGGGCGCTGTGGCTTGGCAGTTCGCCCGATGGCGACCTGGCCCTAGCGGAATCGCTGCTGGACGCGACCAGCACCCTCACCGTCGGCACCAGCATCGTGAACATCTGGAAGGACGACGCCCGCGGGGTGGCACAGTCGTTCGCCCGGCTGGAGGACCGCCACCCCGGCCGCTTCGTGCTCGGCGTCGGCGCCGGCCACCGGGAGGCGACCCGGCAGTACGCGCAGCCGTACCAGGCCCTGGCCTCGTACGCGGACACGCTGCGCGAGGACGGCGTCCCGCCCGGCCGCCTCGTGCTGGCCGCACTGGGTCCCAAGGTGCTGCGCCTAGCCGGCGATCGTGCCGCGGGCGCGATTCCCTACCTGGTGCCGCCCGCGCATACCCGCCAGGCGCGGGACATCTTGGGCCCGGAGCCGCTGCTCGCCCCCGAGCACAAGGTGGTGCTCGACCCCGACGCCGCCCGGGCCCGCGCTCTCGGCCGCGAGCGGGTGCGCAATCCGTACCTCGGCCTGGTCAACTACACCGGCAACCTGCGGCGGCTGGGCTGGACCGAGTCTGACCTGAGCGACGGCGGCAGCGACGCGCTGATCGACGCGCTGGTCGCGCACGGCACCCCGGAGCAGGCGGCGGCGCAGCTCAGCGAGCACCTGGCGGCTGGCGCTGATCACGTGGTCATCCAGCTGCTCACCGAGCCGGACGCCGACCCTGTACCTGGCTACCGCGACCTGGCCCGCGCCCTTATGCCGTGATCACGCTGCGCGGCTAACGAGCGGCCGGCGCGGGTTCGCTTACCTTAGTGACGCCTGCGGCAAAGTGGAGTCAGGTCGCGTTCGCAGTTTGTGCTGTTGCCTCGCTTGACCGGGCGCTGCTCTGGCGCATGAGATCGGGTAGCATAACGATATGGACACCTATAGCCTCGCGGCTGCGGCTCGGGCTCTGGGGACTTCGGCGCCGCGGGTGCGACGGGCGGTGGATCGCCTGGGCATGCCGGTCGAGCGTGCCGCCTCGGGGGCCTTCCGGCTGACGTGGCGCCAGGTGGATGAGCTTGCCCGTGAGCTGGGCGTCACGCCGACGGTGCCCGGCCTGTCTCGGGTAGAGGTCCAAGTGCTCGCAGCGCTGTCGCGGTCACCGAGGGGGGTGGCCTCGATCCGCGAGGCCGCGCGGCGGGCGGGAGTCTCGCCGACTGCCGGCGCCCGCGCTCTGGCCCAGCTCAGCTCCAAGGGCCTCATTACGCGAACACCGATGATGATTGCCCGGGGGCATGCCGCTCAGGTGACGGTGTACCAGGTCCAGTTCGGGGCGCCGCAGTGGCTGGCGCTCGCTCCGGTGATCGCCCGGGTTCAGGTGCCCGCCCGTCACGAGGGGGCGCACGTCAGGCGGGTTCCCCCGCACCTGCTTCATCTGTTCTGGAATGCGGCGCCTGCCCAGCTCGATGTCGCCAGTTCGGGCCCGTTCATCGCCCGGCGGCTCATCACGTCGTTCGATCCCGATGGCCTCGCCTGGGGAACTGTGAACCTGCCCGCAAGTGCCTGGGAGCACGCCGCCTCGACACGCGGCCTTGAGCCAGCCCGGCGAGCGCTTGCGCATAATCTTGCCCGGCACACGGCCCATGCCGTCTGACCGCGTCCGGAAAATTCTCCCGCCGGACACCGCGGCAACGTGGGATGCCCTCGCCCCGCTCGTACCGCCCGGCGCGTACCTCGGAGGCGGGACGGCCATCGCTGTCCACCTCGGGCACCGGATCAGCCGGGACCTGGATTTCTTCTTCCACCACGGCAGCATCGATCTCGACCAGCTGACCCGGCGGCTGTCCGCAGCAGGTGCTTTCGCCGTCACCGAGCGCGCGCCCGGGACCCTCAACGGCGTCTTCTCTGCGACCAAGGTGCAGTTCCTGCACGCGGACGAGGGTCGTCCGCAGCACCCTCTTGAGCCGCCCGAGGAGGTTGATGGCTTGCGTGTGGCGCAGCTGAGTGACCTGATGGCCATGAAGCTCAAGGTCGTCGGCGACCGCGGCGAGCTGCGCGACTACTTCGACCTGATGACTATCGAGCAGCGAACCGGGCGTACGGCCGACGAGGGCCTGGCACTGTTCGTCGAGCGCTTCCAGCCCGAGTACCCGCAGCAGGCGATCGACCACATTCTGCTCGGCCTCGGTTACTTTGACGACGTCGATCCCGACGACGCCCTGCCCGTGCCGCGGGCGCAGATCGTTGACTACTGGATCCGCCGGCAACCCGAGATCATCGCCGCCCGTGGCCGGTTACCTATGAGATGACAAGGAGCGTGCGTGCCGTGAACCAGGAGAACGTGAGCGCTACCCTGACCGTTGCCGTGCCCGCCGCGAGGGTGTTCGCGGTGCTGGCAGACCCGGCGACCCATGCTGCGATCGATGGCACCGGCTGGGTTCAGAAACCTGTCGACCAGGCGCCGCTGACCGAGGCGGGGCAGGTTTTCCGGATGGGCATGTATCACGCCGGCCATCCCGACGGTGCCTACCAGACGGTGAACAAGGTCGTGGTGCTCGACCCGCCGCGTTCCATCGGCTGGCTGACGGGGCAGGAGAAGGACGACGGTCAGCCGGAGTTCGGCGGCTGGATCTGGCGTTATGACCTGGCGTCGCGCGGCCCGTCCGAGACTGAGGTCACGCTCACCTACGACTGGTCGGGGGTGCCGCAGTTCATCCGGGACCGGGGCATCCAGTTCCCGCCGTTCGGCCCTGAGCATCTCACCAACTCGCTGCAGCACCTGGCCGAGATTGTGTGAGCGACCCGGTCGGCGGTGCCGGGAGGAGATGGATAGCGCCGGGTGCCGTCCTTATAGGAGGAACGGGATAAGCATCTTCGTCCTGCTTGCGTACTCCGGGTACGCCTTGGGGAAGGTGGCGGCGAGGTTCCGCTCCTCGACGGTCCCGCAGTAATAGAAGTACGCGATCAGCACGGCGGCGACGACCAGGCCGAGCAGGTTATTGACCAGCGCGGTTCCCAGTATCGCGGTCAGGAGTCCCGAGTAGATCGGGTGGCGGACGAACCGGTACGGACCTGAGGTGACAAGCTCAGGCTCCGCGCGCTGGGTCATCGGCATCCCCCAGTTACGGCCCAGGTGCAGGCGGGCCCAGACCGCGAGCGCGATCCCGCAGGCGAACAGCAGTGCCCCGATCGCAGCGAGGGCCAGGCTGTGCACAGCCAGGCTGCCGTTGCGCAGGACGTCAGCGATCACGAAGACCCCGACCGCGCTGACGCCGGCCAGCCGGGTCCGCCATCCGCTCCTGATGCTCTGCTTGCCGCGGGAGGCTGCGACGAGCCAGTAAATCCAGAAGACGATCCAGGCACAGCCGATGGCGAGCTTGAGCGCGTTCATGCTTCTCCGACCTATCTCACCGAAGCTGCCGTGCGGACGTCGATCACCGTATGCCCGGTCCGGGTCGCTGTCATCCGGCGATCGCGGATAGCTGCCAGTCCTGGCCGCCGTCGCGGGTGACGTAGAGCTTGCCGAAGTCGGCCGGGAAGTCGCTGACCGGTCCGTAGACGGCCCAGGCGATCTTGCTGGTCACGAAGGCCAGGTCGCCGAAGCCTGCTCCGCCGTCGCCGAGGCCGAGCACGGTAGACCACTGCGACTTACCGCCGTCGTTGAGGTACATCCACGAGCCGTTCGCCCAGGCGGCTACGAGCAGGCCCCCTGACGCGGATACGGCCAGTTCCGCGCTGATCCCCAGCGCCCCGGTGGTCCCGGCCGGGCGGTCGGTCCGGCCGGTGATGTCCGACCGGTAGACGCTCTTGATCGCGGTGCTGATCGCAGGGTCGCCGTCGCACAGCAGGGCGACATGGGTGGCCGAGGTCGGGACCACCTGGATCAGCTCAGCGGAATCCGCTTCCAGGACGTACCGGCAGCCGGGTCAGCCCGCCACAAGCTGAGCGTCCGCCCGGGGCAGGCGGGCGCGTACTGCTTGCAGGGGGAGACCACGATGTACGTCCCCGCCGCGCTGCTGGCCAGCGCGAGAACCTGCTTCCCGCCGCCTGGTATCGCCTGCCACAACCAGGACCGGCCGCCGTCGCCGGTGCGGAAGAGCTCCGGCCCGAACGCCCACCCGATCGCCCTGGTCGCGAACCGGATTCCGGCTGCTCCGGTGTCGGCTGGCGTGTCGACGCTCGCGACCAGTGCCGGGAGGCGGCCGGCCTGCTGCCACGTCATGCCGCCGTCGCCGGAAACGATCGCGTCCGCGCAGGCGCGCCTTCCGCATGGGACCGAGCCGAGCACCCAGCCGTGGCCGGGTGACAGCCAGGTGATGGCGGCTGCCTTGAATCCTGCGGGCACCGCCGTGCCCGCCCGGCTGGCGGCGGCACCCGCGCCGGTGCTCCCGCCTGCCAGGGCTAGCACCAGGATGCTCGCGGCTGCGGCGGTACGTCTCATGATCGACACGGTCAGGCTCATTCCGAAGCTCCCTGGGTCAGTAGTACCGGGTGTTCCTGCTCGGTCTCCTGCTGGCGGCCGCCGCGCAGCGCGATGAGGGCCACGAACGCGGCCACGGCCATCAGGACCGCCATGACCAGGAAGACCGTCTGCGCAGCGTGGGCGAAGTCCAGGCGGATGAAGTGCGGAATGGCCGCGGCCGATCGCCCGCCGCCCTGCGACTGGGTGAGCTTGGCCGCCTCGGCGGCGGCCCGGGCGGACGGCACGCCGAGCGCGGTCAGCGATGCGGTCACGTGCGACCGCAGCTGGTAGACTAGGAGCGTGCCGAGCACGGCGATGCCGAGGCTCGCCGCGAAGTTGCGCACCGTCTGGGTGATGCCGGTGGCCTCGCCGTAGGCGAACCTGGACACCCGGTTGACGGCGTCCGTGCTGGCCTGCCCGAGCATCAGGCCCATGCCGGCTCCGGCCATGATGACGTAGCCGACCTGCGTGGACAGATTCAGGTCCGTCATCTTCTGCGCCCACAGCCAGAACCCGATCGCTGCCACCACGCAGCCGGCCAGCACCGGCCGCCTGGCGCCGACCCGGTCGAGCAGCCGCCCGCCGACCTGGGCGGCCACGGTGAAGCCGAGGAAGAAGTACAGCAGGACGAGGCTGGCCTTCAGCGGGGGCTCGGCCAGCGAGATCTGGGCGTACTGGGACGCGAAGAAAAACACCGGCACGAACGCCAGCGACGCGATCCACAGGATGACGTTCTCCACGGTGAACTGCCTGGTGCTGAAGATCTGCACGTCGATGAGCGGCGAGAAGGACCTGCGTTCCACGGCATAGAACACGGCCAGCAGGACCACGCCCGCTGCGATGCAGGGGGCGGTGGCCGGGTTGCCCCAGCCCCAGATCGACGACTGCTGCAAGCCGAACACGCTCAGCCCGATCCCGCTGACCGTCAGCGCCAGCCCGGGGTAGTCCATCGGCGCGCGCCGGTACTCGCTCCGGCCTGGACAGCGCGATCAGCACCAGGGCGATGAGCGCGACAGGAATGTTGACCCAGAAGATCGCCCGCCAGGTCCAGTCGGTGAGGTAGCCGCCCGCGATCGGGCCGACCGCGGTGAGGCCGCCGGCGATACCGAAGAACAGGGCCAGCGCCCTCCCGCGACGGTGCAGCGGGAACGACTGGACCACGATGCCCAGCGCGGCGGGGAACATGATCGCGCCGCCCGCTCCCTGCAGGGCGCGGAAGGTCACCAGCCACACCTCGGCGATCCCGCCGTGCGGGGTGAGGCCGCACAGCGCCGACGCGGCCGCGAACACGATGACCCCCAATGTCACCATCCTGCGGTGCCCGAGCGTGTCGGCGAGGCGGCCGCCGAAGGCGAACAGCGCCGCGGGCGCCAGCAGGTAAGAGTTGACCGCCCATTGCGTGCCCGTACTCGTGAGCACTGCCGGGAAACGGTCGTCCGGCCAGGCCGCGGCGGGCCAGCATCAGTCATCTGACCGTGGCGGCTCGTGCGGCTAAAACCAGTTGCCTTCGGGGGGAGCCGTTTGCTGTACTTCCGGCGATAGCCCCGACCGGCCAGCGAAAGGACCAGGAGACCGAGATGCGCCGAGCTTTCATGTCCAGCCACAAGGGGGTTACCGCCTACAAAGAGGACATGAAGCTTCGTGCGTACGTTGAACCTGGGGATCCTGGCGCATGTAGACGCCGGTAAGACCACCCTGACCGAGCGGCTGCTGTTCGCCGCCGGCGTGATCGACGAGATCGGCAGCGTCGACGACGGCAGCACCCAGACCGACACGCTGGCCCTGGAGCGGCAGCGCGGCATCACGATCAAGTCCGCCGTGGTTTCGTTCGTCATCGACGACGTCACGGTCAACCTGATCGACACGCCCGGCCACCCGGATTTCATCGCCGAGGTGGAGCGGGTGCTGAGCGTGCTCGACGGCGCCGTGCTCGTGGTCTCCGCCGTGGAGGGCGTGCAGGCGCAGACCCGCGTGCTGATGCGGACCCTGCAGCGGCTGCGGATTCCCACCCTCATCTTCGTGAACAAGATCGACCGCCGCGGCGCGCACACCGACCGCGTGCTGCGCGGCATCGCCGAACGGCTGACGCCGTCCGTCATCCCGATGGGCTCTGCGCGGGGGCTGGGCACGCGCAGCCCTGGCTTCGCGCCGTACGGCGCGGGCGACGCCGCGTTCACGGCCAGGCTGGCCGATCAGCTGGCCGACCATGACGACGCGCTGCTGGCCGCGTACATCAGGGACGAGGCGGCGGTGTCGTACGGCCAGCTCCGGAGTGAGCTCGCGGCCCAGTCGAGGCGGGGAATGGTGCATCCGGTGTTCTTCGGCTCGGCCATCACCGGCGCGGGCGCCGACGCGCTGGCGGCCGGCATCACGCAACTGCTGCCCGCGGCCGACGGCGACCCCGGCGGCCCGGTATCCGGCACGGTGTTCAAGGTCGAACGGGGCCCGGCTGGGGAGAAGGTCGCCTACGTCCGGATGTTCTCCGGGACCCTGCGGACCCGGGACCGGCTGCCGCCCGGCCGCAGGGGCGAGGCGAAGGTCACCGCGATCCGCGTGTTCGACCGCGGCGCGGCCGTGCCGCGCTCTTCGGTGGCCGCGGGGCAGATCGGGCAGCTCTGGGGCCTGGCCGACGTCCAGATCGGCGACACGCTCGGCGCGGGGCGCGCGCCGCGGGCCGGTGACCCGCGGGCCGGTGACCCGCGGGCCGGTGACCCGCTCGACACGCCTCGGACGGGGGGAGGGCGCCACCACTTCGCCCCGCCCACGCTGGAAACGGTGGTCGTGCCCGCCCGGCTGGCCGACAAGGGCCGCCTGCACGTCGCT
>DASXZD010000104.1:0-2140 GCA_036502085.1 Streptosporangiaceae bacterium
AAGATGCTCAAGCGATTTACCGAACGGGCGAGGCTCGTTGTGGTCCAGGCCCAGCAAGAGGCCCGGCGGCTGGATCACGACTACGTCGGTACCGAGCATCTCCTGCTGGGACTGACCGATGTGGGCGAGGGCCTGGCGGTCAAGGTACTGGAGTCGCTGGAGATCAGCCCGGCGGCGATACGGCAGCGGGTGGAGGAATCCGTTGCCCGGGGGGAGCAGGCGCCCTCCGGGCACATCCAGTTCACGGCCGGGGCGAAGACGGTGCTGGAGCTGTCGCTGCTAGAGTCCCGCGGTTTCCGTGACTCGTACATCGGCACCGAGCACATCTTGCTCGGCCTCATCCGGGAAGGCGACGGCGTCGCCGCGCACGTGCTGCTGGAGCTGGGCGCCGACCTGGCCAGAACGCGCGCGCAGGTGCTCCGGCTGCTGGAGGAGCACCGGCGCGGGACCGGGAATCAGGCCGGCTGACCAGGTCCGGCAGGTCCCGGGCGGCCTGGGATAGCTCGCCGTACGTCGCCGCCGTCAGCGCCGCATCGAGCCGTGCGCCCAGTTCATCGAGGGTCAGCCTGCCGTGCGCGAAGTGCTCGGCCAGGGCGGCGGCGGCCGCGTCCCGGTCGGCATCGCCGACGCGCAGGCCCGGCGCCGGCGCCTCCCTGGCCAGCGTGGGCAGCTGCCGCAGCAGGGCGGTGTAGTGATCCAGCGCGGCCCGGCCGTCGCCGGTGAGGGCGATGGTGACCTGGGCCCGGTCGCCGCCCGTCCGTCCCGCCCGCACGTACCCGGCGTCGCCCAGCTCGTGCAGGCAGGTGATCAGGCGGCCGGCCGGCAGGCCGGCCATGTCCTGCAGTCGCCGGGCGGAGATCGCGTCGCCGTCCGGCAGTGCCGCCAGGGTCGCTACGACGCGCAGCCGCGCCGGGTGGTGGATCAGCGGGTCGAGTACGCCGGCGGTCATGACCCGGCGGGTCCCGCGAACGCGCCCGCGATGCCGAAGCCGCCGCCGTGGCCGGCGGTGATGTCGGGTGCGACGTTCATGATGTCCCCTCGGATCTACTCTATGTCATAAAGTAGAAGTCACTTTGCGATGCAAGGTCAAGGGTTCCGGGCCCGAACTCTATGTCGCAAAGTTCAGCGGCGAGGGCTCGCCTGGTTTTCAGCCGTCCTGGCCTCCCTGACGGCCAGCGGCGGTTTGACGCCGCGTGTCCGGGGCACGTGGTGTCCCGGTGAAAAGTCAGAGCGGGCACAGCGAAACTCGTCGCACCGTGATCATCGCGGGCGTGGCGAACCTCGTGGTCGGCCTGGCCAAGCTGGCGGCCGGGATCATCAGCGGATCCAGCGCCATGCTGGCCGAAGCCGCCCACTCCGCTGCCGACACCCTCAACCAGGTGTTCTTGCTGACGTCACTGCGCCAGGCAGACCGCCCGGCTGACCCTGACCACCCGTTCGGCCATGGCCAGGAACGATACTTCTGGTCCCTGCTGGCGGCGTTCGGCATCTTCATCGCCGGAGCCGGATTCTCGGTTTTCGAGGGGCTGCTGTCCCTCACCCGCAGCCATGGCGAGAGTCCGCTGGCCGCCTACGTGACCTTGGCCGTCGCGTTCGTCGCCGAAGGCACTTCGTTCGCCCGCGCCTTCTGGCAGGTACGCGGCGAAGCCGGAGGCCGCCGCGGGCAGGTCCTCCATCACGTGGAAACCAGCCCCGACATCACCGTCAAGGTGAATCTGTTCGAGGACAGTGCCGCGGTGGTCGGCCTGATACTCGCCGGCCTAGGCGTCGGGCTCGACCAGCTGACCGGCTCGCACATCTGGGACGGCGTGGCGTCCATCGCCATCGGCGTGCTGCTCGTAGTGGTGGCGGTCAAGCTCGGCATGGACAGCAAAAACCTCCTCATCGGCCGGGCGGCTGATCCGGAGGTGCAGAAGCTGATCCGCGAGGAAATCGAGTCCCGGCCCGGCGTGGACGCCCTGCTGGAATTGCGCACCATGCACATGGGACCAGACAACATCATCGTCGCCGCCCGCGTCGCTCTCAACGACGGGCTCAGAGCCGACCAGGCCGAAGACCTCGCCGACGAGATCGATCGCAGGCTGTCGGAAAAGCTTCCGCTGACGCCGAACGTGTTTATCGACCCCACTCAGACTCGCCG
>DASXZD010000105.1:0-2849 GCA_036502085.1 Streptosporangiaceae bacterium
TGCGCGATCAGCTCACCTGGCACTTCGTCGGCCAGCTGCAGACCAACAAGGCGGCCAGCGTGGCCCGCTACGCCGATGTGGTTCATTCGGTGGACCGGCTCCGGCTGGTCACCGCGCTCGGCGCGGCCGCCCGCAAGGCCGCCCGCCCGCTGCGCTGCCTGGTGCAGGTGAGCCTGGACGACGAGCCAGGCCGCGGCGGCGCCCCGGCGGACCAGGTGCTGGCCATCGCGGACGCGGTAGCCGGTCAGGCCGGCCTGGAACTGGGCGGCGTGATGGCGGTCGCGCCGCTGGCCGCCGAGTCGGTGCCGCGCAGGCCGCTGGCCGCCTTCGGCCGGCTGGCCGAGATGGCCGCGCTGGTCCGGGCCCAGCACCCGGAGGCCGTGATGATCTCCGCGGGGATGAGCGAGGACCTGGAAGAGGCCATCGCCGCCGGGGCGACACATGTGCGGGTCGGTACGGCGTTGCTCGGCGGCCGGCCGGGCTTCGTCAGGTAATGTCCGACGCAGCGGGGCTGCGTGACAGTTGATGACGGAGGGCTGACCGATGGCCGGCGCGATGCACAAAATGGCGGTCTACCTCGGCCTCGTCGAGGACGATCCGCACTACGACGACGGCTATGACGCGTACGAGGAGTACGACGAGTTCGGCGACGCGGCTGACCAGCCCGAGCCGGAACTCGATCGTGCCGTCGCGCGCGGCAGCCGGGCCGAGTTCGCCGTCGAGCCACCCTCGGCTCCGCCATCCCGGGGCGGCGGCACGGCCACGGCGACCGCACATGCCACCGATCTCGCGCGAATCACCACCTTGCACCCGCGCACGTACAATGAAGCCCGTACCATCGGAGAGCACTTCCGTGAAGGCACTCCGGTGATCATGAACCTGACTGAGATGGTGGACAGCGACGCCAAGCGTCTCGTCGACTTCGCGGCCGGGCTGATCTTCGGACTGCACGGAAGCATCGACCGGGTCACCAACAGGGTGTTCCTGCTGTGTCCAGCCAATGTCGAAGTGACGGCGGAGGACAAGGCCCGGATAGCTGAACGAGGGTTCTTCAACCAGAGTTAGATGCGCAGGTGAACACGCTCGGTGACGAGCACACAGCAACGGCACCCGCGGTGGTCATCCCGGCGTCCGTGAAGGCAGGCAGGGCAGGGATGTGGGGATTGTAAAGATCGTTCTGTTCTACGCGCTCTCGATCTATCTTGTGATTCTGCTCGGGAGGCTCATCCTCAGCTGGATTCAGGCTTTCTCGCGGTCCTGGACCCCCACGGGCATCGTGCTGATCCTGGCCGAGTTCATCTTTACCCTGACGGACCCGCCACTGAGATTGCTAAGGCGGTACATACCCACGCTCCGTCTCGGTACTGTGGCCTTGGACCTCAGCTTCATGGTGCTCTTCTTCGTGGTCATTTTCGCGATGCAGGCCGTGCAGCTGCTCTGATCCGGTAGCGTCCCACAGGAACACCGTTCAAGCGTGCCGAGGAGACGAGATGCCGCTGACGCCCGCGGATGTGCGGAACAAGCAGTTCAGCACCACCCGGCTCAGGCCCGGCTACGACGAGGAAGAGGTCGACGCCTTCCTCGACGAAGTCGAGGTTGAGCTGGACCGGCTGATCCAGGAGAACGAAGAGCTCCGGGCGAAGCTGGCCGAGAGCCTGCGTGGGGGCAAAGTTCCGATGTCCGCGCTCAGCTCGCCGCTCGGTGAGCAGGCTCCCGAGATGATGGCGCCGGAGCCAATCCGGCCGCCGGAGCCGGAGCGGATGCCCGAGCCGCCGTCGCGGATGATGCCGGCCGAGGACAACATGGACACGGCCGCGCGTGTGCTGGCCCTGGCCCAGCAGACCGCCGACCAGGCGATCGCCGATGCCCGGCGCGAGGCCGACGAGACGCTCGGCCGCGCCCGCCGCGAGGCTGACGACATCCTGGGCAAGGCGCGCCGCCAGGCCGAGCAGATCACCAGCGACGCCCGGGCCCGGGCCGAGAGCCTGGAGCGGGACGCCCAGGAGCGGCACCGCCAGGCCATGGGCTCCCTGGTCCAGCAGCGCGAGGAGCTGGAGCGCCGGGTCGACGACCTGCGTGCCTTCGAGCGCGAGTACCGCAGCAGGCTCAAGGCGTACCTGGAAGGCCAGATGCGCGACCTGGAAGCGGGCGCGACCGACAGTGGAGCCTTCCCGGCTATGGGCAGCGGGCCTGACTCGTCCGTCTCCTCGGGGATGCCCCGCCTGGACAGCCGGAACGGCCAGCCGTCCATCGGTGCCTACGCAGGCGCGCCGGAGCCGGTGTCCCATGGTGGCTTCCACCCGTCGGATGGCTCGCCGCACGACCACCGCTGATCAGCGGTGGCCGGCAGCGCCCGCCAGACTCGGCACGTTACGTCCAACAGCTAAACAGCTCAGTAGCATCTCCTCGGTTGGCAGTATGACCCGCACGGCCTGGGGAGGGCGCAGATGATCAGGTTCAGCGCCCTCCTGGTTGCCTTGGCCATCGGCCTGCTGGTTGCTGGCGTCGCAGCCAGCAGCCTGCCGCTGGTCTATGTATCCATCGCTGTGTGCGCGGCGGCCGCGCTTCTGCTCGCGGCCGGTGTGGTGCGGCACTGGTCTGAAATTTTCGGCACCGGCGCCAAGCGGCCGGCCAGCCCGTTCGCGGCCAGCCAGCCGGTGCCCAGCCCAGCCGCTGCCGGCGCGGCCGCCAGCCACGCGGCCGCAGCCAGCAGATCCGGCGCAGCGGGGCGGTCGGCCTCGCGAGACCGGGCCGCTGCGGCGGGCGCGCCTGGGATGGCCGGTTTCCGGGCCGAAGCTGAGGCCAGCCCAGCGGCGCGGGGTCCGGAGCCGACGGTCGCGGCCGACCGG
>DASXZD010000106.1:0-18356 GCA_036502085.1 Streptosporangiaceae bacterium
GCAGCTGGGGCATAACTACATCGGGACCGAGCACATCCTGCTGGGGCTGATCCGCGAGGGCGAGGGCGTGGCCGCCCAGGTGCTGGTCAAGCTCGGTGCCGACCTCAGCCGCGTCCGCCAGCAGGTCATCCAGCTGCTGCATGATCTTCAGCCGGATCCCGGACGGCGCGCTGGGAAGGACCGCAGGCAGCTGACCCGCGTTGCCAGGAAGGTCGAGTCGATTGACTCGCGCCTGTCAGTGATCGAGGAGCGCGTCGGCACCGGACCGGACGTGACCGATCTCGACAAGCAGATCGCGCAGGTGCGCCGCGACAAGGAATCTGCCGTTGAGGCCGAGAACTACGAGACCGCCGCGACGCTGCGCGACACGGAACGGCGGCTGCTCGCCGACAAGGCTTCGCGCGAGAAGGAGTGGGCGACTGCGCACCTGGACCTCCCCGCGGTAGCCGAACGGCTGCACCGGCTCACCGACGAAGTCGAGCGCCTGCGCGGGCTCCTCCGCCAGCACGGCATCGACTCGCCGGACGACGAGGTCGCATAGCCACCTCCCCGCGCAGCCCCGCACGGCTCTTTACGGAACGAGAGGGAACAGCCAGCCTGTCTCGTCCGCGCCCAGGGCCGCATCGATCTCGGCCCCGTTCGGGAGCCGGCCGTAGGTTTGCCGCCCGCCCAGCTTCGCCGTCCTGGGATCGAGGTAGTAGTCGGTTTCGGGTGCGCTGAGCGGGGTCAGGTCAAGGAACGACCACACGGCGGAGAGCTGGGCACGCTGCGCTGGCCGGGTTGCGAAATAGAGGTCTTCGTAGCGCAGCCGCAGCGTGCGGCCGTCTGCGCGGAGGCTCAGGACGGACTCGACCCAGTGCAGGTGTGAGGCCAGATCGCGGACATAGCCGCGAAGGTCGCCCAGGTCGAGTGGCTCCAGGGCGTCGTAATAACGCTCCAAAGGCTGCGAGCTGACGTCCCAGCGGTTGTACAGCTTCGTCTGCTTCGCGATCCGGTCAGACACCGCCGTCTGCAGCAGGTTGCGCCGGCTGATGAAGATGATCCTCAGGTCGGGCCGCAGGATGAGGTGGCGGAGCAGTTCCTCATCGAGCTGGTAGCTGAGCACCTTGATGCCGCGGTAGCGCTCGAACAGCCCGGCGAGCACTGCGTCGAGGGACTCGACGTCGTGGATCCGGGCCAGGTAGTCCGGGTTCGCGGGTGACCAGCCGGCGAAGTTCTCGTTGAAGGGCTCGTCGGGGAGGAGCTCGAGGGCCGGGTGGGCCTGCAGGATCCCCCACAGGCTAGAACTCCCGCTTCGCGGCCACGCCAGCAGGATCAGCCGCTCATCGAGCTTCATGACCGCTCGGCCTCAACGCCGTCCCGCCGCGACGCGCAACCCGCCTCGCTCGCGGCTACCGCCACCGTCATCCGGGTGACGCTTTCACCGAAGACACTCCCGGTCAACCCATTTGGCAGCGACCGCAGACGGCTCAGACACACTCGCAGTGCTCAGATTCGCTGGCAACGTTCAGACAGGCTGGCAGCGCGCACAGGCCGGCCCGGACCGCCCGGCCGCTGGACGACCACCGGACGGCCGTTGAACGGCAGAGAGTGACAGCAAAAGCGCATTTTGCAGTCGATGGCCGTTGACGCCCCCCGTCACATGGGGTTAGCATCGGTTAAAACAAACAGGAAACTTTCCTTATAGTTAATCTGGTAACGGAGGCCTGGTGATGACCCGCCCATCACGAAACGCCCGGAACGCTTTCCGTACCGCTGTGCGGCCGCTGCGCCGCGGCGGCCGGTTAATCGCGCTGGCCGCGGCCACTGCACCGGTCATCGCGCTGATCTCTGCCGTCCCGGGGTCAGCCTCGCTCAACGCTGCTATTCCCGGAACGACCACTCCGGGATCAGCCGCGTTCGGCTCACCGACCCGCAGCGCCGCCGTTCTCAGCGCGGCGACCACCCCGGAATCAGCCGCGTTCGGCTCGGCCACCCGCAGCGCCGCCACTCCCGGCACGATCGCCCGGGGCACAGCTTCCCCGGTCTTGGGGGTCCAGAGGGCGGCCAGACCGAAGAGCGGTGTCCCGGGCCCGGCTCTCCCGAAGGCTGCCATCCGGCCGGCGACGGTGCCGGGGCCGCCGGCCGGGTGGACGACGGAGTTCAGCGATGACTTCAACGGCGCGGCCGGCTCGGGCGTGGGCTCGAGCTGGCAGTACGACACCGGGCCGGGCTCGAACTTCGGCACCGGCGAGATCGAGACGATGACGAACTCGACCAGCAACGTCAACCTCGACGGCAACGGAGACCTGGACATCACCGCGCTGGGCCAGGGCACGTCGTGGACGTCCGGCCGGATCCAGACGACCAGCCCGAACGTCGGGGCGCCGGCCGGCGGCGAACTGGAGGTGACCGCCTCGATCATGCAGCCGAATCCGTCCAGCGGGCTCGGCTACTGGCCGGCCTTCTGGATGCTAGGTCCCGGTCAGTGGCCGGAAAACGGCGAGATCGACATCATGGAGGACGTCAACGCGCTGTCCGATGTGGCGGGCACCATCCATTGCGGCACCGACCCGGGCGGGCCGTGCAACGAGACGAACGGCATCGGCAGCGGCCTGCGGTCGTGTTCCGGCTGCCAGGGCGGCTTTCACACCTACACGATGATCCTCAACCGGACGAATACCGCGAATGAGTCGATCACGTTCTACCTGGACGGCAGCGCGTACTTCAGCGTGACCGAGAGCCAGGTCGGCACGTCAACGTGGCAGTCCGCGTTCGACCACAACCTGTCGGTCATCTTCGACCTGGCGATGGGCGGTGGCTTTCCCAACGGGGCGTGCGGGTGCACCACGCCGACCGGCGCGACGACCTCGGGCGGGACGATGAAGGTGGCCTACGTCGCGGCCTACCAGACGACGGGGTCGTCGTCCGGCGGCTCGGCCGGCCCGATCGTCGGCTACGGCGGCCTGTGCGTGGACGACCGGGGCGCCAGCACCGCGAACTTCAATCCGGTGCAGATCTACACCTGCAACGGAACCGCCGCCCAGCAGTGGACGGTCGTCCAGGCGGGCAGCACGCTGCAGGCGCTCGGCAAGTGCATGGACATCAACGGGGGCGGCACGGCGGACGGGACCACCGTCGACCTGTACGACTGCAATGGCACCGGCGCGCAGGTATTCATCCCGCAGTCGGACGGGGCGCTGTTCAACCCGCAGTCGGGCAAGTGCCTCGACGACACGAACTGGTCCACCACGCCCGGCACCCAGCTGCAGATCTGGGACTGTACTGGCAACGCCAACCAGCAGTGGAACCTCCCCTGACCCCGCGGGGTTGCCGTCGGACAGATCTACGGCAACCCCGCGGTACCAGGAACACGCCTTCCTGGCCAGAGCTGCCCGCCTACTGGTCCGCCGAAGCCGCCGACGTCAGCGGCACCTAGGCCAGGCCAGCCGCGGCCAGACCAGCGGCCGACGGCTTAGCGACCGACGGCTTGGGCTCGGCGGCCAACGGCTCGCCAGGCGCCGAGTCGGCAGCCGCCGAGCCGGCGAGCTCGTCCAGGCCGTAACGCTCGATGTGATCCGGGTCAGTGAGGCTGATCGTCCGCAGGCTCTGGGCGGCCAGCCGCTCGTTGATCTGGTCGAGGTGATCCCGAACGAGCTGCTTCTCCGCGTCGGTGGTCTTGCCCTTGTGCGGGGTGCCCGCGTGCTCCAGCGTGGCGTAGTTGACGCGGCTGTCGCGGCCCGCCGACGCCGCGGCGGACCGCGCGACGCGCCGGGCCGGCCTGGCGGCAGCCAGCAGCTCGCTCATCGGCTTGTCGGTGGCCAGCTGATCGAACGCGTCGACGTCCATCGCCACCCGGACGGGCTGCTCCTCGCCGGGGAAGTACAGGTCGAGCACGGCCACCTGCACGGCTGCCTTCTCGATCGCCCTGGCCTCGTCGGCGAGGGCTTCGATCTCCACCGGGCTGTCCGCGAGCTCAGGGTGCTCGTGGACCACGATGCGCGCTGGTGCGTTATCTTCCAGGATGAGCTGGCCACTGAGGTCGCTGAACCGGACAGTCTTCTGGCCCACGGGGTCGTCCCTCCGTCGTCACGGTGATGTGCGCGGTGATATGCGCAGTGAGGTACGCGGTGCACGATCCGGGCGCCGAGCCGGCGTCGCGCACTTGAATGCGACGCCCACCTTGCCGCACCGGAGGCCACCTGTCAAACATGTGTTTGATACGGATTTTGCGTGTTGAGCGGAGTACGTCGGTGTTTTCGACTGACGAGCCGGGACTGACGAGCCGGGACTAACTAGCAGAGGAGAGAGCATGGACCTGTTCGACCTGACCGGGAAGACGGCCGTCGTGACCGGCGGCACCCGCGGCATCGGGCTGATGATGGCCCGCGGCCTGCTGGAGGCCGGCGCCCGGGTGTACATCAGCTCGCGCAAGGCCGACGGGTGCGCCGCCGCGGAGCAGGAGCTCAAGCCCTACGGCACGGTCAGCGCGATCCCGGCCGACCTGTCCACCGAGGCGGAGTGCCTGCGCCTGGCCGCCGAAATCGGCCAGCGCGAGCAGGCCCTGCACGTGCTGGTCAACAACGCCGGCGCGACCTGGGGCGCGCCGCTCGAGGAGTTCCCCGCCGCCGCGTGGGACAAGGTAGTGGACCTCAACCTGAAGGCGCCGTTCTACCTGACCCGGGCGTTCCTGCCGCTGCTGGAGGCGGCCGGGACGCACGACGACCCGGCCCGGGTGATCAACGTCGGCAGCATTGACGGGTTGCGCGTGCCTCCGATGCCCACCTACTCCTACTCGGCCAGCAAGGCCGGGCTGCACCACATGACCCGGGTGCTGGCCCGCGAGCTCGGCCCGCGGCGCATCACGGTGAACGCCGTGGCCCCGGGACCGTTCGAGTCCAAGATGATGGCGGCGACCCTGGAAGCGTTCGGGGACGCGATCGCCGACGCGGCACCGCTGCGGCGGATCGGCCGCCCCGACGACATGGCTGGCGTCGCGATCTACCTGGCCTCACGCGCGGGCGCCTACGTCACCGGCGCCGTCATCCCGGTTGACGGCGGCATCGGCAGCACCGTCTGACCAGCGGAACGCAAGCAGGCCAAGCGGCCTGCCAGCACGCAAGCGCAGCCAGCACGCAAGCGCGTCAGAGCGTCCCGAGGGTCTCGGCCGCCAGGCAGGCGGTCGGACACGGCCAGGACTGCTGGCAGAAGGTGCAGCAGCCGTGATCGCTGAGGTGCCGGTCTAGCTCTTGCCGGGCGATGGCCAGCAGTTGCACGAGCTCGGGGGTGATGTATTCGGAAGGGGCGGACACGCTGTTCATGGGCCCAGCTTTCCTCTGGGGGCTGGGGTGCGGTGCGGGCCCCGGCCGCGGCCCGCTAGGTACTTCAGCTCAGCGGTTTCATCTCACTGACCCACGATGCCCTGCGCACCTTTAGTTTAGGTTGCGGATGAATTGAGCCATTGACCGCGAACCGGTGTCACAGTCATAAAGATCCTTTTTTCCGAACGGGGCCCTGCGAGCCGGATGGCAGCACGCCGGCCCGATGGTGCGGGCTCAAACGAGGCCCGGCCAATCGAATGGCAGCCCGCTGACCGACGGTGTGAGCCCCGGTTAAGCATCTGGTGAAGCGCGGGCGGGCTGCGCGGGCACTGGCCCGCCGGGCAGACAATGGGTTCGTGATCGATATTGATCCGGAGCGGTTCGAGGAAATGGTGGCCACGGCGCTGGACGGGCTGCCCGAGCAGTTCGGCAAGCTGATGAGCAACGTGGCCGTGACGGTCGAGCACGGGGCGGGCCCGCCGGGGCTGCTCGGGCTCTACCAGGGCGTGCCGCTGACCAGCCGCACGTCGCACTACGCAGGCGTGCTGCCGGACCGGATCACGATTTACCGCCTGGCGATCTGCGCGATCTGCCGCAGCGAGGAAGAGGTCGGCGAGCAGGTCCGCCGCACCGTGATCCACGAGGTCGGCCACCACTTCGGCATCGACGACCCCCGCCTCCGTGAGCTCGGCTGGTAGGCGGCCCGGATCGTCCGCCGGGGCCCGGGCCGGGCGACGCGTACGATCTCGGTATGCCACGTCGTCTTGCCGCTGGTAGCGCCCGCGACCTCGTGCAGGCCGAGCGCGACATCCGTAGCCGCATCGGCGACCACGAACTGGACTTCGCCGCGATGGCCGCGGTGTCGAACATCTACCGCGCGGCGAACGTGATCCGCAACCGGATGGAGCGCAGCGTCCTGGCCGGCGAGGACCTGTCCTGGGCGGCGTTCACCGTGCTGTTCGTGCTGTGGATCTGGGGCGACCAGCAGACCAGGCACCTGGCCGCCGAGGCCGGGGTGACCAAGGGCACGCTCACCGGCGTGCTGAAGACGCTGGAGAAGCGCGGCCTGGCCCGGCGGCGCGGGCACGACGGCGACGGCCGGCTCGTGCTGGTCAGCCTGGAGCCCAAGGGGCTCGGCGTGATCGAGCGGCTGTTCCCCTCGTTCAACATGGGTGAGGCGGCGGTCAGCTCGGCCCTCACCGGGGAAGAGAAGGAGCAGCTCGCCGGGCTGCTCCGCAAGATCATCCGGTCCGTGGAAGAAGACTGACATCCGGATGCGTTGTCCTCGCGTCCTACACATGTGCCTTCCCCCGCTATGGGAGGGTGCCCCGCGTGATCTGGCGTCCGGCTGGGGACATCCCGGCGCGACGGAAGTACGGGAGGACGTGTGATGAGCATCAGGCAAGCTTCGGGGCGCACCTTGACCCGGCGGACGGCGGCCGTCGCGGTGATCGCGCTGGCGTCGGCGGCGCTGGCCGGCAGCGGGGCGGCACGGGCGAGCACAGTGGCCCGGGCCAGCACGGCGGCGGGGACGATCACGACGGTGGCCGGCGGCACCGGCGGCCCGGCCAAGGCGACCCGCATGGTGATCCAGGCGTCCCGGGTGTCGTTCGGCGGCGGGGACGCACCGGCACGTTCTACGGCGTGCCGATGACCGCAGGTGACATCTACACGATCGCCGGAAACGGCACGCACGGCGGGAGCGGCGACGGCGGCCCTGGACCCCAGGCCGAGCTGGACGATCCGTGCTATGTGGTCGTCACCAGCGCGGGCAGCCTGCTGATCGCCGACCAGGCGAACGACAATGAGGAGATGAGCCGGGTGCGGACGATCCAAGGCTGACCCACGGCGGGCCGGCCCTCAGTGTGCTGGGGCCGGCCCGCCACCGTTCGGAAGCATGCTCTTAAAACAGCTCAGCCCGCGGCGGCGAGGCGGAGTGCGGCGGCGACCAGCCGGGCGGCCCGGTCGCGGGCGGCCGGCTCCTCGGCGGCGGTCTCGGCGAGCAGCTTGGCGGGATCGACGCCGGCCGCCTCGGCTTCCGCGCGGGCGCTGGCCTGCATCCAGCCGGCCAGCTGCGCGGCGCCCACCTCGGGGTGGAACTGGACGCCGAGGTGCCGCCCCGCGGCGAACGCCTGCACGCCGATGCCGTGGGGCGTGTTTCCGGCCGAGAAAGTGCCGTAGGGCGTGTTTCCGGCCAGGAAAGTGCCGCCGGGCGTGTTTCCGGCCAGGAAAGTGCCGTAGGGCGTGTTTCCGGCCAGGAAAGTACTGCTACAGGCCAGCAGCCTGGCGGACGGCGGGAGCAGGCACTGGTCGCCGTGGAACTCCAGCCACGGGCCGGCCGGGATCAGGCCGGGGTCGAGCGTGTCGATCCGGAACCAGCCGATCTCCTTGCGGGCGGCGGGCACCACCCGGCCGCCCAGCGCGGCGACGAGCACCTGCGCGCCGAAGCAGATGCCGAGCACCGGCACGCCGGCCCGGTCGGCCCGCTGCAGCCAGGCCAGCTCGTCGGCGATCCACGCCCGCGCCGGGTCCTGGTCGTACACCGAATAGGACGAGCCGAGCACGATGATGTGATCGAAGCGGGCCGGGTCGGGCAGCGGACCTGCGTCGGGGAACAGGTGCACGCTGAGCTCGGCGCCGCGGGCCGCGAACGCCTCGCCGATGAAGCCGGCCGAATCCTCTTCGTGATGACGGATGACGATGGCGCGCATCGGCTGGATCCTCCGTTGCCGGGTATCTCGTTTGGTGCCAAACTAGTCTGACATGACCGGAGCCCCAGCCCCGAAAAGCCCAGCCCCGGGAAGCACCGACCTCACCGATCTCGATCTGTGGGCGCGGGGTGCCCCTTACGCCGAGTTTGCCAGGCTGCGACGGGAGGCGCCGGTGGCCTGGCACGATGAGGCCGCACCCGGCTCGGGCTTCTGGTCGGTCACCGGCTACGCGGACATCGTCGCAGCCAGCCGGGACACAGCCACCTTCTCGTCCGCCCGCGGGGTCTCGTTCGAGGAGCCGACCGACGAGGACATGCTGGCCCGGCGGACGATCATCGACACCGACCCGCCGGGGCACACCAAGCTGCGGAAGATCGTTTCCGGCAGCTTCACGCAGCGGGCCGTCGCCGTCTATGCGCACTTCGTCGAGGCGCTCACCGAGCGCGTGCTCGACGAGGCGCTGGCCTGCGGTGGCGGACCGCTCGACTTCGTGGACGCGGTGGCCAAACAGGTGCCGATCAGGGTGCTGGCCCGGGTGATGGGCCTGCCCGAGGCCGACCTGGACACGTTCATCGACCTCGGCGACAGGCTGATCGCCAACACCGACCCGGACGTGACCGACGTGGTGTGGGGGCGGGACAACACCGACGCCTACCGCAGGTTCCCGTTCCGCAGCCCGTACGGCAAGCAGCTGTGGGACCTGGGCCGGGAGATCATCCGCGACCGGCTGCGGCACCCGGGCGACGACCTGCTGTCCACACTGCTGCGCGCCGAAGTGGACGGCGACCGGCTGAGCGAGGTGGACCTGGACAACTTCTTCTCGATCCTGGTGATCGCCGGGAACGAGACGACCAGGATCGCGATCGCGCACGCGGTGCTCGCGTTCTGCGAGCATCCGGAGCAGTGGGAGCGGCTGCGCGCCGACCCCGGCCTGCTCGAGCTCGCCACCGAGGAGGTGCTGCGGTGGAGCTGCCCGACGCATTTCATGCGGCGGACGGCCGCGGCGGACACGGCAATCGGCGGGCAGCCGGTCAGGGCCGGCGACAAGGTCGTGCTCTGGTACGTGTCGGGAAACAGGGACGACGCCGAGTTCGCCGAGCCTGACGCGTTCGACATCGGACGGTCGCCGAACCGGCACCTGAGCTTCGGCCGCGGCGGGCCGCACCTGTGCCTGGGCGCGCACCTGGCCCGGCTGGAGGTGCGGGTCGTGCTCGCGGCGCTGGCCCGGCGGGTCAGCCGGTTCGAGCTGGCCGGGCCGCCCAAGCGCATCAGGTCGAACTTCACCAACGGGCTGCGCGAGCTGCCGGTCCTGGTCAGGCCGGCCTGATGGCGGGACCGCCCCGGCTGCTGATGATCCTCACCGAGAACTGGACCATGCGCCCGGTCCCCGACATCGGCGATCTGGTCAGGTTCGCGATCGAGGCGGAGCGGGCGGGCATCGACGGCGTGATGGTCAGCGAGCACGTCGTGCTCGGCCCGTCGGCGAACGCGGCCGGGCTGCCGTCCAACCCGCGGGACTACGCGCTGCCCGGCAACCAGGATCCGGCCACGCCGTGGCCGAGCCCGTTCGTGCTGCTGAGCGCGATCGCCGCCGCCACGTCGCGGATCCGGCTGGTCGCCGGGGCCATCATCAGCCCGCTGCGGCACCCGCTGGCCACCGCGAAGGACCTGGCCACGCTCGACCGGCTCAGCCGCGGGCGGCTGGTCGTGCTGCCCACCGTGAGCTGGCACCGGGACGAATACGACGCGCTCGGCGTCCCGTTCGGCCAGCGCGGCGACATCCTGGACGAGCAGCTGGAGATCTGGTCTCGGGCCTGGAGCGGCTCGCCGTTCTCGTATTCGGGGCGGCACTACCGGTTCGGCGACGTCTGGCTGGAGCCGCAGCCGCTGCGGCCGTCAGGACCGGTGCTCTGGTTCGGCGGCTCGTCGGTGCACCGGCGGCTGATCGGCCGACTGGTGCGGTACGGCAGCGGCTTCAACCCGCTCGGCGCGCCCGACGACGCGTCGCTGGCCCGGCTGGCGGGCGCGCTCGCCGAGGCGGGCCGCGATCCGGGCGAGGTGGAGTACGTGGGAGGCATCCGGGGCACGTTCGCCCGGCCGGACCGGCCCGCCGACCTGGATGTTGCTCTGGCGGCCGTGCCGGGGCAGCTGCGCCGGGGGTTCGGGACGATCTGCGTCAAGCCGTCGCAGTTCATCGATGACACGGCACAGTTTGCCGAGTTCTGCCGTGAGCTGGCGGCCAAGATGGCGGCCTTGGGCGGCTGACGCTTGACGCTGCTGCGCTTGGCGGCGTGCTTGCCCTTGACGGCGTGCGGGCCTTGACGGCGTGCGGGCCTTGACGCGAGATCGTTTGCTTCCATACGATCCCAGCATCACACCTCCGGCCTCAGGAGGACACGATGGGGAATGCCGACCCGGCCTACGAGCGCCTCGGCGCGAAGAAGCTGTCCCTGCCCGACGTCATCGCGCAGTCCGTCGGGTTCATGGGCCCGGTGTTCTCCGCCGCCTTCGTGATACCGCTCGTCGTCGGCGTGATCAGCGCGTCCGGCAAGGGCGGCGGCATCGCCTCGCCGCTGTCCGTGCTGGTCGCGGCCGTCGGCGTGTTCGCGCTGGGCTGGATCATCTCCCGCTACGCGAAGGAGATCCACGCCGCCGGCTCGCTGTACGACTACGTCACGCGCGGGCTGGGCCGGCGGATCGGCACCGCGGCCGGATGGCTCTACTACGGCGGCGTGCTGGCCCTGCTGACCGGCCTGCTGCTGCTGATCGGCGGCTACATTCAGAGCACGATCGCGGCCGAGTTCACGGTCAACCCGCTGCCGCCGTGGGCCTGGACGCTGCTGGCCATCGCCGTGATCACCGGCATCCTGTACTTCGGCGTGCGGCTGTCCACCCGCAGCCAGCTCACCCTGGCGCTGGTCTCGATCATCGTGGTGACCGTGTTCTTCGTCGTGGTCATCGTCAAGCTCGGCTCCGCGAACAGCCTGCGGCCGTTCCGGCCGTCCTCGGCGGCCGACGGCTGGTCGGGCATCTTCTTCGGCGTGCTCTACGGCGTGCTGCTGTTCACCGGCTTCGAGACCGCGGCGAACCTGGCCGAGGAGACGCCGAGCCCGCGCCGGCACATCCCGGTCGCCGTGCTGGCCACGGCGGGGATCGCCACGGTCTTCTTCATCCTCGCCGCCTACGTCGAGGTGGCCGGCTTCCACTACAGCCTCAAGACGCTGACCGCCGCGGCCGGCGCCCCGCTGTTCGCCCTCGGCGCGGCCAAGAGCGCCGGGGGCTACGGCGGCACCTGGATCGACCGGCTGCTCGAGCTGGTCGTGCTGTTCGACATGATGGCCGTGGCCATCGGCTGCGCGGTCTCGGCCTCGCGCGGGATCTTCGCGATGGCCAGGGACCGGCGGATCCCGGCCGCGCTCGCGGTCGTGTCGCGGCGCCGCGGCTCGCCGCTGGGCGCCACCGGCTTCGTGGCCGCCGCGTCGCTGGCCGTGCTGCTGGTCAACCTGTTCTGGACCGGGCTGTTCGCGCTTCCCGCCACGCCGCACTATTTCGCGATGTTCGCCTGGGGCTCCACCTTCGGGGGGTTCGCGCTAGTCGTGGTCTACCTGTTGATGTCGGTGGGTTCGCTCAGAGATTTTAAGGGTTCCGAACGCAGAGGCCCACTCATCGCCTCGGCGGTACTCGGCATCGTGATAACCGGCGGCGCCATCTTCGGCGCGTTCTACAAGGTGACGAGGCCCACCATCCTCGCGCCCTGGTTCGCGCTCGCGCTGCTGGTGATCGGCTTCGCCTCGACGTGGGTGCTGCGGGCCCGGGATTCGGCCAGCAGCCAGCTGGCGGATCTGACCGCGAAGAGCCCCGTGTGACCGCGCCGCCCGGCGCTGGGCCTGGCGGGCCTGCCGGGGTGTCGGGTGCGGCGCCCGGCGGGACGGCCGGCGGGGCGTCGGGTGCGGCGCCCGGCGGGACGGCCGGCGCGGGGCCTGGCGGGGCGCCGGGGCGCGGCGTTCTGGTCACGGGGGGCGGCACCGGGATCGGCGCCGCGGTGGCGCGCACGCTGGCGGCGGGCGGTGACCGGGTAGCCATACTCGGCCGCCGGCCTGAGCTGCTCCGCGCGGTCGCCGCGGAGACCGGGGCGCTGGCCGTCGTGGGCGACGTTAGCGATCCGGCGCAGGTGAGCTCGGCGGTGTCGCGGGCGGTGGCCGAGTTCGGATCCTTGGACGGGCTCGTGCTGAACGCCGGGGTGATCTCCCCCGGCGGCGTGGCCGACCTCGCGCCCGCGGACTGGGCGGCGATGGTCTCGGTCAACCTGACCGGCGCCTTCCTCGTCGCCCAGGCCGCGCTGCCGCACCTGATCAGCGCGCGCGGCGCGATCGTCTCCGTCGCCTCGGTCGCCGCATTGCGGGCCGCGAGCGGGATGGGCGGCTACGCCGCGACCAAGGCCGGGCTGACCATGCTGACCCAGTCGATCGCCGTCGATCACGCTCACCAGGGCGTGCGGGCGAACGTGGTCTGTCCCGGCTGGACGGTCACCGCGATGGCCGACGAGGAGATGGCCGCGCTGGGCGCCGCCAGAGCGCTGCCGGTGCCCGAAGCGTACGAGCTGGTCACGGCACTCGTGCCGCAGCGGCGTCCGGCGCAGGCCAGCGAGGTCGCGGCCGTGGTGGCCTGGCTGCTGTCGGCCGCGGCGTCCTACGTCAACGGCGCGGTGATCCCGGTGGACGGCTCGGCCAGTGCGGTGGACGTGGGCACGCTGGCCTTCGATCCCCGCGTGCAGCTGCGTCCCTAGCCGGGTTCCCCGGCGCTCGCCATGATCAGAACCTCACCTTCAGAGTCGGCCAGACGGCGCCAGATACATCCCTCCCTACCCGTTATCCGGCCGCGGGTATAGCGCGCGGATCCGGGAAAAGGCCCTCGATGGCCGCCGCCACGCCGTCTTCCTCGTTGCTCGCGATGACCTGGTCGACCATGGCGAGCACGTCCGGGTGCGCGTTGGCCACGCCGTACGAGGTGCCGGCCCAGGCGAGCATGGGCAGGTCGTTGACCATGTCCCCGAACGCCACCACGTCCCGCGCCGCGATGCCGAGCCTGCCCGCGACGCTGGCCAGCGCGGACCCCTTGCTCACGCCGGCCGCCATCACCTCGATCAGCTGCGGCCCGTTGGAGTGGCAGACGGTGACGATATCGCCAATGGCGGGAGCGGCCAGGGCCAGCAACTCGTCGGCGGACAGCTCCGGGTGGCGGCCGAGGAGCTTGGCCGCGTCACGGGCCAGCAGCTGAGCATCTTCCTGCGGCGGCGAGGGTTCGCTGCCGTCCCAGCCGGTCGGCTCGAAGACAGCGTCCCTGGCCATCGATTCGGCGTACTCGACACAGATGCCGATCCCGGGGATCGCGCGGCGCAGCCGATCGGCCGCCTCGGCCAGCACTCGCGCCGGGATGAGATGCTGGCCGATGACGGCCGCGCGGCCCAGGTCGTAGACCAGCGCGCCGTTGGCGCAGATCACCGTGCCCCGGTAGCCGATAGGCAGCAGGACTTCCGCGGTGTGCCGCGGCGGCCGGCCGGTCAGGAAGAGAAGCCTCGCGCCCGCCCGCTCGATCCGGGCGAGGGCGGCCATGGTCCGGCTGGAGACTGTCCCGTCGTGCCGCAGGATCGTACCGTCGAGATCGGTCGCGATCAGGCGCGGGCGGTCAGCCCTCATAACGGCACTCCTCAACAGCGCTCTCCCCAGCAGTCCCCGGCTCTGCGATGGCCCGTGCCGCGCAGCCGACGGCCGGCCGCACGGTCACGAAGGCGTCCTTCGGGCCGACTGGCCGGGCGGCTCGTCGCACTGCAATCGGCCCGACGATGGTGATCAGTACGGTCAGCACGGTCGGGACGAGCAGGGCTATCCGCAGCGACGTCGCCCCGGCCACCGGGCCGATGACCGCAGGGCCGCCCAACTCCCCCGCGTAAGCGCAGGTCGCCACCAGTGACATGGCCCGGCCGACCGCCTGGTCAAGCTCGCCGACCGCGCTGAAGATGCCGGGCACCACCGTGGCGAGTCCCATCCCGGTCACGCCCCACCCGGCAAAGTCAAACGGCAGGCCGCCTGCCGGCAGCGACGGCGCCAGCAGCACGATCAGGTACCCGCAGACCGCGATCGCCCCGGCCACGGCGATGGTCCGGACCGGGCCGAGCCACCGGCGAATGCGGTCGCCGACCAGGCGCCCGGCGGTCAGCGAGGCGGCGAAGACGGTGTAGGCCAGGGCGGCGGTCGCCGGGTCCGCGTGCAATTCCCTGATCGCGTGCAGCGGCGCCCAGCTGTAGGCGGCCCCCTCGCAGAGGAACCCGGCCGCGGCGACCAGCCCGAGCAGCAGCACGATGCCGCGGCGGGCCGCGGCAGCGCAAGCTCCCGGCTCGCGGCGCGATGCTCGGGCGGCGGGCTCCCCGCCGCCGGTCAGCAGCAGCGGTCCCGGCAGCAAAAGCAGCAGCGAAGCGGCGCACGCCCCGGCCGTCATCAGCGCCGGCGCGTGCGCCCCCAAGTGCAGTCCCGCGGCGATGACCGCACTGCCGGCCACGCCGCCCACGCTCCACAGCCCGTGGAAGGCGGACATGATGGGCCGCCCGTACCGCTGCTCGACCGCGATCGCATGCGTGTTCATCGCCACGTCCAGCGACCCGATGCCCGACCCGAGCACGAACGCCGCCACCAGCAGCACCGGGAAGCCGGGAGCGAGCGCCGGGCCGATCAGCGTGAGCGCCGTCACCGGCCCGCCCACCCTGAGGACGGCCCGGCTGGTCCAGCGATCGCACAGCCGCCCGGTCACGGGCATGATCGCCATGGCTCCGGCCCCGACCATCAGCAAGGCGACGCCGAGCCGCGTCTCGCCCAGGTGCAGCCGGGCGTTCAGCGCCGGCAGCGAAGCGCTCCAGAGCGAGCAGATCACCCCGCACAGCCAGAACACCGCGAAAACGGCCAGCCGGGCTCGCCTGACGTCGCGATGGGGAGCGAGGCCGGACCGCCCGCGAGTCCCTGGCGGCGATAGCCAGCGCCGGACCGGCCGGGACGAGGGGCCGGCCGTCTCAACGCGAGCGGCCGCCTCAACGCGAGCGGCCGCCTCGTCGCGCATCTAGCTCTGCCTCCTGGAGTTCGTCCCGCGAACCGAGGAGCCGCCCACAGGACCGTTTTGACCGCAACGAGCCTCAGCGACCGAATTTCACCCTACCTTGAGGCGGTTTACGCTCCCTGAGCTACGGCGCGCGGCCCACCGTCGGCGCCACCCGCCGGGGTGGTGGAAAACAGCCCGCCAATGAACACCAAAATGACAGCGACGGTCATAGAGGAACACCAAATTCACATCGACGTTGATCAACTAAGCGGCGAGCCGGGCCAGGCTGGGCAACGCCACGGGAGATCGTCGCGAGCGGGGTTAGCATCGCTAGCCGAGATCACAGCCAGAACGTGTCGTGGTGGATCATGAACTCCGCCCGCTCCTCGTCGCTGAGCTGGCCCAGGCCGGCCAGGCCCTCGAAGTACGGTTCCCTGGGCGCGCCGGGAGCGAACAGGATCAGCATGGAGGCCGGCTCGCCGGACTCGTTGCGGAACGCGTGCACGCCGCCCTCGGGGACGTAGAGGAAGTCGCCCGGGCTCGCGTTGATCCAGTCCTGGCCGTTGAACAGCTGGACGGCGCCGCTCAGGATGAAGAACGACTCGGAGATGGCCCGGTGGAAGTGCGGATCCGGGCCGGCCGGCGGTCCCTTGAAGTCCCATCGGTACAGGCCAAACTGGCCGTGCGTGCTGGCGCCGGTCGCGAGATAGCTGGCGTTCGTGGTCTTCATCGGGAGCTCGGGGGCCTGGTCCCCCCGCCGGTAAAGGGCGCTGAACTCGCCGCTCTGGCCAAGGTAACGCGGCTCCGGGTAGGACATCGTTCTCCTCTCGGGTCGGTGCGAACCAGACTAGCCAGCCCGGCACGGTCCGGCCGCGGGAGTTGCGCGACGCGTTAGTGATGGCTAACGTATTGAGGTGCACGATCTGGTAGCTGCGGTAGCGGAGCCCAACCGTCGCCGCCTGCTGCAGCTGCTGGGAAACGGCGAGCGGACGGTCACGCAGCTGGCCGGCAATTTCACGGTGAGCCGGTCGGCCATATCGCAGCACCTGGGCGTGCTCGCCGAGGCCGGCCTGGTGACCAGCAGGCGAGAGGGAAGGTTTCAGTACTATCGGCTCGATCCGCACGGCATGGCGGCCCTGCGCGCCGAGCTCGAATCTTTCTGGACGCGTGAGCTGGACCAGATCGTCCAGGACGCGAGCATGATCACCCGCATGCACCAGCCCCGGGGAGGCCCGTGATGTCCATGACGTCCTTCGAGAAGACGGTGTTCGTGCCGCTCTCCGCCGACGAGACGTTTGCCCTGGTGACCCGGCCGGACCGGCTGCGCCGATGGCAGGCCATCACCGCGCGGGTCGACCTGCGGGCGGGCGGGGAGTACCGCTGGACCATCATCCCCGGCCATACCGCCAGGGGAACCTGCACCGAGGTCGAGCCGGGCAAGCGGGTGGTGTTCAGCTGGGGCTGGGAAGGCGCGGACGACCTGCCGCCCGGTGCGTCGACGGTGATCATCACGCTGGAGCCCGCACCGGGCGGGACGGTCATCCGGCTGGTGCACGAGGGGGTGACCGACGAGCAAGCCGCCAGTCATGCCGAGGGCTGGACCCACTACCTGGGCCGGCTCGCGGAGGCTGCCGTCAAGGGCGACGCGGGACCGGACGAATGGGGCGCCGCCGCCACCGCAGCGGAGAACCTCAACGCCATCTCTTGCGCCGCGGCCAGCCTGGCCGTCTGCCAGCGGGTGCTGACCGGCATCGGCGAAGCCGACTACGCGCGGGCCACGGGCTGCCCCGAGTTCACCGTCGCTCAGCTGGCCGATCACCTGACCGGATCGGTCACGCACCTGGGCACCTCGGGCGGTGCCGTGTTCCCGGTGCCCGGGCAGGCCACGCCGGCCACGCTGGAGGAACGAATCGCCGACGCCGGCCAGATCGCGCTGGAGGCGTGGGACGCCCGGGGCTCGGGCGGCACGGTCAGCTTCTTCGGCAGCGACGTGCCGGCCGTCGTGGCCCTGAGCGTCCTCTCGCTCGAGTTGCTGGTCCACGCCTGGGACTTCGCCCGGGCCACCGGGCAGGATGTCACGGTGCCTGAGCCGGTGGCGGCGTTCGTGCTCGATGCGGCCCGCACGATCATCAGCCCCGAGATCCGTGTCGGCCGCTTCGGCCAAGAGTTGCCGGCGAATCCGGATGCCGGCGCCCTGGACCGGCTGATCGCCTTCACCGGCCGGCCCGGATGAGCTGAACGGCCCGGACTGTCCGACCCTCCTGGCACGCTTAAGCCCCGTACATCGCTGACCGTTTCGCCGGCACATGAGATCGCTGCAAACAAGCCTCGCTGAAAAACAAACCCCGCCGACAAGCCCTGCATACAAGCACCGCAGACAAGCCCGCCGGACAAGCACCACCAAGGGAGCAATTAATGCCGAAGCGCACGTCCTACACCCAGGGGACGCCGAACTGGGTCGACCTGCAGACCAGCGACCAGGCCGCCGCGAAGGAGTTTTACGCCGGGCTGTTCGGCTGGAGCTACGACGACCGGCCCATGCCGGAGGGCCCGGTGTATTCCATGGCCATGGTGGGCGAGGACTCGGTCGCCGCGATCGCGCCGCAGGGACCGGACATGGTCGCGGCCGGCGCGCCGCCGATGTGGAACACCTACCTCGCCGTGGACTCGGTCGATGATGCGGTGGCCAAGGTCGGGGCGGCCGGCGGCCAGGTCGCGATGCCGGCCTTCGACGTGATGGATGCCGGGCGGATGGCCTTCGTCCTGGACCCGGGCGGCGCGGCCGTAGGCCTCTGGCAGGCCACCGGCCACATCGGCGCCTCGCTGGTGAACGAGCCTGGCGCGGTGATCTGGAACGAGCTGATCACCGCCGACCCGGCTGCCTCGGCCTCGTTCTACCGCGAGGTATTCGGGCTGACGACCAGCACGATGAACATGGGTGACGGTGACTACACGCTGTTCGAGGCGGGCGAGGCTCAGGTCGGCGGCACGACGCCGCCCTACGCGCCGGGGACGCCCAGCCACTGGCACGTGTACTTCGCCGTGACGGACGCCGACGCGACCGTGGCGAAGGCCGCCGAGCTGGGCGGCACGGTGGTGGCCAAGCCATTCGACACCCCGGTCGGCCGCATCGCGGTGCTGTCCGACCCGCAGGGCGCCGTGTTCAGCATCCTGCAGCCGGCCACCCCGGCGGCGTAGCACTCCGTACCGGCGGTTGGGCGCCAGCACCTTCGCTGGCGCCCGCCGCCAGGCCGGAGGC